>JAMCQI010000002.1 GCA_023381515.1 Chloroflexota bacterium | reverse complement strand
TACGAACGAAGGGCGTCTTGAATCTTCCGAGTCGACCGATGCCGTTGCAACGGTATTACACGATCTCCGCGCTTCGGTTGGATCGATCACCCTCGGCTTTGAGGTCCTCCTGGAGAATTTCGACTCGGTTGGTCGCGACGAGGCGGTGACGATGCTGCGTCGAATGCAGCGCAGCACATCGTGGGTTCAATCTCTCATCGAGAACTTGACCGTCGCCGCCCAAGTTCAGACCAAACAGCTGTACTTGCGTTGGGAATCGGTCAAGCTAGCTGATGTCGTCGAGACGGCGCTCGCGGTCGTGCTTCCGTTGACCGAGAGCCGCCAGCAGCGAATCGTCTGTGATCTGGTTGGTGAGGACGACGTTTGGGGAGACGCGCGCCGGATCGAGCAGGTGGTGATCAACTTACTGATGAATGCGAGCAAGTACTCGCCGGAAGGTGGCACGCTGACGCTCGACGTGAAGCGTGATGGCACCTTTGCGCGCATTTCGGTGATGGATGAAGGCCCTGGCGTCTCGGCTGGCGACATGGAGCGCATCTTCGATCGCTACGTTCGCGGACAAACGGCGGGCTCTCTCCGGGTTGATGGCTTGGGCTTAGGTCTCTTTATCGTAAAGTCAATCGTGGAGCGACACGGCGGATCTGTCGGATTGGAGACCACTGCTGGGCTGGGCTCTTCCTTCTGGTTCACGCTACCGCTTGCGCAATGCCCCGGAACGCGGGACCAGTTGTCGTCTGCTGGTTCAACCACGGGCGTAACGGCTCCCGGCCGAGAACTCGTGACTAATGTCAAAGGAGTGATGTGATGAAGATTCTGATGGCAGACGATGATGCCGACTTTGTCGATGTGACTGCGTATGCCTTGCGGCGGGCGGGGTTCGATGTGATTGTCGCGACCGATGGGGTTCAAGCCCTGCGCCGATGGCAATCTGACACGCCGGATTTGGTGCTCTTGGATGTTTCCATGCCGCACCTGAGCGGACTCGATGTGTGTCGTCGGATCCGTCAATCGTCGCCGACTCCGGTCATCATGCTGACCGCGGCGGGGGACGAGGAGCACGTGGTCCAGGGGTTTCGCCACGGTGCCGACGACTACGTCACCAAGCCATTCAGTGCGAAGCAGCTGACCATGCGTATTCGCGCGGTGTTGAACCGGGTCAGTGGCAAGAACATGGTCGAGAACACGCCGATCCTTCAGGTTGGCAATTTGACGTTAGATGTCGAGTCGCACCAGGTGACCAAGGAAGACACCAGCGAGCCGGTCCAGTTAACGCGGCTGGAATTCCGCATCCTGTACATGCTTGCCATGAATTACGGTCGTGTCGTCAGCTTCAGCCGCCTCGTCGAATATGCCTGGGGATATGACGGCGGAGAACCGTCCATGCTCAAGACGCACGTGTCGCACATTCGCAGCAAGATCGGCATGAAGCCAAAAGATGCGGGATCGATTGGCGTTGTCCACGGTGTTGGCTACATCTTGAACAAGGGGGCGGCGTAAGCCGTTGGCGATTCCTGAGAGGTTCCGGTACCTTGTTGCTAGCGTCCTTTCGTGATCTAAGCCGACGCGTCCACCTGCTTCTGCCACCGCCTGTTTGAGCGAGCGCTAACATCTTTGCGCGGGCCTCACCGGCGGTGGTCCTTCAAGACATACAATGGACGGTTGCCTGGTGTGGCCCTCTTCACTACTTTTCCACTTTTGCTCAACACAACTCTTAACGACGCTCCGCTAACCTAGCAATAGCCAGTTGAACCAAGGTAAGCACCAGTCAGTGTGCTGCCGGGGCCTCCTCAACCTAAGCGTGGAAATGGTTCAAGGTGATTTCATCAGCCAATTTTTCAACGAAATTAGAGCAGCACCGCCAGTCGCTCTTACGGGTCCTGGTGGCACTTGCCGTGGTCGTCTCGAGCCTCGCGAGCGTTTACGTTGGTCCGAGGGTTCCACTCCACGACGTGATTCTGCTGGTCGGGGTGATTGTCGGCGTCGTGGCCTTGGTCGCACTCCTCCGAACCCCGTCGCTCGGACTGCTTGCCCTCATCCTCGCTGCCCAAGTTGTTCCGTTTACCATTGGGACTGGAACGGATTCTCCGATTAACGCGGGGATGCTTTGCCTTGCTGGTTTGCTCGGGCTATGGGCAATTGACGTGTTCTGGCGAGACGGGGCGCAGCTTCGACCCGCCTGGCCACTTCTCCCGCTCGGACTGCTCCTTGCCACGGCAACCCTCTCCTTTGCCGTCGGCATTCAACCCGAGATGCCCTTCGCCCAAGTCGCGCCGCTCCGGGCCCAAATCGGCGGGCTTGCGCTTTTTTGGCTATCCGCGGGGGCATTCCTCCTCGTCGGAACCAGAATTCGCGACGTGCGCTGGCTCGAGCGGATGACCTGGCTCTTTGTTGCTCTCGGCGCCGTCTACCTCGCCGGACGACTCGTGTCGCCGATTGGACATTACACCACCCGAATATTCCAAACTGGTGCTGATGGCAGCTTGTTCTTCGTCTGGCTGGTAGCGTTGAGCTTTAGTCAGGCGGCATTTAATCGACAGTTGCGGCCGGTCTTCCGGGTCTTGCTCGGAGTGATTGTTGTAGCAGTGTTGGTGTTAGGCTTCTTTCTCAACCGAAACTGGAACTCGGGTTGGGTTCCTCCTCTTGTCGCGATTTTCTTCGTACTGTGGTTCGCAGCACCTCGCTTAGCCGCGCCGATTTCTGTGGTGAGCGTTGGCATTGCACTGCTGAAGTTCTCATCGATACACGCGTATTTTTCTGACTCGAAGGGATACGACATTCTGACCCGAACGGCTGCCTGGGAAACGTTGATCAACGTGATTAAGATCAACCCCATCATCGGCCTCGGACCGGCAAATTACTACTGGTACGTGTTGCTCTACCCGATTCTCGGATACAACGTTAACTTCAACTCCCACAGCAACTATATGGATCTGATTGCCGAAACCGGAATAGTCGGTTTGTTCTTTTTTGTCTGGTTTGCCTGGGAAGTTGGTCGGCTTGGCTTCAACGTACGCAATCGGGTAAGGCCAGGCTTCGAGCGGGCCTACGTTTATGGCGCATTAGGGGGACTCGCGGGGTCCTTATTCGCCGGCTTTCTCGGCGATTGGTTCATTCCCTTCGTCTACAACATTGGCTTCAAAGGCTTTCGCGCGTCCGTCCTTGGCTGGCTATTTCTTGGCGGTCTCCTGGCGCTTCATCATATCTACCGCCGCGCGACGGGCGGCCTAGGCGAGGCAGAGAGTGATTAGTTCAACGAAACCAAGCGGTGATTCTGCGTTGTCATCTGCTGTTGCCTCTCCAGACGTCTCGATTGTGGTCGTGAGCTGGAACACGCGCGACCTCCTTTCCGCGTGTCTGCGGTCGGTTGTCCGTCCGAAGGCGTCAGCGTCGACTGCTACAACCGTCACGGTGTCGACCGAGGTGCTGGTGGTGGACAACGGGTCCGTCGACGGCACTCCGGAGTCAGTCCGGCGCGATTTCCCAGAGATTCTCCTCCTCGAGAATGAGGGCAATCCCGGGTTTGCTCGGGCAAATAACCAGGCAATCCAGAATAGTCACGGTCGATACGTGTTGCTGTTGAATCCGGATACAGAAGTTCGGCCTGGCGCAATTGACGAGTTGGTCCGGTTCATGGACGACCACCCGCACGCCGGGGCCGCCGGACCGCTGATCTTGAATCCTGACGGAACTCTGCAGCAGTCGTGTTATCGCGCGCCGACGATCTTTCGCGAGTTCTGGCGGATGTTCCACCTCGATGTGATCCGTCGCGTGAGTGAGTATGCGATGGAGAAGTGGCCGCACGACCGGGCGCAAGCGGTGGACACCGTTCAAGGAGCGTGCCTCATTCTCCGCCGCGAAGCCCTCGAGCGCGTTGGGCTGCTCGACGAGCGCTTTTTCATCTATTCGGAAGAAGTCGATCTGTGTCGACGCCTCGGTCAGGACGGATGGACGATTCATTGGGTTCCTTGGGCGCGGATCGTCCACCACGGCGGTCAGAGCACCCGTCAGGTCGCCGAAGCGATGTTCCTGCAATTGTATCGGGGAAAGATTCTCTACTTTCGCAAGCATTTTGGGGAAAGCGCGGTGCGCGCCTACAAGCTCATTCTGTTGCTCGCCGCGGCGATGCGCCTCACCAGCGTTCCTCTCGCGTCGCTCGTGCGACCGTCTGAACGCGGACAGCATGCTGTTATGGCCCAACACTATCGTCGGCTCATTCAGAGCTTGCACGGGATGTGACGATTGATGATCTAAACAACTAATGGGCGTGGGCGCTTTGCGCGTAGCTCATAAGTGCGCTGAGGTAGCCGAACTCAGTATTGACCCAAGTCGGCGATCATATCTACGAAGGGGACCACATGACCGGGATCTCAACCCGCCGCTACACGCTAGCTGTGCTAGGTGTTTTGGCGCTTGCTTTTATCGTTCGGCTTGCAGCGGCTCTTTATCTTGGTAATCACGTGACTGGCCTATCTGGGGCCCAAGACGAGGTGACCTACAGTACGTTGGCCGAACGCTTTGTCACCGGGCACGGGCTTACGTTTCCCAAGCCCTGGTACCCGTGGATTCAAGCAAATACACCGCAATCCTACTTCTCGGCGACGATGAGTCTCTATCTCGCCGCGATATATCAAGCCTTTGGCTACGAGCCGATTATCGCGCGGATCATCACCGGCGTACTCAGTACGTTCATCGTGTTGATGATCGTGCTCATTGCAAACCGACTATTCGGTAGGCCCGTTGCACTCGTCGCGGGCGTCATCGCGTCGGTCTACGCCTACCTCATCTTTTACGGCGTGACCCTCGTCACCGAAACCCCGTCGATTCTCAGCTTACTAGCGGCGATATATCTCGCCTACCGCATTGGCGACTCTCCCTCGCTGAAAAAGTGGGCTTTGCTTGGCGTGGCGCTCGCGACGACAATTCTCTTCCGGCAAGCCGTGATGTTCTACGTGCCTCTTCTATTGCTGTGGGTGGTCTATCGCCAGCGCGGACCGAAAAAGATGGTCTTGATACCGATCGTCATTATCGTACTCTTCATCCTGCCGTTTACCGTGCGCAACTACCTCCTCTGGCATCGGTTCCTGCTGCTGCAAGCCGAATACGGCCACGTTTTCTGGAACGGCAATCACCCCGGCCAGCATGGGAACTTCGTGTCAGATCGGGTTTTCCCAATCCCCAGCGCGGTTTTGGCTAGCCATAACGACGTCGAGATTACGAATACTCTCCTGTTCATGGGGATCGACCATGTCCTGAAAGATCCCGGCGGATTTGCTCTACTCACGCT
>JAMCQI010000082.1 GCA_023381515.1 Chloroflexota bacterium | reverse complement strand
GGGCGTGAAAAACGTGCCCGATGTGCGGCGGGACTACGCGGCCCATCCGAAACTCGCCTTGCCTCTCATCTTCCAGCGTGCCTAACGGCTTTGCAACAGCCCTGGGGAGGCACGCTGGAGCTCTTGACGGCGCAACTGCTTTCCGAACAAGCGGCCCGCAGTGCGGCCGCGAATTCGCCTTGTGGCACCTTTATGGGGCATCCCGAGGGAGTGTGGCTGCTCCTCGTGCGCGGTCCGTTTGAAGGGACGACGCGGACGATGCGTCTCTTCCTCGACGCGAAAAGCGGTGACCAATTGTGCGGTGAAGAGGTTAATCCGGAGGCGACGCCGTGGCCCACAATGCCACCCGGCGTTACGGCTACCCCGGTCAAGAAGTAGCACCCCTCGCCGATTCAGATGAAACGACATGGCGAATATCTAGCGAAAACCAACAAAGCGATCATCGCCTGCCTGCTTTTTACAGCGCTGCTGACTGCGTGCGGCGCGCTCGCGGGTAACCCGTTCCCTTTCTCGCAAGAGCAGGCGATCGCGCGAGCGAGACAAGAGGCCAAGCTGTCAGTCCCTGAGGTCGGCATTCAACAGGCGCGGATTGACAGCGTGACGGCAGACCTGATCACGCTGGGAGAGGCAGACCGGCGGGCCGGGGGCACGCGCGGACCCGGCGGTTACGCTCCCGGGCAGACCGCGCAGTCGCCGGTATGGTGGGTGACCGTGCGCGGCTATTTCCAGTACGAAGGAATGGGCGCGCCTCCGAACCCCGCGCCCATTTGTGACACCAGCGAACGTGATTTCATTTACGATGCGCGCACGGGCGAATCCGTCGGCAGCCGCATGCCGAATACTCGGTGTGGTCCATAGACAACGTCTGGTGCGCGCTCGCCTGTGGAGGCAGTAAGACTCTCGAGGGGCTGTGCAAACCAGATCACGGAAACATTTCTTCGGACGAGTGTGCGCGAGCGCGGCGAAGCATCCAGTAAGACAGCGCCAAGACGATTCCGGCGGCGAGGACGAGCGCGTAAAGCAAGAGGGTCGACGCGCCACCCCAGAGATAAGATTCATCGCGGCTCGATTTGATCAAGAACACCAAGAACAGCAGCCAAGCCATGGCCAAGAAGCCAAAGGCAGGGTCTAGACGGCGTGCCAGAGGCAATTCCCGCCAGTCTCGGTTCACTAGGATCATGAGCCCCGTGGCGGCAGCCGTCACCTGGAACACGAACCAGAGGAGATAATAGGTCCAAACATAGGAGAACTTGCTGGGAACGCCCGCGATCGCCCAGGCCAACAGGATCAACGTCACGCCGGCAAAGAACATTAGCCAACGCTTCGAACCTTCCAGTTTGCTTTCAAGCTGTTCTGTTGACATCTCGGGTCTCCTTCACGCAGGGATAGCTGTTTTGTTTATGACCGCTTGGATTCGTTGAGCAACAGCAGGGGATTGAAAGACGAGGATGTTCCGCTCGATGAATCGCCTCAGCAAGGCGAGCCCCGCGTCGGTCAGGCGGTAATAGCGCCTCTGGGGTCCGAGGTCGGACCGTTCCAGCTCACTGCGGAGGATGCCAAGGGCCTCAAAACGGTTGAGGGCGCGGTACATGCTCTTTTCATCCGCCGACACCATACCTTGCGAAAGCTCTGTGATCGCCGTACTCATCTCATAAGCATAAGCGGGACGTTCGTACAAGAACAGGAGAATCCAAAAGGTGAGGAGACCTTTCTTGTAGATCTCCTCCCAATTTTTGAGCAACTCGTCCACTTGGCTCGTATTCTTGTGGGGCATGTGGGTTGACTCTGCTATTCTACCTATGGTAGTATAGCAGAGTTCCTGCCCCGTGTCAAGAGGCAGCGAGGTTTGGGGAGCCCTTCCAGAATCTCTTTTGCGATGCTGCACAAGCGGCACGCGCATATGCCCGCTTGCTGGAAACCGGGTTCCTTTCGGGTCGTACGCTATTGTGCCATAATAAAGTCGTATATCGCCCCGGTCCCCTCGGTCCGCGTATGGCTCTTGGCTGCCTACAACGGGAGAACTGCCTGAATGCGGTGCCATCGAAACGCGTGCGAGACGCGCCAACGCTATTGGTCCCGCTGAGCGAATGATTATCTTGAAGGGGGGACGGACACACGGCCGTTATACTTGATCTGCCGAGCGCTGAATTCAGACACGAGATGGGACCGAGAGATACACCTTCGACGTTTGAAGCGCTCGCAGAGCGCCGACCTCGAAGGTCTGTAGAGCGAATTCCAAGGAGTAGAAAACAGTGGATCCCTTGTTTCTTACAAACTTGGTAAACGTGCTCTTTCTCTTCCTCATGGTCGCCGTCCCGGTCGTCATCATTGCTTATGGGGTATCGATCGGATGGCGACTGGCTCGAAGAGAAACGCTCGACAGCAGAAATGGAGCGTTCGGCAAGGTCGGGCGAGTGATTGTGGCCGTCGCCGCATAGGCGTGGTTGGCCCCCCGCGCGAGACACCGCTCGACATTCTCAAGGCGCGCTACGCACGGGGCGAGCTTTCGACGGAACAATTCGAAGAGATGAAACGGAGGCTGGGCGACGCGTGAAAGGCAATCCAGACGAGACCAAGATGCTGTATGTGACCAATCGCAAAGCGTGGCGCGATTGGTTGAAGAAGCATTACAAATCCGAGAAAGAAATCTGGCTCGTCTACTACAAGAAGCATAGCGGCAGGCCGCGCATCCCGTACAACGAGGCGGTGGAAGAAGCCCTCTGTTTTGGCTGGATTGATAGCACCGTCAAAACGATTGACGCCGAACGGTTCGCCCAAAGATTCTCGGTGCGAAACGCCAAAAGCGCATACTCCCAAGCTAATAAGGAGAGACTCAAGGCGCTCGTCGAGCAAGGGAAGGTCGCGAAAGAGGTATTAGCCACATTGGGAGACCTGCAAGAGGACAAGTTTGAGATTCCGTCCGAGATCCTCAAGGCCATCAAGGCCAACCGATCAGCGTGGAAGAATTTCCAACGGTTCTCGCCATCCTATGTACGCATTCGGATCGCCTTCATTGAAGGCGCACGGAAGCGGCCACGCGAGTTCGCCAAGCGCTTGGAGTACTTTATTCGCATGACGGAGAAAAACAAGCAATTCGGATTCGGCGGTATAGAAAAGTACTACTGATCTCTTGCGTCATCAGCCCCATCGAAGCGGCCACGAGCGTCGGCGTCTGGGCGGTCACGCTCATCGGCCTCGCCGTCTTCTTGCCGCGCGTTCGCCTGCAACGCGTAGAGTAAATCCGAATGCCCAACTTTGCCATCGAGACCGACAACCTCACCTTCGATTATCGCACGGGCCGCGCCCTCGACGGGCTCTCGATCCAGGTGCCGTCAGGTGCTATCTTTGGCTTTCTCGGTCCCAACGGCGCGGGCAAGACGACGACCATTCGCCTCCTGCTCGGACTGCTGGAGCCCGCCGCAGGGCGCGCTCGCGTGCTCGGATATGATACGCGGAGCCAGGGCGACGCGATTCGGAGCCGCACCGGTGTCCTGTTCGAATACTCGGGTCTCTACGAGCGCTTGAGCGCCGAGGAGAATCTAGATTTCTACGGGCGCATCTGGCATCTGTCCGCCTCGGAACGCCGCGCTCGTATCAAAGAACTACTTTCCCATTTTGAATTGTGGGATCGGCGTCAGGAAACGGCGCGCGAATGGAGCCGCGGGATGCGCCAAAAGCTCGCAATTGCGCGCACTCTGATGCCGCGTCCCTCTCTCATCTTTCTCGACGAACCGACGGCTGGCTTCGACCCCGTTGCGGCGGAGACCTTGCACGATGACCTGCGCCGCCTCGCCACAAACGAAGGAGTGACTCTCTTCCTTACGACGCACAATCTGGCCGAGGCGGAGAAGCTTTGCGCGCAGGTCGCCGTCATCCGTGCGGGCAAGCTCCTCGCGGTCGGGTCTCCCGCTGAACTGAGCGCGCAGCGCGGCGGATCCAGGGTGGAGATCATGGGCAGCGGATTCGATGATCAAATGGTGGCTAGGCTGCGCGAGCGACCAGAGGTCGTCGCGGTCGAGGTGCGGAGCGGCGTTCTGCACATTCAGTTGTGCGAGGGGGCCAGAGCCGCTCCGCTTGTCTCTCTCCTGGTCCAGGCGGGCGCGCAAATCGAAGAGGTCCGCAAACCTCAGACCGGTCTCGCAGAAGTATTCCTCACGCTCGTCAAGGAGGATGAATCTCCTTGAAAGGAGGTGGAATGCTGACGGATATCTGGACGGTGATTTGGAAGGAATGGAAAGAACTGTTCTTCCGCCGCGTGAGATCTCGCGAGGACGCGTGGGGGCTCCTCCTGGTCATCGGTTTCTTTACCGTTTTCCCGCTGCTCGGACAAGGTCGCGCCTGGCTCGCATCGCCGTTGGTCCTCATCTTCGCCGGCTGGATCCCTTTTAGTCTGACCGGCAACGTCATTGCCGACTCGTTTGCAGGAGAGCGCGAGCGGCATACACTCGAGACTCTGCTCGCGACGCGCCTTTCGGACCGCGCGATCCTCGTTGGCAAAATCGCGTCGGCCGCCGGTTACGGGTGGGGCTTGACCGTGATCATGCTGTTTCTGCAAATGGTCGCGATCAATGTAGCCGTTACTGGCAACGGTATTTCCATGTACTCGCCAATGATTGGGCTCGGCAGCCTCGTTCTGAGCCTGCTTGGCGCGCTCCTGCCGGCGGGCATCGGCGTGTTCTTTTCACTGCGCGCGCCGACCGTCCGCTCGGTTCAACAGATGCTCGGGAGCACGGCGTTCCTGTTGCTGCTCATCCCGCTGGCCGGCGCAAGGGCTCTGCCTGCGGCCGGAGTTAATCTCGCCAGCTTCGATCCGACATTGACCCTGCTATCCGTCATTGCGGGCCTCGCCGTTCTGGATGCAGTTTTGCTCCTCGCCGCTATGCGGCGGTTCGAGCGCACGCGCCTCGTTCTGGACTAGGGCGTATGGGATTGCTCAGGAGGCGGTTCTTCAAATTCCCAGCGCGTCATCTCTGCCAGAACGTGCGCCTTACCAATGGGAAGAGCAACGCGTTCATACAACGCCACGGCCAGTTCTCGGCGCAGCTCCCTTTCCATTTCGGCGGGAGGCAACTTGACCGCGTCCAAGACCTCGCGAGGAACCTCCAGAATGTTTGGCGTCATTTCCATTTGTGACTTTTCCCGTCTCTCGCTCCACTCAGCACCATGCTTTGCAATATACTCTACGAACCGTCAATGGCAATTGCCAATACAAAGAGACCAGGTTTCCGGTCTGGAAACCTGGTCTCTGCTATCTCGCCGGAGAGAGGTTATTCTTCCTCTTCCTCTTCCTCTTCGTCTTCCTCGACATCTTCGAGGTCTTCGTCTTCGAGCTCGAGCGGCTCTTCGTCTAACTCGTCTTCCATGGCCAGATCGCCTTCCTCTTCTTCGGCGTTCTCCTCTTCTTCCGGAGCCTCTCTGGCTTCGACGTCTGGTGCTTCACCCTCTGTGGCGTCGTGTTCGCGTTCGAGGACAAGTTCAGGCGCGCCCTTTTCGACGAGCAAATTCTCGAATTCTTCAGCTTCGGCCAGTTCCTCATCCTCGAGCCGGATATCTTCGCTCAGGCGATGACCACGATGGGTCGTCAGTCCGAGTGCTTCGGCATCCAGGTTTTGTCGTACCCGGAAACCGGTCCCGGCCGGGATCAGCTTGCCGATGATGACGTTCTCTTTCAGGCCGATCAACTCGTCGCGCTTGCCGGCGATCGCGGCCTCGGAGAGCACGGTGATCGTGTGCTGGAAGCTGGAAGCGCTCAGGAACGATTCCGTGTTCAACGACGCCTTGGTGACTCCGAGCAAGACCGGCTGGCCGGTGGCGGCCACGCCGCCGTGCTCCAGGATCTTGGCGTTGATGTCTTCGAACAAGAGCCGGTCGATCAGCTGTCCGGGCAACAGCTCCGTATCGCCCGTCGACTTGACGCGCACTTTGCGGAACATCTGGCGCAGGATCATCTCGATGTGCTTGTCGTTGATGTTCACACCCTGCGACCGGTAGACCCGCTGCACTTCTTCGACCATGTACAGTTCGGCCGCCTCACGACCGAGGATGGAAAGGATCCGGTGCGGATTCATGGAACCTTCGGTCAGCTGGTCACCCGCGCGGACCTTTTGTCCATCCTCAACGCGCAGTCGTGCCGCCGCCGGGACTTCGTAGAGTCGCTCGTCCCTCTGGTCGTAGCGGACCACCACACGGCCATCCTCGCGGATGACCTCGCCGCCCTTGCCGGCCGCGATCTCATTGCCATCCTTGCTCCGGATGATGAGCGTGCCGTCGGCAATCTTGGTGCCGTCGCGGACGAGCACCTTGGAGTGCGGTGGAACTTTGTATTCATCGCGATGCATTCGGTTGGACGTAACCTTGATTTGGCGCTGTCCGTCCTCAATCAGAATATGAGTGGTGCCATCGATTTCGGCGAGGAGGGCTTCGCCCTTGGGGTCGCGGGCTTCAAACAACTCCTCGACTCTCGGCAGCCCATGGGTGATATCCTCTCCCCCCGCCACCCCCCCGGTATGGAAGGTCCGCAGGGTCAGCTGCGTCCCCGGCTCCCCAATCGACTGGGCGGCAATGATCCCCACCGCCTCCCCCGGTCGAATCAGCCCGCCGCGCGCCAGGTCCTGCCCGTAACACTTGGCACACATCCCATGCCGCGCCTCGCAGGTCAGGGGGCTGCGCACCTGCACCTTCTCCACCTTGGCCGCCGCCACCGCCGGCCAAGCCAGCTCCGTCACCAACTCCCCCGCCCCCACCAGCACCTCTCCCGTCCGCGGGTGCACGATGGGAGTCGCCGCCACCCGGCCGATCACTCGCTCGGAGAACTCTTCCCCGGTTCGCTCTTTGGAATCCGCCTCGATCCAGATCCCCTGGTTCGTCCCACAGTCCTCTTCGTTGATGATCACTTCCTGCGCCACATCCACCAGCCGCCGCGTCAGATACCCCGCATCCGCCGTCCGCAGCGCCGTATCCGCCAAGCCCTTGCGCGCCCCGTGCGTCGAGATAAAGTATTCCAGCGCCGTCAGCCCTTCCCGAAAGTTGCTCTTGATCGGCAGCGCAATGATCCGGCCCGCCGGGTCCGCCATCAGCCCCCGCATCCCCGCCAACTGCCGGATCGGCTGAAAGCCTCCCTTGGTCGCCCCCGAATTCGCCATCACCCGGATGGGCGAACTCTGCCCCATCCCCTGCGCCACCGCCTCGGTGATCTCTTCGGTCGCCTCCGTCCACAATTCCACCGTCTTGACATACTGCTCGTCCTCGGTGATGAGTCCCCGCCGGTACTGCGCCTCGACCTCGTTCACCTTCTCCGTCACCCGCGCCAGAATCGCCTGCTTCTCCTCCGGCACCGTGATATCGTCGATCGCAATCGTCAGCCCGCTCTTCGTCGCATACTGAAACCCAATCTCTTTGATGCGGTCCACGATCTCCGCCGTCCCCTCCGGCCCCAGCTTGGCATACACCAACGCCACCAGCTCTTTCAGCTTTTTCTTGTCCAGCGTCTCGTTCACATACCGCAGTTCGGTCGGCAGAATCTCGTTGAACAGCACCCGCCCCACCGTCGTCGACACCAACTCGCTCTTCTTCTTCCCCCCGTCCTTCTTCGCCTTCCCTTCCAGGGCCAGCTGGATGGGGGCGTGCAGCTGCACATGCCCCAGGTCGTAGGCGAGGGCCACTTCCTCCGGCGAGGAGAAGGCTTTCCCCGCCCCCTTCTCGGTCTTGTCCTCCATCGTCAGATAGTACACCCCGAGAACCATGTCCTTGGTCGGCTCCACGATCGGCTCCCCCGAGGCCGGTTTCAACAGGTTGTGGCTCGACAGCATCAGCCGCCGCGCCTCTTCCTTCGCCGCCTCCGACAGCGGCACGTGCACCGCCATCTGGTCCCCGTCAAAATCCGCATTGAAGGCGGCACACACCAACGGGTGAATCTGGATGGCGCTCCCCTCCACCAGGATCACTTCAAACGCTTGAATCCCCAGCCGGTGCAACGTGGGCGCCCGGTTCAGCAGCACCGGATGGTCCTTGATGATCTCCTCGAGCACATCCCACACCTCCGCACTCGACCGGTCCACCAGCCGCTTGGCACTCTTGATGTTGTGCGCATAGTTGTATTCGACCAACTTCCGCATCACAAAGGGCTTGAACAGTTCCAAGGCCATGCTCTTCGGCAGCCCGCATTGATGCAGTTTCAGGTGCGGCCCCACCACGATCACGCTCCGCCCCGAATAGTCCACCCGCTTGCCCAACAGGTTCCGCCGAAAGCGCCCCTGCTTGCCTTTGAGCAGGTCGGACAGGGATTTCAGCTTGCGCTGCCCCCGCGCCGAGACCGCTTTCCCCCGCTGCGAGTTGTCGATCAGCGAGTCCACCGCTTCCTGGAGCATCCGTTTCTCGTTGTTCACGATCACTTCCGGCGCCCCCAGTTCCAAGAGCCGCTTCAGCCGGTTGTTCCGGTTGATCACCCGCCGGTACAGGTCGTTCAGATCCGAGGTCGCAAAGCGCCCCCCGTCCAGCTGCACCATCGGCCGCAGGTCCGGCGGGATCACCGGCAACACCGTCAGGATCATCCATTCCGGCCGATTGGCCGATTTCCGCAAAGACTCGACCACGCGTAGGCGCTTGATCTCTTTTTTCTTGTTCTGCTTCGACCGCGTCGTCCGGATCGTCGCCCGGATCTGTTGCGCGGCGCTGTCAAGATCAATCCCCTTAAGGATGGAGTGAACGGCATCGGCGCCCATGCTCGCTTCGAACAGCGTGCCCCATTTCTCGCGCATTTCCAGAAAACCGGCTTCGCTGATGACCTCTCCGACGTGGACCATTTTCAGTTCGTCCAGTCGTTCGTCGTGTGCGGTGCGGATCCGGTCGATCTGCGCGTCGACCCGCTCACGCACTTTGGCAATTTCCTCGCTCAAAGCGTGCTGCTTCTGATCTCGCTCTGCATCGACCAGGAGGCGCCGGTCCGCCTGTTTGGCGCGGATATCCTGCTCGATTTGTGCAAGATGGGCTTGAACGACTCCGTTGAGCCTCTTGCGATGCTGCAAGCCGATCATCTCGCCGTCGACGGCGACGATCTCTCCCGTCGGTTCGAAGATTATCGGCTTGCGTATTTCGGTGCCCTGAGCTTCGTCAATCCGGTTCTCTAGCTTTTTGGCCGCGCTTACCACCTGGTCAGTTTTGTCCGCCAGCTGGTCTTCCAACTTTTCGACGGCTGACTCGGTCTTGTGCGTCAGCGCTTCCATCTCCTTGTCCAGCCGCGCTTGCAGTGCGTCCGTCTCTGCTCCGACCTTGTCTTCCAATTCCTGTACTTTGTTCTGGGTCTCTTTGCTCAGCCGCTGCATGAAGCGTTTGCGGGCATCCTCGTCTACCTTCGTGACGAGAACTTGGGCAAAATAGAGCACACGTTCGAGCTGCCGGGGCGACAGATCGAGCAACAGCCCAATGCGCGAGGGAACACCACGAACATACCACAAGTGCGCAACCGGCGAAGCCAGTTCGATATGCCCCATTCGTTCGCGCCGCACGCGCGCGGGTGCGACCTGCACGCCGCATTTGTCGCAGATGATGCCTCGGTTTCGAATCTTTTTGTATTTGCCGCAGGCACACTCCCAATCACGCGTCGGACCAAAGATGCGCTCGTCAAACAGACCATCCCGTTCGGGGCGCAAGGTGCGGTAGTTGATCGTCTCTGGCTTCAAAACCTCCCCGTACGACCACGAACGGACGTCTTCCGGAGATGCAAGGCTAACTCGTATCGCGTTGAAATCTGTTAATTCCATTGTGGCTCCGAAGGATTCTCGACTTAATCTTCTTCCGTCCCTGAAGTGCGATTGCGACGGATGCCCTCGCCGCGCGCAAACCGCTCGCGCATGATCTCGCGCTCGGTCCGCGTGCTTGGCTCTCCGTGCAGCAGCCCCATGCCGAGCTGCGGCACGCGTTCCTCGCTCTCTTCCTTGCCGAACTGCATCCGCTCGCCTTCCCCGCTGAAGACTTCAACGGCGAGACCCAGCGACTGCAATTCTTTGACGAGAACGCGGAACGATTCGGGAACACCGGGTTCGAGAATCTCTTCGCCTTTGACAATGGCCTCGTAGGTCTTGACACGTCCGGTCACGTCGTCCGACTTGACCGTCAGCATTTCCTGCAGAGTATGGGCAGCGCCGTACGCCTCGAGCGCCCACACTTCCATTTCGCCAAACCGCTGGCCGCCGAACTGCGCCTTCCCGCCCAAGGGTTGTTGAGTGACAAGTGAGTAAGGACCTGTGGACCGGGCATGCACTTTGTCTTCGACCAGGTGGGCCAGTTTCATCATGTAAATGGTGCCCACCGTCACCGGCTGATCGTACGGCATGCCGGTCTTGCCATCGTACAATTTCATCTTGCCCGCCGTCGGTGACGGGACCTTGTGCTCTTGGCTGATCTTTTCCACGTCGGCCAGGAGCTGTTCTTCCGTTGTCTTCTGCGACACCGATCGTCCGTAACCTTCCAGCCAAAGCCTGTAGCACGCGACGCGAGCCGCTCGATCGGCAATGACCCGTTCGTCCGGCGTGCGCTCGTCGTCCTCAAAGGAGAGAATATCCTCAGGATCGTAACCCTTGCCCTTGAGCCAAGCGCGGAGTACCTCTCTCCGTGCATACACCTTGTCATTGGCCAGCCGCCGCCGATCGGAATCTTTCAGCCAGTCCTGGAGGTAGAGCAGGCGGGCTTCGTCGTCGTCGTTTAGGTCTTCGAGGTTGTATTCCTGTTCTTCCAGCCAGGTCCACGCCCGCGCCGTTGCCTCTGCCCACGCCTGATCGATCAGCCAGGCTCGGGCCAACTCGGCACTGATTTCCGCCTCATCGGCTCCGTCAAAGACAGGCGACACGGCCTTGAAACCAAGTCGGTCCGCGGCCCAACCAAGGTGAGTCTCCAAGATCTGGCCGATATTCATCCGCGCCGGGACGCCCAACGGGTGCAGGATAATATCCACCGGGGTGCCATCCTCCAGATAGGGCATGTCCTCGACGGGCACGACCTTGGAGATGACGCCCTTGTTTCCGTGCCTGCCCGCCATCTTGTCCCCTTCGGTGATCTTGCGCTGCTGCGCAATCGAGACACGAACCAATTTGTCCACGCCCGCGGGCAATTCATGGTGCTCGTCGCGCGTAAAGACCTTGACGTCTACCACTTTTCCGCGCTCGCCATGCGGAAGGCGAAGGGACGAGTCCTTGACCTCACGTGCCTTTTCGCCAAAGATCGCGCGCAAGAGTTTTTCCTCAGGAGTGAGATCGGTCTCGCCTTTGGGCGTGATCTTGCCGACCAGGATGTCACCCGGCCCAACTTCCGCGCCAATTCGAATGATACCTTCTTCGTCCAAGTCCTTGAGTACATCCTCGCCCACGTTCGGAATGTCGCGGGTGATCTCTTCGGGGCCGAGCTTGGTATCTCGGGCTTCGATCTCATGTTTCTCAATATGGATGCTCGAGAACTTGTCCTCCCGCGCCATCTTTTCGCTGATGAGGATCGCGTCCTCATAGTTGCCGCCCTCCCAGCTCATGAACGCGACGATCACATTTTGGCCGAGAGCAATCTGCCCTTCATCCGTCGAAGAGCTGTCGGCAATGACCTGCCCCTTTTTCACTTTTTGCCCACGGGAAACGATCGGCCGTTGGTCAATGCAGGTGGACTGGTTCGAGCGGTTGTACTTGCGTAGTGTGTAGACGTGCTCCTTCTTGCCGCTGCGAATCTTGATCTCTCTCGCGGTGACACTCGTCACTTCGCCATCGTCGTCGGAGACGATCACCTGGCCGGAATCGAGCGCCGCTTGCGCTTCCATTCCTGTACCGACAACCGGCGCCTCCGGCCGAAGCAAGGGCACCGCTTGCCGCTGCATGTTCGAGCCCATCAACGCACGGTTCGCGTCGTCATGTTCGAGGAACGGGATCAAAGCCGCCGAAACTCCCACAATCTGCTTGGGAGAAACGTCCATATATTCCACGCGGTCTGACGAATCGGTGAGGAACGTCTGATTGCGGCGCACCTCGACGCGCTTGTCCAGGAATTGACCCAGGTTGTCGACGCGCGCGTTCGCCTGAGCGACCGTATGCTTGTCTTCCTCATCTGCTGGGAGATAGACGATTTCATCCGTTGCATACGCGCGGACCGGAATTTCCGTGCCCCGCGGCAACGCCGCCAACTTCGCCGCCAACCCCTCGTCCACCTGGGTCTCGGCCTTGCCGATGACCTTGTTCGTGTCGGGATCGACGACATCTTCGCGCAGTATGTGCCCGACCAACAAATCTTTTTTATTTAGGACCGCGTTTTTCACGATCCGGTACGGCGTCTCAAGATACCCAAACTCGTTGATCCGCCCATAGGTTGCGAGGCGGCCGATCAAGCCGATGTTCGGACCCTCAGGCGTCTCAATCGGACAAATTCGTCCATAGTGGCTGTGGTGAACGTCCCGGACATCAAATCCCGCGCGTTCACGGCGCAAGCCACCCGGACCCAGGGCTGACAGGGTTCGCTTGTGCGTCAATTCGGCGAGCGGATTCGTTTGGTCCATGAACTGAGAGAGCTGGGAACCGCCAAAGAACTCGCGCATCGCGGCCACCACAGGTCGGATATTGATGAGGTTGATGGCGGACATCTGCTCGGGGTCACGGACGCTCATACGTTCGCGGACCACCCGCTCTAACCTCAAAAGGCCAATCCGCAAGTGATTCTGAATCAACTCGCCCACAGTCTTGACCCGCCGATTGCCGAGGTGGTCAATGTCATCGCCGCCAAAGACGCCATTGTTCACTAGGACCATGTGCTCGACGACCTTGACGAGGTCATCCGCTCGGAGCGTCCGGTCCTGCGGCAGCGTATCCGAGGGGACGTCGGTGCCGTAGAGTCGCCGGTTTAGCTTGTGCCGTCCCACCCGGCCGAGGTCATAGCGCCGCTGGGCGAAGAGAAGCGTGGTGATAAAGTTCCGGGCATTATCGAGGGTAGGAGGGTCACCCGGGCGGAGTTTCTTGTAGAACTCCATGAGGGAAAAGTCGGCTAGCGTCCACTCTTTCCGCTCAATCCGGTTCAAGTCCTCGGGGCTCGGCTTGGGATCGCGCTCGAGCGTCGTCCGGATGTATTCATGCTCAGGATTGTTGTCCGCCCCGGCAAAGATGTTGATCAAATTTTCGTCGACGCCATCGCCAACGCCTACGGCTTTCAAGAGCAAAGTGACGGGTATCTTGCGCTTGCGATCCACTTTCACCGACAACACGTCGCGCTTGGAGGTTTCGAATTCCAGCCATGCGCCGCGGTTCGGGATCAGTTTGGCCGCGCACAGCACGCGTCCGGTCGCGCGGTCCTCCGTCGCCGTAAAATAGACCCCCGGCGACCGAATCAACTGTGAAACAACCACGCGCTCGGCGCCGTTGATAACAAAGGTACCATGCTCAGTCATGAGCGGAAAGTCGCCCATATAGACTTCCTGAACAGTGGCCTTGCCGCCTTCTGTATTGTTCACGAGAGCGACCTTGAGGTGGAGGGGTGCCGCGTACGTCATGTCCATTTCGCGGCACTCCGGCTCAGAGTATTTCGGCTCTCCAAACCAAAAGGTTAAACCCAATTTGCGGGCGATGTCATTATCGCCTGGAAAATACAAGCTGTATTCTTTGTTGAACGACTCAATCGGAGAAATCTCGTCAAACAGCTCGCGCAGGCCCTCCGTCTTGAACCACTCGAAGGATTCGATCTGGACCTTGATGAGTGTTGGAATCGCGTGGACATCGGAGATGCGAGCGTACGACTTTTGATCAGGCTGCAAGCCGTTGACCGGGGCAGTCATCGCTAATTGATTCATCGACAAACTCCTCAAAACTTGGCTCCCCGCGCGCGAACGCGCGGGATTTTTTTCGTGCCTCCGTGCACGCTCACTGCTGGGAAAGAGACACTGCCGGGCTGCTCACGCCGGGAGCAACCGGCAGCAGGTCAACGCGGCCAATCGGGTGGACGCGGGTAGGGGAGAGTCGGGGATGGAATTCTTGTCACACTGAACTCCCTCTCCAAATCGAGCGCGAGGCATGATGCTTTCCGTCGTCGAGCAGCAGTCTGCATCTACCTCGTTGGGCGAGGCCAAGGGGGAAAGAGATAAACAAATGATGGCAGAGCGCATGAGACGGCCGGCAAACAGACACGACGCTAGCATCTTTGAACCGCCCGACCAACAAAAATAACCGACCGCGACAACGCCAGTGCCTCGCGCCCGATCTTGAACAAACATTGAGCAATTGGTGATTATAAGAGAAAACCGTCCTTTTGTCAAGTTAAAATACCTTAACATTTCTGGGCGCAAAAACAGGGGCAGCGGCCCCGAGCCGGGTCGCTGCCCCCTGATTTGTGTTCGGTTAGCTGTTTGCAACCTTTTCTTGGGCAGTCCTGGTAGCCCTAACCCCTACCTGACAACGATGCTTACCAGCCGCCCGGGCACGTAGATGACCTGAGCCGGCGCTTTGCCTTCCAAATGCCGGTGAACGTTCGCAGAGGCCATAGCTGCTTGCTTTACCTCGGCCTCGGTCGCTCCGGCCGGCAACTCGATCCGGTCACGCACCTTGCCATTGACCTGCACCGCCAGCGTCATCATCTCCTCGGCTGCCAGCTTCGGATCCCACTTGGGCCAGGCTTGCTGATGAATGCTGTAGGGTCCGCCGATCCGGGACCAGAGCTCCTCTGCCAGATGTGGCGCGCTCGGCGCCAACATCAAGAGCAACGAATTGATCGCCTCTCGCCATGCCTCCATGTTTACCGACGCGGTCTCACGCGCTTTCTGCAGATAGTTCGTGAATTCCATCAACGCGGCGACCATCGTATTGAACCGAAAACCCTCCATGTCGTCGGTTGCGCGTTTGATCGTCTGGTGAGTCTTGCGCCGCAGCTCTCGCTCGTCACCTGGCGCCAGGTCGCGCTGTTCGGTGCTCTTTCCTGCTGCCGTGCCCTCGCCGGCCGTCTCATTCACTAACGTCCAGACACGTTGCAGCCAGCGGTGCACCCCTCCGATCCCCGAGTCATCCCAGTCGCCTCCCTGATCCCATGGCCCGATGAACATCAGATAAACACGGACAGTATCAGCTCCAAGCGATTGGACGTACGGGTCGGGCGCGACGACATTCCCGCGGGACTTGCTCATGCGCATCCCGCCCGTCAGAATGGTGCCCTGATTGTACAGACGCAACATTGGCTCGTCGAAATGGATCAGACCCAGGTCACGCATCATCTTGGTCCAGAAACGCGTATATAACAGGTGCATGACGGCATGCTCGACGCCGCCCGTGTACTGGTCCACAGGCAGCCATGTTTCTGTCCGCGCCCTGTTGATAGGCACCTGTATGTTATACGGGTCCAGATAGTCATACTGGTACCACGACGAATCCACGAAAGTATCCATCGTGTCCGTCTCTCGCCGAGCCGGCCTACCACATATGGGACACTTGCCGTATTGGAACTCTTTGTGCTTTACCAGTGGCGACTCGCCCGTTGGAACAAATTCCACACCTTCTAGCGGCAGGACGACGGGCAGTTCATCTTCGGGTACGGTCTGAATTCCATGCTCCGGGCAATAGACCACCGGGATTGGTGTCCCCCAGTAGCGCTGGCGTGAGATTAGCCAATCCCGCAGGCGATAATTGACCGTCCGCTTGCCGATGCCCCGCTCCTCCATCACCTTTGCGATTTCGGCCTTGCCCCGTTCCGAGTCCATTCCGTCGAACTCGCCCGAATTCACCATGATTCCCGGTTCCGTATAGGCCGCATCCAGTGGCTCACCAGTCCAGTTGGGCGGCGCGATGACGACGGGGATGCCTAGGCCATAGCGCCGGGCAAAATCATAGTCGCGCTCGTCATGGGCCGGGACACCCATAATAGCTCCCGTCCCATAGGTCGTCAGGACATAGTCGCCAATCCAGATCGGCACTCGCGCCCCATTCATCGGGTTGATGGCGTACGCACCCGTAAAGACGCCATCGCGTACCTTCTCTGTCGATAGACGATCTATTTCCGTCTCTCTCCGCGTCTTGAAGACATAGGCTTCCACCTCTCCCTTGCGATCCGGTGTCGTGATTTGCTCCACCAACGAGTGCTCCGGAGCCAGTACGGCAAAGGTCATTCCAAAGACAGTGTCCTGCCGCGTCGTGAACACGTCAACACTGGCGTTCGAATCCGCCACCTGCATGGTAAACTGCACGCCCTCGCTTCTCCCAATCCAATTGGATTGCAGCGTTTTCACCTTTTCCGGCCAATCGAGATGGGTAAAGTCTAGCAGTTCATCTGCGTAAGCGGTGATTCTCAAGAACCACTGTTCCAGGTCCTTTTTGACCACCGGAGTATCGCAACGCTCGCACAGCCGCTCGGGCCCGATCACCTGCTCGCGCGCCAGCACAGTCTGGTCCTTCGGGCACCAATCTACCGCCGCCATCTTCTTGTATGCCAGCCCGCGCTTGAACATTTCGACGAAGAACCATTGGTTCCACCTGTAATAGCGCGGATCGCACGTGACGACCTCGCGCTCCCAGTCGAAGGTAGCGCCCATCGTGTGCAGCTGGCGTCGCATGTTGGCAATGTTGTCCATGGTCCACTTGTACGGATGAATGCCGCGCTTGATCGCCGCATTCTCGGCAGGTAGGCCAAACGCATCAAAACCAATTGGGAAGAAAACGTTCTTTCCCGTCATACGCAGGTATCGTACCTTGGTATCACTCGGGGCCATCGCATACCAGTGTCCGATGTGCAGATCACCGCTCGGATAGGGGTACATGGTCAAGAAGAAAAACTTGTTCGTGGTATTCTGCAAATCTGTATGCCACAGATGGTCTGCTTCCCACCGCGGCTGCCATTTCTTTTCAATCTCGGTTGCGATGTACCTTTTCCGCTTTTCCTCTTCGGGCGCAGCCGGACGGGACGTTTCCTGCGTCGCCTTTCGAGCGTTTACCTTAGCGGACGCAGCCTCTGCGGAAGCCCTCTGCTTTCCGTCCTTTTGTGCGCCGGCCCGTTTGGTCTTACTTCTTGTCTTGACAGATCTGGTCGTTTTGGATTTCATTTCATATCTCCCCAATAAATGCGCCCTCTTTTCAAACCTAAGCGGAGACGGTGGGAAAGGTCAGGGAATCTGAGCCGGCCCCTTTAGAAAATCGATCACGATACGATTCCACGCTAGCGAATGCGATACCTGGGACCAGTGCCGGTTATTGGGATCCGTACCTGCGTCGCGCTCTTCGCGCTTCAAGATCCTCACCTGTGAGCGGGCAATCGCACCGCCCAGTATCCAAGCGTTCTCGACGGGAATCACAGCATCCTCCTCGTCCCAAATGATCAATGCGGGGCATTCGATCTTTTTGAGACGTTCGAGCCCGCGAGCACCGTGTTCATGCGCACTATCTACCAGCACAAGCCTTTGAACTCGCTCAGGGACTAAGCCGACAACGGTTTGAGCGACAAGCCCACCCCAGGACAGACCTACCAAGCTGGTGCGCGCGATCTCTTCGGCATCGAGCAGTTGTGCCACCGCCCGAGCCTCTGTCTTGGTATCCGGCTGTTGCTCCGTCGTGTCGGATTCCCCATACCCTAAGAGATCAAGCGCATACACTCGAAAATGAGCCGCGAGGCTACCTATATTCTTGTCCCAAGTGCGCCACGAGTTCACTTCCGGGCTGTATCCATGGATCAGGACCACCGTCTCACCCGCGCCATCCACTTGGGCATGGATTGTTCCCGAAGGAGTCTTGATGAATCTACTTTCCACAACAGCACCCCTTGGCCGCTTGCCCGACGGCTCATGAACAGAACAAAAAATCCCTCGTCCATGAAGGGACGAAGGATACAAATACCTCCGCGGTACCACCCTGTTTAGGAGATCTGCTGACTTGCTTGCCCACCCAAGTCGGCGATAGATGCGATCCCCTCACTCGAAATGCTTTAACGAGCATTACTCGGCGTCGATTACATGCCGCTTGGCATTTCGTCGACGCGGCTCCCGGGCGAGTTCGGTCTTGCGGCGCTCTTCGTCGGCGCCCGAGTCACAAAGACCAAATACCGTCAGGCCTCCTGACGCTGGGTGCTGGGCTCACACCTGATTTTCCCCAGCTCGCTGCGAAGATGACCTACTACTCCCGTTCGCGGCCTCTAGTGTGGAGCTGATGGGATTCGAACCCACTACCTCTTCAATGCCATTGAAGCGCTCTCCCAATTGAGCTACAGCCCCATTCCCATTGCGAATTCGGATTCCTGATCTCGGACCGGCGGCGCCGTTCGACCCTGCCCTTGTCGGTCCGAAAACCACATTCCGCAATTCTTGTGGAGCCGATGGGACTCGAACCCACTACCTCTTCAGTGCGATTGAAGCGCTCTCCCAGCTGAGCTACGGCCCCTCTAACGCATTCAGTATATGCGATTGCCAAGACAATGTCAAATCAGTTTCTGACCTTGCGACCAGACTTGCGCAAAATGCCGTTTGAACGCATAATCCAATCCCGATTCTAATAACCGTTAGACAAAAGGTAATTGGACTTGAAGCGCGCTACCGAAGCGGTTCTCATTCTCGCCGTGGTCGCAATTGGCTTCGCCGTTCAAAGTTCCCTGCTTAAAACAATTGACCGTGCGGCGACGTCTGTTGTACAACAGGCACTTCCCCGCTGGCTAGATTTGCCATTTTCCATTCAGAGTCTGCTCGGATCAGTCGAAGTAACCACTATTCTTCTGCTGGCTTTTTCGTTCCTTTTGTTCAAGCCCTCCTACCGAGCAGCTGTGATTGTCCTCTTCTTCGTTGCGGGTGGCGTGGAATGGTTGGCAAAGCACTGGATTCATCAACCCGGGCCCCCCGCCGAACTGTCCCGCTACGTTTTCTTTTTCTCGATGCCCACCGGTGGCATTCCTACTCCTTTTTCGTTCCCTTCGGGCCATGCTGCTCGCTCCACATATCTTGCCACCATTATCGCGGTGTGGCTGGCACGCGCGCCGCTGACACGCAGAATTAAAGCGATCATCTTGGCGCTGGTTGGCGTCGAGCAAATCGCGATGTTGATCGGTCGTGTCTATCTGGCGGATCACTGGTCATCCGATGTGATAGCAGGCGCCCTCATTGGCATGGCCGCAGCGCTGCCTATCCTTGACGGGCTGACCGGCCAGATATTTGGCATTTCTGGTCGATCGTTCCGCACTCGGCACCGTCGCTCTTCACCACCACCCCTTTCAAATCGCGATTTGCCTTGACCGGGTTAGAGCTTGCGTGTACAATGAAGCAAACTCATGCGTGCTCCCCCGGGTCTTTCCTCACTCGATATTGGCTGGAGGTGTGCCTTGACTTACCATCATGGGGGTCGCGGGATGCGAGATGTAACTCCTCCCATCGATTGGGAGCAAGTTCTTCGGCGGGAGCCTCCAAACCTCCGCCGTCCCCTCTTAATCTTCTTTGTACTCGTTTTGCTCTGGATTCTCCTGGCGATTGCCCCTCGCTTGTACACAGATTATCGCTGGTTTGAAGTACTGGGGTTTGCGTCTGTCTACACTACCGAGTGGTTCGCTCGCATCCTCATCTTTTTTATCGGCGCAGCAGTCTTCTTTGTCTTCTTCGTCGTCAATGTCGCCATCGCGCGCCGTCTCACGCCGCGCGTGACCGACGAGTCATCCCGGTGGTCACAGGTGGTCGCTTTCGCAGGCCGATCTGTGACCTTGCTACTTTTGGCGGGTGGATTGTTTTTTGCAGTGGTCGTCGGCCTTATCGCCCAGGGGCAATGGCTAATGCTCCTCCGCTTTCTCCACGCCGCATCATTCAACACATCCGATCCCATCTTCCACCAGGACGTGTCCTTTTACGTCTTTACGCTGCCGGTTTACGAATTCCTGATCGGTTGGATCGCAAGCGTGCTTGTGCTTACCGCACTCGCGGTCGGAGCCACTTATGCAATTGGGTTAGGGCAACTGCGCTGGACTCCTGCCGTCAAGGGGCATCTCTCTGCCTTGGGAGTGGGAGTGCTGGCGCTCAGTGCATGGAACTATCAGCTCGGGGTTTTTAACCTGGCCTATTCCGCACGTGGGGTCGTCTATGGTCCCAGTTATACAGACGTGAACGCGCAATGGCCCGCATATAACGTCCTGACAGTCATCACAATCGGTTTAGCGGTTCTACTGCTGGTCAACATCTTTACGCGTGCCCTCAAGGCGATCGGGGTGGCGGTCGCCCTTTGCATTGTCGCTTGGCTTCTTCTGGGAGAGATCTACCCTGACTTTGTCCAAACCTTTGAAGTCAAGCCGAGCGAGTTCACCAAAGAGCAGACGTACATCAGCAATAATATTGCCCTTACCCGTCAGGCGTTCGGCCTGGACAAAATTCAGGAATCCGCAGATCCGGCGCAAGATTCCCCGACTCCCGCCGACATTCAGGGCGACTCGGATACACTCAATAACATCCGGCTCTGGGATTATCGTCCGCTCACTCAGACCTACAATCAAATTCAGACGATTCGTACCTACTATGATTTCCCCGACATCGACATCGACCGATACACAATTGATGGACACTACCGCGAAGTGATGTTGAGCGCGCGTGAGCTGTCGACGCAAAAGCTGACTGAGAAGGCTCAGACCTGGGTCAACCTCCATTTGCTCTATACACACGGCTACGGCGCCGTCATGAGTCCGGTCAACGAATCCACTCCGGATGGGCTGCCCAACCTCCTTATCAAAGATATCCCTCCTACCGGCGCGATCAGCATCACTCGTCCTGAAATCTACTTTGGACAGGAAACCAACGATTATGTCTTCGTCAAAACCAAAGAGCAAGAGTTTGATTATCCAAAAGGGGACCAGAACGCATTCACGACCTATTCCGGCTCGGGCGGCGTGCCGGTGGGGTCCTATTGGGATCGTCTCGCTTTCTCGATGCGGTTTGGCGACGCCAATATCATGCTCACGGACGCGCTCACATCCGAAAGCCGGATCCTCTTCAACCGCGATATCCGGACGCGCATCAGCACGATCGCTCCATTTCTCATGCTCGACCACGACCCCTATCTTGTCATCGCCGACGGCCGCCTTTTCTGGATGCAAGACGCTTACACCACATCCGACCGCTATCCGTACAGCGAACCATTCAGCTCGGGTCTGAACTATATTCGCAACTCGGTCAAGATTGTTCTCGATGCCTACAATGGGACAGTGACATTCTATGTGGCAGACCCAAACGAGCCGATTCTAAAATCCTATCGTGACATCTTTCCAGCGCTTTTTCGGCCCATCGATCAAATGCCGGCCTCTCTGCGGGCACATGTGCGCTATCCCGAAGACCTCTTCTCAATCCAAGCGGCGATGTACCAGACGTATCACATGCAGGATCCTCAGGTCTTTTATAACAAGGAAGACCTATGGGCGGTCCCGAACGAAGTCCTCAGCGGACAGCCCCAGCAGATGGAGCCCTATTATGTGATTATGCGACTGCCGGGGGACACAAAAGAGGATTTCATGCTCATGCTTCCCTTCACGCCCACCAAGCGACAGAACATGGTCGCGTGGCTTTCCGTGAAATGCGACGGAGCGGACTATGGGAAGCAGTTAGTCTACAGCTTTCCGAAAGACAAGCTTGTGTACGGCCCTGAGCAGATTTCGGCGCGGGTCAATCAAGATCCCACGATTTCCTCCCAGCTCACCTTGCTTAGCCAGCGCGGCAGTCAGGTGGTGTGGGGCAATTTGCTGGTCGTTCCCATTGAGAAATCTCTACTCTACGTTCAGCCGCTCTATCTCCTTGCCGAGCAGAGCCAGATCCCGCAGCTCAAGTTCGTCGTCGTCGCCACAGGCAGTTCGCTGGCGATGCAGCCGACCTTCGGAGGCGCGCTCGCCCAACTCTTTGCCGGTTTGCCTTCAAACGTCGGCACCACTCAAACGGGCACCGCGCCTCCTGTGGTTTCCGCCAGCCCGGAGATCGCCGCGCTTGTGAAACAAGCAAACGATCTTTATGCCAAGGCACAGGATGCTCTGAAGAGCGGAGACTGGACTGGCTATGGAAACGAAATGAAAGCGCTTCAGCAAGTGCTTGCCCAGCTCATGCAAGCGACAGGACAAGCGCAGTAGCGACCCTCAAGACACGACCGCCCCGGGCAGCCCGGGGCGGTCGCTGTTATTGCGTTCACTGTTCTCCTGCTTCGCTTGCTGGTACGAAATAAACATCGGTCGGTTTGAACTTGCTGTTTCGCAAGTAGCGGGCCTTTACCCTCATTCCAATCCAGTCCAGCGATGCCTTGTTCGGATCCAGCCCGATGACTCTTGACAGAAAGAGTGTATTCGCACCGTGGATCTCGATCAAGGCCAAGACGAAAGGAGTTTCGGGCAGAAACTCTTCGCTGCCAAAGTGGCATACCGTGAAAGCGTGGATGGTGCCTTCATCCGGGAGTCTCACCCATTCCGTTTCATTCCCCGTGTACATGTCTGCGCCCCGCGGGGTAGCGTAAGTGTATCCTGATTCGGGGTCACGGTTGCCAAGCAACACTTTGTTGGCCAAGCCAGCGAAAAACGGCGAGTCTTGTGCGTACGAATGAAGATACTCGACATGGTACGGCTGACGCTTGACGATCGGCGTCATTTCCTTCAGCAACTTGAGCGATTCTTCATCTAGCTTCTTGGGAAAGGGCACATTAAAGAGAACGGTCCCTTCGAGGTTTTCCTCGCGCTTGGTGTCATTTTCGTTTGCCATCGGATCCCCCTATGCTTCCGCTTCCAGAATACTGACCGTCACGTAGGTGCCGGTGCCGGCATGACTGTGAATCGCGCCGCGTCGAGGCTTTTTGACCTGGAGCATCGGACTGCCGAAATGCTCGGCAATCGTCCCCTGCAATTGCCAGATGGCAAAGACCGCCTGCATGAGGCCGGTTGCCCCCACGGGATGCCCGCAAGCAATCAGGCCTCCCGACGGATTCACAGGACAAATCGGCTCGTCTTTCAGTTTGAGCCCGTACTCCACTCCCGGCATGAATGCTTTGCCCGACTCGGCAAACTGGCCTCCCTCTCCATACCTACACAACCCCATGTCTTCGTACGTTTGGATCTCGCTTGAGGTATACGCGTCGTGCAGCTCTACAAAGTCGATTTCTTTCAATGGATCATTAATGCCAGCCATCTTATAAGCTTGTTTACTTCCCATCCGGCCGGCGCGGAACGAATGAACGCCAGGGTACCGAAAGCCTCTCCCCCAGAGCGCCTGGTAGTACGAGCGCGTCTCGGCACTGTCCACCTCATGCGGCAGCCCATAATCCTTCAGAAATTTCTCGTAGCTGTCGTGCGGACGGTCCGACATACGCATTGCATCGGTCCCACGGCCGATACCTGTCACCTTGACACGCGGGATACGCTTGCCAGATGCTTTTTCGAGTTTCGCAAGCCCCTCCTCGCTGCACAAGATCGTTGCGGCCGCCCCATCACTCATCACGCATATATCGAGCCGAGTCAAGGGCCAGGCCACCATGGGCGAGTTACGGACATCCTGCACGGTCAGCCGCTGGTGCTTTTGGGCATAGCGGTTGTAGAAAGCATTCATGTAATTCTTGACAGAGACATGCGCAAGTTGCTCCGCGGTGGTTCCAAACTCCTTCATGTGCCGCGTGACCATCATCGCATAGTAGCCGGAATAGAAACCGCCGACCGGATAATCGAAGCTCACATCACTCGCCAAGGCGATAAACTCGTTACCTTTCCATGTCTCGACATGCGACATGGTTTCAAAGCCGTAGGCGGTGCAGACGTCCATGTAGCCGGAAGCGATAGCTTTCCATGCTTCTTGGAAGCAGATCCCACCGGTCGCCCCTCCGCCTTCCACGCGATGGCTGGGCTTGGGACACAGCCCCAAATAGTCCTGGGCCATGATGCCGGCCATCAACTGCCGGCTGAAATGGTCGGAGAAATAGGACGCGACGGAACCGTCCACGATTTCGGTGAATTGCTTGAAATCCAGGCCCAGATCATGGATGGCATCATCGTACGCCTCCTTGATCACTGCCTGAAAGTTCTTGTCCGGGCGCGCCTTGGCGAACTTGGAGACGCCGCCGGAAACGGCATAGACTGGTCTCATTCGTATTCCCTCCTGGAAGGTGAGACTGGACGCCCGATAGGGTCGTCGCAATTTCCAAGTATATCGCGGGCCGCACGATATGACAAATGACCTGTTGCCATAATCCCCAGGGCTGTTGCAAGGTCTCTTGACAAACGATAAAAAGTGACCATCCTCCAAGGGATAGGGAGTTGCCACGACCTATCCTAGGAAGAAGGTCACCATGGCGAAGTATACTCCGCTCGCCTGGGAAAT
>JAMCQI010000111.1 GCA_023381515.1 Chloroflexota bacterium | reverse complement strand
GAGTTGGGTCATCCTTGGTTAACCCCGAAAGATGAGCCGATTCAGCGTCCGGGTGGACCTGGCTACTACGGTCAGATTATACAACTATTCTGTCCAGGTTACGAATTATCTTGGCAAGCGGCGAGCGGGGATAGATGCGCATCCCTCCGACGATGGTTGGACAGCGCACTGGAGGAACCGGTTATGAAGACTCTGTGCTGGATGTTGCGCGCGCGGCCGGAGTGTGCCCCTGTTGGAACGGGTTTCCCATCGGTCTTTTAGGTAGATGGGTGGTCTAGCCTCGTCTCATCTTTTCCGACTGAGCATTCCGCCGGGATGGCCGTACCGCACGGCCACAATTTCTGCCATGATCGCGAGCGCCATTTCTTCGGCGGTGCGCGCCCCCAAGTCCATCCCGATGGGACCGTGGATGGTGGCCAGAAACTCGTCCGAGACCCCGCGCTCCCGCAATTCGGCAAAGTGCTGCTTGCGTGTCTCGCGGGAGCCCATCGAGCCAATGTAACGGGGATGCGTCGTCGAGAGCGAAGCCAGCGCAGGAATATCGAACTTGGGGTCGTGCGTCAAGATAGCCACATAGGTCGACGAATCGATTCTCATCTGCGGGACCGCTTCGTCCGGCCAAGCGACCATCAACTCGTCGGCTGTCGGGAAACGCTCTCGTGTGACAAAGCGTGCCCGTCCGTCCACCACGGTGACTCGAAAACCCAGGCTCTGGGCGAATGCGGTCAAGGGAATGGCCGTGTGGACGCCTCCAAAGATGATGAGCCTGGGCTTGGGCGCAAAGACGTCGACGAAAACCTCCGTGTTGCCAAAGACACGGTTTTCGGACTTTTCGAGCCGCATCAACTCTTGCGCGTCGCGCATGACTTGCGTGTCGAGCTCCGCGTCGCCCAGGCTGCCGATGGTGCGACCATCCGGATAGATCAAGAGCTCGGTGCCAACATTGGCCGGGTCGCCGATGACCACCGCCAATGCACACAGGTTCTCCTCTTTAAGGCTGCGCTGGAGGGATTCGTAGATTTCAGTTTGCATCTGTACCTATTTTTTCCAAAAACACTTCAATTTGGCCGCCGCAGGAGAGGCCGATATCCCACGCAGTTTCGTCGGCGATGCCGTATTTCAGCAGCTTGGGTTTGCCGCTCTTGATGACCTGCCGGGCTTGGTCGATGACCGCACCCTCGACGCAGCCGCCGCTGACGGACCCTGCAAATTCGCCCCGTGAGTTGACGATCATTTTGGATCCAATGGGCCGAGGAGTGGAACCGCCGGTCTTGACGACCGTGGCGAGCGCAACTCCATCACCTCGAGCACGCCATTCCTCTATCGTATCGATTAACTCTCTCATTCGTTCCCTCCGTATAGCCAATTATAACGAGAATGAGCACTGTATGCAATGAGGTTTGCGTTTCCACTGGCCGCACGCTATAATGGCGCGAGTCACGACCCATCGCCTCGAGGAGCGACCTATGCCACCTGACGACATCAGCGCCATCAAAACCAGATTGAGTACGGAACGAGACAAGCTCCTGGCCAGCTTGTCCAATATTCCTCCGGCGACCGCCCTCCGCTCTTTCCAAGGGGGTTGGTCGATCAAGGATGTGCTTGCTCACGTCGCGGTGGCCGAGTCGGTCAACGTGCGCTTTGCTAGGATGATGATTGCCAAGGATTCGCCCGTGCAGGTTGTCGAATTTGCGCTCGAGTATCCTGACTTTCCACCTCCTTTTGAACTGGACCGATTTAATGCCTGGATGACCGAGCGGTGGCGCGAGACATCGTTCGATCAAGTGCTCGATACGCTCCGGGCGGAGCGCACACAAACCCTCGCATGGCTTGATACCCTCGCGCCGGAGCAACTGGACCGCTCGGGCGAGCATGCCGTCTGGGGAACGCAGACCGTGCGTGGAATGCTGCGCCTTCTTGCCATCCATGATCGCTTTCACCGCGCCGACGTTGAGAAAAGGAAAGGATAGCGGATTCTGCCCACTTGCATTTACAATCCGCAACGCTCGCGGTATAATGAACCCAGTCCGCGCGGGCACAACAGTTCATTGTTGAATCTACGCCGCGCGAGCAAATGGATAGGACAATGAGATTCCAAGTCGCGCTCGCCCAGTTCGCGCCGCGCCTTGGCGATGTCGAGGCCAATCTCAAGCGAATCCTCGACTTGATCCACGAGGCGCAAGACCAGAAGGCGGACCTCGCGATATTCCCCGAACTCGCATTGACCGGCTATTATCTCAAGGACCTGGTGACGAACGTCGCCGTGCGGCCGACGCCCGACGACCCGTACTTTCGCCCTCTCTTTGAGGCGAGCCAAGCCCTGGACCTCGTCGTCGGGTTCGTCGAACAAGCCGACCGATACCAGTACTATATCTCGGCCGCGTATCTGTCTGCAGGTGAATTGGTGCACCTCCATCGCAAAGTCTATCTGCCCACGTATCGGCTGTTCGACGACGCCCGCTTTTTTGCGCGCGGGACGAGTCTTAAAGCCTTTGATACACGCTTCGGGCGAATGGGGTTGATGATCTGCGAGGATGCCTGGCATGTCTCGACTCCTTACGTCCTCTGGATGGACGGCGCCGATTTCCTACTCGACATCGCGGCGAGCCCTGGATATGGGATTACAGCACGCAGCGATTTGCTCAGCTCGGTGACTGCCAGCACATTCCTCCATACTTATGCGGAACTCATGACCACTTTCGTAATCTATTGTAACCGGGTAGGGGTTGAAGACGGCATTTCCTTCTGGGGCGGCAGTTGCCTCCTCAACCCCGAAGGCAAAATTGCCGCCGCCGCGCCCGAATTCGACGAAGCTCTCACCGTCGCCGAAGTGGACACCGACGCGCTTCGCCGCGCCCGCCTCAAACTGCCAACCTTGCGTGACGAAGAAGGCGAGATGGTGCGGCACGCGTTGGGCCGGGTGGCGAAGCAAGCACCGGACAGTTAATCATTTATGCCGACACCAACTATGGACCCGCTTCAGATTGACACAGCCCTCGCCCGCCGGATGATCGTCGAGTTCCTTCGACGCGAAGTGACACGGGCCGGCTTTGGCCGCGGCGTCGTCGGGATGTCGGGCGGAGTCGATTCATCCCTCGTCGCTTTCCTCACCGTGGAAGCCTTGGGACGGGAAAATGTTCTGGGCGTGTTCATGCCATACCGTACAAGCAATCCCGCGAGTCAGTCCGATGCCGAAGAGGTCGCCCGTCTGTTGGGGATCGAAAACCGCGTCGTCGACATTACGCCCATGGTCGATCCGTATCTCACTCAGTACGTTGGGGAGAACGAGCGCCGGCGGGGTAACGTGATGGCGCGTGCACGCATGATCGTCCTTTACGACCAGTCGGAAGATTGGCACGGCCTGGTGATCGGCACTTCGAACAAGACCGAAGCGCTCCTCGGCTATACCACCCAGTACGGGGACAATGCCGCCGCGCTCCATCCAATCACAGACATGTACAAAGCTCAGGTGCGCCAATTGGCGCGCGCGGTCGGAGTGCCGGATAGAATCATCGCCAAAGCGCCGAGCGCCGACTTGTGGCAGGGACAAACCGACGAGGGCGAGCTGGGCTTTACATACGACGAGGCAGATGCCATTCTTTATTATCTGGTCGACGAGCGCCGCCGCGTCGAAGATGTGATTGGGATGGGCTTTGAAGGCCGCGTCGTCCGGCGGGTGGCTGAGCGCATGGCGCGCAATCAGTTCAAGCGAGTGACACCGGTCGTTGCCAAGTTGAGCGCTCGCACGATTGGAATCGACTTTCTCTATAATCGCGATTGGGGGACCTAGACTCATGACTCTAGCTTTGGTGACCGGCGGGGCCGGTTTTATTGGTTCACATCTTGTCGAAGGGCTGTTGGCGCGGGGCTATTCCGTGCGCGTGCTCGACAACTTTGCGACAGGGCGGCGGGAAAACCTCGCCAAGGTACTGAGCGACGTCGACCTTATCGAAGGAGATGTGCGGAATCTCACGACCGTACACACGGCCAGTCGCAAGGTGGATGTCATATTTCATGAGGCCGCTCTCCCTTCTGTGGAGCGATCGGTGAAAGACCCGCTGACGACCAACGAAGTGAACATCCGGGGGACGCTCAATGTTTTGCTTGCGGCACGCGAGGCAGGCGCTCGCCGGGTGGTTAATGCCGCTTCTTCCTCCGCCTATGGAAACACGCCGACTCTGCCCAAAGTGGAAACGATGACGCCCGAGCCACTCTCGCCTTACGCGATCACCAAGCTCACGGGCGAGCAGTATATGCGGGTCTTTACCGAGCTATATGGTCTCTCGACCGTTTCCCTGCGTTACTTTAACATCTTTGGCCCCCGTCAGGATCCGACCACCCAATACGCGGGCGTGATCGCGAAATTCGTCACGTGCGCTATAGAGCGGCGACCCTTTACTGTCTTTGGTAACGGGGAGCAGTCGCGTGACTTTACCTATGTGGATAACGTGGTCCATGCGAACATCCTCGCCGCCGAAGCGGATCTGGCTCCGGCGGGGGGCCGCCCCGCGTCGCCTCTGCTCAATATTGGCTACGGGGGACGAACGACGCTCAATCAACTCATCGACATGCTGAATGAGCTAACGGGCCAGAACCTTCCGGCCGATTACGGGCCCGAGCGCGCCGGGGATGTGCGCGACTCGCAGGCGAGCATCGAGCTGGCGAAGGAGGTACTAGGCTATCGTCCGACTGTCGACGTGCTGGAGGGACTGCGCAGGACGGTGGAGTGGTACCGGACGCAGTGATGGTGGATTGGATATAGATCGATGGGTATTGTCGGCACAACGTTCGGCGAGAGAACGCTGCTCTCCGATCGGCTATGGGAGTTTTACCGTGGACGACAACAAGCAATTGACTGACGGGCTCAAGGCCGCCTGGAAGCGCGAAATCGCGGGGTCGAAGACATACCGGGAACTGGCCCGCCGCGCGCACGCAGCCGATCAACGAGATATCCTGAATCGCCTGGCGGATGCCGAGGAGCGGCATGCGGACAAATGGGCGAAGCGACTGCGCGAACTCGGGACCGAGCCGCCCGAGTTCCAAGAATCTCTGGGCGAACGGATTCGCCGTTGGACGCTTGTTCAAGCAGGCACTGAGGCAGCCCTGCGCAACATCGAGATGGATGAGGAAAGCGATACGGCCGCGTATGCACGATTGGCCGAGGCCAGCAAGGAGGACCAGGACCGCGAGGCCGTGCGGGCCACCGAGACCGAGGAAAGGGCCCACGGACGACTTATCGGCTCGATGACGCAGCCGGTCGAACTTCAGGGACGGCTCGAATCCATGCTCAGGCGAGAAAAATGGCATGTGCGAGGGGGAGGCTGGATCGGTCAGGCGATTTACGGCGTCAACGACGGGCTGGGCGCGGCTTTTGGGGTCGTGAGCGGTGTCGCGGGCGCGACGAGTGTGCAAACCCAGTTCGTCTTGCTCAGCGGGCTGGCGACGATGATTGCCTCCGCGCTTTCAATGGGGAGTGGCGCCTATCTCGCGACGAAATCGGAACGCGAGGTCTATGAAGCCGAGATGGGACGCGAGCGACGCGAGATCGAGATGGACCCGGAGCAAGAACGCGAAGAGATGCAGCTGTTTTATGAGCTGAAAGGGTTCAAGCCAGACGAGGCCAAGATGCTCTCGGAACGCCTTGCGGAACAGCCGGAGCAAATGCTCAAGTCGCTGGCCCACGAAGAACTGGGATTGTCCGAGGCCACCTTTCCAAACCCTTGGAAATCGGCCATCAGCGCGATGCTCAGCACCGGGGTCGGCGCGATTGTCCCCGTGCTCCCCTTTTTCTTCCTGAGCGGCATCCCGGCGCTCTTCACCTCCTTTGTCATCAGCACGTTGGCCCATTTTATCGTTGGTGCATCCAAAGTCATCGTGACGGGTCGATCGTGGTGGAAGAGCGGGTTGGAGATGACGGTCGTCGGCCTGGGAGAAGCCACGATCACTTTTTTCATCGGCGTCCTCATATCGCCGGTGGTTGGATAGAAGTATTAGAGTTATTATGCCAATCGACAATGAACGTCAACGCAAAGCGAGGGAATACGCCCACATCCGCCATCGTCTCGTGCTCGTCGATCTCGGGCTCTCCGGACTGGCCATCTTGGTCATCTTGGCCCTGGGGCTCAATGTCTGGCTCCGGGACCTGGTGCTCGGCGTCACACGCGATGTCTGGCTTTCCACTCTGATCTACTTTGTCGTCGCTCTCGCCGCCTACGAGATCGTGTTTTCCCCTCTTACCTATTACAGCGGTTTCGTCCTGCCGCATCGCTACGGATTATCCACCCAGACCCTGCGCAACTGGCTCATCGACCTTGGAAAGGGCGGCTTGCTGGGCATCGTGCTTGGAGGACTGGTCATCGAGGTCATCTATGCCGTCCTGCGCGCCGCTCCGGATACCTGGTGGCTCTGGGCGAGCGTATTCATGATCCTCTTTAGCGTGGTGCTCGCGAACCTCGCGCCCATCCTCATCTTTCCGATCTTTTTCAAGTTCAAACCGCTCGAGGACCCGGCGCTCGTGGAGCGCTTGACGGCCATGGCGGCGCGTGCCCACGCACGCGTACGCGGCGTCTATACCATGATGTTGTCTGAAAAGACAACCGAGGCGAACGCCGCGCTGATGGGGCTGGGGAATACGCAGAGAATTGTCCTCGGGGATACCCTGTACCAAAATTACACGGGGGACGAGATCGAATCGATTTTGGCGCACGAACTCGGCCACCATGTACACCGCGACATCCTCTGGTCGCTTGTCTTTCAATCGGTCCTGACGGTCGTCGGATTCTTTCTCGCAGACGTGTTCCTCAAATGGAGCGTTGGTTTGTTGCACTATGGGAGCATCTCCGATCTAGCTGCCATGCCGCTGTTTGCGCTCGCGCTCGGTATTTATGGACTGATCACGATGCCGATCGGCAATGCGTTCTCGCGCTGGCGGGAGGCGCTCGCGGATGAATATGCGCTGGAAACGACGCAAAATGCTCCCGCCTTTGTGGGCGCTATGGAAAAACTGGCTAACCAGAACCTCGCCGAATTGGAGCCGGATGCCTGGGTGGAGCTACTGCTCTATGATCATCCGCCATTGGGGAAACGCTTAAAGCGAGGGGAACAGTTTGCGGCCGCAAGCCGAGCGGCCTAGCGGGGGATGCACTGCTCACCCCCTCATCCCGCTGAAGACCGCGGGATCTCCGACCCCGCTCAAGACCGCGGGGTCTCCGACCCTCGACAAATAAGCATCGCTCCCCATCCCCCGGGGAGCGATGCTTATTTGTCGACGAGTGCGCAGCCGGATCTAATTGGCAGTGGGGGAAGGCTGGCCCTCGGCGATCGAGCGGTTTTCATGTGTACGCGAGCGCATGACCAAAGCGATCACGCCCGCCGCCGACCCGATAGCCGCCGCGCCGATCAGCCAACCCCACTGTGGTTCGGCTCGCCTTTCAACCAGAATACGGTGCGTCTCCTGATGGTGAGCGGCCATCATCAGGCCATCGTGCAAACGCACGCGGAATGAGGACGACGGCGCCACCGGCTTGAGCGTCTGTTTGAGCTGCGACGCCAGGTCGAGGAGCGGGGTGAGCTCAGCGCGCCTGTCCGGGTAGGCCTCCAGGAACTTGGCGACAGATACTTCTTGACCTTTAATGAGTTCATCCGCATGAGCGGCCAAGATTTCGGTAACTAGATCGATACTCATTGGATCCCCTATTCATTCTGAATCAGATTGAATTCGGCTGGATACAAGACGGTTCCTATGACGCCTGGTCCGAAATGGACGGCCAGCGAGATGGCAATTTCTTTGACGAATGCCTCTACGCAGTGCAGGCTCTCCTTAGCGCGCGCCATCAGTTCTTCCGCCTCGACAGGTACTTGGCCATGAATGACGGCGAATTTGACCGGCCTGTCCGCGGCGGCCTGCTTCGCCATCTCGACGAGACGATCGAGCGCCGCCGCACGAGAACGGACTCGCCCGTTCGGCAAGAGCAATCCGTTTTGTAGAGAGATGATGGGCTGGACGTTTAGGAGTGAAGCCAAGATGCTTTGAAGATTGCTGATCCGTCCGCTCATCTGCGCATAGCGGAGAGTCGCGAGCGACAACGAGATTCGGACATGGGGGCGCACGGCCTTCAAGCGCGCGAGGATCTCGTCCACGCTCTTGCCCGCCCGTGCCATTTGCACTGCCTCGACGCACATATATCCCAACGCGGCTGAGCCCGCCATGCTATCGAACGGAATGACCTTGATCTCCTCTGCCACCTCTTGTGCTGCCAAGGCGGCGGAATTGACCGTGCCGCTGAGCTTGCCGGTCACATGCAGAGAAAGAACGGAATCATAACCCGCAGCGGCCGCTGCACGGTACGCCTCCGCGAACTGTCCTACCGACGGCTGGGAGGTCTTGGGCAGCATTCCTAACTCGTCCACTTTTTTGTAGAACGTCGGGGGGTCGATAGTGATACCCTCCTCGAAAGTGGACGTGCCAAACTGGATATTGATCGGGACAACGCCAATCTGGTTGTCCGGGAAGCATCTAGACGGCAAATCGCAAGTGGAATCTGTGATTACCTTGAGCCGAGCCAAAGTCTTTCACCTAATCTACGTTACGTGAGCCCAGGTCATCGCGTAGCGCAATCAGCGTTCGATGGTAAAGCGATTTGATCGCCCCCTCGCTCCGTCCCATCACGTTAGCAATTTCGGCATTAGACATGCCTTCGACGAATTTCAGAATCAAGAGCTGCTGCCGTTCGGCGGGAAGGTGTCCCATCGCTTGAAGCAGTGTATGCGCCTCCTCGGCCTGCTCGGCCAGATGTTCAGGTCCATCCCGCTTTTCGGCGACAGCCACAATGTCGTCGAGCCGAACATCCCGGCGGCGACTGCGGTCCCGGTGCCAGTTCGCCACGAGATTGTGGGCAATGCGATATAACCACGCCGCGAATGGTGCTCCCCGTTGCCGGTATTCGTCCATATGCCCCAGCGCGCGGTAAAAGACGCGTGCGGTGAGATCTTCCGCTTCGTGCTGATCGCCTGTGCGATAGTAGATATAATTGTAAATCCGATCGACGTAGCGCTCGTACAGTTCGCCAAAAGCGTCGGCATCGTGCTTGGCGCGCTCTATCAAACGTTCTTCAGATTCGGACACACTCTTCTCCGCTCGCCGGAGGCGAGATGTGATGCCTGCGCGCGAGGGACAGGTGTGTCCTGTGAATTAGAACACCCGTCTGCGCGAAGGGTTGCGTTCGGCTAGCTGGCCAAGGGCTTGGTGTAGCAGATCGCGGCTGGCAAATAACCCGGCAATCTGCTACACCTGTTATCAGCCAATCGCCATCTGCTAATCCGTGTAGAACGCGAGCCCCAGGGCTTGTGGTCCCGAGTGGATCCCGATCACCGGCCCGATTTCCGTCATGTAGAACTCTCGAACATTGTACCGGTCTCGGATCTGCTTCTCGAGCATACACGCTTCGGTTGGCACCTGGGCATGCAGCACCGAGACATGCAGCGGTTTGTGATCGGCGCGCTCTTCCAGAATCTCGAGGAGACGTTTCAATGCCCTCGATCTTGAGCGTGGTTGTTCCAACGGCTCGACCTGACCATTTTCGATCTGAAGCAAAGGTTTCACATTGAGCAAAGTGCCCATGAACGCCCTGGCACCGCCAATGCGGCCTCCCCGCCTCAGATACTCCAGGGTATCGAGGACAAAGATAAGATTGAGTTTCGGGATGAGCGCGTTGACGAGCGCGACGATTTCCTCACGCGACTGGCCCGCTTCCGCGGCTTCAGCCGCGGCGATGCACAACATCCCCAAAGCCATGGAGAGCCAGGGGGTGTCGACGATCGAGATCGGCAAAGCCTTTTTGAACTGGGTCTCCAGTTCGGCCTTGGCCGCGCACGCGGAGGCATATGTCCCACTCAGCTTACTCGGAAGATGCAAAGAGACGATCTCCTTGCCCGCCTCCAGGATCGGCCGATAGACCTCGATGAACTCGCCCGCCGAAGGTTGCGAAGTAGTCGGATGCTCTTTGGCCTTTGGCAGCATTGCATAGAACTCGTCGTTGGTGAGGTCGATCTCGTCCCGGAACTGGTTCTTACCGAAGATAGCCCTGAGCGGAACGATGGAAATCTCGTGCTTTTGCCGTTGATCAGGCGGCAGATGGGCTGACGAATCGGTCACGATTTTGATCATTCTCTCCTTTCCTCATGCTGCAATTGTGGTTTCCACGGACGGCGCCTGCCGCACCGCCCGCACGGCCAGAACAATCCAGGCGAGCCCCGCGAACGTCAGGAGCACGAGCACCAGCCCCAGTGCGCCGACGGGCAGCAACGCCTGCAGATCGACGGGACTGCCCGTCAGAACGGAAGTATAGTTCCCCAGGAAAAGGGCCGTTCCGTTCCAAAGGGCGTGAAACAAGACACTGACGACGTAAGCGGCAATGAGCGAGCCCCACCTCCCTTCCACGCGTGCCGCGAACCAGCCTCGCCCGACCATGCCGCCATTCGCCACATGCATGGTCGTGGCGCCGACCCTGAGTAATACGACCGGCGCCCAGGCTCCGAGCGACGTGGCCGCGTTGAACATGTTCTCGATGATGGCAAACCCGGCGCCTGCGGCTAGACCCCATAAGAGCGCGTCCGCCGCCCGTGTCCGGCGAGGATCGATAAAGGCGACCACAAGTGCCTTGACCGCCTCTTCGAGCGGGGGCACAATCAAGGCAAAGTAAAAGACAAGGCCGGCCATTACGAAAGGACTGGAAAGCCAATCCGACAAACCTGTGAAATCCTGTGAACGCTGGGCCAGCCGTAGCTGCGCTTGCAGCTGATCGAGAAGCGCCCTACTCCCAGGAAAGCTGGCAAGTGCTAGCGCCAGAGCAAGAATGAGCGCGGCTCCCACCACGCCTTCGAGTAGGAACGCGAGGGTGGTCGAGCCCAACGCCCCCCAGCCGAGGGCCACCGTCAGAGCACGGAGCCCGGAACGATTGCCCAGCCGGCGTGCGGCGTAGGCCACATAGACCAAGGGCGGAAGCGCCGACGCGATGAAATGCCACGGCGCAAAGGCGTACACGGCGACCGCCGGTGAGGCCAATGCGCCCAGTCCGAGGAGAACCGCGCCCACAAACACCAGAACGAGCACGAGGACAGGTGGAAACACGCGCGCGGCTTGGACGGTGTCGCGCCCCCGCACCGTCGCCCAGCCTTGCCACGCCATCAATGCGCCAAAGAGCAAACCGAGCCCCGCCGTGGACCCGCAAACCACGTTCGCCTGCAATTCCTCTGCGCGAGCCTGCGACGCGAACGGCAGCACGATGTAAAAAAGAGAAGAACAAAACCCGCACAAGAGCAAGAAGACGGCGAGCACGAGCATCCAGACCCCGCCGACAAACGCGGGGCTGTGACCGGCAGGAAAAGTGTTCGGCTCGGGCTGGGGTGATGACTCCAAGTTGGCTCTAGCGCTTTCCCTTCAGTGGTATAACGTCCAAGAAGCTCATGCGGCAAACGCAATCACTCGCTCGTCTGCCAACGATGTCGCGGAGGCCAACGCTTGCCTGGATGGCAACATCCACGTATAAAGTCGAGGGCCGAAAACATAGAGTCCTCGCCGATGCATTCTGACTTGGAGACCCAGGAGAACGCACCGGGGGGATCTGTCCTCCGGCTTTGAAGGAATCGGAGAGCACAGAGCCTACCGGGTCCACGCCGATCACCTTGACGTTAAGTTTTGCTCATTGAGGAATCGCGCCGCCCCGGTGATCGTACCTCCCCTGCCCAACCCGTAGACAAGAGAATCGATTTGCCTTCTGGTCTGACCTCAGGTCTCCGGACACGACGTCTTTAAGTCAGCGGCAGGATTCGCCAGGTTCCAATACTGGCCGGCGAGGATGGAATTAGGTGTTTCCCCGACGAGGAGCTTGGCGACAGAGTAGTACGGGCGGGGGTCCTCTGGCTCAAAAACGGTCGGCGTGATTATCACGCGGGCGCGGAGCAGCCGCGCCTTTTCCTCGCTCATCTTGTCCGCCATGACAAAGATGCAGCGGTAGCCTTGAACGGCTGCCGCGACCGCTAGCCCACTCCGGTAATGCCGAAAGTCGCCTCGACAATGATGCCGCCGGGGCAAAGCTTGCCTCCCCGCTTGGCAGCCTTCAGCACGCGTCAAGTATAGCACGCACCTTGCGTAAGGGCAAGCGCGTTGCGCACCCTATTTACCGATGGCCAGTCGGTACACGGCGCGCCGGTCCCAACCGGAGGACTGCGTCACCCGCTTCACGGCGTCCGTGCGCGTCAAGCCGGAGGCGATCAAATCCTGCACTGCCGCGCGCACACGCTGGTCATCCCATTCCTGTTGAGATTGGGACGCGTCCGACTCGGTTGCTCCGGCAATAATCAGCGTAAACTCGCCGCGCGGCGTCTGGGCCTGGAAGTGTTCGTGCGCCGCCGTGACTGATCCGCGGATGTACTCCTCGTGCAGTTTGGTCAGTTCACGGGCCACGCAAATATGCCGGTCTCCCAAAATGGCTGCAATATCTCCCAGCGTTTCCTCAATGCGGTGGGGTGCCTCATAAGCCACCAGGGTGCGCGGCTCGCCCGCGATGGCTTTTAGCGCCTTGCGCCGAGCGCACGGCTGGCGCGGCAAGAAACCGAGGAAGACGAACTGATCCGTGGGCAGGCCCGATGCCACAAGAGCCGTCGTGAGCGCGCTCGGCCCCGGAATAGGCTCGACGCGGAAACCCCGCGCCAGCGCGGCGCGGACGAGTTCGTAACCGGGGTCCGAGAGGCCAGGCATTCCGGCTTCCGAAATTACGGCTACGTCGCCTTGATCGAGGGCGTCCAAGATGGTTTCGAGCTTATCAATCTTGTTGTGCTCAAAGTAAGAAGTGACGGGCGTCGAGATGTCGAAATGGGTCAACAGGTTGCGTGCGGTGCGCGTATCCTCCGCGGCCACGAGGGATACCTGTTTGAGAATCCGCAAAGCCCGCAAGGTAATGTCTTCGAGATTCCCGATCGGCGTTGCGACAAGATAGAGAGTGGACATTTCGTGTCAGAAGGCGGAAGGTCGCTAAACCCCGCGACCTCTGCGAGAATGAAGGATGAAATGGGTCTACTTCTGGTTTTATCCAGTTGCCAGCTGTCGGAGCAAAGCCGTGAATGCGAGAAATTTCAATCCGATGAGCGGCCTTTATGCGCTCCTTCCGAACATTCTGCGCTCAGAGCATTATACCGCGTAAGCAGACATGCGTCCAGCAAATGCGGTGCCTGCCGGCACCATAACGTCGATTCAGTGCGAACGTTGGAAAAAGAAATTCGGCCAGTGCCCGACTGTAGTCTTGCATTTGAGCCGAAATCCGGAGGATGAGTTGAGGACAAGTACTCTTTTAGCTGTCATGGCGGCTCTCGCCGTCGGTTGCTCGTCCAATCCACCCCCAACGGCATTGATCCCTACAACCGTGACGCCAGTTCCAACGCAAGTAGTACCTTCTCCTACAGTGACCAGCGTTCCCACGGCGGCCTTCGTGCCGCCCAGCCCTACGCTCCCGATGTCGACTCCCATCCCTGTTCCTGCTCTGGCACCGGCCACCGCGCAAGCTTCAACCTGCGATAATCCCTTCCATCCCGTCAAGCCCGATGCAAGTTGGAATTATCAGATTAGTTATGGCTCGACGAGCACGGCGGTCACACCCTACACGATGACTCTGACGAACATTACGCCCACTGGATTCTCGGAGCATCGAGTCTTCGCGGATGGAAACGTTAATACCGACTGGGTTTGTTCCCCTGACGGACTGCTCGCCACACAACTCGTCGACCTCGCGGCCACCAGTGGCTCTCAATTCGTTTCAGAGACGCTCGACAGCAGGGGGATCACTATTCCACCGGCGAACCAGTGGAACGTCGGAGCGACCTGGACCAATCATTACAGCGTCAAAGGGCAATTCAAGAACAACAACAATCCGATCAATGGTCAAGGAGACATTGACACGCAGAATCGGATTACGGGCCAAGAACGGGTTACGGTGCCCGCAGGGACATTCGACACGTACCGTGTCGAATCTGCGACGACGATGAATTTAACGGCGTCTCTCGGCTTCATTGGGGTGCCCACGACCATGAATGTGTCCGAAGTCTCGTGGTACGCGCGCGATGTCGGTCTGGTCAAGTCGGAACTGACCTTCCAATCCACGACCGCTACGACAGACCTCGTCTCCTTTACACCTTGACTCTACCAACGTCGATTCCTTTTCATTTTGTTGGCATTCTTTTGTTCACGTTGTATAATGTTACGCGTGGATACAGAGACCGCGCTCGCCAAGCTCTGCCTGATCGGCGGCGCCTGGCAAGAGTCGTGCGATACCGTTGGAATCTTTGTGGACCGAGGCCGAGGGTATCTGTGTTTAGTCGTCGACTTGTTCGGACCTCCACAAGACCGCGGCTCACTCGCACGCGATCTGATCAGAACCGCACAGCGCGAGTTCCTGGCAGGCCGCGGGAGTGTGACGCTCGCACTCACCCAGGCGGTCCGAGCGGTGAATGCCGAGCTGTTAGAGGCGAACGCAGACGCCGCGCAAGTCGGGCAGCAAGCGGGGATCACGGCCGCCGTTCTGCGAGAACAGGAACTGTTTATTGCGCAGGCAGGTCCGGGACTAACGTGTCACGTCCGCGGCAGGACCCTGCGCCGCTATCCGGGAGCCTCGCCCTGGTTTGAACCGGTCGACACAGTGCAGGATTACCCAACTCCCGGTACGGTTCCGCTTGGGGACCGCAGCGATTACGTGCCTGATGTGTTTCACGTGAGTCTCGAGCCCGGGGATATTCTGTTGTTCTCTTCCCGAACCCTGGCTCACCTGCTGACGGAGGAGGAACTCCTCGACACCCTTGCCGAGCATCACCCCGACGAGATTATCGAGAGGCTCGAAGAGGTGGCGGGCTCCACGGACTTGTCCATCATTGCCGTCCGGCTCGCCGGCGAGTCTCGGGGCGCAGAAAGGGAGCCAGACGAACTCCCATCCCGCGAACCGGAGTTCGGCCAAGTTATATGGGCAGAGCCGACCTCTGACGAGCCGACCTATGCCGGGGTGACGCCGACAGAGCCCGCGGAGATTCAAGAGGACACTGAAGAGCTAAACGAAGAGAGAGCAGCGGGCGCCGTCGGCCAAAGAGCGGCCCAGGTATCGGATGCCGCTCCCTTCCCGGTCTCTCGCGAGGTCCACCGGCTTCGCGACACGACAGCTCTGAAAAATGTTCCGCCCGCCGTCAGCCGGACGCAATCTGCGCTCCAAGAGCGAGAACGGATTGACTGGACGCGCAGCATTGCATGGTCGAGCCGCGTCATGACGAGTTTTGTCCGCGGAGGAGTGCACCTACTGAGCTTTTCGGCCAGCGCGTTCCTCCCCGACCCTGAAGAGAGCAAGGCTGCCGAACCTAGCCGGTGGATTGACCGGTCCAAGATCTGGCGTCTAGCCGCGCTGCTTTTCCCTCTTCTCCTCCTTGGCGTGTCGGGCGCCGCGTGGGTGAGCTATCGGGTGGAAGCACAGCGCGGCCAGGGAGCACAGATAACCCAGTGGCTGAAACAGGCAAATACAGCCGTGGAAATGGGCACGAAGCTGGCCAGTTCCGACAAGAACGCCGCCCGCCAGCAGTTCAACGATGCGCTCACACTCATCCGGCAGGCCCGCAGTCTCACCCCCAATGACAGCGGCGTGCGGGACGCATATTACCAGGTGCAGGACCTACTCGACAGTTTGGCGAACACGGCCATACTGCCGTATGTGGCCAAGTTTGGCACCTTTTCCGACCCCAAAGCAAATCCGTCCCGCCTAGTTTCCCATTGGCCCGACCTTTTTGTTCTGGACCGCGGCCTCGGACGCGTCTACCGCTATACTATGAACGATGCCGGATCCGCCGCGACTCCCATCTCGGGCGATGGCGTGATACTGAAAACCGGGGACAATGTGAGCGACCGGACCGTAGGTGAATTGATCGACATGGCCTGGATTGACACGGGGCGCCTGTTGGTGCTGGAACGGAACGGCACTTTTTGGCTCTTTGAGCCAAAGCGAGGCCAATGGACTGCCCGAGCGGCGAGCGATGGCTCGCAATGGGCTGCGGGGAGTCTCGTGACGAGCTATCTGGGCAACCTGTACCTGCTCGATCCCTCGCGCAATCAAATCCTAAAGTACACGGCCGGGACCGATGGATTGTGGACGGTGGGTGTCCCCTTTATGATGCCCGGCATGAATGTGAACCTTTCGAATGCCGTCGATTTTGCCGTCGATGGAGACGTGTGGGTTTTGCGTCCGGATGGGACGATCTGGCGCTTGACAAATGGAAATCTAGTCGACTTTACCCCGCGTGACCTGGACGTCACCATGCTCAAGCCCACGGCGCTTTTCACGTCATCTTCCCAGGTTGGGCTCTACGTGGTCGATTCGGGCAACCAGAGGATTTTGCAGCTTGACAAAGCTACAGGCAAGCTGGGCCGCCAATTTCGCCCTCGTCGGCCCGACCGGGGACTCTTCGATAATCTGAAAACCGTGACGGTGGATGAAACGAATCGCAAACTATACTTCGTCAACGGAAACGAAGCGTATCTTGCGACCATCCCTCAATAAGTGCGAGGGTCGCAAGACGTAAGAAGGATCAAGTGGCACTCATTCTAGGAATTGAAACTTCATGTGACGAGACAGCGGCCTCTGTGGTTCAAGATGGCCGCCTCATTTTATCCAATGTGGTCGCATCGCAAATCGCTCTGCACGCCCAGTATGGCGGCGTGTTCCCAGAGATGGCATCCCGTGAGCATGTGCTCAAGATCGTGCCTGTCATCGAGCAAGCGCTGAGAGACGCGGGGTTAAAGTTCCAAGATCTGACGGCCGTTGCGGTGACAAATGGGCCCGGGCTTGCGGGCTCGCTGCTGGTCGGCGTGAACACTGCGAAAGCCATTGCCTATGCGAACGATTTGCCACTCATCGGCATCAATCACCTCGAAGGTCACATCTATGCGAACTGGCTGGAGGCGACTGCGAGCGCTCTGCCCGAAAACCCATTTCCTCTCATTGCGCTTATCGTCTCCGGTGGACATTCCGAGCTGGTCTTGATGCGCGGTCACAATGATTACGAATTGATCGGACGGACACTCGACGATGCGGCGGGCGAGGCGTTTGACAAGGTTGCGCGGCTCGTGGGGTTAGGCTATCCGGGCGGCCCGGCGATCCAACAAGCCGCGGTAGCGGGCAATCCAGCGGCGGTCAAGCTGCCGCGGGCCTGGCTGCGCGGCAGCTATAACTTTTCATTCAGCGGGCTAAAGACGGCCGTGCTTCACACCGTAGAGGATTTGAAGCGCCAGGGACCATTGCCAGTGGCCGACATCGCCGCGAGCTTCCAGGCGGCGATTACGGACGTGCTGATTGAAAAGACCGAGCAGGCGGCTAGGGACTTTGGTGCCAAGCAGATTCTCCTCGCGGGCGGGGTCGCGGCGAACGCGCGCTTGCGAGAGAGGATGGTTGCAGAGGCCGATTTGCCGGTGCTTGTTCCCCCGCCCAAGTTGTGCATCGACAATGGTGCGATGATCGCGGCCGCGGCTTGGTGGCACATCCGGCAAGGCGAAAAGAGCGGTTTGGATTTGGATGTGGTGCCGAGCTTGCAGCTGCCCAGCAGAGAAAAGCGGTTGGCAGAGGACGGAAACGCGAAACCTGGGACGTGAGGCGTCAAACGCAAAACGTAGAACGCGATGAGCGTCCTTTGAGTTTTATACCTGGAACCTGAAACATCAAGCGTGAGCGGCAGTGGGGCTATGTGTTGAGTAAAGGAACTCGGACACGCAAAGAGCGGCCCGAAGGGAACACACTGTTTGTGCAGGTATACAGGTTGGTGCGGCAGGTGCCGCGAGGGCGTGTGGTGACCTATGGGCAAATTGCGCGGGCGCTGGGCATGCCGCACGGGGCGCGGACGGTCGGCTGGGCTATGCGCGCTTGCCCGGACGATGTTCCCTGGCACCGAGTGGTTAATTCACAAGGGCGGATCAGCCTTCGCCCGACCGCGGGCTATCAGGAACAACGAATCCGACTGAAGGAGGAGGGGGTTCACTTTCGTCGAGACGGCCGGATGGACCTGTCCAAATATGGGTGGGACAGGATCTAGAATCTGCAGGGGGTGCCCGTCAGCACTGCCTTTGGCAATGCCAAGTCGGCACCGCTGACACCCTGCCAAGGACACGCGGTGTCTGGGATGTCTGCCGACTCGGCAACCAAAATCGTGACGCTCACCCATCTGACGCACCCCCCTTGAAACAAGGTCCAATTATGCTATATAATGATATAGAGCAATTCTCCTTAGATTCTTGTCCCGTCTGGCCCCAACCGCATACCGATTGTTGGGAATTAGCGTCGGGACGGCCATGCGCGGTCGTCCTGCTTTTCGTGCTGTCTTTGCAGTCGACAGCACGGGAAAGGAGGAACTGCCTGAGACTTTGTTCCACTGCAAAGGTGCGTGCATTCTCAGCGCGTTAATCCTGTCCACCGCGTCTCCGAGGAAGCACGGACATCTTCTCTAGCGCCTTTTCTTCCGGACAGGTTCTATGGAGGAGTAAGAAAATGCCTGACAAGATTCGCCGGCCCAGCGTCCTTGTGTTGATTCTCTTGGTACTCTTTGCACTCGCCGCATGCGCGCCGGTTGCTACCCCAGCTCCCACTTCCGCTCTCCCCACAACAGCAGCCCCGACGGCTGCCGCTCCGCCGACGATCGCCACGGTAGCCGCAACCACAGCGGCCACGACGGCCGCGACAAAAGCAGCAACCGCGGCACCCACGACAGCCGCCACCACTGCTCCTACCACAGCGGCAACGACGGCGGCTACGAGCGGCGCATCCGCCAGCGGAACGATCGCGCTCTTACTGCCGGAGACCAAAACCACTCGTTACGAAACGGCAGACCGCCCGGACTTTGAAGCCAAGTTCAAGGCGCTCTGTCCCAACTGCAAGGAAATCTACAGCAACGCCAATCAAGACGCGACCGCGCAGGCCAATCAGGTCGACGCCGCCCTGACCAACGGCGCCAAGGTAATGGTGCTGGACCCAGTGGACTCGGCGGCGGCCGCCGCCCTTGCGGACAAGGCCAAGGCGCAGGGCGTTCCCGTGATTGCCTACGACCGCCTGATCCTTAATTCAGCCGGCGTCAACTATTACATTTCGTTTGACAATGTCAAGGTGGGCCAGCTCCAAGCTCAGTCGCTGGTAGACGCTTTGAACAAAAAGGGGATCGCCAAGCCGACCATCGTCATGATCAACGGGTCGCCCACCGACAACAATGCCAAGCTCTTTAAGCAAGGCGCACACAGCGTATTTGATCCGCTCGTCAGCGCGGGCAAACTTACCATTGCGAAAGAGTACGACACGCCCGACTGGAGCCCCGACCAAGCCCAGAATGAAATGCAGCAGGCTTTGACGGCCCTGGGCAATAAAGTGGATGGGGTGTACTGTGCCAACGACGGGACCGCGAGTGGCGCCGTTGCCGCGATGAAGGCCGCCGGATTGTCCCCGCTCCCGCCAATCACCGGACAGGACGCGGAGCTGGCGGCGATCCAGCGCATCATCTCGGGCGACCAGTATATGACCGTGTACAAGGCGATCAAGCCAGAAGCGGAAGCTGCGGCGATCTTGGCCTATGATCTCCTGACCAAGACGCCGGTGCCCGCGGACATGACCGCCGGCAAGACAACAAACAATGGCAAGATCGACGTTCCTTCCGTGCTTCTGACTCCTATCGCCGTCACGAAAGATAACGTCAAGGACACCGTCGTCAAGGATGGATTCTGGACCGTACAACAAATCTGTACTGCTCAATACGCAGCTGCCTGCAAGTCAGCAGGATTGACTCCCTAACCAATCCTGATGAGACCCAAGAGCAACCGGGGGACATTCCCTCCGGTTGCTCTTGACTCTGTGGAGGTGATGGATGGGTAAAACGGAACCCAAGCCCATCTTGGAAATACATGATATCAGTAAACGCTTTGGCGCCGTCCAGGCGCTCTCGGACGTGGAATTTGAAGTCTACCCGAGCGAAGTTGTGGGTCTCGTCGGGGATAACGGAGCCGGCAAATCGACATTGGTCAAGATCATCTCCGGTGTGTACCGCCCGGACTCGGGGCGCTATATTTTTGAGGGCCGCGAGGTCTCTATCACCAGCCCGAAGGACGCTACAACCCTGGGGATTGAGACCGTCTATCAAGACTTGGCGTTATGTGACAACCTGGATGTCGTCGGGAACTTGTACCTCGGTCGTGAGCGAACGCAGGGGATGCTGCCCGGATTGACCAAGGTCCTGGACGAAGTGACGATGGAGGAAGAAGCCAAGCGCATCGTGAACGAACTGCACATCCGCATCCCATCGGTGCGCTCCAAGGTGGCGACGCTCTCCGGCGGTCAGCGCCAATCGACGGCGGTCTCGCGCGCCGTGATGTGGAATTCCCGGGTGGTTCTGCTCGATGAACCGACGGCCGCCTTGGGAGTCGAGCAAACCCATCAAGTGAAAGAACTGATCAGGCGGCTGCGTGATCGCGGCCTGGGAGTCGTCGTGATCAGTCACAACCTCGCCGATGTCTTTGATATCTCCGACCGCATTGTCGTACTGCGGCTGGGCCGCCGCGTCGCCACCTTCGACACGCGCTCGACCAACGCTGAGCAAGTGGTGGGCGCCATCACCGGGGCCGAATTCGCTCCTGTGGAAACCAGGTCGAACGGCACCGCGGCTACTCCTTGAGACTTGAGGACCGTATGAAAACAGGAGAGGAAAGCTCATCCCCGCAAAGCCCGCGGGATCTAGCGACCCCGCAAAGCCCGCGGGATCTAGCGACCCCGCAAAGCCCGCGGGATCTAGCGACCCGCGCTTACAGTCCGGGGCAAAGTGGAAGCACCACCGCGCAGCTCCGCCCGTCGGCACTAGGATGGATCACGCGGCCCCTGGAGCAATTGGATATCGGGGCACTGCCGGTCATTCTGGGTCTGGTACTCATTGCACTGATCTTTCAATTGGCAAATCCGAACTTTCTCAGCCCGGTCAACCTCACGAACCTGATGATCCAAATCGCCGCGACGGGCACACTGGCCGTGGGAATCGTGCTTGTCCTCCTGATTGGCGAAATTGATCTGTCGATTGGTGCCGTGAGCGGATTTTGTGCCAGCATCATGGCGGTCCTTTCGGTCAAGAATGGTTGGCCCGCGCTAGCCGCGGTGGGCGCCGGCATACTGGCAGGCGCGCTGATCGGACTGGTCAATGGGTTTTGGTTTGCCAAGTTGCATGTCCCTTCGTTTATCGTAACCCTGGCCGGGTACCTAGGGTACCAGGGTGCACTGCTCTATACCCTTGGAAGCACAGGCACGGTGAACCTGAGTGATCCATTAATTGTCGGGATCGCGAATACCCGTCTACCTGTCTGGCTGGGTTGGCTTTTGGGCGTCGTCTTCGTCGGCGCTTACGCTCTCTCGATTGTCCAGGAGCGCCGGCAGCGGCAGAAAATTGGCGTCGCCACACAATCTCTCGGAGGCTCTCTGGGGCGGCTAGTCCTCATGGCGATTGGCATCTTTGTAGCGATTGGCATTATGAATGTCAACCGCAGCCCCGCCGGCTTTAACCCCATACAGGGCGTGCCCGCGGCCGCAGTTTTGCTAGTCGGTTTCGTCGTCCTGTTCGCATTTGTCACAGAGCGAACGCGCTTTGGTCGTTACATTTTTGCGGTGGGCGGCAACGCCGAAGCGGCGCGCCGGGCCGGCATCAACGTCGATCGCGTTCGGATAGCCGTCTTTGTCCTTTGTTCCACGCTGGCCGCTTCCGGTGGAATTCTGGCCGGTTCCCGCCTGCTGGCCGTCAATCAATCGTCGGGCGGCGGCGACGTTCTTTTGAACGCGATAGCGGCAGCGGTTATCGGAGGCACCAGCCTCTTTGGCGGACGCGGGAGTACTTGGTCGGCGCTCCTCGGCGCGCTGGTGATCGGCTCCATTTCGAACGGCATGGACTTGCTCGCGCTTTCTTCGTCGATCAAGTTCATGGTCACGGGTATCGTCTTGCTCCTGGCGGTCACGCTCGACGCGTATGCCCGGTCCCGCCGCGAAGCGGCCGGCCGTTAAGCCTTTCCAGACTCTCGACTCCCTCTCGTTTGACGCGCCGCGCGGCGCAGGGTATAATCATTTGACTATGGTCACCAATCTACTGCGCGCGCTTCCCTCCGTGGACGCGCTGCTGCAAGACCACACCTTGCGCGATTTCGAGCACCGCTATGGCCACGCGGTGGTCGTCGAGGCCTGCCGGGAAGCATTGGAGGCGACCCGCCGGGCGATTCTGGCCGGCGGCGAGGCGCCGATGCCCGCACTCCTCATCGACGACATCACCTCGCGCATCGAGCGCTCGGTGCACCCTTCCCTCGAGCCCGTAATCAACGCCACAGGTGTCATCATCCATACGAACCTCGGGCGCTCACCGCTCTCGGAAGAGACCCTCGCCGCAATGCGCACGGTGGGAATGAGTTATTCCAACCTCGAGTACGATCTGGGAGAAGGCGAGCGAGGCTCGCGCTATGTGCACGCCGAGGCCCTTCTCACGCGCCTGACGAACGCGGAAGCGGCGCTCGTGGTGAACAACAATGCCGCGGCGGTGATGCTCGTCTTGGCCGCGTTTGCGCAAGGGCGCGAAGTCATCATTTCGCGGGGTGAACTGGTCGAAATCGGGGGAGGCTTTCGTGTGCCGGATGTCATGCGCCAGTCCGGCGCGCGCCTAGTCGAGGTCGGCACGACGAACCGGACGCGCATTGAGGATTATGCGAATGCCGTGACGGACCAGACGGCGATTCTGCTGCGCGTTCACCACTCGAATTTCCGCATCATCGGGTTTACCGAACAAGCCGCATTGGACGAACTGGTGACACTCGCACGCGAGCGCGGCCTGCTGGTCGCGGATGATTTGGGGTCCGGGGCACTGATCGAGACTCGCGGCTACGGCCTGACGCACGAGCGCATGCCGCAGGAGTCGATCGCGGCGGGGGCCGATCTGGTGACAATCAGCGGAGACAAACTCCTCGGCGGCCCGCAGGCCGGGATCATTCTTGGAAAAAAGAGCGCGGTGGAAAATCTCAAGCGCCAGCCGCTGACGCGCGCGCTGCGGGTGGACAAGGTGACGCTCGCGGGATTACAGGCCACCCTTCTGCACTATCTCAAGGGAGAGGCGCTTGAAAAGATTCCCATCTGGACGATGATCGCCGCAAGTCGCGCCGATCTTGATGCGCGCGCCAAGAAATGGGCAGAACAACTGCAGTCGCCGCAGCTAGACGCGACCGTCGTGGATGCCGAATCCACCGTGGGCGGGGGTTCGCTTCCAGGTGAGACTCTCCCCACGCGCGCGCTCGCGATCCGAGTGGCCCAACCGAACGAATTCGCGGCGCAGCTGCGCGAGAACCGGCCGGCGATCATCGCGCGGATTGAAGGAGATCGAATTCTATTCGACCCCCGCACGGTGCTTGCCTCGCAGGACGGTGAGCTCGTACAGGGCATCCAGCGCTGGGTTAAGCTGAGAGGTAGGTGACCCCAGCAACAGGTCTGTAGGCCTGGCCCGCTACCCCTCTGGTAAGAAGCTGACTGAGTCTAACCTTTCGACACCACGGAAGTTCTGTCCGTGGTGTCTTTGCATTTTCGATCAGGATTCTCTTCCAACCGCGTGACCAAAGGAAGGAAGAGATCGGGGACCCGTTCGTGGGCGCCGATGTCAAGGGGACGTCAAAACTCGTTACTCTCTTCGATCCTCATTTCCACAACTCGGTCCAAGCGGAACTGGCGCGTCTCCTTACGCAGGTGGCAGAAAGCGACGAGAGACAAGGTTTCGCCAAAGCCGGACACTTGCTGGACGGTCACCCACCGCTCGCTCACCTCGCCTTGCGCATCCACGTACTTTAGGAATAGCCGCCGCTTGGTTGACAATGCCTCGGCAACGAGCGGCGGGAGGGGGACCTCTTCGACAATCCATTCGATTGCTCCTCCCTGGGTGTTCATCAAATCTCCCAGGGTGCGAACCCCACGCGTCCACAAGTTTTCGATAAAGCGGTCGTACACCGCCCGCGTGGTCATGGCGTCGCCGAGCGCCCGGTGCGCGTTCGGGGCGGGAATGCTCAGGGCTGCGGCGACATGCGGCAAGCTGTTGGAGGCAAAGTTGTAACAGCGCCGTGCAAGCTGAAGCGTATCCAAAACGATCGGGGGGTGAAAGGGGTAGGCAATTCGCCGCATCTCGGCGGCGACAAAAGTCAAGTCAAACGGAGCGTTATGACAAACCACCACGCGCTCGGAGAGCGCGGCTAGGACCGTATCCGCAACTTGGGCAAAACGGGGCGCATCTCGGATATCCTCATCTTTCAGTCCGTTGATTGCAGAGGCGCCGGGTGAAATGGGCCGCTCGGGATTCACGAGCGAGGAAAAGGTCGCCTGGACCAAGTCCAAGTGCGACTGGACGATGGCGATTTCACAGACCCGGTCACCATAGCGCGGCGAGAGACCGGTCGTTTCGACATCCAAGAACGCGAGCGAAAGATCGTCGAGAGCAGTGGTGGGAGAAGGATACGGCATCTTGACGTCACAAGCGCGGGGGCGATCAGGCACTAGCGTTAGCGGTGCCTTTCATGACGATTATATGAGGACTAGACGATGCTGTCAAAAAAGCTTATTGCGAGTGTGTGGATTAACCACTCGAACTCGCGTTTTTTCGCGAATTGAGTACAATGGCGCCATCCTCACTCTGGGAGATGCGCCATGGGCAAGCGCCGCTTCAAGGCTCTCGGGCTCGGCTCGTTCTTC
>JAMCQI010000074.1:20800-25663 GCA_023381515.1 Chloroflexota bacterium | reverse complement strand
CAAGGGGTCTATCGTCGCATTGTGGCGACGATGGAGCTGTGGGTGGGGAAGGCGGAGCCCATCAAGGTGGCGCTGGTACAGGGCGCGGCCGAAGAGGATATCGCCAGGCTCAAGGCTCTAATCCTTTCGGAGTTCCGTTGTGCTGAGGTTTTGGACTGCGAGTTCGGGCCGGCCCTGGGCGCGCATACCGGCCCTGGCACCGTAGGTGTGGTGTTCTTCCGAGCCTCGCAGGTCTAGCGGCCGGACCGGTGTGAGCGCTGTGGGGACTAGAACGGCAAGCGGCCAGGAGAGTTCAACTCTCCTGGCCGCTTTCTTTGTGATGGTGATGGCGGTTCGCTCTGGGTACCGGTTAGGACTTCACGCAGGCGCCCACCGGGCAGACCAGCTCGCACTGGGACTCCGGCTTGTAGCCAACGCAGTCCACGCACTTGGCCTGGTCAATGACGTAGATGGGATCGCCCTCGCTGATAGCCGTGACTGGGCACTCGGGTTCGCACGCCCCACAGGCAATGCAGTCTTCGCTGATCTTGTGAGCCACGAAAGTACCTCCGCAGAATAGAGTGGATGGGTGTTGAAGTTGACTGGTCGGGGCGGGTGGATTCGAACCACCGGCCTCAGCGTCCCGAACGCTGCGCGCTAACCAGGCTGCGCTACGCCCCGACAGCGAGGGGTATTATACAGTATAGCGCGCATCTTTACAAGGGGGGCATTTTGGGGTATAATGCTTGGGTTGAAGCAGGCCCCTGTAGCTCAGAGGATAGAGCGGCGCCGTCCTAAGGCGCGCGTCGGGTGTTCGAGTCACCCCAGGGGCACCAGCCGTAGACTTACAGCAGAGCCCGGAGGTCGCCATGGCAGAAATCACAGGGGAGTACATCACCATGCGGCAGGCGGCGGATCGCGCGGGAATGGCGTGGTCCCAGATCCTGTACTTGATAGACAAGGGCTCATTGGCGGCCCAACGCGTCGCGTACGTGTGGCTGGTGAACGTGCCTTCACTTGGGCAGTACCTGGCCAATCGCCCGCGTCCTGGTCTGAAGCCTGGCCAGAAGATCAACAGATCGCACAAGCAGAAGGTCCCCGCCGCATAACCGAACTCGCGACACGACAGAACCCCTGCCACATGGTAGGGGCTTCTTGTTGTCTGCGAAAGCCGAGCTGAAGAAGTACCGATACCCTATTTACATTGGCTGTGCACATAGCGTATAATCTCAGTACTTGAAAGCGAAAGTGACCCTGAGCGGTGCGTCTAGCACCTCCCAGGGCCTAACCCGAACGGTTGTAGAAGCACCAGGCGGGCTTTTCACATTGTAGCCACAACGGGGGAGGAAATGAAGCTGACTCGCGTCCGGTTGGGTCGCCTACACCACATAACGTAGTGCCGCCAAGGGTCACCCGTATGAAGACTGAGGCGGTCACTGACGGCGTCCAGACTTCTGGGGAGATCGTTGGGACCTGCGGCCTTTCCTCGTTCGGCGTCGAACTCCCTGTGGCTACCTTGTCTCTGTTGGCGCCACGCGGTATACTAGAGTCGTCCGGTCCTTCTGTGTTCGCCTTAACTCCCCGCCGTGAACCGCGCAGGATCCCCTTCTGCCCTATGTGTGCTGATGGCCTGTCGGTCTGTGTTCAGCCTCAAGAAGGAGAACAAGATGTTCGAAAGAAGCCGTCCACTGCACATCGTGCTAGCTCTCCTGGTCGCGTTCTCGACAGGATGCAGACCGGCGTCGGCTCCGCCCACACCAGTTGCGACCGCCCCAGTTTCGCCCACACTAGTTGCTCCCACGCCGGTGGGGCAGGTCGTCGTCCCCAAGGCACTAGAGATCATCCGAAAGGACGTATCTACCGAGAACCTGGCAGCCTATGCTGGCGTTCTGGCGCTGTCTCATCAAGAGACGAGTGATCTGCTGGACATGCTTGCGGCTGACGGCTACACAAGTTTCGTCGAGAGAGGCGAATTCAGCTACTCGAATGGTGGTGCCTTGCGTGCCGTGAGCATCACGAATGGTGGATCACTTGTCGTTCTTGCACAGATGCAGACTGGGCAAGGTGCGGTTGACGCAATGATCTTCGAGTTCAGAGACAAGAGGACATTGCTGATCCGGGACCAGCGGAGCAGTATTGAGATCACGACGACTGAGAATGGCGAGATACGCTATTCGGCGAAAGATGTCGCCGGCAACCTGACTACCTGGACGGGAGATGTCTCCCTCTCCCGCTCCAAGCTGGCGAGTCTCCCTGCGCAGACCGGCAGCTCCTGCACCAGCGGGATGGCCGACGAGTACATCGCGTGCATGCCGCCCGGCGACTTTCTGGACAGTCTGCTGTGCCAAGGCGCGCTAATTGCCGCGGCGGCGACCTGCACTGTCCCTCCCTGGATCGACTGTGCAGTCCTCATTGCCGGAGTCCTCGTTACTTGTTACGGCAGTGTGGCTGCCTGCATGTGGGAGATGGTTGACGACCCCCCAACGTTTGAGTACTCCCAGTCGGTGGCGATCGAATCCTACAGTTACTGCCGCGACAATGATCTGGTAATCGAGCCGCTCTTCCAGGTCCAGGTGGACTGCAAGGACGACCGCATACCGGCCCCCAACGATCTCACCGTGCGTCTGTCTACAGGGGGGGCCAAGGAATTCACGTGCACGGATTGCTCCGGCCAGACCTGCAGCGGTACGGTGCCGTCCCCGATTGGCGAGTCGGTGGTCAAGTGCGAGTTCGGGTGCCAGAGCGTGGGCAACGGTCAGGACAGGTGTCTGGCCCAGGGCGAGACGCGGCAGGATGCGCCCGCCCTGCAACCCAGCGCTCCTTCGGGGATACCGGCAGGGACCTACAAAGGCACCACCAGTCTCAAGAACCTCTTTGACGACAAGGGATGGCAGAGCGCCGAGACAGTGAACCTGATCACGGTGAACGTGGCGGAGGATGGAACGGTGACTGGCAGCATGTCCTTCATCCACATCAAAAAGAAGGTTGTCTCCCGCATGAACCCCCAGACGCGCCAATCATACAACTGCACCCTCGCTCAGCGGGCGACTTGGGAGGCAACGATCAGTGGAAGACTCACGGAGGCAACCGGGGAGATTGGCCTGAAGACGAACACAACGACTAGCCAGGGATACGAGGATTGTCCTGCTGAGCTCGTCAGCAACAAGGGAGAGTTCGACTTCAGAGTCAACGTGACCGTCGCTGGAGAAACGATGCAAGGGAATGGGGGTGTCCAGGGATTCACCTTCACTGCCACAAAGAAATAGGGGCAGTCTGAGCTGGACTACGAACCCCCGCCGCGTTGACGAGCTTGGGCTGTGCTGACCGGAATGGTGAGTGCACGCTCAGTAGGTGGTTGAGTACCATCTGTTCGCGGTGCGCTCCCCGAATGACGAGAATCGTCGTCCTGCCATGAGATGTGGTGGTCCGCAAGGTCTCATGGTGCTTCCCCTTGCTTGTCACCGATGGCATGGACGCTTGTGCGAATCGGCGCCGCTCGACGCTTGCCTGGCGGGGCCATCTACAGTACATAACTTGGTGCCCCCAAGGGAACTCGGACCAGAGCTATACTACCAGTTCAGGCATTTAAGCCCGGCGCACTCAGCGCGTCCTTGGGTGAAGGAGCAGGTCGACGGCTCCGTTCTGATGGCTGGCCGAGCGACGTTGCCGGCGGCGCCTGCTGCTGACAGCACCCATGATTGTCACCGCTTGGCCAGTCGGCAGACGGTAGACGGCTCACCGCGCTGAAGTCGCTGCCTTGCTGGTGTTCGCGCCTTCGACAAGGATGGCGGCGGGGCAACCGACGATCACGACGCTCGCCGGAAGGCCGGTCGCTACCAGGCGGGTGGTCGCCTCAGCCGTAGTCCTTATCACCTCCCGATGCGCATGTCTCCCTGCCGCCACCGTGAACAATCCGAGTGTGCGACCACTAACACTCCATAAGATCACAGGCGTTTCGGTGATGCCGGCCGTCTGCATTGGCCCTGTGCTCGCCAAGGTGCGAGGACGGTGACTGGGTTGTGCTGCGGTCCTGCTCCGGATGCCTCCCGATGAAGCACTGCGATGGAGTTGACATGAACCTGCGGCTGTGGCATAATGCCGTCGGAACGCCCGACAACCCATCTGACGCAGCGGGCGTTTGGCTTTCGCATGGTGCCTGCCCAGGGGCACCAGTCGTCCCACGCCTCAAATCGCCCGTGCGATGGCCCTTCGTCCATGGTCCATCCTCTCAGGAAAACCCCGCGCAAGTCTCTGCACCCCGACCTCGTCGCGCCTGGAAAAGCGTGACCGTTTACCTCTGACCCAGGCTCTCGCCTCAACCCCCCGCTGCCAGCGGCGCGCCATAGCTCTGGCCAGGCATGAAGGCCCTCGAACTCCTCTGTCCCCGCTACTTCCTTGCCAGTGCGTGGGCATAGAACCGGATGTAGTCCACGGCATGTTCGTGCCAGTAGGTCCAGTCATGACCGCCCGGGTATTCCTGCCAGACGTGGTCAATGCCGCGGGCGGTGAGGATGTCGTGCAATTCCTTCGCGCGGTCCAGCCACGGATCCTCTACGGCGGTATCGAGCCAGATCTGCAGCGTCCCCAGCCAGGGGGACGCGCGGGTGATGCCTCCGTCGGCTCGGCCACGGGCTGTGGTAGGGAACTTGGACCGGGCGGTGGTACAGGGTCTTGCGTCATGTCTCCACCTTGGGGGCAGTGCCTGGGAATTCTGCCGCGATTCTGGCACACTGGCAGCGAGTCTGTCCAGATGGCGGTCATGAGACCGTTTAGAGAGTCGTCGTCTTGTTAGCTGGAGGTCCTGGAGGGAGAAGTTGACTGGAGGAGGACGCCTGGTGGACCGGGGAGACGCGTGATTCCGCCTGAATGGCTCCTTGATGGCCC
>JAMCQI010000074.1:0-20753 GCA_023381515.1 Chloroflexota bacterium | reverse complement strand
TTTCAAGTGAGGGCCATGAAAGTCATATGGGATTGTATCTTGAAGTTCAGCAGGCCTCGGTATCTCGCGATGCCTAACCGGTGCCAGAGTTTGGCCTCGCCAAAGGTCCTCTCAATCTGGTACCGCAGCCGCACGCCTGCCTGGTAGAACGGGTCGTCCAGCATCGCCAGCCAATAATCCTGATTCTTGTTCTTTGCCTGGGTCCGGACGTCTTTCAACATTAGCGCCGAATGCTTCCCTTCGCTCTGCAGCTTCGTGTGCAGCTCGCCATCGTCGTAGCCTTTGTCTGCTGTGTACGTGTCGGCGGTGACTCCCACCGTCTTGTCATTGTCGATCAGCTCAGCCATCTGCTTGGGATCCGAACTGCTCCCTGTCGTCGGCTTGATGCTGGTCACGATGCCAGTTTTGGCATCTTGACTCACATGGGTCTTGTATCCCAAATGCATCATCTCGCGCTGCTCCACCATGCCGTTTGGCTTCATCACGAGTCGCTTGCCCTTATGCACTACCGTTGCGTCCGGGTCCGCTGATAGCTTACCCTGCTCATGCCGTTCCCGGTCCTTGTCGTTGTTCACATTGGCCACCGTGTGCACCACGTCCACGATCTGAATCGACCCGAATCGTACGCCCTTCGCCAATGCCTGTCTGAGGATACCGTCAAAAATGACCTTGAAATCACCAATGCCGTCGTGTTTCTGCAACCGTCGTTTGAACAGGGTCAGTGTTGAGTGGTCTGGCACGGTATCGTAGACCCCCAGTCCAACGAACAACCGCACGGGAATGAACCAATAGCACTGCTCCTCTATTGCCCGCTCCGATGTGTTCAGAAGGTGTACCAGGAGCAGCATCTTGAACAGGATCAGAGGATGGTACGGAGACTCGCCACGACACGCTTTGCCTTTGTAGGCTTCAACAAGCTTCGGCGTGAACTCCTGCCAGTCGATAATCTTGTCGAGCCGGAACAAGAAGTGATTCTTGCCTCGAGCTAGTCTCAGCAGAGGATCGCCGCAAACCGATCGCAGCGTGTTCGTCTTGAAGTGGCCCATCGTTCCCTCCAAACCTGGTGATGCGCCATTATAGCACAATTTGACGAGTTTTGCCGGAATCTCTAAACAGTCTCCGAAATTCGGGCATTTGACAACCAGCATCTTTTGTGATACAATTTACGCAATCGGTTTCAGCAAACGATTGCGTAAACGGAGGAGTCATTGGCGACAATCAAAGATGTTGCCAGTCGCGCCGGTGTTTCCACAACTACCGTCTCGCGCGTTCTCGCCGGCAAACTAGTAGCGCGACCAGAGACCACCGAACGTGTTCAGTCGGCGGCGGCCTCGCTTGGCTATCACCCCAACATTCTCGCGCGAGGACTCGTCACGCGCCGCACCGGCACCATCGCGGTAGTCGTCACTGATATTTGCGATCCAGTTTATCCACTCGCGATTCGCGGCATCGTGGATGTCGCGACCGCAAATGGCTACAGTCTCTTCCTCGTCAGTGCGAACACGCGCGCAACCGATCCTAGCTATCACCACTTTATCAGCCAGTATCGCGTGGATGGCGCGATCATTTATTCCTCAACTGTGACCGATGAAGAGATCAAGCAATTGCAAGATCACGGTGTGCGCACAGTCCTCATCAATCGTCATATGCCGGACATCCCCTCCATTGCCGTTGACGGTGAACAAGGCGGCTACCTCGCAACCCAACATCTGCTCACACTTGGCCACCGACGCATTGCGTACATCAGCGGATCGCCGAACACGCGTCAAACTTTGCCGCGCCGAAATGGTTACGAGCGCGCCCTGCGCGAAGCGAACCTCGCGCTGGATCCCGCGCTGATTGTCGCCGGCGATAGCGAACCAGAAGGTGGTACGGCGGCAATGGAAAGACTTCTCGCGCTCGATCAGCCCCCGACGGCGGTGTTCTCGTACAACGATATGACTGCCATCGGCGCGCTGGAGGCGCTCAAAGTGCGCGGCGTGCGCGTGCCCGATGACCTCTCCGTGGTGGGATACGATGGAATCGAAGTCACACGCTTTCTGACTCCGGCGCTCACGACCATCGAACAGCCGCGCCAACTTATGGGCATGCTCGCGATGAAGACTCTTTTGTATCTTCTGCGCGACGAGCCAGTCTCGCCGGACGAATCGGCGAGACTTGTTCCGCAACTCGTACTCCGCCAATCCACCGCGCCGCCGCGAAGATAACCGGACGCGGACTGAACCTTGCGATCTCGCGAGATTCGCGCGGTTCGCGGATCATGCAAGGGTACCGAAACACAAATTCATTTTATAGGAGGAGAAGAAATGAAATAACGGGTACCGAAACACAAATTCATTTTACAGGAGGAGAAGAAATGAAATAGCGGACCGACCTCGCGCATGTGCCGATGTCACAACCATGAGACTCCAAAGGGAGTTTCCGTCAGTTAATCTGGATGATGCGGATAACCTAAAGGAGGACACGATGATGCGCTCGTTCAAATGGTTTCCGTGCGTTCTGTTGATTGCGTTGGTACTTGCCGCTTGCTCGGCACCAGCGCAGCCGACCACGGTACCACAACCGCCCGTCCAAGCCACGGTACCGGCAACTCAGCCCAGTGCGCCAGCGAAAGTGGTCAAACTGCAGTTCTATTACCCGGTGTTTGTCACGGGCCCCCTGGCTCAAGCCATTGAGCGGTACGTGAAGGATTTCAACTCCAGCCACCCTGACATTCAAGTCGAGGCAATTTTTACCGGCAGCTATTTCGAGAATATGGCGCGCGCGCAAGCCGCGATTTTAGCGGGTCAGCCGCCGGATGTTGCCATTTTGCTCTCAACCGACTTGTACACTCTGCGGAACATGGACGCCATCATTCCGCTGGATGAGTACATCAATGGTAAGCAAGGAATTGACATGAACGACTTTTTCAAGCCGTTTATGTTCAACACAACCTCGCAAGGCAAAATCTGGGGCATTTCTTTCCAGCGTTCCACGCCAGTGATGTATTACAACAAGGATACCTTCAGTGAAGTCGGTTTGGATCCGGAAAAACCGCCCAAGAACTGGGACGAAATGGTCGAATATGCCAAGAAACTCATGACCAGTACGGGTGGTACGGTGACGCGCTGGGGCGTTGAAGTGCCGACAGATGATTGGATCTTTTCATCCTTTGCCATTCAAGCCGGCAAACACATTCAAACCAGCGAAGATGATCCTTGTACGTTGTACATTGATAGTCCTGAAGCGATCCAAGCGGCTGAGTTCATCCGCAGTCTGCAAACCAAGCACAAAGTGATGCCGGATGGCGTGGTCAAGTGGGCTACTGCGCCGGCTGATTTCTCATCAGGGAAAACGGCGATGCTGTACCATACCACGGGTGGGCTCACTCAAATCTTGAAGGATGCCAAATTCAAGGTCGGTACGGCATTTCTGCCTGCAGGACCCAAGGGCTATGGAGCGCCAACCGGCGGTGGTCTCTTGTACATTATGAAAGGACTGCCCAAGGAACGCCAGGATGCGGCTTGGATCTTTATCCAGTGGATGACGCGGCCTGAACTACTGGGACAGTGGAGTCTGGACAGCGGTTATATCTCTCCGCGCGTGTCGTCGTGGCAGGTTGAGCCGCTCAAGAGTTATGTTCAAAAGGTGCCACAAGCGGCAACAGCACGTGACCAACTCCAATATGCCCTGAAAGAATTTCCATCATCCCTGGAAGGTCCGGAGATCAAAAAAGGCATGGTCTCTGCACTTGAGGCAATCGCGACTGGACAAAAGACGCCAGCAGACGCTCTCAAAGAATTACAAGCCCGTGCCAATGAGTTGATGAAGCAAGCGGGTTGTAAGAAATAGGATGACGGTACATGAGACTTCCCTCACTTGGAACTGAGGTAGTTGCTGACACAAGTGACACGGCGGGGCGAGCGAGCCTGGCTCGCCCCGCATATTTTCAATTCGTCAAAGCCCTTTGGCAGTTTGCCACTGCCGGCTTGTTCTTGTTACCTGCCTTGATCCCATTGGCTGTATTCACGTTGTGGCCCATCATCTGGGTCATCTGGGCGAGTTTTCACGCGCCCGCCGGCCGCGAATGGGTACCGGTGGGTTTGACGAATTACCTGCGCTTTTTCTCTGACCCGATCGGGCAAAGAGTCTTGACGAACACGATATGCTACGTCTCGTTGGCACTCGTAGTTTCCGTGATCGGTGGACTATTGCTCGCACTCTTGCTCAATGAACCGATCCGGGGAATGAACATCTGGCGTTTCCCTTTCCTCGCTCCAATCGCGTTGCCCATGGTGAGTGTGGCTTCGATCTGGTTATTTCTGTACGCGCCGGAGATCGGTCTACTCAACGCCATTACGCGCTCAGTGGGATTGCCGCGTGTTAATTGGCTGGGTGATCCGAACACTGCCTTACCTGCGATCTTTATAGTTTACGTGTGGAAGCAGATCGGCTACTTTGCTCTGTTCTACTTGGCAGGCCTTCAGGCGTTGCCGGATGACGTGATGGATGCAGCAAAACTGGACGGAGCGGAGCGCTGGAGTAAACTGCGCTATATCTTGTGGCCGCTGGTTTCACCAACTACATATTTCGTTTCCACCATTGCAACCCTAAACGCGCTGCAATTGATCGATCACATTTTCATGCTGACCGCTGGCGGACCAAACAACATGACGAACATGGCATTGTACTATGTCTATGAGCAAGCGTTCAAGTTCTTCAAGACCGGGCCGGCGTCGGCAGTAACTGTCTTGCTGTTAGCCGTCCTTCTGACATTGGCGATCATCCAATACGTATTCTTGGAACGGCGGGTGCATTATGAATAGGCACGTTCCTTGGGCGCAAATACGATCTTGGATCTTGCTGATAAGCGTGGGACTGATTTGGTTAGTGCCCCTCGTGTGGGCGATATTCGCCGCGCTTGTGCCCACGCCGGTGCTGATCCAAGAACCGCCGATAAACTGGTTTTCGAAAATGCGGCTCGATGCTTTTGTAGCCGCATGGCAAGTAGCACCTTTTCAACAGTATTACATGAACACGGTGATTTTCGTATTCGGGTTGCTTTTTCTTCAGATGATCACGGTGTCGCTCGCCGGTTTCGCACTGGCACGTTTGGAGTTTTGGGGCAAGGGAGTGATTTTTCTGATCTTTCTGACCCAGTTGATGGTGCCTGCAAGCGTTCTGGTGGTACCCAACTACCGAACGATTGTTGATCTGAGATGGCATGATACATATTTGGCGATGATGGCGCCATACATAACTTCAGCATTGGGCACCTTTCTGATGCGCCAATCATTCAAGCAAGTCCCGCGCGAATTGGAGGATTCAGCGCGTATTGATGGCGCCAATGTGCTCCAGATACTCCGGCATGTCTTTTTGCCAATTACGCGTCCTTCGCTCATTGCCTTTAGCGTGGTCTCCGTCACATATCACTGGAACGAGTTTCTGTGGCCGTTGCTCGTAACGAACACGCCGCGTAGTCGTCCACTTACTGTAGGACTCTCCTTGTTGACCCAGATGTCCGAGCAGGGTGCGCAGTGGGATTTGCTGGCGGCGGGGACATTAATCGTAGCCACGCCGGTGCTGATCTTCCTCATGGTCTTGCAAGGACAATTCGCCAAGAGCTTCCTCAGATCTGGTATTCGTTAAGCGTGTTGTCACATAATCGCCCCTACATTATCTTTGTGCTTTGGTGGCGCCGCTACTTTATTAGAGGAATCGACCTTGACCGGACCGGAAGATTCAAATGAGTGTTATCCCGAGAACCTATCGCCTCATCGCCACCGACATAGACGAAACGCTCTTTGGCTCTGATTGTATCATCTCGCCACGCACACGCGCCGCCATCGCTACGGCCATGCAGCGCGGTGTCATCGTCACCCTCGTCACTGGGCGTAGTTTCCCCACCGTCCATACGATTGCGCGTGAGCTGAATTTGAACGCGCCGGTCATTATTTACAATGGCGCGGCGATCTGCCGGCTATCCGATGGGCATCCGCTCTTTCATCAGCCGATCCCGGCACCGATTGCGCGCGAACTGATCGCTTACGCGCGGGCGCGCGGCGTTTCGCCAGTGGCCTTTGCCGGTACGGCGCTCTACTCTGATGCGCCCATTCCACTCCAGATCGCTCCGCGCAGTGGAGTGCTTGGGATGACGCAGCACATCCTCGGCAATGGCGGCGGGCATCTGGACGGTGCTCCCGAAAAGATTTCCGTGATCGTTCCCTCGGAGATCGCTGCCGCTTTGAGTGAGGAACTGCGCGCACAGTGGAGTCACCAGGTTTGCGTCATCCAAACCTATCCGACGTTGCTTGAAATGGTGCATTACACTTGCGCGAAAAGTCGCGGCCTGGAGTGGTTGGGGCGTTACTTGGGCATCTCCCGCGATCAAGTGATGGCAATCGGCGATGGCGAAGCGGACGCGGATATGTTGGCGTGGGCTGGTCTCGGCGTGGCGATGGGGAATGCAACCCCATCGGCTCGCGCGGCGAGCGATTATGTTACCGCTACGGTCGAGCAGGACGGACTCGCGCAAGCCATTGAGCGTTTTGTCATTTGAGCGGAGGTGCGGACGGTGCGGATCCATTTTCTCGGAACGGGCGAGGCATTACCGACTGCCGAACGACAGAACACCATGCTCCTGTGCGAGTTCGATCAACGCGCGGTGTTGGTAGATTGCAACGGCACGCCAATCCGAAGCATCCTGCGAGCCGGTTGCCGGCTCGATCACGTGAGCGATGTGATCCTGACTCACAGCCACGTTGATCACCTGTACGCTCTGCCCTCACTTTTGCACGGACTATGGCTCTGCCAAGATTTTCCGCGCGACCAGCCCATTCGCCTGCACGGTCTTCGTGAGACTCTGAACATGGCGGACAATCTCATCAACGTATTCGGTCTGCGCGCTGAATCCAATCCTATTCAAATCGAACTGGTCCGCGTTGATCCAGTTGTTCAAGAGAAGCTCGTGTTGGATTGTGGCGACTGGGTCTGGCGTGCCTTTGGCGTCAAGCACGGCGCGATGCCGGCGCTGGGATTGTGCCTCACTCACGCCGACGCGGGCAACCTGGTTTTCAGTGGAGACGCCGTCGTCTGCGAAACGACGCGAGCGCATTTGACTCGCGACACTCGAATTCTCATTCACGATTGCGGCGGCGGACTGGCAGGGAATCCGAGTCACGCCGGCGCAAAAGAGATCAATCAGATGATCCGCCACACCACCATCGAGCGCGTCTATCTCACTCATTTGCCGGCTTTTCTCAGCGAAAGCGCGCGACTAAATGTCCAAGCGTATGCCTCCAGAGATTTCGCTGGCGCGGTCATATTGCCAGCGGATGGCGATGTGGCTGAATTAGCCCACCTGACGCACGGCTAGCGAGGCGCGAAGCGAGCGGAGCAGACTCGGCTGGCTAATGGCAATCGGCTTGAGCCGATTGCCGACCGCCGCAGAAATTTCGTGCCATGCGGCGCGCGAGAGCGCATAGAAGGTCCCCTTGAGGGTGGATGCCTCACAAGTCATCTCAAAATCGAAAAAGATGAAAGGTCGTATCGTGGCAAATCCAGAATGGACCCTGAATCCAGAACTGAAAGTCGTCATCCTGGCGGGCGGGAAAGGCGCCGTCGCGGCGGATGTTCAGCCGATGGCGCTCCAAAACCTGGGCAACCGCAAGCTCATTGATTGCGTCGTCGAGAACGCGCTCCAGGTTGCGTCGCCCAATGCGCTCTACATTGTCGTCGGATGCTTGCAGGAACAAGTTCGGGCACACTTGGGCGCGAACTATCACTATGTCGTTCAACCCGAACAACTTGGCACGGGACACGCCGTTTTGCAAGTTGACCCATACCTCAGAGATTTTCGCGGCAACGTGCTGATTCTCTACGGCGATACACCGCTCTTTCGGCCTGCCTCGATCCGTGGGCTGTTGAATCGCCATTATCTCCGGAAGGCGCATCTGACTCTGCTGACTGCCGTCGTTGATCGCGCGCTCCCTTACGGACGCATCATCCGCGATGCAGACAGTCAGATCGTTGACATTATCGAAGAGACGGAAGCATCGCCACGAGTACGTGAGATTCGCGAATTGAATGTCGGCGCGTATGTCGTTGATGCGGAATCGCTTTTCTCTGCTTTGAAAAGACTAGCGCCTTCTCTCTACGGCGAGTATCGGCTGACCGATTGTGTGCATCACCTCATCCACTCGGGTCTACATGTAGAGAGTTACCAAATCTACGACCAAGACGAGGCGCAGGGCATCAACACGTACGACGACTTGACGCAAGCAGAAGTTATCTTGCAGAAACGACTCTTCCGTCCGCACCGTGAGGAGGAGCAAAACCAGGTCTCGTTTGGCACTGGCGGCTGGCGTGCTGTGATCGGCGAGGGCTTTACGTTGCACAATGTCCGGCGATTGAGCCAGGCGTTGTCCAACGAGATTACGCGGCGCGGAGAAGAAAAGCGCGGAGTGTTGATCGGTTTTGATCGCCGTTTTCTTTCCGACCGCGCCGCTCAAGCCGCGGCGGAGGTTTTTGCCGGGAACAATATCCCGGCAATCTTGCTTTCCGAAGATGCGCCGACGCCGCTCATCACTTACGCCACGGTACTCCAAGACGCGGCTTTCGGTCTTGCGTTTTCGGCAAGTCACAACCCGCCTGAATGGAATGGACTCAAGGTCTTTCGCGGCGACGGCTCGCTGTTGCTGGATGAGGAAACGCGCCAAATTGAAATCGAGACCAATCAGTTGACCCTGGATCAGGTAATCAAAATTGATCTCGACCTGGCTTTGGATGCCGGCATCGTCCGTCGACGGGATTTTACAAACGAATACGTTGACGCGGTCGAGTCGTTGATCGATCTCGAAGCGATTCGCAAGGCTGGGCTCAAAGTGATTGTGGACCCAATGTACGGTGTGGGACAACTGACCCTGGGTACGATCCTCACCGAAGCGCGTTGTCGTGTGACCTTTATTCACGAGCGCCGCAATCCTTTGTTCGGCGGACGCTCACCCGCTCCCAATTTAGAAGCGTTGCGGCTATTGATCACGCACGTGAAGGAAGATCGCTACGATCTCGGCTTGGCAACTGATGGCGATGCGGATCGCATCGCGATTGTGGACGAGCAGGGCGAATACGTCCCGATCAATGATATTCTACTTTTGTTGTATTGGTATCTGCACGAAGTGCGCGGCGCGCGCGGTGGCGTCGTGCGTAATCTCGCCACCACGCATTTGCTCGACCGGCTTGCCGCGCATTACGACGAACAATGTTACGAAGTACCAGTCGGCTTTAAACACATTGCCGCTACGATGGTCGCGCACAACGCGCTCCTCGGTGGAGAATCGAGCGGTGGGCTGACAATCCGGGGACATATCTTGGGGAAGGATGGCATCTTCGCTTCGGCATTGGTCGTGGAGATGTTGGCGCGTACGGGCAAGCGTATCTCGGAATTGCGCAAGCAAGTTTATGAAATCACCGGGCGACTATACTATGTTGAGGAAGGAATTCCATCTACCTCGGAAATGCGCGTCGCAATTCCACGGCGATTGAATGAAGCTCCGCTCAATCATATTGGACCTTATCCGGTGATCAAGGTCTCTCATATGGACGGCACGAAATTGTACTTGGGAAATGATAACTGGGCGTTGGTCCGTTTCTCTGGCACCGAACCTTTACTGCGCTTTTCGGCTGAAGCCGACTCGTCGGAGAAAGCCAGCACGATGATCCAGTGGCTCAAACAATTCGTGACGGCGCAGTAAGTTCGATTCCTTGATCAAGGAGGTGATGGAACCGAACCCCGGACTCAAGATGGTTTGACCAATTGTTGTTCGAAACTAGCATCTAATTTTCAAGGAGGAGAAAGATGAAGAACATCATTCGTTTGACCTTCGTGATCGCGCTCGTGGTGGGTGTTGTCACTGCGTGCGCACCAGCGCCAACCCCCGTTCCAACCTCTGCGCCGAAGTTAACTGAAGCGCCGAAACCAACTGAAGTCGTGTTGGAAAAAGAAATGGTTCTGTACTCCGCCGCCGATCAAGACATGATTGATTTCGCGGCGAAATCGTTCCAGGACAAAACGGGCATCAAGGTCTCGACCGTCACCGCCGGTTCGGGCGAACTCTTGGCACGCATCAATGCCGAAAAAGCGCGTCCCCTCGGCGATGTGCTGTGGAGTGTGGGTCCCGATACCATCAGCGCGATGCCAGACTTGTTCGAACCGTACAAACTGAAGGAAGCGGATAAGCTCCTTCCCGAAGCGACGGATAAAACCAATCTATTGGTGCCTTGCACCGGCATCTCGAGCGCGACGATCATGTACAACAAGAAGCTCGTGCCCGCCGCCGATGTGCCGAAGAAATGGGCAGACTTGCTGGATCCCAAGTGGAAGGGCAAGATCGTGAATGCCGATCCGTCCAAATCGTCTTCGTCGTACCAATCCTTGGTCACGCGCTTGCTCGCGAACAAAGATAAGGGCTGGGAGTTTGAAGAGAAATTGATCCAGAACCTGGTGATTGTCCCCAAATCCAGCGCGGTCTATCTCCAAGTGGGTACGGGCGAGAATTCGCTCGGTTTGGCGTTTGAGCAAGGCGCGTACACATACGCGGTCGGAGCCAACGCGACCGCAGGCGTCGTCTACCCGACCGATGGCACGGGCGTCCTCTTCGACGTTGCCGCGTTGATCAAAGGCGCGCAGCACCCGAACGCCGCGAAAGCGTTCCTTGACTTTTCGGTCTCGGCGGATTTCCAAAAGGCGTTGATCGCCAAGTACTATGGTCGCCGCGCCGTGCGATCGGATGTGACTTTGCCGGCGGGTGTGCCACTAGCGAAAGACATCAAGACCGTCGAGTACGATCTGAAATGGGCGGCAGACAATCGCGACGCGAATCTCAAGAAGTATCAGGATCTGATGGTCAAGTATAACAAGTAGCATAACGGGTGTCGAGGGGCAGGGGGTGCGGGATTTTTCTCGCCCCTCGCTCTTCGCCCCGCGCGAGATTGGGAGAAGTCTATGACCCAGGTCAAAATTGAAAACATCGTCAAACGATATGGCAACGTCAGCGTGCTTAGAGGCGTCAACCTCGTCATCGAACAGAGCGAGTTTTTTACGTTGCTTGGTCCCAGCGGTTGCGGCAAGACGACCCTGCTGCGGACGATTGCTGGTTTTCTAACCCAGGATAGCGGCGCGATTTATTTCAATGGCGAATGTATTGACGGCACCCCGGCGCACAAACGCAACACCGGTATGGTGTTTCAGAATTACGCCATCTTTCCGCATCTGAATGTCTTCGACAATATCGCGTATGGATTGAAGAACCGAAAATTCTCGCGACAAGAAATCGAAAACAAGGTGGCGGACGCGGTGCATCTCGTGCGTCTCGACGGATTGGAACGCCGGATGCCGCGCGAGTTATCCGGCGGGCAGCAACAGCGCGTCGTTATCGGGCGCGCGATGGTGATCGAGCCACGCGTCCTACTGATGGACGAGCCGCTCTCGAACCTGGACGCGAAATTGCGCGTGGCGATGCGCGGCGACATTCGCGCACTGCAGCGCAAGGTCGGCATTACGACGATTTACGTGACGCACGATCAGGAAGAGGCGCTCGCGATTTCCGATCGCATCGCAGTGATGGACGCGGGCGTGGTTCAGCAAATCGGCAAACCCGTGGAGGTATACGTCAAGCCGGCAAATCAATTCGTTGCCGATTTCGTCGGCGCGACGAATTTTCTCGACGCGCGCCTCGTCCAGTACGACGCAGGCACACAACGCGCGTCGTTCGACGCCGGCATCGGATCGCACTGGCAAGCACCGATGCCAGGGCGCCCCAGCGGCGACAAGTTCAAAGTTGCCATACGACCAGAGTCGCTTGCGTTTGCAAATGCCAACACAATGGGCCGCGAAGCATCCCTCAACTGCGCGCAAGGGCAAATCAGCGACATGACCTTTGGCGGTTCGGTGATTCGCTATTTGGTCCGCCTCGAAAATGGCGCGACCTTGCTCGTCGAAGATCACGACCCGGAGCAAGCACTGCTTCGGCAACCCGGTGATCGGGTGCAATTGGTGTGCGACCCTGCTCGCGTGTTGGCGTTTGAAGGAGGCGGAAGTGGCAACTGAAGCACGTCCCTTGCGTCGGACGAACATCTCGCGTTATTGGCGAAACCTGAGCTTTTGGAATCTTGTCACGGTCGGCGCATTTGCGCTCCTCTTGTTGTTTCTCGTCTATCCCTTGCTCGCGGTTTTTCAACAGAGTCTCACGTCCAAGGCCGGCGATCTGTTGGATGGCTATCGCAAGTTTTTCACGCAACCATACTATTCGAACAGTCTGACGAACAGCTTGCTTGTTTCGATTCCGGCGACCATCGGCTCGCTTTTGATTGGCGTGCCGCTTGCCTACGTCGTCACGCGGTACACGATCCCCGGTCGCGCGCTTATCCGATCGGCAGTCGTCATGACGTTGCTTTCGCCGCCGTTCATCGGCGCGTACGCGTGGGTCGTGATGCTGGGGCGCGCGGGTCTGCTGAACCAGTTCCTGGAGAATTTTGACATCCAAGCCCCTTCTATTTACGGTCCAGGTGGTTTGATCTTTGTCTTTACGATCACGCACTTTCCGTTTGTTTTTCTCGTCGTCTCGTCCGCGATTCGCTCGATTGATCAGTCCATCGAAGATGCCGCGCGCAACCTGGGTTCGGGCGAAGTCAAAACGTTTTTCACCGTCCTCTTGCCGATCTTGTTCCCGTCCATCACCGCCGGCGTTCTCTTGGCGTTTATGACAATTGTTGCCGACTTTGGCACACCGATGATTATCGGCGAAAGTTTCCGCGTTCTGCCGACGCAAATTTACGGCGAGTTTATCAACGAAATGGGCGGCAATCCGACAATGGCGAGCGCGATGAGCGTCATCCTGATCCTGATCTGTTTGCTCGCACTGACCCTGCAACGGTACTTTGCCGCCAAGATGAGTTACAATGTCCAATGTGTGCGCCCACTCGAGACACGGGAGCCGCACGGCGTGTCCGGCGTGCTGATGACCGCTTTCGCTTGCCTCGTGATTTTTGTGTCTCTTTTGCCAATCGTCATCATCTTTTTCTCCTCGTTCACCAAAGGACGCGGCTCGCTACTCACCCTGGACTTTTCGCTTGCCAATTACGAGCGCATCCTCTACAACGTGCCGACGGCGATCACGAACACCTTCTTCCTCGCGACACTCTCGGCGTCCATTGGCATTGTGCTCGCGATGTTCATCGCCTACATCTTGGTGCGCGGCAAGACGCGTATGCGCGGCTTGCTCGACTCGCTCGTGAATCTGCCGATGGCGATTCCGGGCACGGTCCTCGCAGTCGGATTCATCATCGTCTTCAATCAGCCGCCGCTTTTGCTCACCGGCACGTGGATGATTCTCGTCGTTTCGTACGTCGTCCGCCGTTTGCCTTACGCGGTGCGCGCGTGCGTCGCGATGTTGCAGCAGATTGACGCGAGCATAGAGGAAGCGTCGGTCAATCTGGGTGTGCCGCCGATGCGGACGTTCGCGCGCGTCGTCGTGCCGCTGATGGCTCCCGCGATTCTTGCGGGCGGGATTATGACGTGGGTCATGACGATCAGCGAATTGAGTTCGACGATTCTGCTGTACTATGGTCCGTTCTCCACGATGACGGTCCAAATCTTCAACAACGTTTTCTCCAACCAGTTTGGCAACGCGTCCGCGCTGTCGATGATCCTGATCACCGCGACGTTCGTGCCGTTGTTCTTGATGTACCGCTTCCTGGGGGAACACGCCGAGCAGATATTGTGATATGAAGCCCAACCCTATCCCACCAGACCATCTCTCTACCATGTCCTACCTGTGGCAACAGTACGAGAGCCAGCCGCGCCAACTCGCGTTTCACGCGCAGACGCAAGACGAGTGGCGCGCGTGGCGCGAGGCACTGCGCGCAAAACTCATCGAGTTGCTCGGCGGATTCCCCGACGAACGCTGCGATCTTGCGCCGCGCGTCGTCGAGGTCGTCGAAGAAAAAGAGTATCGCCGCGAGAAGGTCATTTTCCATTCCGAGCCCGGCGTCGCGGTGCCGTGCTATGTGTTGATTCCACAGCAGGTCGCGTCGCCCGCGAAGTACCGTGCCGTGATCGCAATGCACGGACACGGCACGGATGGCACGCGCTTGTTACTCGGCTTGGCGCGAAATGAAAAAGAACGCGCCCTGATCCGTGCTGATAACTGGGATTATGCGCGGCAACTTGCACGGCGCGGCTTTATCGTCTTTGCGCCCGTTCAGCGCGCGCTCGGCGAACGGCTCGAAGCGAATCGCGCGTACCGCACACAGGTGGGGCGGCGCGCTAAATCGTGTACGCTGACGACGCTCACGAGTTTTATGCTGGGGCGAACGATGGCGGGGTTGCGCGTGTGGGACGTGATGCGGACAATTGATTACATTCGCACGCGACCCGAACCCCTCGCGGACAAAATCGGTTGCATCGGTTGGTCCGGCGGTGGCACGACGACGCTGTACGCGTCCGCGCTTGACGAACGTATCGGCGCGGTCGTGCTCGAAAGCGCGTTCTGCACATATCGCGCATCCATCTTGTCCATCGAACATTGCGCTGACAATTACATTCCGGGAATATTGCGTTACGCCGAGATGTCGGACATTGCGGGATTGATCGCGCCACGCCCTGTGCTGATCGAAAGTGGAATCCAGGATGACATCTTTCCGATTGAAGGCGTCCAGCAAGCGTACGATGAACTCGCGCGCGTGTACGCATTGTTGAATCGTCCCGATCATCTCGCTGCGGATTATTTTTCAGGGGGTCATCGTGTGGGCAGGCGCAAGGCGTTTGTCTGGTTTGAGCGATGGTTGGCCGAATCAACAAAATAGTTCAATGACACACACAGCCAATCATCTCCATGCGATCGTGTTCGATATCGGCGGCGTCCTCCTCGATTGGAATCCGCGCCATCTTTATCTCAAGTTGTTCAATGGCGACGGGGAAGCAACAGAACGATTTCTTAATGAAACCGGGTTCGCGGCTTGGAACTTGGAGCTGGATCGCGGGCGTTCCTTTGCCGATGGGGTGGCTGAATTGAGCCGGCGGTTTCCCCAGTACGCGGATTTGATCAAGGCCTTTGACCTGCGTTGGGAAGAATCAATTCTTGGGCCGATCCAAACCACCGTGAATATTATGCAAAACCTCAAGCAAGCCGGTTATTCAGTATACGGATTGAGCAACTTGTCGAAAGAAAAATACCTGCTCGTCCGTTCCAGGTACGCGTTCTTGGATCAACTCGATGATGTCGTCATCTCGGGCGAAGTGAACATGATCAAGCCCGATCCGCGGATTTACCACTTACTATTGGAAAGAATCCAGCAGACGGCAGCGGAGTGCGTGTTCATTGACGACTCGGAGGAGAATGCCGGCATGGCGTGCCGGCTGGGCTTTCATTCGATTCAGTACAAATCGTCTGACCAATTACAGGTCGAGTTGGAGCGACTTGGGCTCTTGCGGCAGGATTCGCTGAAGCTGGATTGTGATGCTTCGTGAATGCAAATGTTTGATTGAAAGGCCAACAAACCATGTCCTCTAAACCATTTCTTAACTTAATGCGGCAGCCCTCTTCGGGCATCAGTACTTGATCCGCCGGTTGCAGGGTGCGCGCCGCGTAGACAATTCTAGGGAAACTGGGGGGATGAGCTAATCATGCTAAGCATTGACGCAGATAGTGAATTGTTCGAATCGCGACGCAACAAATGGGCGTCGGCTTTTGGTGAGTACGCCGCGTTCGTTCTCGCGGCAGTTCGCGGCGCTCAGGAAAAGATTGCAGACCTCGGGCAAGCCGGAATACGGGTTGTGGCGGTGCGAAATGGAGAGTACCGCTCTTGGGATGCCGAGACGCTTGCCGTTGACCAGGTCGCGGAGCGCTATTATCTCGAGCGGATACACCAGGTGTACGGCAGTACGGCCGTCATCTTGAGCGAAGAAGTCGCGCGCGTGCCAGCGAAGGGTCGCCCACTCTACTACATCGTCTCGGATCCGTTTGACGGCTCACTCCTCTACCAGCACGGTATTCCCGTTTTCTGGTGCACCGCGCTCGCCATCTATGCCGCCGATGGCACCCCCCTCGCCGCGGCCGTCTGCGACGTTCACAACGCAAGCGTCGAGTTTTCCAACGCCACGCACGCTTTCACCGCGGTCTTTAGCGGCGAGGAGTTGATTCAGATCGCGCCATTGCACCCGGGGCGCACCACCGCTCTGCGCGACGCGTTCCTGGAAACCTATCTGATGAAGATTCCACGTCTCTATCCGGCTTGCGAAATCTGGAAAACCCTATTTGCCCAGACTCGCTTTGTCGTCCCAAACGGTGGTCCCGCAGGTTTTGCCAATGTGGCATCCGGCAGCATAGATATTTACTTCGCACCCGAGGAGAGTCACACGGAGAATTTCTCTTCTTTGCCGATCGCCTGGGCGTCCGGAGCCGTCGTTACCGATTTTGACGGCCAGCCGGTGCGCTTTGAGGACAATATTCGCAAGCGCTATTTCATCCTTTGCACGGCAAACGAGCGGCTGCACGAACAGGTGTTGGCGGAAATTCAAAAGATTGATTGGAAGAATCATCCCCACCACGCCCAGATTCTCGCGGCAAACGATTGACCTCACCCAATTCCGTCCACCTGTCATGGCTGGAATTCTCATCCCCGAGAAAAACCGGAGACGCTTCTTTTGAATGAGGGCCCTTGAGAGTGATTGTGAAGACAGCTGAAGTTTTCGGCTAGTACAGGAGATTGACGGCATCGCGCCGATGTACACCGCGCCCGACTGCACACGCGGCGGATGGTACGGCTACCGCGTGCAATACTATGCGGAACGATTTGGCGGCTTGAGCAAAGAGGAATTCATTGCGGCATTGCGCGCAGAAGGCGTAGAAGCCACGACGGAGCGGTACAAACTACTGCACTCCGAGCCAGTTTTCCATGGATACAACTTGTACGGACAGCCCTGTCCGTACAGTTGTCGCGTGTCACGACCGAAACGCGTCGCTATAAGCCCGGCGACTTTCCAAATGCGGAAACAATCTTCCCGCGCCTGATCAGTCTACCGACATTCATAATGGGAGATTATCGCGAACTGATTGACCAGTACGCCGTCACGTTCAAACATGATAACTATCGTAGCCTCCTCAGCGCGCGGTGGGGTCGCGATAATAGCGTTCACAGTAGCCCCATTCTTCGGGTTTTTTGCCTTTCTGATCGCACTTGCAATGCTTCCGTCTATTGGGATTCGCCCAGGTGCGGAGTTTGAAACCGTCCCCCGTCATGTAGAGGTGTTGGAGGTCAATCAGTCCTATACCTGGAGGTGGGTTGGGGCCGGCTGTCGCGCGATGCCGCGAAGCGTTGCCGGACGTTTTCCTGAATCCGCGGCTCAGCCCGGTGCGAATGCTTACGTGCACTCCATGCGAGATCGAACAAGACGCTGAGAACTTGCTGCGCGCGGCGGTCACACTCGACCGCGTCGGCGTGTGCTGCATCAACATGGATGCCGGAACACCGGACGATAACATTTAGGCGATGTTCGAAGTAAATTGAGCGTTATCGAAAGTACGGCGCATAGGGGCGAAGCATTCGCGCCGATCGCTTTTCCTGACGATTCGTCGCTTTATTTCAACTCGCCTGCTTACAGAATTGTCTTGGCGAATGCTTCGCCCTTACCACAACTGCCGATTTGGAAAACAAGAATTGATCTGGAGGCGTTGATGCCCAAAATCCCACTTTCCGCCGACTGCTATACCGATCGCGACCCGCGCCAAAAAGAAATGGCGCTGCATCTCTACAACCGCGTCAAGAATCTGCCGCTGATCTGCCCGCACGGTCACGTCGATCCGCGCATGTTTTCTGATCCGGAGTATTCGTTCGGCTCGCCGGCAGACCTGCTCATCATCCCGGATCACTATGTCTTCCGGATGCTGTACTCGCAGGGCATCCCGCTCGAAAAACTCGGCATCCCGCGACGTGACAATGGCGACGTTGAGCGCGATCATCGCAAAATCTGGCAGGCGTTTGCCGACAACTTTTCTCTCTTCCGTGGCACGCCAACCGGCGTCTGGCTCAGAGAGGAACTCGTTTCAATCTTCGGCGTAGAAGAGAAACTGACCGGCGAATCGGCACAGCGCATCTACGATCAGATCGCCGCAAAACTCACGACGCCGGAATTCCGCCCGCGCGCGCTGTTCGAGCGGTTCAATATCGAAGTTCTCAGCACGACTGACGCGGCGACGGACTCGCTGGAACATCACCGCGCGATCCGCACGTCGGGCTGGAACGCGCGCGTCATTCCGACATTTCGCCCCGATGCGGTCGTCAACATCTACGCGCGCGACTGGCGCGAGAACATTGACACGCTGAGCGCGGTCAGCGGTATCACGGTCAAGGATTATCGCTCATTCATCCAGGCACTGGAACAACGCCGCGCGTTCTTCAAATCGATGGGCGCGACCGCGACCGACCACGCCGCGCTGACCGCGTACACTGCTGAGTTATCAGACGCGGAGGCGGACACGATCTTCCTGCGTGCGCTGTGCGGTAATGCGTCGGCGGAAGACGCGACGCGATTTACCGGGAATATGTTGATCGAAATGGCGCGGATGAGCGTCGAGGACGGTTTGGTGATGCAGTTCCACTCCGGCTCGTTCCGCAACCACAATCCGTTCGTCTTTGAGCGGTTTGGCGCGGACAAGGGCGCGGACATTCCAGTTCAGGGCGAATTCACGCGCAACCTACACGCGTTGCTGAGCAAATTCGGCAACGACCCGCGCCTGACGCTCATCCTGTTCACGCTCGACGAGACAACGTACTCGCGCGAACTCGCGCCGCTCGCCGGACATTATCCGGCGATCAAGTTGGGTCCACCGTGGTGGTTTTACGACAGTATCAACGGTATGGCGCGCTATCGCGAGCAGATCACGGAAACCGCTGGACTTGCCAACACGGTCGGTTTCAACGACGACACGCGTGCCTTTCCATCGATTCCCGCGCGCCACGATCTGTCGCGGCGCGTCGACGCGAATTGGATTGCTAGCTTGGTCGCGCGCGGCATCGTCGATATGGACGACGCGGGGGAGATGATTCAGGACACCGCGTACCGGCTTGCGAAAAAGGCGTATAGGCTCTGATACGCTATACGCACCACGGAACACGTATCAGGTAGTGCGTATTGCATGGTGCGTACGAAAGCGGAGAATCCTCATGTCCAATTTGGAATCAACCAATCTGAATCTCCTTCCCCGCTCGCGCATTTCCGTCAGCGACGCTGAGTGCGGTTTGGCGCAGGCGAAAACCGGAAAACGCGTCGCGGTGCTCGCGCCGAAAGGTGCTCCGCTCTTTGCGGATTTTGAGGGCGAAATGAGTTAGCACGCCAGCAGAATGCTGCTGCTCGGACCGAAAAGCCCGCGCAACGCGGCGGCTTTGCGCTCGTCCATTGCGGTGTCTCCCGCCTGTTGTGGCTCCGGGCACCGGGCACTGGGCATTGAGGGCTCCATCATACATACATCGTTTTGGCGCGGCCGTCAATGGCGAGCAGAAGGGCCGCGGCGGCAGAGGGCGCGCCAGGGTCAGCATACCGGCCTCCGCTTGTCTCCAACGGCCCTATGTGATATAATTCCACCATGCCCACCCTCACCCATCGCGAACGAGTTCTCACTGCCCTGCGCCACGGCGTGCCCGACCGCATCCCCGTGGACGTGGGCGGCAGCTATGCCACCGGCGTCAATGTGGCGGCCTATGACGCATGGAAGGCCAGCCTGGGGCTGGATACGCCGACCGTCGTCGCCAGCCGCCGGTCTCAGATCGCCTGGGTGGATGAGCCGCTGCGACGGCGCTTCGGCATTGACACCTGGCCGATCCTGCCGCGGGGACCTCGGAACCCGCCGGAGCAGCTCTTCGCCGACGGGTCTTACCGGGACGAGTGGGGGGTGGTTCGCAGCCGGCCTCAGGGCGGCCACTACTATGTGAGCCACGAGCCCCTGGCGGCAGAGTGCTCGCTGTCGGCGCTGGCGTGCTACCCCTGGCCCGATCCCGGCGACCCGGGCTACGTGGATGGCCTGCGCGAGGAGGCGCAGCGGGCGAGGACCATGGACTACGCGGTGCTGCTGGGGCTGCCCGTCGGAATGCTCCACCAGGCCACCTTCCTGCGTGGCATGGCCAACCTGATGATGGATATGCTGGCCGATCGCGCGCTGGCCGAGGCGCTGCTGGATTGCATCCTGGACATCCATCTGGCGATCACCGCCCGGATGCTGGATGAGGCGGGCGACCTGGTGGACGTGGTCATGTTCGCGGACGACCTGGCCGCCAACGACCGCCCGCTGATGTCGCCCGCCCTGTATCGCCGCCTCATCAAGCCGCGACAGCGTCGCTACCTGGACCTGGTGCACAGCCGAACCCGCGCGCCGGTGGTCTACCACACTTGCGGCGCGGTCTACCCGCTCATCGGCGATCTCATTGAGATCGGCGTGGACGTGCTGAACCCGGTGCAGGTCTCGGCGGCCGGCATGGATCCGATACGCCTGAAGCGCGAGTTCGGGCGCGACTTGTGCTTCTGGGGCGGCATTGACGTGGCCACGGTGCTGCCCTGTGCCACACCCGAAGAAGTGAGGGCCACCGTGGGGGCCATGGTGGCGGCGCTGGGACCCGACGGCTACGTGGTGAGCGCCACCAACAACATCCAGGCCGACGCCAAGTCGGCTAATATCACGGCGATGCTAGAAGCGGCGCGCGACTGCTCGCTCCTCTAGTTCCAC
>JAMCQI010000051.1:1164-5755 GCA_023381515.1 Chloroflexota bacterium | reverse complement strand
TGCCTGCATGCACAAGCTGCTGCTGATCCTCAACGCGATGGTCAAGAATCACGAGCGTTTCCGCCTTCCCACGGGAGCAACCACATGATTTTCCCCCTTGACTTTCAAGACAGTTGCTGAGCGACCGAAGGGCGGCAGGAAGAATCTCCTGTCGCAATGAGAGATTCTTCGGCGCTACGCGCCTCAGCATGACAAACTACGACTGTAGGAATAATCCCCCAACGCTCGGTGGGTCATCGGATCTGGGCGTACCCGGACAGCTATTTTTTGCGAACCGCGAGGAAAACTCGCGTTCCACGTGGCACTCTCGTTCCGGGTTGCGGAAGCTGACTGAGAACTGCCCCGGGGCGAACTGATAGGAAATAGCTACGATCCGGCACGTCGTTAACTGTCTGGTAGTTCACGTAGGTCGTCATCAAGCCAGATTGGTTGATCAACCGCTGTGCGTCTGCTTCGGGCATACCAATAAAGCTTGGTACGATGACCTCGTTCGGATTATTCGGAACCGTGACGGGCGTCGCCCGAACCGGAACCACGACCGGTGTCGGCCTGGGCGTTGCCGTAGGCGTCACTGGTATCGGTGTTGGTGTTGGCGGTGCCGGCGTTGGCGTTGGAAGTGGCGCGGACTCGGTCGGCAGTGTTCCCTGGATGAACCAGTCAGTCACCGTCGAACGTCCGGGGACGGGACGCAGCCCAGTTTGCGCGTCCACGGTCGCGCGCACCAGACCCGGAGGACGAACGAATTGAAGAACGGGCTTCGTCTTTAGATAGGAATCCATGAACTCGTGCCAAATCAAGCCGGCTCCGCGAGCGCCAAAGACGTTCTTCATGGGTTGGTCATTCGCATTACCGACCCACACCCCAACGACGACTTGCGGAGTATACCCAATCGTCCACGAGTCCTGAAACTGCTCGGTTGTTCCCGTTTTTACGGCCGCCGGACGGCTCAGCTGAAGGTAGGAGTGCTGACCAAATGTCTCGGCTCGAGCCGCGTCGTCTGAAAGAATATTCGTGATAAGCCACGTCGCCTGCGCGCTCGCCAGACGAGTACCCTTTGGTGGGTGATAGTCATAGAGCGTCTTACCATTGGCATCGGTCACTTTCAGAATCGCCACGGGAGCATCGTGGCTCTGCCCCGCCGGGGGATTCGCGACCGGCTGGCCAATCTGAACGCCGCCATTTGCCAGGGTCGCGTACGCGTAGGTCAAGTCGAGCAGCCGCACGCGACCGCCCCCCAGGGTAAGTGCTAAACCATAGTAGCCCGGCGGCTTATTGAGCGTCGTGATCCCAAATAGGTGCAGCGTCTGAAGCAGTGAGTTCACGCCGATACGATTGAGCATTTCGACGGCCGGCACGTTAAGCGAGTTCGCCAGCGCTCGGCGAACCGTGACCGGTCCCCGAAACTTGTTGTCGGCATCGTGTGGCCGATAGGGAGGTTGCCCCGCACCCATCGAGTATTGAATCGGCGAATCTTGAAGAATCGTCGCGGGAGCCGCGAGGTGATGCCCAAAAGCGTACAGGTAGGTGAAGGGTTTTAGCGTTGAACCGGGTTGACGCTGAGTCAGCGCCATATTGATCTGCCCTTGAATCGCATCGTCCCAAAAGTTGGCACTCCCGACCATCGCCAGGATCTCACCCGTTCTTGGGTCAATCGCCACGAGCGCACCATTGTTCGCGTTGTCGGCCTTCAGCGACGCCAGACGCTGCTGAACGATCTGCTGCGCCTGATTCTGAACGTCGAGATCGATCGAGGTATAAACGCGGAGACCACCATCGTAAATCTGCTGGCGACTAAACTGCTGCTCCAGGAGGCTTCGCACGTACATGACGAAGTGAGGTGCCTCCATTTGCGTTGGTGCAGAATGATAGTGAAGGGGAACGCTGGCCGCGGCATCCGCCTGCGCCTTGGTAATGTAGCCGTGCTTCACCATGAGCCCGAGCACCTCGAGCTGACGCGCCTTAGCCGCCTGAGGATGCTGGTAGGGATCATACAGGGCCGGTGCCTGAGGTAATCCCGCGATGAGCGCCGCTTCGGGTAGCGTCAGTTGTTGCACCGGCTTATCGAAATAGCCTTCGCTCGCGGCTTCGACCCCATACGACAGATTACCGTAATTAATCTCATTCAGGTACCGCTGAAGAATCTCATCCTTGCTATACTGCTGGGACACCCGGTAAGCAAGAATCGCCTCCTCGATTTTCCGTTGAATCGTTTGGGCTTCTCGCTCCTTGGTCGTCATTAAGACGTTTCGAACAAGTTGCTGCGTAATCGTGCTTGCACCCGACACGATGCGTCGGTGGACAACGTCTTGAACGGATGCCCGGAGAATCGACAGTGGATCGATGCCAGGGTTCGTGTAGAACGTCGGGTCCTCGGTCGCAAGCGTCGCATCCACCAAAACTGGCGGTATGTCTTTGAGATTGACGAGCGTCCGCCGCCCGCCCTGGGGATCGAACATCTCGTAGAGGAGGCGCCCTTTCCGGTCGTAGATCAGCGTCGATTGGAAAACACTCTTGGAAAAGACCTGATCAACCGAGGGGAGATTCCGAGTCATGGAACGATAGATGTCCGAGGTAATACCGAACCCGAATACGGCCAGCAGCACTACGCTCACGAAGAAGGTGGTCGCCAGCATCGCACCGACAACGACGATACCGACCCAACTGAGCGCACCGCCTTCGCGACGGTAGGCCCGACTGTAGCGAATAAGCGGATTGGTCCTTGCCGATACACGCCTGGGAGTGGTCATAGGTCGCCATTATATCACTTCATTTTCGTGACGGTGTATTTTCCGCGGCTCTCGGAATGACAAATCGTGGCTGCAGGATTCAGGATTTAAGAAGCGACGAGGAGGCGCCGTGGCACAGTCAGCACCGAAAGAGGATCGCTTGGCCGACATTGCCGATTTGAGACGAGCCGCCCTCGATCCGGTTTGCTCGATCCCGATTCGGCCGTGTACAATCCGACTAACCGGAAATGCAGGGAGTCGCGGTGGCGCCAGAGCTAGGAATTCTCGCGGATGATCTAACCGGGGCAACCGACACCGGACTTCAATTCGCCAAATTCGGGCATCGAACCTGTGTGTGCTTCAACTGGCTGGACAATCCGCCTTGCGACGTGCTCGTCTTCGATACGGACTCTCGAGCCAGGACACCGAGCGAAGCACGCCGGCGCGCAATCGCTGCTGGCCGAGCTCTTCAGGCTTTCGGCGCGCGGCACTTCTACAAGAAAATCGATTCGACTGCCCGGGGGAATGTCGGAACGGAGACCGAAGGCTTCCTTGATGCACTCGGCGCAGATCTCGCGGTGATCTGTCCTGCCTTTCCCGAGCTGGGGAGAACGATCCGGGATGGCCACATTCTGGTGCGGGGCAAGCCACTCGACCAATCCGAGTTTGCGCGTGACCCGCTCTGGCCAGCCACCACTGCCTCTCTCGAAACAATCCTACGTCGCCAGACCGAGATGGGCCTCATTCCGCTTCCGCTACGCATCGTTCGTCAGGAGCCGGCCGCTATCCGCGAGGTCCTCAAGGCAGCAATCGGTGATGGCATTCAAATGGTCATCGCCGACGCCGAAACGCCGGATGATTTGCGTCGTCTGGGCGAGGCAATCCAGCAATCTGAGAACGTGATTCTCCCGGTCGGCTCGGCTGGCCTCGCGGAATGGCTCGTTGGCTCTTTGCATCGCCCTTCTCGGCGGCTAGGGGCATTTACCATCGACGATGGGCCGATTTTGGTTGTCGCGGGAACAGTTAACCCATCGAGCATTACCCAGGTCCAGCGTCTCCTCACCAATGACGTCCAGCTCGCCCAGCTACGCCCCGATGATGTCTTCCGCGACGCGTCGCGAGCGACTCAGATGGTGGCCGGCCGATTGGTACGCTTGCTCCGCGAGAACCGCGTGGTCGTGCTTACCCTGGTCGATCCTCACCACGTCGAGCAGGACCTAGAGAGCTTCCGACAGATCTCCGAAACCGAACGCGTGGGCGCAACCGAGCATCTGGTCCGGGCGTTAGGACAGGCTGTCGAGCGGGCGCTGAGCGATGTGCCGCCTTCGGCCCTCGTGCTGACCGGCGGCGACACGGCGCGGGCTACTTGCGTTGCGCTGGGCGCAGCAAGCTTAGAAGTCCGGCGGGAAGCCGCGCCGGGGATACCGATTAGTCTGCTCCAGGGAGGACGCTGGGATGGTCTTCCCGTCGTAACGAAGGCAGGTGGCTTTGGTAATGCCGATACACTCATTCAGGTGATCCAAGAATTGGAGGGCAGCCGGCGATGAAAACCAACAATCGACCAATCATTGGCTTGACCATGGGCGATCCATCCGGTATCGGACCCGAGATCGTCGTCAAAGCCATGAATGAAGCATCTCTATATGACGAGTGCCGTCCTCTCGCAATTGGCGATGCGGAAACGCTGCGGCGCGCTGCACGGCAATTGGGGCTTTCGATCACAGTCGAGGCAATCGCCGACCCGAGCGCCGGAACGTACGCTCACGGAACGATCGATGTGTTCCAAGCCCCCACGGAAGACCTATCCGGAATCGCGCCGGGCCAGGTGCAGCCACTTGCGGGGAAAGCCGCGGCCGAATGCGTGC
>JAMCQI010000051.1:0-1154 GCA_023381515.1 Chloroflexota bacterium | reverse complement strand
GGCAAGAGCGCCGCGATTGCCACGGCGCCACTGAATAAGGATGCGCTCAATCAGGCTGGCTACCACTATCCCGGTCATACCGAGATGCTCGCGGATCTGACGGGAAGCAAGGACTTTTCGCTCACGCTCATCGCCGGCAAGCTTCGGGTCATTCACGTGACCACTCACGTGTCGATGCGCCGTGCACTCGATCTGGTCGATCAGGGTAGGGTTGCTCGCATCATTCGCCTGGCAGATAGATTCTGCCAATATTTAGGGGTGCCGAAACCACGAGTCGCGGTGGCAGGATTCAATTGCCACGCCGGGGAAAACGGATTGTTTGGCACCGAGGAGATCGAGCACATCCGACCGGCAATCGACGAGGTGCGCGCCGAGGGCGTCGACGTGACCGGACCGTGGCCGGGCGACACGATCTTCTACCGTGCCAGCCGCGGCGAATTTGATATCGTCGTCGCGATGTATCACGATCAAGGGCACATCCCGGTCAAAATGCTCGGATTCGAAGCCGGGGTTAACACCACGGCCGGTCTCCCCATCATCCGCACGTCAGTCGATCACGGCACGGCATTCGACATTGCCTGGCAAGGACGAGCGAGCCACGGCAGCATGGTCGAGGCGGTGAAACTCGCCGCTAATCTTGCTAAAGAGCGACAGCTCGTCAAGGCCTAAGCCGCGGCTTGGACGTCTTCGCCCCGGCGAGAGCAACGAACGTTCGGACGGGAAGACCAGTTGGCCCCTTGGCAAGGTAGGGAAGATCCTTTTCAGTCCAGGCCGTTCCAGCAATGTCCAGATGAGCCCAATCGACTCCCGCATCGATGAACTGCTTGATGAACATCGCCGCGGTAATCGTGCCGACCGCCGACATTCGCGACGTCCGCGATGTCGCTCTTGAGCTGATCGGCATACTCATCGAACAAGGGAAGCTGCCAGAGGCGGTCTCCAGCCCTTTCCGAGGCTTGCATAATGTCATCGACCCATGCCTGCGGGGAGCCGAGAAGTCCCGCGGCCTGGTTGCCGAGAGCAACGACAACCGCTCCGGTGAGCGTGGCGGCGTCGACGATCTTTTTCGCCCCGAGCTTCTGCGCATAGCAAATCGCGTCGGCCAAAATGAGGCGGCCTTCGGCGTCGGTATTCAATACTTCGATTGGCTTACC
>JAMCQI010000107.1 GCA_023381515.1 Chloroflexota bacterium | reverse complement strand
AGAAGTGGAGATTCGTCACAAGAGAGGCAAGCGATGACCGGACCGATTCCAGGCCTGGTTGGCGAGGCAAGCGAGATCGTGTCAGACAGGGTCACCGCCGCTGCCTATGGCAGCGGACTGGTTCCATCGTATGCGACACCCGCGATGATCGCGCTGATGGAGAATGCCAGCGTCGAAGCGCTTAAAGGGCGCCTCGAGCCGGGTCAAACCTCTGTCGGAATCGAGGTGAACGTCAAGCATCTCGCGGCGACGCCGGTCGGCCTTCGCGTTCGTGCTCGCGCCGAGGTGACCGCCGTCGACGGCCGGCGAATCTCTCTCAAGGTAGAAGCGTGGGACGAGCGCGAAAAGATCGGTGAAGGGACGCATCTGCGCGCCGTCGTCGACGACGCACGTTTTAAGGAAAGACTCGATCAAAAGACAACCTAGCGGGGCCCGGTTTCGCCGCGAATAACCGCATCCTTTTTCGCAAGCCAGTGCAAGACTCCAGTGAGCTTTGGCGGCGTCGCGCGATGGCTGGATGACGTCGCGGACGCGATGCCAACATCCGACGCTGCTTACCAGCCTGTCACAGCTTGCGTTGAGGAGCCCCAGTCCCTCAAATAACGATACCCTTCGTATCAAAGCGCACAGACGCGAAGGGTTGGGAGGTCACATGAAAGATATCGCTGCACGCGCGCTGAACATCTGCCAAGTCCGCGGCGCGAGCTACGCCGACATTCGCGTCGTGACGCGACTCACTCAGCGAATCGCCGTCAAGAACGGCGTGATCGAAACCATCGAGCAGGACGAGTCGCAAGGATTTGGGGTGCGGGTGATCTCCAACGGCGCGTGGGGATTCGCCTCGAGCGCGCGGATCGAAGCGCAGGAAGTGGAACGCGTCGTCAGCCTCGCCATTGCGATCGCCAAGGCCAGCGCGATGACCAAGTCAAAGGACGTCAATCTCGGTGTCGCGTCGTCGATCAAAGCCTCGTACACGACACCCATCCGAATCGACCCGTTTACGGTCTCCCTGTCCGAAAAGACCAATACCCTTCTCAAGGCCGACGCGGAGATGCGCAAGATCAAGGGCGTCAAGGTCGCGCGCGGTGAAATGGCGTTTGTCCGCGAGAACAAGATCTTTGCCTCCACTGAAGGAAGCATGATCGACCAGGAGATCGTCGAAAGCGGCTGTGGAATCTCGGCCGTCGCCACCAACCTGCAATCGGGCGAGGTCCAGATTCGATCCTTTCCCAACTCGGTTGGACGGCATCAGCAAACGCGGGGATACGAGTTCATCCAGGAGCAAAAGCTCCCGGAGAACGCGGGACGGACCGCCGAGCAAGCCGCCGCGCTTTTGACGGCAGAGCAGTGTCCCAGTTACGACTCCGCAACCGTCATTCTGGATAGCTCGCAGGTCGCGCTCCAAGTGCACGAATCGTGCGGACACCCGATCGAGCTCGACCGCGTATTGGGCACGGAAGCCGCTTTCGCCGGTACGTCGTTTCTCACGCCGGAAAAACTGGGCAAGTTCCGCTACGGCTCCGACGCCGTGAACATTACGGCCGACGCCACGATCCCTGGCGGCCTGGGCACGTTTGGATTCGACGACGAAGGGATCGCCGGCCAGAAGACGGACATCGTGCGGCAGGGCCTGTTCGTCGGTTATCTGACGAGCCGTGAGACCGCGCATGAGCTCCGGCTGGGAGCGTCGAATGGGACGATGCGAGCGGATGGGTGGAATCGCATTCCGATCATTCGAATGACCAATGTAAATCTACTTCCCGGCACGTGGAGCGTCGACGACCTGGTCGCGGACACCGACGACGGGATCTGGATGGAAACGAACCGTTCGTGGAGCATCGACGACCGCCGCCTCAATTTCCAATTCGGCACGGAGATCGCGTGGGAGATCAAAGGCGGCAAAAAGACCCGCATGTTCAAGAATGCCACTTATACCGGCATCACTCCGCAGTTTTGGGGATCGTGTGACGCAGTCGGAAACGCGGCGAGCTGGGTCGTGTGGGGCACGCCGAATTGTGGCAAAGGACAGCCGCCGCAGGTGGCGCACACGGGCCACGGCGCTTCGCCCGCTCGCTTCCGCGGCGTCCGGGTCGGCGTGATGCGCTGAAGGACAAGCACACAATCGACGGGAGAATGCCAATGCTCGGTCAAGACAAGATTCGTGAGATCACCAACCAAGTCCTGGCTTTCTGCAAAGCCGACCAGGCCGAAGTCATCTTCAGCGGTACCGACGCGGCGCTGACTCGATTCGCCAATTCGCACATTCATCAGAACGTCGCGGAGGCGAACACGGAGCTGCGCGTCCGCCTCGTCTACGGCAAAAAGATCGGAGTGGCGTCCAGCAATGACGTATCGCCCGAAGCCCTCAAACGCACGGTCGATACCGCTCGCGCCATCGCACAGTTGCAGCCCGAGAATCCCGAGTTCAAATCCCTGCCCAGCCCGCAGCCGATCCAGAGGGTCGACGCGTTCGTCGAGCGCACCGCCAGCTTTTCGCCCGAGCGTCGGGCGCAAGTCGTCAACGTGCTGTGCCGCAAGGCCAAAGAAAAAGGGGTCGTCGCCGCAGGGGCGTTCTACACCTTGAGCATGGAAACCGCCGTCGCGAATTCGCTGGGCGTTTTCGCGTATCATGCCGGCACCGTCGCGGACGTCAACACCGTGATGCTGTCGGACGCGGGGTCCGGTTACGCCGCGTTCACTCATCCGGACGCCGGCCAGGTGAATGCCGAAGCGTTGGCGATCGAGGCGATCGACAAAGCGCTCAAGGGGCGCGCCCCTCAACCAGTCGAGCCGGGCGATTACACGGTTCTTCTGGAGCCGTACGCCGTCACGGATCTGACGGATATGCTGGCCGACCTATCGTTTTCCGCGCTGGCGGTCCAGGAGGATCGTTCTTTCATGAAGGGCCGAATCGGCGAAAAAGTGATGAGCGAAACGGTGACGCTCTGGGACGACGGGTGCTCCCCGGAGACCATTCCCCTGCCGTTCGACTACGAAGGAGTCCCTCGCCAAAAGGTGCTCCTGGTCGAGAACGGAATCGCCCGCGGTCTCGTGTACGATACCGCGACCGCACAGCGCGACAATCGCCCTTCGACCGGCCATTCGCTCCCGGCGCCGAATTCGTACGGCCCCTTCGCCGAGCACATGTTCATGGCGCCCGGCAGCGCGCCGCTCGCCGATATGATTCGTTCCGTCGACCGCGGGATCTGGGTCACGCGGTTTTGGTACACGCGCGTCGTGCACCCGATGAAAGTCCTGATCACCGGGATGACGCGCGACGGCACATTTCTGATCGAAAACGGGGAGGTGACGCGCCCGGTAAAAAACCTCCGCTTCACGACGAGTTATCTCGAGGCACTGAATCAGGTCCGTTCCATCAGCCGTGAAACCAAGCTCTTCAGAGACGATTGGACCGGCGCCGCTCGCCGTGTCCCCGCGATCCTCGTCGACGGCTTTCGCTTCACCGGCGTGACGGAATAACCTGGTCCACAACCCGTCCTCGGCAATAAAAAATCGGGAGAGACACCTTTCGTCTCCCCCGATTTTCGATTTCGTTCCGTTACTTTGGCATCGGCTTGGCGCCCGCCGGTGCCTGAACGCTGATGCTGGAATTGTTATAGTCCCAGATGTGCACGTTCATCTTCATGGCCGCCTTCGAGTTCGCCTGCTCCGCGTTGTGTCCCTCATAGTCCATCGTGAACTTGTGAACGTAGCCGTCGCCGCATAGCCAGATGTTCATCGCCGCTTTGTCGATCGCGCTAAAATCGCTCTTGTCTTGAGCCGAGCCGAGCAGCCCCACGAGCGCCGAATTCTCCAGCGATTTCACATCGTACAGGTAGACGTCGCAGTTCTGGCCGTCGACCAATTCGCTCCCGGTTTTCTTGTAACTGCTGGGGTCGCTGCTGGTGAAATCGCTGAAATAGGTTGGGTTCGTAAAGTCCTGAAAGCCGCTGGTGGTCGACGTGTCGCTTTGAATGTACCACGTATTGGGGTCCGTGGTGCCGAACATCGAGACCCCTTTCATGTATTCCTTGCCCCCGGCCTCGATGATCTCGATCGTGGAGTCGGTTCCTCCGCCCAGCATCGCGAGAAAACCGCCTTTCGAGGTCAGGTGCACGTTCTTCCCATCGACCTCGCCCGTAAAATCGAAGAACGGTTGCTCCACGTATTTGTCATTCTGCATCCCGCCAAAGATCCAATTGAATTGGATCCGATACTTGGATGCCGCCTTGGCCTTGCTCAGTGCGCTTCCGAAAATGTCTCCCCCGGCGCTGGGCGCTGATCCGCTCGTCGCCGCCGATTCGGTCGGAGACGCCCCGAATGGAACGGTCGTCGTGTCCGACGATCCGGAGGTGCCGGTCTCCGGCAGAGACTGGGATTGGGCCAGGCCCAGAACCTGCCCGAGTTGATTCTGAAACAGGTATCCAATTCCGATGGCGCCCACACAACAAACGAGCAGCAGGACCACACAGCCGCCAATGATAAGGGGCAGCTTGCTGTTCATCTTCCCTCCTCACGTGTTCGTTTAACCAAACCCCTTCGTCTCCCCTTGGCGGTCCGATCGCGCAATCGGTTCGATCCGTACGTCGAACACCGCCAGAGCAGCAAACAGTCTAGCGGAAAAACGGTTTCTTGGCAAGGCCGGTACTGCGGGACTAGAGGTGAATATCCGCAGATTTCGCAGAAAGACTCAATGGTGCGCCATGAGGTAGACGGCCCTTCCGTATCCGAGGAGGACGAGAGTGACGAGCGTTAGATCGCGTACGTGGACGTACAGGTCGCGCACGATCGCCCAGTCGAACGCGACAAAATAGAGGACGAGGACGAACAAGAGCAATGTGACCAGCAGCAGGACTGCCGCCAATTGATTCGAATTGTACTGCCGCGTGGCCTGAAGATAGACCACGTGCGAAGCGACCACTCCGCCGAATCCGTGAAACAGAACGATCGCGGTGAGCGTATAAACGTACAATTCTTCGACAACAGCCGCTTGGCCCGGGCTGAGTATTAACCACACCGCGAAGTTCAGCGCCAGAACCAGCGCGGCCGAAATGCCGGCGCGCGACATCAGCCGCGATAAGACGATCGGCGCCGCATCCGAGTTTTCGTACCGATAGAATCTCGGCGGAACGAGAAACGCGACCGCGAACACGCTCGCGACAAACGCGGCGATGGCGCAGGCGCTCGGCAGTGATTGGGAATGCGCGTACGCCGTCTCCAAATACAGACCGCCAAAGCCGGCGGATGCGATCAACGCGTAGAGGATCATGATGGCTCGCCCGCAAAAAGAAATGCCCGCTTCGGCTCAGGGCCGAGCGGGCGTTGGTCGGTCTTTACCGCCCCGCGCCGTCCTTGATGGTCGGCACGATCTCGACGATCAGCTTTTCAAAGTGGCTGTTGGGCGGGTAACTCGGATTGCTCGCGTAGACCAGTTCGACGATCTGCGCGGTGATCGCGAGCGACTGAGTCGCCAGTTTCACCGTTCGCCCCTTCTCGGCGTGGACCGCTTCACCCTTGGTAGCCAGCTTGGTCCGCAGCGTCTGATCGTTGAACGCATAGTCGCTCATCAAGATCTGCGTCACCGTCCGCACGTCCGCTTTGTCGAACAGCCACAAGTCGAACGCCGTGACTTTGTCTGGCTTGCCCTCGCCGATGGTCTCGGAAATGCCCATCCCGCACTCGCCGAGGAACTCGCCGCGCGGCGTCTCCAGACTGTAGGAGGTGTCGTAGTTGTCGTTGCCGAGCGTGTACTGCGGGACGAAATGTCCCAGCCCGCCCACGGGCGCGGCCGCGGTCGGCGTCGGAGCGGTTCGCTCCATCCACTGGCTCTCCGCCGGCGCCGACGTCGCGCTCGCCGTCTCCGGGGCGCGCTTGGAATGCATGCCTGGCGCGATTCGCAAGAAGAAGATAAAGGCGGCGCCGCTGATCAGAACGACCACGACGAAAACCAGAATGAGAGGGAGGATCAGACCGCTCAGGTTTCCAGCCAGACCGGTCGCGGTTGGCGTAGTCTGTGGCGCTGGGGTCGCGCCGGCAGGAGCGGCAATCGCCGGTCCAGGACCGACCGTGACGCGCAGCGCGTCGGCGAGAGCCGTCAACCGCTGCGCTTCCAGGTCGCGATGGTTTGCATTCGCCGCATTGACCAGTTCGGTAAAGATCAGCTGCTTTTCGACCGGCGAGAGGCTTGCCAGACGCTCTTGTGCGAGGGAAAGATCTGCGTTGAGCGAGTACGAATCGGCTGCCGCGGCCACGTCGGTGGCGGATGCCTTAAAGCCGACCGACTCCCAGCCGATGATGAGACCCAGTCCTAGCCCCACGACGAGGGCGATCAACGGTCCCAGCCAGATATGGCGCCGAAAGAGTTCGATGAGACTGTGCATCATGCCTCCCGATTCCGCGAGAATCGTCTGGCTCTGCTGCTGTGTGCGTGACCGGCCTCCGCGCGGTTGCGTTTCAGGCGCGTTCGAGCTGCGGAACGAGTCACCAGTTCATTCTATCACAAATCTCGCGCACATACAACCGGTCGCCGCGCTAGATCTTGACGATCGGTTCCTTGCCGGCCTGGCTCAGAATGTCGACTCCATTTTCGGTAATGACCAACAAGTCTTCGATCCGGACGCCGCCCCAGCCCGGCAGGTATATCCCGGGTTCAATCGTCAGCGTCATGTTCGCCGCCAGGACATCCTTGCTCTCGCGTCCCGCCCGCGGTCCTTCGTGAACCGCCAGCCCAACGCCGTGACCGAGCCCGTGGCCGAAATTGCTTCCGTACCCGGCCGCCTCGATGACCTTGCGCGCCAGCGCGTCGGCCCGCTTGCCTTTGACGCCCGGCTTGATTCTCTTTTCGGCCACCCGCTGCGCTTTGAGCACGACGTCGTATACCTTTTTGAACTGCGCGTCCGCAGGCTCGCCCAGGCATAGGGTCCGCGTCATGTCTGAATGATAGCTGTCGATCCGGGCGCCGATGTCGACCACGATCGGCTCGCCCCGCTGAAACTTGCGGTCACCGGGGAGCGCGTGGGGGAGCGCGCTGTTGGGCCCGCCGGCCACAATCAGGTCGAATGCGACCTTTTCCGCGCCGTGCTTGCGCATGTACTCTTCGATAACCCACGCGCCTTCCTTCTCGGTCATCCCGGGCCTGACCACGGCGACAAAGTGCCCGAAAGCCGTATCGGTCAGCTCGGCGGCGCGCCGGATCTTGGCCAATTCATCCTCGTCTTTGATCGCGCGCAGCCCTTCGACCAGACCGGCGGTCGGCTTGAGCTTGTAACCCGCCTTGCGCGCTTCTTTGGTCCAGTCCTTGAGCGTGGCCGCGACAAGGTGAGATGCCTCGTAGCCGACGATCTTGGGATGAACGACCGAGCCGAACTCGGCAATCGCTTTGTTTCGATCGTAACCGGCTTGGAACAGCGTACAGTCCGGCGCCCGGCGCTTGACGTCCTCGTAGTAGCGTGAATCGGTCGACAGGATCGCTTGATCGGCTGCGACGAAAAGCGTGGCATCCAGATACTCGTCGGCGCTGAAGCCGGTAAGGTAGAATTGATTCTGCGGTCGGGTGACAATCAGACCATCCAGGTTGTTCTTCGCCAGTTCCGCGCGCAAATTGGCGAGCCGTTTGTTCATCGTGAGGCTCCTTTGTAGGTCATGGTCCGCTCATTATATCCGTTTTGCCGGGCGCGGCAAGATGTTGCGCCCCGGGGAGGCTTGTGTTAAAATGCGCGCAATGTTCCAACTTGATCGCTTTGCCGGCGGCTCCCGGCGGAGAGTGGGCGGTGTGCTGCTCACGCTCGTGGGGATCGCGCTTGGCAGCGCTGCTTGCGCGGTCGTGCCCATCCCGACCATCACCCCCGCTCCAATCGCCTCCCCGCGACCGGTCACCACTCCTCAGAGCGCCATCTCAGCCGACTTGACGCCGTCCCCGGCCGCGACGAGCACGGCGACCGTGTCCGTCGCGGAACCGACCGCGACACCGCTCCCGGCCTCCTTCCTGCAGCAGCATATTGCCGACCTGTTCGACTTGTCGCACCTGCCCGCGTTGGAGAATACCATCGCAACCCAATTCACGAGTCGCAATTGGGTCAGCTTGGAGCACTATTTCGATTACTTTGTAGACGACGGAAACTTTGCGGGTCCCAACTACGGCTATATCGACGAAAACGGGGTCCGGCGCTCGTACCGCATCGTGCGCGGCTACGACGGCCAGCCCGAATATGAGATCGTTCCGCGTGTCCAGGGGCCGGGATACATCTCTCGGGTTTGGTTCGCCTATCAGCAGCATCAGAGTCTGAACAACCCCACCGACATGTCCCAGTCCGCGGAATGGGCCAACTGGGGCAACCTCGGCCAGATGGGAAACATCCGGTTCTATTTCGACGACGAGACAACGCCGCGCATCGACTTTGGGATCAAAGACCTCTTCGTGGGAAAGCAGCCCTTTCTGGCACCGCTGGCCGCGTTCTACGCGTCCGCGGACGGCGGGAATATCAACTACGTCCCTATTCCTTTCCAGCGCTCGATACGGGTTACCACCACCGGACGCCCCCGGCTGATGCAAGTGGAGGTCAAGCAGCTTGTCTCTTCGCCATCGGCGGCGGCTTCGACCCGCGTGGCCGGCGGCAGCTCGCTCGCTTTTTCGCCGGCGCCGGTCTCGTCCGATTCGATCGTGCAGTCGTTCTCCCTCGCCACCACGCCAGCTGAAGATGCGGTTCTCATTCAGGCGGCTCAGGCCTGGCAGTCGTGCGATGCCAAGCTCCCCGGCAATTTCAACGCGTATGCGCTTTCCATACCTCACAACAACTCGGCCGAAGTCGATTTCGCGGTTCCGTCGACCATTGCCGGGCTGCGCGTCCGCGTCCCGCGCGGCATGGACGATTCGGTCTGGATGCAGATCTTTTGGGACGGCGAGACCGTTCCGAGTATCTCCGGCCCCCTTCGAGCGATGTTCGGCACTGCGGAACTGATTTTGCCGTACCGGTCCCTCCCCCTCGGCATCGTCGCCGGCGACGCCGAGACCATGTTTTACAACAATTTCCCCATGCCGTTCCGCTCGGCCCGCTTTGTCTTCCTCAATGATCGCGCCGAGACGCTTCCATTGACCTTCGAGGTCGTGGCGACCCCGACGGTGCCAGGAACGGAGCACGTCCGTTTCCACGAATTCTACGGAACTCGGCGAATGGACGCTCGGGAAGATGACGGAGACAATTACTCGGTGATCGACGTCAAGGGAAGCGGCAAATTCCTCGGCATGATCCTGAGCGCGTGGGACCTCGACCGACGCGCCCTCAACGGCCCGATTCCGCAGACGTGGCGCTTTCCGTACCTGGAATCGAACGTGGACGTTTGGGTCGACGACCGGCTCGCGCTCCCCGGCACGGGAATCGAAGACGACTTTGACGCGAGCTACTATTACGTGTACGCCGGCTATCCCGGCTACAAGGCAACCTACTGCCTCGCCGGGGTAACCCTCCTCGACTACAGTACGCCCAAAGAACCGTCCTCCCAGTATCGCTTCTACCTGGATGATGCACCCGAATTTCACAATCAACTGCGGGTCGAGGTCCAGCACGGGAACAAAGGCAATAATCTGAGCGTCACCTATTCGTCGACCGCGTTCTGGTATCAGGTTCGATAGCGTTCGAAAAACAATCCGCGGCGAGCCGAGGGAGACCCACAGCTTGCCGCGGAGAGAAGGCGATCGATCGACGCGTCGATCACGCCGTTTCCGGAACGGCTTCGCTCGAATAGTCGCATTCAGTGCACTTGATGCCGAGTTTGCCCTTGAGTGTCATCAGACTTCCGCAGCGAGGGCACGGCGTTCTGATCGGCTTGTCCCACAGCGCGAACTTGCAGTCGGGGTAGCGGTTGCACGAATAAAAGATCCGGCCCCGCTTGGACCGCCTTTCGACCATCGTCCCCTGTTTGCACTGCGGACACGTCACGCCGGTGTTGGAGCTGCCGCCGGCCGCCCCGAGGCTGCGCGTATTCTTGCAAGCCGGGAAGGTGGAGCACGCAAGGAACTTGCCGAATCGCCCGCGTTTGACCACCATCGGCGCTCCGCACTTGTCGCACACCTCATTCGTAGTTTCCACCGGCAGCGTCACGTTCGGCATTTCCTCAGCGGCGCGATCGAGCGTTTCCTTGAAGGGGGCGTAAAACTCGCGCAGCACCTGCACCCACGCGGTTCCCCCGTCCGCGATCCGGTCGAGTTTTTCTTCCATTCGCGCGGTGAAATCGACGTCCACCTCATGCGCGAAATGCTTAACCAACAGATCGTTGACGATCACTCCCAGGTCGGTTGGCTTGAGCCGACGGTCCGGCATCCGCTCGACATAGCCCCGCTCCTGGATCGTCGACAGGATCGGAGCGTAGGTCGACGGCCGGCCGATTCCGAATTCTTCCAGGGCCTTGATCAGTGTCGCCTCGGTATAGCGCGGCGGCGGCTGGGTAAAGTGCTGCTCGGGATAGATCCCCAGCAGGTCGAGCCGTTCGCCTCGTTCCAGCGGCGGCAGCCGCCGATTGGCCTCGTCCTCCTGATCCGCGGACTCGTCCTTGCCTTCGCTGTATACGGCGAGAAAGCCCTGAAACGCCAGCACGGAGCCGGTCGCGCGAAACAAATAGCTCGTGGCCGTAATCCCGGCGGACGCGGAACCCAGCGCTGTCTTGGGCGCCCCATCGACGGCGCGGATGTCGACCGCGGTCGTGTCAAACAGCGCGCTTGCCATCTGTGACGCGACGAAGCGCTTCCAGATCAGGTCGTACAGCCTGAATTGATCGGAGTCGAGGTACGGTTTGACGGAAAGGGGTTCGCGCAAGACGCTCGTCGGCCGGATCGCTTCGTGCGCCAGCTGCGCGCCCGCGACCTTTTTGGCGTAGGCTCGCGGCGTTTTGGGAAGAAAGGACTCGCCGAATTTCTCCTTCACATAGGCCTGAGCTTGAAGCTGCGCGCTCGCCGCGACATTCGTCGAATCCGTTCTCATGTAGGTGATGAGGCCGACGCTGCCTTCCCCGCCAACGGCGATCCCTTCGTACAATTGCTGCGCGACCGCCATCGTCCGCTTGGCGTTAAATCCCAGCTTGCGCGAGGCTTCCTGCTGCAGCGTCGAAGTGATGAAGGGAGCCGCAGGGTTGCGTTGGACCTGCTTCTTGCGGACGTCGAGCACGTCGTACGCGCAACGTTCCAGCGCCTCTTTCAGCTTCACGGCTTGTGCGCCGGCGTGACACTCAAACTCCTGGTCGCCGATCCTGATCAGCCGAGCGCGGAATGCGTCCGGCCTGGACGGGACTTGCTCGGCGTTCCCCCCTCCAGCGCGTTCCGATCCGCGTTTGGCGAGCTCCACCTCGATACTCCAGTACTCGACCGGCACAAAGGCCTCGATCTCCCGCTCGCGCTCGACGACGAGTCGCACGGCGACCGACTGAACGCGCCCCGCGCTCAAATTCTTGGCGTTGATCTTTCTCCGCAACAGCGGGCTGATGGAATAGCCGACGATGCGGTCCAACACCCGGCGCGCTTGTTGGGCGTCCACCAGCGGCTGGTTGATCTGCCGCGGCTGAGCGAAAGCACGATCGATCGCCTCGCGGGTGATCTCGTGGAACTCAACGCGGTGCAGCGGTTTGTTCTTCAACGCGTCTTGCAGCGCCGCGGCCAGGTGCCATGATATTGCCTCGCCCTCTCGATCGGGGTCCGTAGCCAGGAAGACCTGCGACGCGTTCTGGGCGTCTTGGCGCAACTCTTGGACGACCTTTTTCTTTTTCGGCGCGATGACATAGTGCGGCTGGAAATCGTGCTCGACGTCCACGCCCATCTGCCGCTCCGGCAGATCGCGGATGTGACCCACCGAAGCGCGCACGCGAAAACCGCTCCCGAGGAATTTGCCGACCGTCTTGGCTTTGGCGGGTGACTCGACGATGACGAGCCGAGCGCCGGCCCGCGCACTCGGCTCCGTCCGGCCGCGTCGCGCTGCCGGTCCTCCGGAGGATGGCGGGGCTGCCGCCCGCTCGCTCCGCGCGGGGGATCGACTCGCCGCCGTTTGCCGCGCCTGTTCGATCGCGGCGTCCCGATCGAGTGCGGAATGCGCTTCCGTCATTCCAAAGCGCATCAGCACCGTGCCGCACACCGGGCAAACTCCCTTGGAGTACGCCGAGCCCCTCGCGTTGAATAGGGGCTGCGGCGCTTGCATCTCTCGTTTGGACTTGCACTTCACGCAATACGCAATTTGACAAGAAGACATTTAGGCTAGTCCCGTTGGTCTTGACGGCGCGGCTAGACGTGGATCGCTAAGATTGTACCACAGGGCAACAGCCGAAGCAACTCGATTTGAGGACAATGCCAGGATTTCCGATCGCGCCCAAAGGCCGATTTGATTTTGTAATGTAAACAACTGGCGGAAAGAAAACCCCCCGCAGCCTGCCAAGGCCCGAGGGACTGACCGAAGCGCGCGGATGCTTACGGCCAGTCAAGTATAGCACATCAGGCCGTCCGCGTCTAATGTGTATCCTGGCTCATACATACAACCACCTCAAGGCACATCTCATATGACTTGTGGCAAAGCGGGTTAGTGGTTTTGTCCACTTGTGGTTCTGTATGCCCGCGGCCAAATGGGCCATGAGCTCGTGCAAAACGAAAACCCGTCCGAACGATAGACGGGTCGACAACTCAGACGAACTCGATAGCAATCGACTTTGCCGGATAGAACCAATCTATCCTGCGTCAGATGCCGGCGCCGAGGGTGCTTGGCGCTTCGGTTTTTGTTAGCCTGACGTCGTTCGGGCCTCTTATTTTGAGAGAGCGACGCTAGCTTCTGGAAACCAGTCGCTCGATGGCTTCTTTGGGCGTCACAATCGCCGCCCGGACGTACCTGGCAAGGTCCGGTCGGTTCAAGAGGTGTTTCTTGTCGAGGGTTACCAGAAATTCCACTTTAGCTTTTCTGGCCGCTGCGACGATCGGTGCATCCTTCAAAGCAACGTGCTTGGTCGCGGCGAGCACGTCTCGCTTCAGCGGGCGCACAAACTCAAAATGAACGTTCGCAATAATTAGGTCGAAGGCAGTGAGTTTTTCAGGTGCGCTTTCAAAAAGATTGCGCTGGGTCTCATCGAACACCATTTGGCTGGTTACGATCGTTATCTCCTCGCGAATGCCCAGCATAATCAGATCATGAGCATGGCCGTGGATTGAATAGGCCGCGGAAAACAAGACACTTGAATCGAGAAAGACGCGCGTCATTTAGGCTTGGGATCCGCGAGGCGGTATTCTTTTTCAATGAGTTCGCCCCGGATCTCTCTTCCCCGGTCAATTAATTCATCTAGCGTGAGTCCCTTGGCCTTGAGGGCTTGCCCGATCTCCTCCAGCGCATCGGTTACGATGACCTCGGCCGGTTTGATGACCACGCCCTTGTCGGTCTCGACGAAGCTGACCAGGTCTCCTTTTTTCAATCCCAGTTTCTTGCGGATTTCGGATGGTATCGTGACCTGTCCCTTTTCTTGAACCATCGACATTTTTCTTAATGCTGCCATTGGAAATTCTCCATGAGTCATACAGTCATACTTTATAATAGAATCTTATGATTGTCAAGAAGTTCATGCCACCGCAAACTCAGATCCCACCCACTCACCGCAAGAAAAGTTAGTGCCGTTTATGTTTTTCTTCGGATCATGGAGTTCTCCCCCTTGGCGCTCAGTCCGGTCCGAACGACTCAAATAGAGCAATGGTCCCGAGCTTGGGAATCCATTTTCGAGCCAACGGCTCGATATTCCCCGAGGCGTATAGATTGAGCCAGCCGCCCCGGCCGGAATAGCCCATCCGCTCAACCGCGAATGTTCGATCCTGCGCATTCACGAGGACAAAGCGGAGCACCGGCGCGAACCGGCTGTGTTGCTCTAGGTCGCTTTTGATCTGCTCATCCTTCCGGCTTCCGAGGCCAATCTTGTCAAATTCCCGAATCAATTCGTCCGCGTCTGGTCCGACGCGCTCAAAGATCTCGATCATGTTGCGCTTGATGTTCAAGCGATAGTTGTGCGCTCGGGGGTGGAGACGCAGGGCTTCCTCAACCACGGTGGTTTCGCAAGGCTCGATCAGTTCCGGTTCTGATTTGGCCAGTGACACGACCCCCTTTACGCTTTCGCGGATGACATATCCCTTAGGAATTCGCTCGACCGGCTTGCCCTTGGCCTGCCGCGCGAAAAAGTAGCGTGTCTTGCCGGTCTTGGTTACTCCTTGGCACAGGTAAAAAGTAATCCAGTTGCGATTGGTATAGGTGACTCGCATTCATCGCTTCTTCCGCGCGTGATGGGCGAGGGTGGACTGGAAGACCTTCAACATGCCGTTCACGCCATCGAGGTCAAATTTCTCAGGATCGAATTCTCCGCCGACCCACTCCAGCATTTCGTCATGTTCGGGGTGTCGTGGGTTGCGAATCGCTTTCACGAAGTCCGCATAGCCCCATACACCGCCGACATCTTCTGGGGGACAGGCGCGTTGGCCGTCGAGACAGCGAGGGTAACGCGCGTCCTTCTCGACCGGCAGGATTTTCTCGACGATGATCTCGTGCTCCCAGCTATCCCCGAAATCATAGAGGTAGACAAAACGATCTTTGACCTTGGGTGCGATTTGATTCAAGCGCACCGTGCGGTAGTCCGTGACGGGAACGTAATCATCTGGCGATGGTTCGGCGAAGGTCTGTTTCCCAACTTGGAACGAATGCAAATGCGAGTTCATCCATCCCATCGCCAGTTGCAGAACCCCGTGCAAATGGGGAAGCAGAATATTGTCGGCCACTTGGATACGCCGCCAAATCGCCGGATGGCTGTCCTGGAGCGTGACCTTGAGTTGATAAATTGAATTGGGTGCGGCGGTCTCGGCGATGGGCGCTTGAGTACGTTTCTTTTTTGAAAACGGGGTTTCGCCGCGCAATTGTTCCATCAAGCTTGAAATCATCAAATCAGAGTCATTCCGTCCAACGTATACCCAACCGCCGCGTTCAGGTTTCTTCGCTAATTCGGGTTCCCACAAATCGCGCGTCCAGATGTCTTTCAAGGCGTCGGGTGGCACGGGATTTTTGTACATTCCGATGGCAAGCAGGTGTGTACTCATGTCCCAGTCGGCTACGCCTGAAGCCGAACGACGAAAATGCGCGAGCGCAGCTTGAACGATTTGCTGGTTGCGTGCGGCAATGACGAACTCGTCTCGCGCGGTCTGCGGTTGAAAATCGACCGCGTACAGACGTTCGTCGCCATCCAGCACCCGGATAATCAGCGCGTCGCCCGGTTCGGCATGCAGTGATTTGAACCATTCCCAGAATTCCGGCGATCCACGAGTTCCCCAGCGCGCTTCGCGGAAGTGTTCAAGCGCGAGGCGCGTGATCGGACCGCTCGGAAATTCTAGCCGAATGGGTTCGCGGTCGGCATATTTCTGGTTCGCAAAGAAGGCCGGGCACAGCGCATCACGCACTTCCTCCGGGTACTCAATCGCGGCTCTTTGACAATCCGAGTCCGACAGAGTGAGGCGCAGCACCGAACCGTTAATGATGCGATATTTCCATCCGAAACGACCGTCGCCGGTATTCACGATCAAGCGACTCTGGCTGATCGCGTTGCGAATCGTCCCTTTCGGATTCTTGGTCGTGATCGGCGCGATCGTGTTGACGCGCCGCAAAATCTCGGCAAACGGCAGCGGCTCGCGGGATTCACGAACGACTTGATGCGTCAGTTCTGTGTAACTTGTTTTCGATGGCGGCATTCCCACCTCGGAGTCAACGATTCGCAAACCAAAATGGTCAGTAAGCTCTCATCTCCGCTTGGCTCAACGCTCGAAACCCTGCCTTGCCAGCCGCCAAGGTCTGCGTGAAAGTCAGGATTTTGGGTTCCGTCTTTGACCCTCACACTATTGCCGGCGAAGTTCAGACTGCGCTGGCCTAGTCATCTTCCTCGTCGTCTTCTTCCTCCACTTCATCGTCCCAGTTGGGATATTGGGGCGGCATCTTCCTATGCTGCTCGATGAGGATGGGATGCGGTTCGCGCATCGGTTCCGGTCTTGTCTCAACCAGTTGGATATCAAACTCGTGCTGATCGCCAAAATCGAAAATGTAGAGAAAGCGTTGTTTCAACCTCAGTGGCAGCTTGCCAATTGAGACCCCACTCGAATGCCGGGCGTCGCCGCGCCCATATTCGGTCGCTTTGTCCCACGCACGCCCGCTCAAAAAGAACGCGTGGAGATGATCGTCGTCGAAATCGGCGACCTCCATGATCGCGCCGTGCAAATCGTCGAGCGTGTGCTGAGGAGAGGTGTCCACGATGAACCAGACGTCGTCGGCGCCGCGATAACTGATCTTAAAGCGGTATGATTGCGCTTCCGGAATCGGTGTGCGCGTAGCCGGCGAAATCACGACGGGCAATGCACGTGCGGAGGCCAAATCCGGGTCGTCGCGCCATGATTTGAGGGTCCCGTCCGACCACGCCGCTTCGACGGCGCGCATCAGATGAATATCTGCGCCATATCCCTCAAGCAACTTGAGGACGGTTCCCACCAGGGGTTTGAAGGTCAGGAAGGCCTCATCCATCTCGATCGGGTGAATCAAGCCGAGGCGTGCGAGCAAGTGGAGATAGGCCGGCAGGAGTTCGACGAGCGCCCCCGCTATGTAGGGCTCACTGCCGAGCACGTGAAACTTGCCCGCGAGCCTGCGGTCCAAGATGTCGTAGCGCGGGACGAGCGGCGAGCCAAGCGTCGGCGACGAATCTTGTTTTGATTTGGATTTGCCACGCTTGCCTTTCGATTGCGGCTTGCCCTCGGAAATCTGTTGGTGCAAGATCTCCTGCATTTCTTCCTTGAACAAGTTGCTCTTGCTGAACGGCATCTTCACGCGGCGGTGTTCGTCTGCCATCCAATCGAACAGCAACGCGGAAGCATTGTGCTCCCAGGTCTCCGCGTCCACCGCCGCGCCGAAATCTTGAACGCGCCAAGAGGAGGGCGCGGCCGCGCTCAAATGATTTACGGCTGTGGCGAGCCAATCCTGATTGGGATGGCCACCGAATCCGCCAATCGCTTGGAGTAACCGCGGATCGTCGGCGCGCGGCGTCGCGGTCGTTTCAAGGTATTGGTAGAGGGCGAGTTCAATAAGAGTTCCGTAGTGCTTGTCAACAGCCCCTGGCAGAATATCGTGCGATGTCGAGACCCATGCCCACGCGGACTTCATCGCCGCGAACAGTGCCTGGGTCTGCCCGTGGTAGAGCATCATTTTGGTCACGCTCGAAAATTCGTCGGGCTTGTCGGCGGCGACCTCTGCCAATTCGGCGAGTAGGTCCGGCAGCGCTCCCCAACGTTCTTCGGTCACCGCGAACAGAATCAAGTCCTCGAGATAAACGGCGCTGTCCTTGTATGCTTCTGGCGCGTCGCGGCGCAGGCGCGCGATCAATTCGGTGAGGCGCGTTCGCGCAACCGCGTCGCGACGTGGCTCGAATGCCTCACGGATTTGCAGATACGCTTCGAAGGCATCTTCCTTGTTGAGGCGTTTGCTTTCCAATCGTTCGAGAAAGAACGCGAGCTTGCCTTCAAGGTCTGCCCGGTCAAATTGATCCCAATCGGCTTGCTCGGCACGTTCTTCCGGCGATAGTTCGCGGGGTTTGGCTGGCTCGGGCGAGGCCAAGGGCACGACCGGTTTCGCGGGAGACGGTGGCGCTATAGAGGCAGCCACTCTCGCGGCGTCTTCGTCTTGGCGCAAGTGACAATTCTTGTACTTTTTGCCGCTGCTGCACCAGCACGGATCATTGCGGCCCGATTTTTGTTCCAATTTGGAGGACATCGGCTATCTCCAATCACTACGACGCGGCCACTGGCCTGCCTCGGCCTGCTCGTCTTCCGTCAGCGGCTGATTGACGGTCTGGCATTCCTGACTCATTCCTTATTCTATCATGTTTCCGCCTTGATAGATCGCATACACCTTGCCGTCCGGCTTATTCCGCGATATGATTCATCCCGCGGGGAGCCCACAAGTGATAGAGTGCCAGCCATTCCAGCTCACAAATCGTGTTGACACCCGAGTTCTTAGGTTCCCTAATCCTCCAGCCAGCTCTTCGGCTGTAAGGGAGAGTGAGCGATGAGCGAACGCATTGACCGAGGTGAACTGGTAAGATTGGTCGCCGAACGGGTATCGAAGAAGGAGACGCTGGTCGGGGAGATTGTGGATGCGACTCTCGAAGAAATCTATCAAGCCCTCAAGCGTCATACCTGTGTCTCGCTCAAGAACTTTGGCACCTTTTATGTGCGCCCTGAGCGAGCAAGTTGGGTGTTCAAGTTCAACCCCTCTCAGCGCTTTCGGGTGCTCTTCGGTTGGTCGTCCACCTACAAGGGAAAGCCGTAAATGGGTGAGAGGAAGAATTCGCATTTCTTCACGGGTTCCGTCGATCCGAATGGCGGTTTTTTGTGCATCTGGATGCATTGGAGAGCCAACCCTGACGATCCCGACCCCGAATTCCCGGGTCAGAAACTCTCCACGGCGACCTACATTCCGGCGAAGGCAGAACAGCTCTGTCTCTGTGGTAGCGGCAAGAAATACCGGGAGTGCTGTCATTCGCAACGCTACTGGCGTCCCATTTGCCCCAACCCCGATGCCCGCAGCTATAGTCTCATGGCGCCACAGTCTATCACATTGAAGGTGGCCGACCGCGCGGTCGTTCGTGAGCGTCTGATGAAGGATGTGCGTCTCAAGTGTACAGCCGATGACGCCGACGGCACCTTCTGGGTTTACTGGGGCGATCCAGCCTTTGACGACCCGCACGGAACGCTGTGCTTCGGGGACATTGAGCTGAAGTCAAATTGCAAGCTCTCCGTGACGGCGCTGAGCGATATTCGAATGCAGGCGCTCCTCGCCTTTCTGCGTGAGATTCTAGGTGATGAGTTCGAGTTGCCGGCGGTTCGCTACGAGCCTGTGCCCGCCACGGACAAACGGTCGGGGAAGCAAATAGAATTACCGGCGGCGCAACTGAGTCGACGATAGCGCTACGGTACGATCGGACTATGGTCTCGTCGAAAAGCCGGCAGAGCCTGATTTCGCTTGGGGAAGGAGTGCAACGTGACCAAGCTGCGAAAAATGTGGATCTATAGTCCACCCAAACCGCCCGCTCCAAAGGTGCCGGCACGGAGCAAGACCGAGTTGCAAGAGAAGGCGGATCAGCTGATCGAGACTCTCCTCAAACCGCAACATATCAAACCCATGCCCAAGGGCTATGAGTGGAACTACATCGTGGACATCTATGCCAAATGGTATCGGCACTACTTTTACTTTTGCGCCAAGTACCGTTCGCCAAGTTCCCACGCGCTTTCGCCATTCTTCGAGACCCGGTTTGCCAGAATGGAATACCTGGGTCGGGATCGGTTCAATTTGTCGTACATGCGGCATACGGGAGATTGGATCATGATTCGACCTAACTTGTCGCTTGATGCATCTCTGAAGGCTATCCGGGAGGACCCGATCTTTGCTCCATGAGGAGGCGCTGATCGGCAGCCAAAGGGTGTCCGCATGCAAGGGGAAAAGGTCAGCGTTCTCTCGGCTTGAAAAACGAGAGGGAGGGTTGCTCGATGAAGAGAGCCCATCGCCAGGCCGTGGCGTTCAAGTTCTCAGCACCGCAACCGCGGTTCAATCACGATGATTCGTTCGCTTTTCACTTGACGCAGTAGGCTTCCATGGGCATGGCAGTTCGATTCGGAGGATTTGTGCCGATTATACCATAAGGAAATCGAGTAGGGAGCGGTGACTAGCCGCTCCCTCTCACACCACCGGACATGCGGGTCCGCATCCGGCGGTTCGACGAGTTGACCGCAGTTGGTGATAGCGTTCGGTGATGCTCAACAAGCCCTGACTTTGCCAGTAGGCATTGCTTAGGGCTTGGTGCACAGGGGGCGATGCTGATAGTCGCCACGTTCCTTTCCCACTTCCCGCCGCTTCGCGCGCGGTCCTCGGCGATACTCCTAGCGCCACCAAGTTCCGTTGCCGTGCGCGCGGTTTCTTCCATCGTTTCCACAGCATCTGCCGAAGTCGCCGCCGCAGCCATTTATCCAATCCTTGGAACACACTCGGCGTATCGGCTAAATGAAACCAACTAATTTCTGCGGTTTTGACAACGCTTCGCAAAAGGGCTTGCGATTCGGCGAAGAACTGCCTCGGGATGGCGATCGCACTCTGCAAAGTAATGATCGCTGTCCCTTTCTAAGTCGCACATTTTTGACCGATCATGGTTGTGCGTGACCTGGTCGCGCCAATCATTCCAGAGTAGTTCCATGGGCGAACACTCAGGCGAATAGCCGGGTACGTAGCGGAGATGCAGTCGCCGCCCATACTTTCGCAGCAAGTCCGCCACCCGCCGGGGGCCTTCTGGGGTATGAATGTTGGCCCCATCCACGACCATGATGACCCGCCGTTTGCGGCGCGCCGAGCGGGTCATGCACTGTTCGACCAACTGACAGAAGGCTTCCGCATTGCGTTTCTCGGCGCGGATGCGCACGATCTTGCCGGTACGCCAGTCCGTGGCCGCACACTCCTGTCGTTTGGGCGGGCGTACCCCCGGAGCCCTGATTTTGCGCTGTTGACCCCGCAGCATCCACATCCGCGTGAGCGTGGGGAACAAGCTCAGTTCGGCTTCGTCCTGGACGTAGAGATCGGCCCCGCGCGGCGGGTGGTTTAACAGGCGTGTTAAGGCCCCTTTTTTTGAGCATAGCCGGGCTGCTGCTCGGCCAGATGCTTGACGGTCCAAGTCGGACGCCGGCAGACCGCCTCAATCCGCTCCAAATGGTGGCGGATGCATTCGTCGGTCACGCGGACCTTGAAGAGACGGCGGACCAGCTGGGCCAACAGAGCGGTGGTCCAGCCCGGACGCCTGAGCTTGAACTCGCGCGGTGACTGCGGGATGCAGGTGCGGAGAAACGCTTCGATCCCAGCCGTGATCCGCGGCGGACGCCCAGAATGTGGGGCTTCGCTGAGACCAGCACAGCCAGCCCGCTGAAAGCGATGGAGCCAGTTGCGCACCACATCGTCGCTCTTGCGAGTGATTTTGGCGATCTCCTCGACGGTATGACCATCGTCGGACAACAGGACCATCTGAACCCGCAACTGGGTCCGCGGACACTTGGTTTCGCGATAGAGCTTCTGCAAACGGGCAGCTTGTCGCCCGCGCAGCCGGATTCTGAGTGGTGGACGCATAAGCACTCTCCCCAGAATAGAACGGGGAAAAGCGTTGCGCCGTTCGTCTATACCTTTCAAAACCGCAAGTATTTCTTGGTTTCATTTAGTCGAAAATAGCCAATCCATCCTCGCATGTATTGATTAACTTCTTCCAGCACGTCTTCCAGTTGCCCTGAACGCGTTCGGCGCGTGAGACGGCGTAGGCGGTCGTGGCATCTTTCCAGCGCGCGTTTCGCTACCCCGATCTCCACCTTGCCTTTGCGCTTGAACAACCGAAAGCCGAGGAATTTCAGTTTGGCCGGGCGATCCACTTTGCTTTTCTTTTCGTTCACCTTCAACTTCAGCTTTTGCTCCAGAAACCGTCGTACACTTGCCATCACGCGCTCGCCCGCCCGCGGACTTTTCACGTAGATATTGCAGTCATCCGCATAGCGCACAAACCGGTGCCCGCGTTTCTCCAACTCTTTGTCCAGGTCATCCAGCATAATGTTGGCTAGCAGCGGAGATAGCGGTCCGCCTTGCGGCGTTCCCTCCTCTGTCGCCATCACCACGCCGTTCACCATTACCCCAGACTCCAAGTACGCTCGGATCAACCTGAGCACCTGCTTGTCTTTCACTACCCGCGCCACACGTGCCACACCTGCACTGGCGTTACCGCAGGTGCCAGTGTCAACTTGTCGTGGTTCACTCGGTCAAAATACTTCTCCAAGTCGACATCTACCACCCATTCATACCCTTCTTGCATGTACCCCTGGGCGGCTCTGACCGCATCGTGCGCGCTGCGCCTCGGGCGAAACCCGTAACTGTGGGTCGAGAACCTTGGCTCAAACAGCGTCGTCAGCACCTGCGCAATCGCCTGCTGGATAAAGCGATCCATCACCGTCGGAATTCCCAGCAACCTCACCCCGCCGTCGGGTTTCGGTATTTCCACCCGACGCACCGGACTCGGTTCATACGTTCCCGCATCGAGTCGCCTCCGAATGTCCAGCCACCGTCCTTTCAGAGACGGACGCAACTCCTTCACCGTCATCCCGTCGATGCCCGGTGCGCCTCCGTTCGTCTCGACGCGCGTTAGGGCGGCGAGCAGATTGGTTCGTTCCCAGATCCGCTCCCACACCCTCTCACCTTCTGCGTTGGCCCTTCCCTTGTCCTGTGCTGGGGACTGCTCGGCCCTCTGGTCAGCTCCCCGCGGCTTCACCTCGGTCGTCTGTCCAGCAGGTTCCCTATCCGGAAAATTCGGCCTTCCATGCTCGTCCCACAAACCGTCCAAGTTCCGGTCCTCCTTGTCGTTCAGCCCTTCCCACCGTGACGGCGGTGGTACTACACTTGCACCGCACTGCGTTTGGTGCAGTGCAGGTGTGGCCTCGGCTGACTCCTGCCGCCTCAGTCCAACCTCCCGATTGGAGTTGCGGCTCGCACCGCTTGGCGACAGGTCTCCCCAGATAAGAACGTTGACCTTCTCCGCGCACTTGCCCAATTTACGGCTTTGCCCCTTGATGGCTTGGACTTCGTGATATGTTGCCCACTCGTCCAGACGCGCCGCCTCATATCGGGTTTGTGTTCCTCAAGTCGCAGATTTGCCTCGGGCTTCCTCCAGACCTTGCCTCGCAGCAACGCCCTTGCCTTTGGCTAACGGTTAGTGCCATCACTCCCGTAAAGGACTCGCACCTTCAAGTCAACGCCCATGCTGGGCGTACAGCAAAAGGGCCGGAGAAGTGTCTCCGGCCCCTCGGCTCACGCCGGGTCCCAGGTGCGCTGGTACACGACGCTCACGGACTGAGTCAATCGTACGACGGAGCGAGTTTCCCCGCCTTCAAATGAGAGAAGAACAGAGCATCGGTCCAGCCGGCAAGCTGGCGCGTGTCTTGCCGTTCGCCGGCCTTTGCGTTTCGCACCGGGTCGTCTAGACGAAGGCGTATTTGACAAAGTCAGACAGTGCTTGCGTGCCGCGCACTTCGTTGTCCAGCAGTGGAATGACCGCCCGCACGCTGCCTTCAAAGTCGGTCCAGATCTGCGACATGTACGAGTCCTGCATCGCCACCCGGTTGCGCACGAACTCAGGTGACGAATCGTTCACCTGGTCCTTCTGAATGAGCATGTTGACCACGACCCCGCCCACCGGGATGCCGAAATCGCGGAACCAGCTGATGAACCGCTTTATCACAGCGATCGGGAGCGCTTCGGGCAGCGTGACGAAGAAGAACGAGGTCAGGTCCTCATTGGTCAGCAGCTGCTGCGCATGTCCCATCCGATCGCGAAAGCTGACCAGATAGTCCATCAACGGGTCTTCTTCCTTTTTCTTGCTGAACGAGAGCAGCTCGCGAAGACTCTTGGCTTCTTCGCGCGACTTTAGCATTTTGTTCACCCACAGCGAGTAGACCTTGCTCATGCCGAGGAGGCGGCGAGCGTTTGCGGTGGGTGCGGTGTCAAAAACGTACACCTCGTACTCGTCCTTGAACATCAGATCGATCATATTCTCGAACATGGCGGACTCTTCGAACGCCGGATTCATCGTCGCCGATTCGACGAACGCATCCGCCTGCGTCGAGATCTCTGCGAACTTTAGGAACCACTGGATCTTGTTCTTGATATCCGCCTTGGAGCGCTCGATGGTGTCTTTGGTATCGATCTCGTAGGCCCACAGGTTGGGAGCGCCGGTGACCTGGGTGGGTTGACCAAACACATTTTGTCCGAGCAGGCCGGATAGGCTGTGGACCGGGTTCGTCGAAGCCAGGATCGTTCGCCGTCCCTGTTGGGCGAACCGCATAGCCGTCACCCCGGCCATCACCGTCTTGCCTACGCCGCCCTTACCTCCGAAGAAGACGAACTTTAGCTTGGGGTGTTCCTTCAGGAACTGCACCATGGATTTGTCGATGCCAGCCATTTTGGTTTCTCCGTCTCAACGGTACATGATGTTGGCGAGTTTCTCGATCATCGCCAGGCCGGTCACGTCGCGTTCCAGCTCGGGGACCTGTGCCAGCACCTGCTGTCCGAACGTGCCGTTAATCTCGTCGATGTACTTGGTCTGCATCGCCAACCGATTCTTCAGGTAAGCCGGCACTTGCTGGGTGCGCAGGTCGGCCGGAAGCACTCGATTGACGACGTACCCCGCGACCGGCACGTCGAACTTGGAGAAGAGCTCGGCCGCCTTTTTCGTATCGATGATGATCATTTCTTCCGGAACGACGACAAAGAAAAAGGCGGTTTTTTCCCGGTCCGTGAGGATGCTCGACGAGGCGTTGATGCGCGCCTTGATATACTGGAGCTCGGTGAGAATCTGGTCCTCGTCCGTTTCCCGTTCCCGCTTGATGCGCGAGACCATCGTTTCGTACTCGCGCATCTCTTCGCGCAGCTTGGTGATCTTGTTGATCCACTCGTCGTACACCTTGGCCATCGAAAGGTAGTAGAGCGCGTGGCCCAGGGGGACCAGGTCGTAAATGTAATAGTCATAGTCCCCTTTGACGACGATGTCGACCACGGCGTCGAAGATGGCGGATTCCTCCATCGCCGGTTCCGCGGAGGCAGCCTGAATATAGTCCTCGATCTCCTCCGGCACGGCGTCGAAGCCATACATGTCCAGGATCTTTTTGCGAATCTCGTTCTGATAGCTCTTGATATGGCTGTCGGCGTCGACCTCTTGCGCCCACAGGTTCTCCATGATGGGAACGGCGCCCTTGCCGAAAATGTCCTTTTGGAAGATATCCGTCAAGCTCGCCTGCGGGTCCACCGAAAATACCAGAACGCGCTTGCCCTGCTGTGCGAGCCAGAACGCCGTCGCGGCGGAAAACGTCGTCTTACCCAATCCGCCTTTTCCGCCGAACATAATGTAACGACGGTTGGGATTCTTTTCAAAGACGTCTTTGAGTGACATGATGACTCCAGGTTTGCCAGGTTGCGAACGTCCGACGTGTTAGAACATGGCGTCGCTGATGTCTTTTTCGCGGAGCATCCGGCGTTTCCAGGTGGCGATGTTCGGAACCACGTAAGGGAGAAGGCGTAGGGAATAGTACGGTGGAAGGATCGGGACTCCGATCAGGTCGCCCATCGTGATCAGGATAAAAAGGTGCTCCATAGAGGCACGGGTCCGGACCGCGTAGCGGCTCATGTCGTGAGCCGCCATGCCGTACATGACCTGGCGAAATCCGTCGAAGAATCCGCCGAGGCCGCCGCGTTTTACTTGCTTGGGCTTGTCTTCGGGCATGTTACACTCCTTTGTGCCAAGTTGACGTCACACGCCGTGTAGATCGAATTCGTGATCGTCGGAGAATTCTCGCTCGCGCAGCACCCTGCGCTTCCAGATCGCTATATTGGGCACGACAAAGGGCAGGAGTCTCAGGCCGTAGTACGGGGGGATGATCGGCAAACCGATCAGATCGCCGAAGGTGAGCGCCATGAAAAGCGATTCCATCGAGGCGCGAATCTCGACGGCATGCGTTTCGAACTCGTAACCAAACATCCCGTAAATGACTTCACGCAGCTTGTCGAGGAGCGTCTTGTTGCCTGAAACCACCGTCACCTCAAGCGGCTCTCCAAGGGACTATCATCATTATATCATTCGGCGCGCGCAATGTCAAAGGAATTCGGGTTCGGTCACCCAGGACTCGCCGCGGTCGCGCGCGCTCACGCCTCGGCGGCTGGAGCGTGAGCCGGGCGACGGTGGTCCGCGCCGTCATCCTTCAGACTGTGGATCAACGCGGTCACGCGTTGCTCCGTTTCGCTCAAAGGCAAAAGCGAGACCTCGTCCGCAATGGCCGCAAAATCGGCCGCCAGCTCGCCCGGGAACCGTTCCGCCCCCTTATAGTCCATCAGAATTCCGCTGATCAAAAACCCCAGCAAAAAGACGTTCGCCGCGATCAGGCCGGACATGAAAATGCTTACGGGTAGGACCTCGAAATCGTAGACGTGATAGACGTATTTGAGGCCAGCCACGATGACGACGACCGGTAGGGTCGACAGGGCCAGTGACCATTTTTGCAGGTGTCTACGCAACATCTCCCTCCGCCGCCCACGCCATTACTGCAAAGCGCCAAGCGGCACGGCTGACGCAAAACCTACAAGCCTAACGTTCCACCGGCTGTCGCCGCGTCGCCCGGCTTGCCCACGAACGAGTCCATACGCAGATCGCGGTCTTGAATGTACGGCAAATTGTGTTT
>JAMCQI010000098.1 GCA_023381515.1 Chloroflexota bacterium | reverse complement strand
AAATTCGGGCCCGTTTTGCAGGGGCTGGCATGCGCTGGAGCCGCCCCGGCGCAGAGCATCTGATACCAATTCGCACCACTCTTCTCAGTGATCGATTTGAGGAGATGTGGGATGAGGTCTACAAGTTGCCCCCAAACTGAAATGCACCCGCCTTTCTCCGGGGCTATTGCAAAGTCAGCTGGCTGCCCTCAAAATCAGCGGAAGCGCCCCAATAGGGTCGGCATTGAACCGCCGACGGGCCTGCGGCACATTCGCAACGCCGCGCCCCAACACGATGTCTGGTGATTGTACACATCGCGTAGGAGCAGCGCCTTGTGCCTGCCCAATTGTGGGCGACCACAAGGGATCGCCCCTACATGTGGGTAACCACCAGACGATGTTATTTGTGATCGCCATGACCGTGGTGGGTTCACTCGCCTTAAATGGCACCCGTCTTCGCGCAACGTCACATCGCGTCGATAGTGCAGCCCGTTCTCGATACCCCAATGACTGCGGCTCAGGCGCAACAGTTTCTCGGGCCAGCCTCGGCGGCCGTGAGACTCGTGATCCCGTACACGGTCTCTTCGCTGACCCGGCCATCGGTTGGGCGGACGGATCTTCGCTCCAATTTGAACACTTGCTCCGCGGCCGGCCAGTCCAGATATCCCTTCAGCCCTGCGCTGAGCGTCAACTGTCGGCATTCGAGATGACTATGTCCCTTTTCCGTCTGCTTCGCTTTCCGGAAATCTTTCGTCCCGGCGCTGAACCCCTTAACCGTTTGCTCCGGTTGGAACAGGGTCTCGATCTCTTGGTGCAACTCCGGCTGATAGTCTTTGACCGTCTACACGTACTCGGCTGCCGCCCCCACAATCTGGGCAGGCAATTCCCGTTGCGCCAGCATCGCATCGCCGTTGACCACTTTTCCCCGCAAATCAAGACATTTGAGTACCTGCGGCACTACAGGGATTTCGTTCTCTTTGCTACCAACGGCGACCTGCATCAGCTCCCACCCCTCCGCGGGCAGATAGGCGGCGAGCAGGTGGAGACCATGACTTTGCCCCGCCCGAATGGTGCCACGTAGGGTCTTGCCGTCCAAAGCAATCACCACACTCCGGCCGGCCCCGGTTGGCTCGCAAAGAATTCACTGACGGCTCGCTCGAACTCTTGCCCCAGCCCCGCCAACCTAGGATGCGGCTATAGGTGCTGGGATGCGGAGCGCGCGGTTTGACGCGGTGCAGAGCTTCGGCCAGAACTACTTTGTGCTGGCCGACCCATTCCGCAATTCCTATGAGACGGCCTTCCGGCCAGTCTGGCGAGCACTGTTTCCGCGCGCGTGACGGCAATCTGTGAACTGTGTGAGTCGTTCAAACAAACTGCCGCCATCGATGACGAAAGCCTCTGGGGACGTATTGACATCCATGTCGCGGACGCTATACTCCATCGTGACCTTCCTCCGCTGTGCAGATGTGTGGTTACCCCCACCTTATGCGAGGAAGGCTATTTCGGTTTCCGCGTCAAGCGAGTAAGCCCTGCGGGTAAGGCACCGCGCGCATCGCCATTCGGGCTGCCGCAGCGCTGGCCTGAACGAACTCCGGACCGGTACACAAAAAAAGACCGCCCGCGCTCTCCCGAGCGATCAGGCGGTCTCTTCATAGTAGCGGGGCCCAGACTCGAACTGGAGACCTTCGGGTTATGAGCTATAGGACGACTCCAGAATGGGGCAGCCTCTGCCGGAAGATCAGCTCTCCAAAATCGCGATCGTTGGTAAGTAGTATTCGCTGTTCCCTGTAAGCGATGGCAAGCACTTCTCGATCTTTAAGAGCTTGCGGATAGTCATGCGCGATCGCTGTTACGTCGTGACCGGACTCTCGGAGGAACATCGCGAGAGGCAAGTCGGCGCTCTCGTCGAGAAGGAACTTCATGACTTGCTCGACAGTGGCTTCTTCAAAGACTATGTCGCCGCGGGATAGACGGCCTCTCCTTCGACAAGCGCGCCGGCGTATTCAAGACACCCTTTGATATCATCGGCTGTGAGTCGTGGGTAGGATTCGAAAAGTGTAGCGATGTCGAGATCCTGAGACAGACGTTTGAGGACGAGTTCAACCGGAATTCGCGTGCCCCTTACCACGGGCTTGCCGACAAGTATTTCTGGATCTACTATTATGCGATCCTGGAACATCGGTCGCTCCTTTTTTGCGACGACACCTATTCTCGCGTCACCCCATCATACTACAGATCTCGAAATGGGCTGATCGGTGGCACGATTTGCCCAATCAGCTCCTTTGGGGCAATTGATGGTAAACAAGTTACACAAGAGCCGATGGGTGCTCCAAATTGCTGGGCTTCGTCCGTAACCAATGATCCCGGACGCTAACACCCCGGTCGAACCTCGCGCAGGAATGGGCCGATCAAATGCTGTTCAGAATGCCGTACAGTAACGCGCGCAGGGTGCAGTGTCATCAAATGACAGTGCGTCGCTCTGGTACCTTTAGCACAACCGTGCCGGGCCATAATTGGACACGGACCCGCGGATTTGTTTCTCGCGCCGCTTCTTACCCCGTTAGCACTCGGCTGCGTGTGCATCGACTAGCCAGCTTGCGGTCCAACGAGCATCAAAATCGCAAGCACAACGCTGAGATCAATAACCGGAATCAACGTATCTTCGACCCGGCCTTACTTACTTCGCCCGGTAGATACCTGAGTATCGCCTCCTCGGAAGAGTTGGAGCAAGGGTTCCACCGAGCCGTAATCGCAAAACGACTCTGCAATGGGTAAGCCACTAAAGCGTTTGCACGGAGTCTCTCGCTCGCAATACCGACTGAGGGTGAATGAGGTTCGAGTTTTCTACGACGTGTCGGAACAAACGGTTGAAATCTTGAGTATTGTGCTCAAGTCAGAAGCCGAAGAGCAATTTCTCTTCGATGAATGCCGCAATGCCTGCGGCGTCGTCTAGGTCAAAACACGGGACGCCGAGAGCCATTGGACGATCGGACGCAACCGCGATGAGTTCGTTGGCGTTGGCAATCAACTCGGCGCCAAGTTCGGCGCGCGAAAACTGGACCTTGGGTACCGGCTCGCGCCAGAGCCCTTCAGCCAAAATCAGATCCGCCGACCCAGTGCGTACAGCGATCTCGGCGAGCGGTGGTTCGCGCACAACACGTAAAGTGGGCGAACTCAACCGGTGGGGAAGTTAGCGACCGAGGCGCCAGCTTCCGGACAGCGCCTAGCGTCTTTGCCATGTGCCTCAACGGAAGACGTGTGCGCGTGGTGTTTGACGACTGCGACGCACTTGCTGTGCCGATGGATTTCAGGCATGAGCCTTTCGATTAGCGTTGTCTTGTCCGATCCCGATTTGCCGACGAGGGAAAGAATTGGAATCGACTCACTATCCCCCCGGCCTTTATCCGCCGGATTCGGTTGTCGCAAGCAGATTGGGGACTGATAACTCGCCGTCGGCCTCAGAATAATACGCGCCCTGTGCGCACGCGCGACAGATTCTTTCACCGTCGATGGTTGCCCAGCGCTCGTTGATGACATCCTCGCCGCAGCGCTCGCAAACGATTCGCTTGCCATGCTGACTGATGATCCCCGTGAGGGAGACGGTCAGAGTCACTCGCTGTGCGAGCAGCAAGTCTTCAGTGGGCATGGTTTGATATGCGGCCAGTTGCGCGTGCCAACGATCGGGTGCGTCAGGCACACAAGCCACCGCGCGTTTGCGTGATCCCGCACTGGGCCAAATCCGGACTGCAGCTTCGGTCAGCGTGTCGACGAACGTTGCGGCGCTCTTGCCATAATCCATCAAATACATCGTGCGGCTGCCCCACCAGCAGCCCGTGGCCACAGCAATTCCATCCGTCAGGCAGCCATCCGTTTCAACAAACGTAAACAATCGCTTGTCGTTTTGTGGCAAGTCGAGAGCGAGCAACTCGCCCGCGAATAGCCCCATGCGGACTCCCAGCACCTGACGAGGACAGAGGTGGTTGTGATGGCGTGAAGCCGTTGCGTGTAACAAGCCCTGCAAATCGTACATCCTTCATACCTCACAATAGAATTGCCAGTCTCAGAAGGGAGACTGGCAAGCCGTACAGACCGGTCGGATTCGCCTGCGGCGCCAACCGGATGCGACTGTCCTTCTCCTTTCCAAGCACGTGGAGGCGTGCGCGTTTCCTTGCACACCCACGGCGGAAGAGTAGAGTCTTCCGTCCCTCTTGACGAGGCTCGGCAGCGCGATCGTGGAACGATGGGTTCTTTAGATCAGGCCGCTCGGAGAAACAACGATTAGAAATTTTTGAAAAGGTCGTCGACGAGCGCGCTCCGTTTCGTCTCGGCGTCCCGGCAGATGGAACAGAGCGATTCGCCGGCCTGCGCGGCGAACAGAGCGGAACACTTGCGGCATACCGACAGCGCGCCGCTTCGCAGAACTAGATCGTCCGCTGTGGAGGCCTCACGCGTCACGCCCATAGTCAGCGTGAGAGCGTGCGGTGCGCATATCAGCTCGCACAGATGACATGCCGCCGCCAGGCATTTCCGCGTGTTCAGCGACAGGGTAAAGGACGTACCCTCGGTGCGGAATCGCAACGCTTGCGTTGGGCAGATTTTCGCGCACAAGCCGCACGCCGTACACGACTTGGCAATGCGGATAGTGGCCAAGTGCTCGCCCTCCACATGTTCGGCCGGCGGGGTGCCCAAGCTCGAAAGTGCGCGCAAGAACGTCTGCCGCGGGCTTGACGAGTTATTGGTGTCCGCACCCTTCACCGTACCGTTTGGCGTTTCAGGAATCATCGTTGCGAACGCCGTCGCGGCGGCCTCGGTCGCCCGTCTGGATAGAGAAGCGAACAATTCGCGCCGTGACGCAGTCTGGTCCCCTTCGGTCAAGCGAGACACACGTCGCGCTTCCTTCGTGAGCTTGTCCGCCGATTCGACGTAACAATCTACCGGGCGACGATTCCAAACCGCGAGCAAGCGGTTCGCCGCCGCGCGCGCCGCAAGGATTTCCGGATGCGTGCGCGCGCCGATTGGGCAATCGGCGCAGGGCGAATCGTCGAGCCAGACGGATGCGTGTTCTGCGCCCAAGGCAGTCAAGAGTTCGGGCGAGAGGCGCGCCAAGCAGTTGAGGGCAACTACACCCTCGACTTTCGGCGCACGGGTTGCCTCGCGCGGTTGCCGGCGCTGGCACGCCAATTCGAGATTGGCAAACGATTTGGCCGAGCTCAAGATCGCCGTGTCGCCAGCTCCGCTCGTTGTGAACACGCCGGTGGGGCAGACCGCTGCGCACAAGCCGCAGTCGACACAACGCGTTTCGTCGACCTCTACTTGAGCACCGCTGAGATGGACCGCGTCGGTCGGACATGCCAAACACTTGTCGCAGTGGCGATCCTTGTGTTTTGCGTTCAAACACGCCGTGGCGTTTACGCGCACGGATTGCGGGTGGGTTGCCGCGATCAGTTTGTCGACGACTTGGCGGCTGAGCATGGTTGCATTATCGCGCCGGCGGGTCGTGATTGGGTCTGAATAGCGTCAGAAATCGGTCTGACGACAGTGCGCCAAAGGAGCGAGCCCCTTCGCTCCTTTGGCGTTTTTTCTCTACGCGCGCGCGGTCGTGTCTGCAGCACCACGCGTCACAATCGGCAAGACGCGATATCCGATCAGGAAGGCCAATAGGCCTGTCGAGACGATCCAGACTTGCGTCAGCCACTCGGTTAGCGTCGGGAGATAATCAAAGGTCAACCCTGGCCCCGTGAACGCATTCTGCAAGCCTTGCAGTTCGGGCACGGCGAGCCCTGGAATCACGATGTTGAGACGCACGCTGATGAACGTGACGGCGATGAGCAGGCCCGCGACGCCGACCCATGTCGGCGACTGGCGACGCAGGACCAGAATCAGCGCCGGGATGACAACGCCTAAGCCGACGTGCACACCCCAGAACACCCACGCGTACGGCCCGAAGAACACCAGTGGCAGGCTCGCGACGTCGGCGGGAATCGCGGAA
>JAMCQI010000003.1 GCA_023381515.1 Chloroflexota bacterium | reverse complement strand
GCTTCGCTCAGCGCACACCCTAAGAGGGGTTGGCTGACCGGTCCCACCAAAGCCTACGAATTCACCGTGACGGTTTCCCCACAAGGCGCCAGGGGAGACGTGAAGACGGTGAACGGCAGCTTCGTCCACCGGCCCATGATGCCCTCTTGGGGACCGGTCTTCGGGGTGCTTAGGACGATAATCGTGCTGATCCTGCTGGCGGCCGGGGTGACCTACGCTTATCGCCTCGGCGGCGGTGTCTCAGGTTACCAGATGGGGTTTAGCAAGCTTGCCCAACAAGCGCGGGGACTATTTGCCGGCGATAGCACCCCCGGGACGACCGCGGTCGTCCCGCCTGGAACAGCTAACGCAAACGAACGGCCGGTGTATACCGAGGGGTTCAGACTAATGCATGATGCGGAGCCTGCGCTCGTCGGGGACCCGACTGAGAACGTGAGCTACGACCGCGTCGGCAATGGCTACCAGAATAGTGCGAAGGGAACGCTCTTCTGGCTGAAAGCAACGAATACGGTCTATTTCTTCACGACGGAAGCGGCCTACGTCTTCCGGAATGGACGCGCGAACTTGATCGACAAGACTGCGCGCTAGACTTATGTTTAGCGCTGATCCCCAATTCGAGGACGTTTCGGCAAGGATTTTCCGCCTGCGCGCAGGCAGTCCCGCTGCGGATGGCGGAACAGACACGGGTAGTACACGGTATTGTGAAGGCGTTGCAGGGTCTCAGGGTAGCGCGCCGGATCTCGGCGCATTCGAGCTTGAGAGCGCTAGATAGGCAAGGATCCGTTAGCCGTGGACGCTGAAACGGACCAGAAACAGACAGGACATAGACAGCGGTCAACCCGACCAGAGCCGGCGGCGTTCCACGAAGTGCCAGGCGAAGCCGCGGCAGATGCGGCGCATGATGCGTTCCGCGAGAATGCCTGGCCACAGGGCTTCCTAAGGGGTGGTGCACGGCCTAGCCCGGCCCGCATGGCGAGCGTGCTGTCTGGCGCCGATGGCGGGACCTGGGCGCGCTTCGTCAGCCGGCTGCAACAGCAGCACGGCAACGCCTATGTTCAGCGCGTAGTGGCGGAGTGGCGCGGGGAGCCACACCGTTGGACAGGGCGGTCTCAGGAAAACGACGTTACCATCACGCCTCCGCCGGAGCCCGCTGTTCAGGAAGGCAAACCGGTGGGAGCATATCACCAGTCGCAACGTCAGGAATCGTCACCGCATCTCTTGGCTCGTCAGGAGACGAACGGCCAAACTGCTGTCCAGCGGCAGCAGCGAGATCAAGATGCTGGCCCAAGTGAACGTGGCGCGGGGGGCACCGTGATGAGCCAGTGGGCCGTTCGCACCGGCCCGGAGCCCTTGCCAGGCGTGCCGCCCACGGGCTATGCAGGCCCACGTGAAAGCTACACGGAAGCCGACCGCACGGCGATGCAGGAGCTCTTGACGCGACGTTGTGCTGGAAATGCCGAACGTTTGGAACGCTTCTTCCAAGCACAGTTCGATGCCTGGACGGAGATTATCGCGCAGGGCGCACTTCAACCAGCTGGGCTGTCATTGGCCGTGAACACTACGGTTGCGGTGCTTCTCGGGGCAATTGGCTTTGCGGGTGTGGCGGGAGGCGTCGTGTCTTTGATTGCGGATTTAATTTTCAACGTGGTTGGCGATGCCATACAAGAATCCGACCTTGCCGTTCGAAGGTCGACGTTGCGGAATCTTCTTCGCGTCCCTACGGCCGCCGACTCGAACCAGGAAACCGATCGTGGCAGAATTGCTCGCCTTGTCGTGGACACAGCTAGCTATACGGCCTGGCTCCAAAGCGCCAACGTGCAGGACCTGCACTTGTTTCGCATTCCGCTTGAGTTTCCAGCCGTGGATCCGCTGCGCGTGAAGGTTGAGATCCTTAGGCAATGCCTTGGGCAGTCCACAGCAGCCGAAGAATCCGGAGGCGTGCTGAGTGCACCGATGGCGCCGGTTACCGGTGCGGGAGGACAAATCGAGACCGAGCTGGGTCCCGCCGAAGGTGTTGACCGGGCGGTCTGGGAGACCATGTTGAGAGAGGAAGGGGCCCTAAGCGAACGATTGGGCGAGAGTTCCATTGTCAATCGCGTCGGTGGACGATTGGGACGCATGGTCGCGTTGGCGTGGCTTACTAGCCATGGGCTGCGACCCGACGAAGGCATGATGGCATCGGATGCGTTCGAGCGCGGCTTTATGTTGTGTGACCTAGTGGACGCTGGCCAATTCAGTAGAGGTTCATACCTCCTGGCACTACACGCGGGTATTCCGGAGGGATCCGGTGAGATGGGGCACCTGCGGGTGCGCGTGGAGTGGATCTGGGGTATGCCCCAGCGAGTGCCCACTGATTTTCGCATCGTCGAAGTTTGGGACCAGAGCACGGGGCAGGAATTGTGGGGCCCCCACCGACGGCAGCCAGCCGGGGCCGAAGGCGGGAGTCACTGATAGGCGGCGGTGTCAACCGGCGACCGATCGCAGTGGCGGGAGGACAAGCAGGTATGTCAGGCAAACTCGATCGCGCCAACTTGAATCGCGATGCCGATTCGACCGGTCATGTCACGCGATCTGATTTCCACGATGCGCCCGGCGAGGACGATGCTCAACTCGTGGGCAACGCCTTCCGGAATGGCGCCTTGTCAGCCACGGACCGCCTGGCAGCCGCCCTTTCGCAGGTCGACAGCACGACGCGAGCTCGCCTTGTTGGGCACCTGCAAAGGCAGCGCGGCAACACCTATGTCCAGAACCTTGCTGCGGAGTCGCGAAGGGCACGCGGCGGGTTCGCGATGCCAGCGAGGACGTCGGAAGCGTCAAATGCGTCGGCCACCTTACTGTCAGTTCAGCGTGATGAAGAGCAGGGCGGAGCAGAGGCTGACACCGCTGAGAGCCGCGCCCGACGCCTCTACGAGCAGGCCAGTAGGCATTACAGAGCAGGCGCTTACCCGAACGCCATTCGCGACTTCGAACGCGCGCGGCAGATGCCCGGTCTGTCCGACTCGATCAACAACATGCTGCTGTATAACATCGGCATGTGCGACTTGCAGCTGAACCGCTTCAATACGGCCATCAGCTACTTCGAGCAGTATCTTGCGGCGTCCGGCATCAGCGAGAGTGACCAGGCGGAAGCTAGGCAAAGACTGGCCGAAGCGCGGCGCGGGGCAGGTATTCCTGCCGACTTGGGGCCGGCCTCACCAAGTACAGGCGCAGGGGGAACTCGGAGCGAAGCGGCAGGAGCGAATTCCACGACCCAGGAGGAAGCTCGCGCCACTTTCGAGCGCGCCACGCAGCAGTATGCTGCCGGGGACTTTAACGGTGCCATTGAGTCATTCGAGACGGTACAACAGGCGATGGGCCTGCAGGCAGGAGCCAGCCTCTTCTACAACATCTTCTACAATATTGGCATGTGCAATCTGAAGCTGAGGCGCTACCATGCCGCGGTGAACAATTTTGAGGACTACTTGGCCGGCGATGGGCTCAGCGCGCAGGATCGAGCCGAAGCGCGTGAGCGCCTCAACGAGGGCAGACGCGGCGCTGGCCTCCCGGCGGAAACAGGGCCGGAGGAGGGGTCGGGCGGGGCGACCGGAGCCGCATCTCCTGAGGCGCGGGCCCGCGGCCTGTTCGAGCGGGGTAGCCAGCACTTCAGCGCCGGCGCGTACCGCGACGCGATTCGTGCCTTCGAGCGCGTTCGGCACCTTCCAGGACTTTCAGAGGCTCATCAGGCCGCCCTGCTATACAATATTGGCATGTGCAACCTGCGCCTCAACCGTTTCAGTACGGCGATCACCTACTTCGAGCGCTATCTGGCAACCTCAGGATTGAGCGCCAGTGACATAGAAGAAGCCCGTGCAAGACTGTCCGAAGCGCGGCGCCGGGCGGGCGTTCCAGTCGAGGAAGAGTCTGTTGTGGAATCGGGGCGTACTCGATAGCCTCCAATTGCCTGAGCGGCATCGGCTTCGACGAGCCTCACGCGGAATGTTAGCTGTGGTCGGGGACCAGCGCTGGACTAATGAGTACCTGGTCGCCGTTGATTCGGACATGCGAGGTGAACGTGATGGCAGACTCGTTTGATCGGGTGCAGTTGGGTGGCGATCAAGAGACAGGTGTTCGTAGCAAGCCCGCCGCGTTTCACGAGGTATCAGGTGAGGAAGAGGCCGATGCGGTGCGCGACGCCTTTCTCAGAAACGCCGGTCCTGACCCCGCGAGCCTAGCCTCGTCGCTGATCCACGCGGACCCGGCATCTCGGATCCGTGTGGTGCGCCAAGTTCAGCGGCTGCGGGGCAACGCCTACGTCCAGCGGATAATGTCCGAGTCGCATCCCAGCACTGCATCATTAGGGCGTGGCAGCAGGGGGCGGCTGGTGGGGCTTTCTCAGTCGGACATGGTAGCGGAAGTGCTGCAACGCAAGGGCGCGGGCAACTCGCTGCCGGAAGGCACCAGGCAGACAATGGAGAGCCACTTCAACGCCAACCTCGAAGCGGTGCGCGTGCATACGGATGGCGAGGCGGCCGCGTTGAGCCGCGAGTTGAACGCGGACGCCTTTACCGTGGGCAGCCACATCTTCCTAGCGGAGGGGACGGCGAACATGTCCACGCGGGAAGGACAAGCGCTACTCGCCCACGAGCTGACCCACGTCGGTCAGCAAACGGGCTTTGGCGACCAGAGCCTGCGGCGTTTAGCGGAGGCGGACGACCTTGTGCAGCGGCAGTCATTGGAAGAGGAAGAAGAAGAGGTAACCGGTTAGATCTGCGAATGGCACCAACAACAACGCGAATCATCGGAGATGGGACTTAGAAGAACGACGCCACCCGCTTCTGCTGTGCAGACATACGCCTACCTCTTCTGCGGCGGATTCGTCGCCACCACTAATACCCGCTCGAACTCGGCCTGGAAGAATCGAGCGATCGCCTGATCGTCGATCACCAGCAGGTTTTCGTCGTTGTCCTTGTCCGCGTTCTGCGAGAAGTTGAAGCTGCCGGCGATGCTCACCCGCCCGTCGATCACGATCACTTTGTGATGCATCGTGTATGGATTGCCGTCCGTGTACACTTCCAGCCCGGCCTGCTTCATCTTGCCGTACTCCGAGAACTGGGTGTTCGACCCTGTGGTCTCGAAAACTCCCGCCACCGTCACACCCGCTTTTGCCTTGTCTGTGATCGCCTTGCCGATGCCGTCGTGCGTAAACGAAAAGGCCATGAACTGGATCGATTGCTTCGCCTCTCGCGTGATCGTGTTCACGATCAAGTCGGCGCAATCCCCCTTTGGCGAGAAGCAGCTCTCGACCCGCGTTGCGCCGATTGTCAGCGTCGGGTTAGGCGTGCGCTTTACCTTCGCCGGACCGAACTTGCCACCGAACATCTGATCGAACTCCGCGGCATAGTTCGCGGCCAACGCGCTGGAGTGGAAGATACCCATCCAGTTATTCAGCCGGTAGGTATCGCCGTCCGTGTAGTTCCACGAGCCGGTGGAGACCCACTCGTCGTCCACCACGGTGAACTTGTCGTGCATAATCGCTGGTCGCCGATCCTCCACCACCGGAATCGCCGCCTTCTTCAGCTTGCCGAAGGCGGCTTGGATGGTGCTGTCCTTTATATTGCCCACCGTATCGCTGTCGGTCACCATGCGCACGCGCGCCCCCCGCTGCTGGGTACGCACCATCGCGTCCGCGACGTCCGCGAGGTCGAAATCGTAGTCCGCGACGTCCACCGACCGCTGCGCCCGATCGATCAGCCCTACCAGCTTTTCGTCCAACCCGCCGTGGTGGTTCTTCGCGTTGTTCGGATACTGCGGGTTGTTGGAGTACACTTCGTACCAATCCGAACGCGCCGACACGCCGATCGGGCTGCTCCCTGCAATAGCGGTCGCTATGCCGCCCGGCTCGCTGCCGGTAGGCTCGGGCTTCGGCGATGCCTGCTTCGTCATCGTGCGCCCGATCAAGATGACCAGCACCAATATCACCAGCAGCACAATCAGTGGCCACCTACGTCGCATCAACCTACCTCCGCCGCTCCTCCGGCAATCTGGG
>JAMCQI010000027.1:2533-27103 GCA_023381515.1 Chloroflexota bacterium | reverse complement strand
CGACGCTCTTCCGGTCTTGGAGATGCAGCACGGTCGGAGACGTAGCACGGTCGGAGACGTAGCCGGGCGGGAGACGTGGCACCGCCACGTCTCTACCAGGCAGGGTGCCGGACAAGACGAGCTTGGCGTTTGGCAACGGCGGGGATGGAGATGCGGCGGCGCCGGGGGCATAGCCGGGCGGGAGACGTGGCAGCCCCGGAGATGCGGCAGCACCGGAAATGCGGCGGCACCGGAGGCATGGCCGGGCGGGAGACGTGGCACCGCCACGTCTCTACCAGGCAGGGTGCCGGACAAGACGAGCTTGGCGTTTGGCAGCGGCGGGGATGGAGATGCGGCGGCATCGAATAACAAGAAAAACACGTTAGCCGTTCCGGCGTTCCGCGGCGTGCGCCTGCAAACGCTGAGTTACGTAGAGTACGTGACCGGCGAGAAGGAGCTTTACGATCTCAAGGCCGATCCGTACGAGCTGCAGAACCTGGCGGCCACGGCAGACCCCAAACTGCTGCTGCAGCTCGCCGCGCGCGTGCAGCAGCTCTCGACCTGCAAGGGCGCGGCGTGCCGGGCGGCCGAGGACGCACCACTGACCCAATAGCGAAAATACCGGCTCGAGGTTGGCGTCAGACTTTTGGACGGCAACGTCTTCGCTATGTGCTCGGGGAGTGGTTTCTTGAGCGGAGCAGGCCCAAGGTTGCACCGGCGCCACTGAGACGCAGAGAGTGGGTGGCGGCATAGAACTGCAGGCGAAGGTAGTCTTTCGTCCGTGTTAATTTTCGATCGATATCAACTGGCGCTTTTCGGCGCATACAGGCCGAAGGGCGTCAGTTCATTACTAAGTTTGGACCCCCCTTGACACGCCGAAAGCGCTTACCTATAATGTTGCCCTACAGTCAACTCTGTTGCATGGTAAGAAATCGGCGCGTCGAAGAACTGACTCAAAAGGAATTGTTCATAGAACCGACCGCAAATTCGAACTTGTTTGGAGACAAAAATGATGAAGCAAATCCCTGAGAACGCCGAATTGTTTATTGGGAGGAGAGTCAAAGCGTTTCGGCTGCAGCGCAATCTCACCCTTGAGCAATTGGGGCAGAGGAGCAACCTGACTCGATCGTTTCTCTCCAAGCTCGAAAACGGCAAGGCGTCTCCATCGATCCCAGCTCTGATCCGAATCGCGAACGCGCTCGAAATCAAGTTGAACGAGCTGCTCGACGAGCTGATCCGGCAAGACGAAAACAATCTCGTCGTCGTTCGAGCGGCAGACCGCCGAGTGGTAGCTCGGGGAGGTTCCAGCTTTGGATACAGTTACGAGGCGCTGGCTCACCTCAAGAGCGCCACAGCGGAACCCTTCATCGTTCGTTTCACGCGAGGGCGCAAGCCGCCCAAGCCATTCACCCACGAGGGATACGAATTCAACTACGTGCTGTCCGGGCAGGTCGAATTCGTGTACGGCGACAAGGTGTCTCTACTCCAAGCGGGTGATTCTGCCTACTACGTATCATCGGTCCCGCACTATGGGATTGCCAAAGGGTCCAAGGAAGCCAGGGTCCTCTCCATGCTGGTAGACAACAAATCAGTCTAGTTCCGTCGTCGTCAATATCCTGGACGCGCCGCGTAACCAAACGGCAGCGCGGGCGCGAGAAGGAGGTGAACTCCCAACGTCGAGCGGTCGACCGGTATTCGTATTACGGCTGAGAGTCCACTCCACCAGCTCGACGAGGGGCGTTGGATACGTTGAATGACCTATTCCCAGCTTGCGACGAAGGGTCGTGCAACTGGCGGCCCGAATGATTGAGAATCCAAAGGAGGATCTGTGCGAGGACCGAAACGGATGAACGTCAAAGACCTGCATTCGGCCATGGCGGCCCACGGACTGGACGCCGTCGTGACCGTTATGCCGGAGAACGTCTACTATTCGACCGGCACGTTGATCATAACAACGTGGGACCTGCGGGACAGACTCGCGCTAGGGGTTTTTCCCAACGGAGGCGATCCAACCCTGATCGTGTGCGACATCGAGGAACCTCAGGCGCGTGCGGAGAGTTGGATCAAAGACATCCGCGGCTACGTCGAGTACGCCCAAAACCCGATCGACATGCTCGCGGGCGTGCTCAAAGAAAAAGGGCTGGAGAACAAAAAGGTCGGGATCGAGTTGACGTATCTTTCCACGGCGTACTATCTTCGCTTTCGACAGCAGCTCCCCAAGACCGAGCTCGTCGGCTCTGAAGCAGTGTGGGACGAGCTCCGTCAGATCAAGTCAGCCGAAGAAATCGCCCTGCTCAAACGAGCCGCCAACATCACCGAGCACGCGATCTATGACGCCTGGGTCGCGGCGCATCTTGGCAGCACCGAGAAACAGATCGTCGACGACTTGAATGCGCGTCAATTAATACTGGGGGCAGACAGCGTTGAATTCAGCGTGCTCGGAATCGGCCCCCATACGCTGCAAGGGCATCCGAGTCCTGGCCCGACTCCAATTCGAGAAGGCGATATCATGCGCGTCGACATCGGGGCGCACTTTGACGGCTACTATTCCGACGTTGCGCGTGTCGCCGTCGGCGGCAAAGCGAACGAACGACAGCGTGATATCTACCACAAGTTGCGCGAGCTGCAGCGCAATACGATCGCGATGATGAAACCCGGGGTTCGCGCGTGTGACGTGTACAACTTTTGCGTCAAAGGCTTTGAGGCCAAGGGGATCCCTCTCAAGATGCCTCACATCGGCCACAGTATCGGCGTTGTGTTGCACGAGGATCCCGTGATCCACCCCGCGAACACGAACGAGCTAAAGCCCGGAATGGTGATCAATATCGAGCCTCTGTTCAAAGATCCCGGCGTTGCCGCCTACCACCTGGAGGACCTCGTTCACGTCACCCCCGACGGGCCCGAGATTCTGAGCGACTATTCCAACACGGAGGAGTTGTTCTCGATTCAGTAGACATTCAATCCCGACAGCGCCCCAAAGATCGCGTGTGACCGAATGCTGCGGTTTCGCGTGCAGCACCGGTTCGTTTCACTCGATATCCATCGTCACGATGGCCTACATAAGGAGGAGACCGTGAACCGCTCGACCGCCGTTCGTCTGCTGGGCGTCCCCGTGCTACTGCTCGTCGTCGCGTTTTCCGCCAGCGCCTGCGCTTCGGCTGCAACGCCGATCCCACAGCCGGCGCAGGCAGCGACATCAGCGTCCTCGAACCCATCGCCAACCAGCCCCCCGTCCGCGCCGACCGGGAGCAAGACCATCCGCATTGCCACCGGCCAAGGCTGTACGGCAATGAGTATCAGCATCGCCGGAGGCGTGGGCCCGTGCGACGCGCAGATTCGTGAGGTCTACAGCGCGCTCACCTGGCGCACCGCCGAAGGTCAGGTAGTGGCCGACCTAGCCACTTCATGGACGATGACGGATGCCAATACCTGGCAATTCAAGCTGCGCGACGGCGCGACATTTCAAAACGGTGAACCGGTGAACGCCGATGCGATCAAGTTCAGTTGGGACAAGGCGCTCGATCCCAAAGCCAATTGGCCGATCCGGAGCAATATCGTTTTGGTCGACAACGTCACCGTCGTCGACGAGCACACCGTCAGCTTCCACACGAGCAAGCCATGGCCGGACATGCCTTTTTTCGCCGCGACCGTCTACATCATGCCGCCCAAGTACACTCAGCAGGTCGGCGACGACGGCTTGGTCGCCAAGCCGGTGGGCAGCGGTCCGTATGAGGTCGTCGACTTTGCGCCTAACGACCATCTAACCCTGAAGGCGTACGCTGGCTATTATGCCGGCAAGCCCAAGATCGACCAGGTTCAGTGGAGAATCATTCCAGAGCCGGCAACGCGCGCGGCCGCGCTTCAATCCGGCGACGTCGACATTGCCTCCCAGATACCCATGGACCTCATCCCGACGTTGAAAAGCGCCTCGAATCTCCACGTGGACTTTGCAAACGAGCAGGTCACGCTCCAACTATTCATGGATACCCTGCAGGCCAACGGCAGTCCCGTGGCGGATGTGCGGGTACGACAGGCCATCGACTATGGCATCGACAAAGAGACGATCTGGAAATCGCTGCTGGGCGGACTGGGCGCACTGAACGACCAAATGCTGACCTCCGGCGTCTTCGGCTACGACTCCAATATCCAGCCGACGAAGTACGATCCGGACATGGCTAAACAGTTGTTGGCCCAGGCGGGCTACGCCAACGGACTGAAACTGCAGCTGCAGTGTCCGGTCGGCAAGTACCTCGTGGACCGCGACGCGTGCCTCGCCATTAAGGACCAGCTGAGCAAAGTCGGCATCGACGTCACCGCGAACATCGAGGATCAGGGCGTATGGGTTGACTATCTCAAAAACCCCACCAAACGCGCTGACATGATCTTCGTGGGATGGTACAGCTATGGGAACCCGGCCCAAGCGATGCAGTGGTTCAGCAAGACGCAGCCGTGGCACCGATGGGAGAACGACAAGTACGATCAGCTGTTCCTGGATGCCAAGACGAACCTGGACCAGAAACAGCGCGAGCAGGACTACTTCCAAATGGCCGACATCGTCAAGGCAGAAGTTCCAAGCGTGTTCCTTTGGCAGCAGGCGGCACCCTACGGAGTCAGTAATCGGGTCGTGAATTGGAAACCGCATCCGAACCAGTACGTCTACCTGGTTGACACGGACATCAACTAGGACCGCATTGTGCGAGAGATGCAGGGACGCGGTACCGCGTCCCTGCAAGCCGCTCGCCGTTCAGGCCACAAGTCGAGGGAGCAGTCGATGAATCGTCACATCGTCACGCGGCTAATGCAGCTTCCATTGTCTGTGTTGGGGGTCACTTTTGTGATCTTCGTCCTCATACGTATGAGTGGAGACCCGGTTGCGCTTTATCTGCCAATGCAGGCAAGCCCGGAGGCCCGCGCAGCGCTGCGACAGGAACTGGGGCTGGACAAGCCCATCCTGATTCAGTACGGGGAGTTCGTGGGGAATATGCTCCAGGGCAACTTTGGGCAATCGCTGTGGTACCAGAAACCGGCCATGGACGTGGTCGCCTCTTACGTGCTGCCGACGCTAGAGTTGATGGTTACGGCGTTCGTCTTGGCCGCCACCCTGGGGATCCTGTTGGGATTGTTTTGCGCGTACGCGAGGGATTCGGTGTTCGACCACCTTTGCGTGACGCTTGCCGTTCTGGGTCAGGCGATGCCAAGCTTTTGGCTTGGAATCATGCTCATTCTTTTCTTCGCGGTCGACTTGCACTGGCTTCCCTCTTCAGGCCAAGGGGGATTGGCCAATCTCGTCCTTCCAGTGATCACGTTGATCATGTATCTCTTGCCCTCCACGCTGCTACTCGTCCGGTCAACAGCGACGGAACTGTATACGGAAGAATTCCTTCACGTGGCGAGGGCGAAAGGTCTATCCGAGCGCGCCATCCTCTGGAAGCACATTCTCAAGAACGCGCTCAATCCCGCCGTCAGCTCGCTGGGTCTCCAAATGGGAAGTCTGGTGGGAGGCGCAATCGTAACTGAAACGGTTTTCGCGTGGCCTGGTCTCGGCCGGTTGAGCGTCCAGTCGATCATGAACCGAGACATGACGGTCATACAGGCGACGGTGGTCGTTCTCGCCGTCTGGGTAATTCTATCCAACCTGATTGCCGACATTGTCAATACGAGTCTCGACCCACGACTCAGAACGGAATAGCGTCGATCGCTTGGCGAGGTAGAATTGAAATGCGTGGTGAACTTTCGCTCGGCTCCTTATTCAATCTTTCGCGGCGAGGCACGGGCAGGGTCGGAAACGTCGAGGGACGAAGAATGCCCAGGCACTTACGGCTTGCGCTAGGGGCCGCGATCGTCGCTGTCGTCATTGCAGCGGGGGTGCTTGCCCCCGTGTTTGCCCCGAGAGATCCGATCGCGCAGGACCTGCTGAATCGTCTCAAGCCGCCTTCGTGGTTGAGTCAAAACCCGAGTCCATTCCTGCTAGGTTCAGACGAGCTCGGCCGGGACATCTTTAGTCGAGTCTTGTATGGTATTCGAGTATCGCTAATCGTGGCCAGTACCGCGATTCTCGTTTCCGGCGTGTCCGGGACGCTGTTGGGGCTGATCGCCGGCTATTATGAAGGGATCGTCGGCGCGATCATCATGCGGCTAGTGGATATGCAACTCGCATTTCCTCCCATCCTGCTCGCGGTCACCGCGGTCGGAATCTTTGGCACCAGTTACTTTAATCTGATACTCGTGCTTGCGATCAGCGGCTGGGTGACGTACACGCGGATCGTCTACGGACGAGTGCGTGCCGTCAAGCGGATGCAGTATGTATTGGCCGCCAGAGCCGTGGGCGCGCCTAATGCACAGATTATCGGCCGGCACATTCTCCCCAATACTATCAGCGTCATCATCGTCATCGCCACACTGCAGGTTGGGCAGATGATCCTATTTGAAGCCGCCCTCTCTTTTCTCGGGATGGGCGTTCCACCGCCCGAGCCGAGCTTGGGCTCCATGTTGAGCGAGGGACGAAACGTGCTCGAAGTCGCAAGCTGGCTGGCGACAATTCCGGGATTGGCGATCCTGCTGACTGTGCTCGGCGTCAACTTTCTGGGTGATGGCTTGAGAGAGATCCTGGACCCGCGATTGCGGATTCAGTGACGGCGCCATCTTCGATGCCCTGATTCGGCGCAAATCAAAAGAGGACCCAGCCTATCGGGTCCTCTTGTGCGTTGCACGGCCGGCTTCCGCAAATCGCGATTCGACTTTACATGTGAGCGATCAGCGCATCTCCGAATTCGCTGCACTTTACTTTCCTGGCACCGTCCATCATGCGAGCGAAGTCGTAGGTCACGATCTTGTCGCCGATGGTGGCGTCCATCGCCTTGATGACGAGATCGGCCGCCTCGACCCAGCCCATGTAGCGGAGCATCATCTCGCCCGATAGGATGACTGATCCGGGGTTGACCACGTCGAGGTCGGCGTATTTGGGCGCGGTGCCGTGCGTCGCCTCGAACACGGCGTGACCGGTCACATAGTTGATATTGCCACCCGGCGCGATGCCGATGCCGCCAATTTGGGCGGCGACTGCGTCGGACTCGAAATCCCCGTTCAGGTTCATCGTCGCGATGACATCGAACTCGTCCGGGCGGGTTAGGAATTGCTGCAGCGCGATGTCGGCGATAGCATCCTTGACGAGGAGCTTGCCTTTGGCGAGCTCCGCTTTTTGCTCGGCGTTTGCGGTTTCTTCACCTTGGGATGCCTTGGTGGCGTTCCACTGCTCCCACGTGTATACCTTGTCGCCAAACTCGCGCGCGGCAAGCGCGTAGCCCCAATTTCGAAATGCGCCTTCGGTGTACTTCATGATATTGCCCTTGTGGACCAGGGTCACACTCTTGCGCTTGAACGCGAGCGCGTATTCGATCGCCGCGCGAATCAAACGCTCGCTTCCTTGCTGCGACACCGGCTTGATGCCGATGCCCGACGTTTCCGGAAAGCGGATCTTGCCGTATTCTTTTGGAAAGGTCTGCTTGAACAATTCGAGGAATTTCTTGACCTCATCTCCGCCGGCTTGGAATTCGATGCCGGCGTAAATGTCTTCGGTGTTTTCGCGAAAGAAGACGATGTTTACCTTTTCCGGATGCTTGACGGGAGACGGAACGCCCTTGAACCAGCGGACCGGCCGCAGGCATACGTAAAGGTCGAGCATTTGGCGAAGCGCAACGTTGAGCGAGCGAATGCCTCCGCCAACTGGGGTGGTAAGCGGTCCTTTGATGCCGACGAGGTACTCGCGGAACGCTTCGACGGTCTCATCGGGAAGCCAGGAACCAAGCGTATTGAACGATTTCTCGCCGGCGAACACTTCCATCCATTTGATACTGCGCTTGCCGGCGTATGCTTTGTGGACGGCGGCGTCCATGACGCGGACACTCGCGCGCCAAATATCGCGGCCGGTCCCGTCCCCTTCGATAAAGGGAATGATCGGGTTGTCCGGCACGCTAAGCTTGCCACTTTGAATCGCAATCTTTGCACCGCCATTCGGGAGCGTGGGTCGAGCGCTTGGCATACGTGATCTCTCCGGAATCTAGAGTTGAGCATGCGTATTATGCCTCAAGTCGGGCCGTGAAGCAACTGCCGTGGAGAACGAGACAAGCACTTGCTCGGCGAATCGCCCGGGCAAAAGTCCCGCGATGAAACATCTCTTCGGCTCTCCACACGCTCGGTCGCGTGCCGTTTTGACCTCTTCCGTATGGCGCGGCATACCTGTTAACGCAAGTACCTTTTGTCCCCCGGCAGCACGTTGATCATTGGTCGATCGGAGAAGCTGAAAGGCGGCTCCCGGTGGGTCCGCCAAGCCTAAAGGGTGGACTTTGTGATTCCAACCACTATGGACTAGTCGACCCCTGGCCCACCGGAATCACCAGGCCGGCCAGAGCGGGAAGATAGTTGTCCGCCTCGATTGTCTATCCAACCGTTACTTTAATTTTTGCCGCAAGATCATTCGCCCAGTTGCGAATTGCCTGCCAGTCCCGGATGTCACTCGGAGGCAACTTTTTCAAAGCCGGGATTAGGTTGTGCGGAAAACGAAACCCCGCTGGATCGAGCTTGCCGCCGAATACCTCGATCGAGACCGGCGCAAGCCAGGCAAATTTGGCCAGCTCCTTGTCGAGTTGTGCACGGGCGTCCGTAAATTCCTTTTCAGTCGCGTTGATGGGGCCGAGCGCGAAAACGGCGACCGGTCGAGTCATGAGGGCGTCTCGATGCCGAGAAAGGAATCGCGTGGCATCTTTGTGCCAATGGAACATGTATAGCGGCGCGCCCAAGACAATCGCCCGATAGTTTGCCAGCGATTGGACCTGCTTGACGGGCTCCACCGCGACTTCAAGCCCACTGTCGCGCATGGCGGCGGCTACCTGCTCGGCCACCTGGCGCGTCGAGCCGTACGTGGTTGCATACCCAACCAAAACCGAAGCTGACATTGCCTTCTCCTTTCAATAGATTCCTCGCTCATGCTCCGGGCGTTCGCCGAGAAAAACACTTGTCATTGCCCGCTCGCTTTTGCATCCTGCAGCCGGCAACTCGGTTGCGAGGACGTCTCGCTTGATCGAGATCCCGGTATCGATCAAGGTGAAACCGCCGTTGCCGATGATGGATTGAATCTTGCCCTGCGCAAGCAGGTCAAATAGGACCGACCAGTCCGCCATCATGAGCTGCCGGCCGACTCGATGAGTGCCGTAGCCTTTGAGTGCCTTGCCGTTCGGAAACAAATTGTAGAAAACGAAATCGAGGCCGGCGGGCTCGGCACGATGAATCACGTCGAAAGTCCTCTTTGAGAACCGTCGCTCGCGACAAGCAGGACTAGACACATCCAAGCGGGACAACACTCGGCGAGTCCGGCTGATACAACGCAAGATGGGTCACTCGTAACCCGGCAAGTACATTGTAAATGAATCCGGCGCGCGGGTAACCACATTTTGATGTGGTCTTTGTAGGACAAAAGATGTAGGTTTGCGAGGAGTGCGACCGGCGGAATCGGCCGGCAGCGACGGTTGGGCGGCGGCTGCGGGCCCGCAGCGCCGCCGGCCTGCCGTCGGCGTTCGGGGCGGAAGGTTCCGAGCGAAACCACTGATCGCGGACCGAGTACTGAAAAAAACCGCTCCTAGTAAGAGGAGCGGAATCCATGGTCGTAAGACACTTGCAAGTGCGAGTCACGTGCAGCACCCTTCTGCGATATGGCTCGACGGTTTCATTATGAGATGAAGCTTCCGGATGTCAAGGATTCGCCGAATGCACAACCAGGGCCTGCTAAATCAGTCGGGTTCTGGTTGTGACTGCTTGAGATGCCGTAACAGCCTAGTCTCTACGCGCGGACGTTTGTGCGCGGAATCGCCGCCCAGCCTGAGGCCAAGCCCTCTGTAAGTAAATGACCCGTTTCTCCGTCCTCTTTGGCAGAACGCAAATCTGCTCAGAAGGAGAAGAAACGATGAAGGTACTCGCTTTGGTTCTGGTGCTCGCGTTGCTCGTTGGCGGTGCAATCGCGATCCCTGCTCTTGCGGGGACGTTCAGCCCGCATCAGCCGGCTGCCCCGGTCCTCTCGATCGGTGGACCAACCCCGGCGACCCAAATCGCCTGTTTTCCGTCGCCGTGCGACTGCACGGGGGGCAACTGCTAGGCTGTTTTGACGATGGAGGCGAGAGACACACACCTGTCTCTCGCCTCCACTTTACGGTCGCCCTACCAGCACGAATGGCGCCCAATGATACGGGGGCCTGCCGGAGCGGACCATTTCGACTTGCGCATTGCGCAGCGCGGCGGCCGCATTTTCTCCCTGCCTCAGGTGAACGTAAAATCGTTCGATGAATTCTGTGGTTGCTTTGTCCTCGACGTGCCACAGCGTTGCGAGCAAGGCCTGCGCGCCCGCGTAGAAAAACGAGCGCGCCAAGCCGATCAGCTCGTCGCCAGAACCGCCTTTACCGAGTGCGGTCTGGCATGCGGAGAGTGTTACAAGGCGCGCGTTCAGAGACAGGCCAATCACATCGGTGGTCGTAAGCGCATCGTCAGAAAGAAGAACGCGTGACTGATGCGGCGCGCCGCCATCCAGGACAGCATGGGTGGCAAAGTGCAGCACGTCGAACTTGCGCAACTCGCCCGTGCCGTCCAGGTCGAATAGTTGGCGCCGCGTAGCTCCATCCCCACATAGAAACATCCCGCGTCCGCCGAACGCTCGACGCACACACTCCACCTCGGCGGCGGCCGACGGGAGCGGCTGCATCTGGTTACCGAAGGTCGAGACGCCAAGAGCAAGCGGATGACTGACGACACCTTTTGGAGATTCGCCTAGCAACAACTGCAAGGCCTGCAGATTCGGCGAGTAGAAGAGTGTATGCCGCTCGATCAGAAAGGAGCCGTCCTCCGGAGCGACGAGCGCATGAAAAGGGAGAAGATTCAGCGAGCCATGCGGCGAAACGATCAGCGTCGCCGCCAACCCGTCCGGAATCAGCAGGCCGTACAGGTGCTTCAAGTGATCCAAACGGGGCGATGAGGCGGACGAACCATGCAAGGTGCCGCGATAGACCAGTTCGCGCAAATCCGGTTCGGGTGATGAACAGCCGTCCAGAATGGCATGGTCGTACGCAGAGAGAATTGTGCGTTTCACAGTCACGCTATTGGGAGCGACTACGGCCAACGTCAGCGTCTTGTCCGACAAATAGTACTCGAGCGCGGTCCAGTCCGGGCCGAATTCAGCATTCGCGGCATTGCGAAAGCTCTCCAGGTCGAAGGGAGCAGGCACGGCAACGCCGGCCAGCCCAGTTTCTGCCAACCGCAATTGCGTGACGACCGCTTCATATGCCCTACTCAGCGTGATCAATTCCTCTTCGGCGGCAACAGCGAATGCGGCTTGAGATTCGACTCCGCGCAGCGAGTCGCCAGGCTCTCGTACGTCCTGGACCGCCACGCGGCCGCGCAAGTTGTCGAGTTGATAGCGCAGGTATTTTTCGCGCTCGATTAGACCGGCAACGTAAGGATCGCCGTGATCGCGGCGCAGCCTCCAGTCGCGGTTCTGCAGCAACGTCAGAAACGTGCGAGCTTTGCTCGCTTCGATCACCTCGAGTACGGTCTCGCGTGCGCCTCTTCGCAGCGCAACTAAGAGCGCAGCATCAAACACCGATTGGCGGCGGGCAAAGAAATCGTCGCTAATCTGCTCGGCCACCAACGCCGAGCGGGTGGCCGCAAGAGTGCGAACGGCTCGAAGAAAGTGCTCGAGCGCGCTGGCATCGTCCCGATTCGCCAAGGCGCAACGACCAAGACCATAGTCGGCGCGCCACGCTTGATCGGGAAACGCGGGTGAGAGGACTAGACGCGCGTGTGCGAAACAGTCCCGCGCGACCTCGACTTGATTCCACTGCAGATGCATTTCACCTTCCGTCAGGTCACAAAGCGCGGCGTCCACGGTCTGCGCATGCCTAAGGAAGAGCGTCTGAGCATTTTTCACGCGCTCGAGCGCGGCTGCCCTATCTGATTTCTGCAGGCTAGCTTGCGCTAGCAAGCGGTCGCACAGGGCGACAAACGAATCCAGTCCATCTTCCACTGCCATGCTCCGCGCCTGTTCCAGGCAAACCAAGGCGTCGGCAGTCTTGCCGCGTGCCAGGCTAATTTCGGCAAGAGTGACGTTGCAGTGAGCAAGTGCTTCGCGTAGATTGTGCTCCCGGGCCAGTTCCTTCAGACCTTGCAGGTGCGCCAGTGCTTCGTCGTATTGACCCAATTGGCGATAGCATGAAGCGAGGTCGGCGCGATTGGACGCTGCAAGCATCGAAAGGTTCTTCGACTCGGCGATTTGCAGCGCTCGCTGGTGCAAATAAAGGGCCTTTGAAAAAGCTCCTTGTTTGGCATAGACAAGGCCCATATTCGTGTAGATTCGAGCCGTGCGAGCCTCACGGCCGTCCGCAAACGACAGCTCAGCGGCCTCTTGGTAGAGAGTTAGAGCGTCGTCGTACCGATTGAGGGCATAATAGATGTTGCCAAGGTTAATATCGCATGCGGAAATCTCCATGCGAATGCCCTGCGCGAGGTAATAGTCACGAGCCTGATGAGTCGCCTTCAACGATTCATCGTATCGGTTTTGATGCCTACAGATGACTCCCAACAGCGTGTCGCACCAAGCGACAAAAAAACGGGCTTCGCCGTCAGCTAGCTTGCCGCGCACTTGCGTGGTAACAACGAGAGCTTCCGCAAAGCTGCCCTTCTCTGTCAGGCCGACCGCACGCAACAAGCCGGATATTGCGGAATCGAGGACACACCCCGCGCGATCAAAAGTTGTCTCGAGGCGCTCCAAAACCGACAGGGCCTCTCCGCAATCGCACCTAATGTGCGTATCTGCAAGTTCTCGCTCGCAGCGAGCTGCTTCGAGCGGCAACTGGGCAGTCTGAAAAGCGTCACGAGCCTTCTCAAGGAGGTCGATAGCTGCTTGATAGTTGGCCTGGCCCGTGTGGATACGCGCCTGAACCAAATCGCAGCGAGCCTGTAGAAGGGGCAATGACGTCGTCGCGCGTGCGCGGGCTACCGTTTCTACGGCTCCGCCAAGATCGCCGACAAAGGTATAGGCCCAGGCAACTTCACAGAGACCGCGGCCGGCTTTACCTTCTTCGCCGTATTGCGCGAAAAAAGACGCGGCGCGTTCTGCCAGCGGAAGTGCCTCCATAAAGTCTCCCAGCCGGTTCAAGACAATTGCAAGCGTCAGGGCGCTTTCGGCCCGCGCGACTGGGTCCTCTGCGGTGACCGCCAGCTCGTGCGCAACGCGTGCAAATCCAAGCGCTTGACGGGGCATTTGATCGAGGCTCGCAAGTGCGTCCTGCTGCAGCGGTGTAACAATATCCCCAACATGCGTACGTACTGAAATCTGATCGTTTAGACTCGTCACTTTGGAATGAAGGAATGAATCTGGGGGCGAGGAGGAAATTTGGCGCGCGATCTGGCGCGCGGCTTGTAGAGCATCGCCGACTGTCGTCACGCTAACCTCTGTCGGTCGTACCCGGTTGTCCAGCTCGATACTCCAATCCGATCTGAGTGTTATCCAGATCGGGAATCAACTGAAAAGTCGCGGCAGCCAGTCAGCGCTACCACGCTCAAAACATGCGCGAAACGTGCTCGGACCGGCTATCTTTGCTGGGGATCGAAAGCGTCGCGCAAACCGTCGACGATGAGAAAGATACACAGAACAGTCACCGAGATGAAAAGACCGGGTAGAAGTACGAGCCAAGGAGCTCGCTGAAAGTCGCCAAGCGAACCACTCAGCATGTTGCCCCACGACGCAGTCGGCGCATGAATCCCCAGGCCGAGATAACTCAGACCCGCTTCGCCCAGCATGGCTCCGACAATATCGAAACCGGCGACAATCAGCACGACGTACATCACGTTCGGTAGGATGTGCCGGAACATGATTCGCGAGTCACGAACTCCGACGACGCGCGCGGCATCAATATACTCACGTCGTTTCAGGGACAGGACCAATCCCCGCACTTGGCGGGTAACCCCCGTCCAACCGAGAAGACCGAATACGATCGCAATACCCCACGGTGTTCCGACGGAATCCCGATACGTCACCGAAAGCAGAATCAGGAAATAGAGAGTGGGGATGCCGTCGCGTGTCAGGATGAGCGCATTGACGATATCATCCGCTTTACCGTGATAAAATCCGGCCAGAAGACCGAGGAGAATTCCAATGGATAGCTCGATTCCGGCGACTGCGAAGCCGATGCCGAGCGAGACCTGACCCGCATAGAGGAGACGTGTCAGCACATCGCGGCCCAGCCCATCCGTGCCGCCCCAATGCTGACCGCTCGGCGGCTCATAATCTTGCAGCAAGTCCTGCCGATTGGGGTCGGTATGCAAGATTTGTCTTGCGATCACTGGCGCGCCGATCGAAAGAAGGCAAATCGCCAGGAAAACCGAAAGCGCGGTCATGGAGACCGGATCGCGACGAAATCGTTGGAGCGATTCCGCATAGGGACTGCTGGTAAGCTTAGTGGATCGCAGTCCAGCGGGCGCCGGACGCTCCGCGGCAGCGAACGCCGTCATGCTAGTCGATCTCTAGTCATACCGAACCCGCGGGTCAACGACAACATACAGAATGTCTATCAGGACAAATCCCAGGATGGTCAAGAACGAAGTTATCAGGGTCAGCGCCATGACCACTGGATAGTCTCTCTCGAAGGCGGCTTGGACGGCCAAGCGGCCGATCCCGGGCCACGAAAAGGTATTCTCGTACAGAATGGAACCGGAAATCAGCCCGGCAATGGAAAAGACCCAAAATGGCAAGATGGGAATCAGCGCATTTCGGAAGGTGTGCCGCCACAGCACCACTCGAGGGCGCAGACCTTTGGCCTGGGCTGTGCGAACATAATCTTGGCGAATCACCTCCAGGATGCTAGATCGCAAATAACGTGAGAAGAGAATCCAATCTCCAACCGCGGCAACGGTCGCTGGAAGGATCAAATGCCACAGGCGATCCACGAGGTCGCTCTCTTTGCCGATCGTGTACATGCCTCCTAGCGGCAATAGGCGAGTGGGCGCTGCGATGAACAGAAGTATGAGCAAGCCGATCCACCACTGCGGCGCGGAATTGGCAACCGCATTGAAGATTCCCAGGCCGCGGTCGAAGAGGCTGCCGCGTTTGGCCGCCGCGAGGACGCCCATCGGGATACCCAGCAGGCCGATCAAGATCGTCGCGATATTCAACTCGATCGTCGCCGGCAGACGTTCGGCGATCTTGTCCAGGACCGGACGCTGATCCGTGATCGAACGCCCGAAATCGCCGCGCAACACGTGTGACAGCCAAGCCAGATACTGGACGGGAATCGGGTCGTTCAAACCATAGGACGCGCGAAGCGCACCGATATCGGCTTGTGTCATTTTCGGATCGCCGGAGAATTGCCAGGAGGCACCGGGCGCTAGGTGCATGAAAGCAAAACTCAGCGCGGAGATGACAAATAGGAGAAGAATATTCTGAATGAGCCGTCGAACAAGGTATTGGCTCGTCGGAGTCATGTAGACCTCGATCGTACCGGTCGGGCACGGCGCGCCGCTGGAATGCCGTGCCCGGCAGTTCACACAGACTCATTTCGGATTGTCGGCGATCTGCCATTTGTAAAGATCGTAGTTGATTCCCAGTCGCGTCGTCGGATTTGGCACAACGCGTTTGTTCAAGAAGGACCACCCCGTGCGATAAGCCAGGAAGATGTAGGGCGAATCTTGCGACAGGATTTGTTGAATCTGCTGGTAGATCACCTTACGCCTGGCCGGGTCGTATTCCTTCTCACCCTGGTCCCACAGATCTTCCTGTTGCTTGTTGCCGTAGGCGACGCTGTTCAAGTTGGGAATGCTCGCCTCGCTCCAAATCAGGCGGCTGTCGGATGGCTCGACGCCGACACTCCAGGCGAGGATATCCAGATCCCAATCGTACGGCTCTTTCTTGACCGATTGAAGGAATGCGCTGACTTCCAGAGGCACAATCTCCACGTCTATGCCCAGTCGTTTGAACTGGTCTTGGAGGACGAGGGCGATTTTTTCATTGGCCGGCATGGACGCCTGGTACAGCAGCTTGAGCTTGATTGGCTTGCCATCTTTTCCGAGGCGGTTGCCGTTCTCGTCGAGCGAATAGCCGGCGCGATCGAGAGTGGCCTTTGCCGTAGCCATGTCATAGTCGTATTTTGGAACATCGGGATTGTAGACCCACGAGGTTGGGGGGAAAGTGGAATAGGTCGGCTTGCTCAGATTGTTGTACACCTTTTGCACGATCAGGTCGCGCGGGGTAGCGTACGAAAGCGCGTGCCGGAACTCGACATCATTTTCGGGAGCGCGACGCAGATTGAAGCCGACATAGTCCCAGGCGGCGGCAGCCGGATCCCATTGGTAGAGATTCAATTTGTCGCTGGCCTTGGCTTGATCGAAATCAGTCGCGCTCACCGTACCGGAATCCACCTCACCGGTCAGGAGCATTTGGAGGGATACCGAGGTATTCGGGACGATCCGGTAAGTGATCGTCGCAATGCTCGGAGGGCCTTTGAAGTAAAGGTTGTTGCGCACGAAGGTGGCATGGTCGTCGCGCTTCCATTCTTTCAGAAGGTAAGGGCCGTTGACGACCGACGGATGTGTGATCTCCGGGTTCTTGGTGGGATCGTTCCAATCGTATTTTCCCCAGACGTGCTTGGGCAGCACCGCGGGGAGTATATCGATTCTAGCAAGGGCAACGGGCAGCGGCTCTGCATCTTTAATCGTGATTTCCAACGTCTGATCGTCCAGGGCCTGATAGGAGGCGATGTTGGTTTCTGCGTAAGACCGATACGGCCAGTTGTTCTCCGGTTTGATTGCCTGCCCGTAGGTCCACTGCCAATCGTACGCCGTCACGGGCTGGCCATCGCTCCACTGCATCTCCTGCAATTTGAACGTGTAGGTTTTCTTGTCATCCGAGATCGTCCAGGATGCGGCTGCCCAGGGCTCCGGCTCCAGCGTTTGCGGGTTATAGCGCCACAGCGAGCGTGTGAACAAAAGGGCAATGTAAGCATCCGAGGCGGTATCGGTGCGCTTGAAAGGGTGCAAGGTAGGCGCATCGGCAGTGGCGGCGATCCTTAGCCCCGTTTCCGCCGATTGGGCCGCCGTGGGCGATGGACTTGGCAAGGTCGGGGTCGGTGCGTTAGATGCGGCCGGCGGAGCGCCGGTCGCCGGCGGCGGAGCGCCGGTTGGCGCCGGGCTGGATACGCCACATGCAGCGAGAACGACGAGTAACAAAGAGCAAGCAAAAAAGCGCAATGCCTTTCGCATTATTCCCGCTCCTTCTGATGTTGAGTCAAGGCCGAAAACTGCCGCGCAATTCGGGCACTCTCCAGGTCAGCAATCACCAGCGACCAAAGCGGCCCGAATCACAGATCGAGGCCAGAATGCCGCTCAAACAAGGCGCATCGGGGGATCGTACTGTGCTTGGGGGGGAAATGTCGCGCGACTCGAGGCAACGGTGACACATCATTGTGCGGCGCGGCCGACGCATGACGCGTTTGCCGGAGGCCCTTGCTCCTGTTTGCGCACTTTCGAGGATGCATCGATTATACGAGCATCCCATGCAACTGTCAAAACGTTCGCGAATCTGGGAGCTCGGACCGTGGCCCGACGATCAAACGAACGGTGGGAGGGGGTGCCTTGTACTTTCCCGGTCTCTATTCGAAAACGATAGCGGACCGGAAACAGAAAACCGCTCCAAATTGCAGAAGCGGGGCTTCATATTGTGTGATTCTCATCAGACTCAGTCTTGTGCTAGTGGTAAGAAAGTGAGCCGCCAGGGACTTGAACCCTGAACCTAATGATTAAGAGTCATTTGCTCTGCCAATTGAGCTAGCGGCCCCTTCGTGAACAACTGACACGGCTAATTCAGTAGTCTTTTGCGGTTAGAACACTACCAATGACCCCCTCCTCCGACCATGTCTTTTGCTGTTGCGGAAGGCATTTTAGCCGGAGTCGCCGGAATGTCAAGTTTGGATTCTTCATCTGCCGCGCGTCGACTGAAAATTGCTGGAGTTTCTATTGTTGGCTCTGCGGATATTTCAGAGGCATGCGACTACAACTTTTTCGAGGCGCTGCGATATCGACCGTTTGGTCGGCGTAGCTTTGCATCAACACGTAAAGGTCTAGCTGCTAGTACAGGCTTATTCTACTCCGAACTGTCGCGTGACCCCCGCTAAAAGGACGGCCTGGAGTCTGTGATCCGCTCAACGTTTGTTACTCGCCGGCCGTCATGGGCTCCAAAGCAGACGCCCCCACCTTCGGCTCAGGCTTCCACACAAACCAATACGTCATCAACGCAGCGATGACCAAGGGCAGGACCCCAAGGACGAGAAACACCGTATCGCCGGGCAATCGCACCCATTCGAGTGTGCGCATCAGCGGTTCAGTCAGGAAATCAAAACTCCGGGCATGCCAGTAGCCGTTGTTCAGCACATCCGTCAACTGCATCACACCGCCGGGAAAAAGGCTCGTTACGACCATCAGCCCTAAGCCGACATTCAAACCCCAGAATGAAAGACGGATAAATTTCTCGACACGCGCCCACTGCTTCTCCGTCACCACCTGGCGCATCGCAAACACGGTGAGCGCGACGCCGAGCATCCCGAACACACCCATTAACGCCGCATGCCCGTGATTCGCAGTGAGCATCGTCCCAACTTCGTAGTAACTGACGATAGGCAGGTTGATGAGAAAGCCAAAGACGCCCGCGCCAAGGAAATTCCAAAAGCCGACCGCCATCAGGAAGTAAAAGGTCCACTTGTGCGGTATGCTAACCGGTTGCCCGCATACGTCGCACTTGCCGCGCGTCAACTTGATAAAGTCCCAGGCGTCCAGCGTGAGCAGCGTAAGCGGCACAATCTCCAGCGCGGAGAACGTGGCGCCAAGCGCCATCGTGATAGTTGACTGGCCAGTCCAGTACCAGTGATGCCCGGTGCCGACGATGCCGCTGCCGAGATAGAGGATCGCGTCGAGGTAGACGACACGCAGGGCCGTCTTTTGGGTCACGATTCCGAGTTGATAGAAGATGAGCGCCACCATTGCGGTTACAAACAGCTCGAAAAAGCCCTCGACCCAAAGGTGGATGATCCAGAAACGCCACATGTCCACGACCGCATAGTTCGTCGTGCTGTCAAAGAACATTGCGGGTATATAGAAGAGGGGGATACCGGCCGCGGCGTAGAGGAACAACGAAGAGATCTCTCGCTGCTTCGGGTCTTTGCGGGCAGGCGCGATCGCACGGAACAGGAGCCCGAGCCAAAGCACCAACCCGATCGCGAGCAGAATCTGCCAGAGGCGCCCGAGGTCGAGGTATTCCCAACCCTGATCACCGAGCCAGAACCAAAGCGTATTGCCGAGCAGTTGTCGAATGCCGAGGAGCTCGCCAAGCAGGCTGCCGCCCACTACGATAACGAGCGCGACGAACAAGACGTTCATCCATTTCGTCTGTCCTTTGGGGTCGCCCTTGCCCAGCGCCGGCGCGAGAAACAATGCACCCGCAATATACGCAGCGGCGATCCAGAAGATGGCGAGCTGCACATGCCAGGTGCGGACGATGTTGCTCGGGAAGATCGATGTAAGGTCTATTCCATAGAAAGTGGCGGGATCGGCGCGGTAGTGAGCGGTTGCCGTACCGACCAACGTTTGGACCAGAAAAAGCAAAGCGACGACGACAAAGAACTTGATCGCGCCCCGCTGGCTGGGCGTCGTAACACCTGGCAGCATCTGCGGATGGACATGCTCCGTCTTACCTTTCCAGCCGAGAAAATCGAAGCGGCCGAAGGCGAAAAGGACAAGCGCCGTGCCTCCAAGGAGCGCGATGAGGCTGAGTGCGCTCCAGACCAGCGCGTCTGTCGTCGGTGTGTTGCCGACCGCGGGGTCGTAGGGAAAGTTGTTGGTGTAGGAATAGGCCTTGTCTGGGCGATTCGCTACCGACGCCCAAGCCGCCCACGAAAAGAACGCAGTAAGTTGTTTCAGCTCTTGGGGATCGTCGATGTAGGCAGCTGAAAGCCCGGCGTCGTTAGTGGGTTTGGAAAAATACGCCTTCCACTTATCAACCTGAGCGCGATATGAATTCGTCTCAGCCGCCGTGAAGGTCAGTGTTTTGGAAGCTTCGTCGTAGCGGTTCTGTTTCAGCGACGCCTCGGTCTGATCGTGGATTGCGTCCCGCTGAACCGGGTTCAGCGACCCAAATTCAGCGCTGTACTGCTCCTCGGCGAGCGCGGCGTCAGTGTCTTGATCGAGCGTGTGGAGATACAGCGCGGAGAAATCTGGACCGAGATATGCGCCGTGTCCCCAGACCGTCCCGTTCTCCATCAGGCCGTATTTGAGGAAGACCTGCTGACCGGCCTGAACGTCGGCTCCGGTGAATACGATCTCGTTCCCTGGCCCAATCACTTTGTCGGGAATTGGCGGAGCATCGGCGTAGGTGCGAATGGCCAAGAAGATCAGAATCGAGAAGCCGAATACCATCACGAGGACAACGGCAGTCCGCCACCAGGGGGAAAGGGGTTCATTGGAGCCGTCTCGAGTGTCCACTCTTGCCTCCTTAATCGTCAGGCGAATGGTCGCCTGGCCGTGATGGGATCACCGAACTATGACTAACGAGAGTTCTGGATCACGACATGCCCAGTTGTCGCAGTCTCAATCATACGCATAACGCGCCGAACGTCCATATTGCTTCAGGTCATAATCTGGTCAAAAAAGGCCGAGAGCATGTCGCTTTGGGACTTGAGCGGGCCGAAGGGCGGGGTGTGCGCGCGCGGATTGCGCTCCTGGTTGGTGGCTGGCATGTACCGTGCGAACCGGTCTGGCGAGGCACCACAAGCCGGTTTCAAGCCAAGCTGAGATAGCCGCAAACCCGCGCGCAAACAACCTTTTCAGTGCTATCATTGCGCCACGCCGTTGACCTGATGGCAGCCTGAAAACACTTTAGTACGTCCAAACAGTCGAGTTTCGTGAACCCCGTGTGATACGTCGACATACTCCTCAAGATTCTAGACTAAATTGTTCGTCACGAACCCAGCGGCGAGAAAAATGGCGGTGTCTCGAGCGGTTTCATGACAATCCCGCCGCAAAACAGGTCGAGGCTCGTCGAAACGACGCCAAGAATCGGGGTGACGGTCAGGGTGCAAGCCAGGCTTTGAGGCAAGTCAAAAGATCGACACAGCGACAGAGTTTGCGGGTCGATAAGATGAACTCAATAGTCACATTCGAGGAGATACGATGTCCGCAGATTTCCAGACGATAACCGACACGAAGAACCTAAAGAACGTGGTAGAGTTTCGGATGCTCTTTGTTTCCATACTCGCCGCGTTTATCGGCATTGGCGCGGGAGTTATCGCTTTTGCCCTTTACAATCTGATCAGTCTTTTCACGAATCTGGCCTTCTTCCAGCGGTTCTCCTTCGACTTTACGAGCCCCTGGCATTCAACCGTTGGCGCGTGGATCATCCTAATACCTGTCGTGGGCAGCTTGATCGTCGGGGTAATGGCGAAATATGGTTCGTCCAAGATCAAAGGACATGGCATCCCCGAAGCTATGGAAGCGGTTCTGATCAGTCGCAGCCGCATCGAACCCAAAGTGGCAATTCTCAAGCCACTGTCAGCGGCCATCGCAATCGGCACGGGCGGTCCGTTCGGCGCGGAAGGTCCTATCATACAAACCGGCGGAGCGATAGGGTCCCTCGTCGGCCAGACGATTCATACGACCGCGGCGGAACGCAAGGTCTTGTTGGCGTGCGGCGCCGGCGCCGGTATGGCGGCGACATTCAGCACACCGCTCGCGGGCGTTATCCTGCCGATTGAGTTGTTGCTGTTTGAATTCAAGACCCGATCATTCATACCACTGGTTGTAGCCAGCACTCTCGCGACAAGCGTACACTATCAGCTGATGGGACGCGGCCCGATGTTCGTCGTCTCTCCGGTGGATTTTGGGTTGTCAACCGCGTTGCCGGCCTATGCGGTACTTGGCTTGATATGCGGACTCGCCGCGATTGGGTTTACCAAGATACTCTACTGGGTCGAGGATCAATTTGCGCGGCTTCCAGTCGACCCGCTGTGGTGGCCGGCGATTGGTGCACTGGGACTCGGCCTCAGTGGTTTCTTTGTTCCGCGCGTATTCGGCGTCGGCTATGATACGATCACCGACATCTTGTCGAATCGTCTTCCATTGGTGCTTCTCGTAACCATCATGGTTTTCAAGGCGCTTGCGTTGGTGATTTCGTTGGGCTCCGGGACATCGGGTGGATTACTCGCGCCGATGTTCATGTCCAGTGCGGCCATGGGCGCGATCTTTGCCGTCGGCCAAGTCGCGCAATCGCCCGCGGGGAATGCTCACGAGCTCACGCGTCTTGCCGAGCCTGCGAGATTGCCGCTTGGAGGATCGAGCGCTCAGCCAGACCGTCTCAATTGGCGCTCGGCATTGTGGGACGCAATTCAGTTCGCGCCACGCATTTCCCAAATTCCTTGATGGGCTTCGCTTGGTCGACGGGTAGGATCAGGCACACGGTACGATCGGAGAACACGTAGTCGAGCGACCAGTTCACCAAGACGAAGAGGCGGTTGCGGAAACCGATCAGGTTGAACAAATGCACCCCGAGCCACAGTACCCACGCGGGAAAGCCGGTGAAGGAATGATTCCAGATGGATGCAACTGCTGCATTTCGCCCGAGCGTCACCATCGTTCCCCGATCATGATAGTGGAAGGGTAACGCGCCCTGCCCCGCGATCTGACGGATGATGTTACGAGCGGCGGCCACTCCTTCCTGGATGGCGACGGGCGCCACCATGGGCAGAGCCCGGTTGTTCTCAGGAGCGTTGGCGAGGTCGCCGGCTACGTATACCTCGGGATGCCCGGGCACTTGAAGCGTCGGCAAAACATTTACGCGGCCGTTGCCTAAAGTGGGCAGTCCCCACGCCTTGGCGTTCGGATCGCCCCTGATGCCGGCGGTCCAAACGACCGTCTCGGTGGGGACGATGGAGCCGTCATGCAAGTACACCGCATCGCCGGCAATCCGGCGAACGCTCGCCCCCAAAAGGACCTCGACTCCCATCCGACGAAGCCGCTCGGAGGCGTACGCGCGCAGCGAGTTCGGCAAGCCTGAAAGCAACTCGTCCTGCGATTCGATCAGGACCACGCGGATCGCGTCCCGATCGAGAGGCGCGTAATCCCGGCGGAGTGGACCGCGCACGAGCTCCGCGAGCGCGCCGGCGAATTCGACGCCGGTCGCGCCGCCGCCGACAATGGCAAACGTCAGTGCGCGCTGGCGCGCCTCTGGCTCGCTTGTGCGCGTGGCCTTTTCGAATTGCTGGACAATGTGATTGCGCAGCGCGATTCCCTCTCCCAAGGTCTTGAGCGCAAAGGCGTGCTCCGCCGCGCCCGGCACTGCGAAGAAGTGAGTTGCGCTGCCGGTCGCGAGGACGAGATACTCGTAGGGGAGGCTCGAGTCCGCCGTGACTACACGGCGGGCCTCAAGATCGATCCGCGTCACATCGGACATTAGGAAGTGGATTTGTCGCCACCTTCGCAAGATGCGGCGGACCGGGTACGCGATCTCCTCCGGTTCGACCTCGGCCGCCGCAGCTTGATAGAGCAAGGGCAGAAACGTATGGTAGTTGTTCCGGTCGATCAGCCACACCTCTGCTCGGGATCGGGCGAGCGTGCGCGCGGCCCACAGACCGGCATAGCCTGCTCCAATGATGACAATGTGAGGACGGCTATCGGTTCTCATTTTGCGCCTTCGATCGTATCAGCTCATCGTGCTCCATCAGTTGTTCTGCCAGCCGAAAGAGATCCCGTTCCTCGACCTGAAAATGCTCCTCGGTGATTTGCAGCACCGTCCACAAGTCGGAGGTGGGGTCAGCCGAGGCCGCTATCTGTTCGAACAGCGTTCGCACCTCTTCGTGGACGATCTCCATGCTCTCGGTAAGATGGCGCGCGGTCTCAGAGCGCGAGCGCAGCGGCGCGAAGAGCTGGTCCTCTTCGCGCGCCGCATGGGTATCGAGCGCCACCTCGAGCAGCGCGGCGCGTTCCCGCAGCGCGTCCGGCGCTACCTGCGCCAGGAGCCAGCGCTCCGTCGCCGCCATCAATTCGCGCAATGTGCGATGCTCCACCCGTAGTATTTCGGTGATCGTGAGGTCGCCGCGATCGGTGACGCGAAAGACCTGTTCAACGGCTTGCATGAGCCGAGTCCCTTTCCGTTACTCCCGGATGGTACGTTCCCGGCACTGTGCGAAAGGCGATGGACAGCCGATTCCAGCCGTTGATCGCGACGATCGCCAGCGTAAGGTCGACTAGTTCCTTCTCGTTGAACTGCCGCCGCGCGAGCTCGTACGCCTCGTCCGGGACCTGCGTGTCCGCCACGCGCGTCACGGCCTCCGTCCACGCGAGCGCGGCGCGCTCCCGCTCGGTGAAGAAGTTTCATCGAATTCACCTTTCCAGGGTTTTCGCCGACTCGGCCTCACCCTTTTGAATCATAAAGCGGTACCACTGCCAAAGCCAGCGGCCGTTCTTCTCTTTCTTTAGCAAGCGATGTCCGTGCTTTTCGACCCACGCTGGCAGTTCCCACCA
>JAMCQI010000027.1:0-2523 GCA_023381515.1 Chloroflexota bacterium | reverse complement strand
TCACGCCACGCGCTGAGCGCGTAGAGACGCTGCTCGCTCTCGCCGTTGGCACGCGCGTCTTTCGTGTGCATATCGAGGCAGTACGCGCAGCCGTTGATTTGAGACGCACGCGCCTTGACGAGTTCGAGCAGCGGCCGCTCCAAGCCGCATTGCTTGGTGTAAGATTCGAGCCCGCGCATCGCTTCCAACGCGCCAGGCGCAATCCGACCGTATTCGATCCGCGGTTTCATGGGATTCTCCCTTCAGTTCTTCGCCGACTCGGCCTCACCCTTTTGAATCATAAAGCGGTACCACTGCCAAAGCCAGCGGCCGTTCTTCTCTTTCTTTAGCAAGCGATGTCCGTGCTTTTCGACCCACGGTGGCAGTTCCCACCACGAGATGCGGTCGCTGCTGAGGAGCTCGACCACCTGCCCGGCCTCGATTCCTTGCAGCAACTTTTGAATCTTGACAAAGCCCGCACAGCCCTTGCCTCGATTGTCCAGGCGGCGCGCCGGCGCGGGCAGTTTCGGCGCGCTCAGGTCGTCCAGGTCGCACATTCCTTTGATAGGCGAGCAGGCGCGCCACATCGGGCAGGTGATAAAGATGCCGACGAGCGTGACCACGAGCCCGAGCTTGAGGAGGATGAGCTGCCCGAAGAAACTGGTGAACAGCAAGCTCAAATCCAAGCCAATGTAGGCGTACGCCTGGAGCAGGCCGGTGACCACCAGGGTCGGCAAGATCGCGCGGACCGCCCAGCGGAAACGTTCCAACTGCTGCGACGCGGCAATCACGACCGGAAACGCCAGCGTCGCCTGCGCGCCCGGTACCTCGACGAAGATATTCCAGACCGCTCCCCCGATCCAGAGCGAGAAGGCGATGACGTGGATGGGCCGCAATATCCACGCAAGGGGTTGGGCGGGGAAGGTCAATCGCGCGTCGAGGACCGCGGTGAGCGCGATGGCGACGACGAGCGTCGCCCAGACCAGGCGGACGAACCCTCGTGCGAAGGCGCGCTCTTCGGTTAAAGGGCGCGACAGCAGCCAACTCACGGCGACGACGGCCGCCAGCAGAGCCGCTGCGTTTCCGAACCACAGCACCCGCGTCGTCGCCTCGTTCGCCCAGATCGCGAACCACAGCAAGCTGGGAGCAGTCGCTGTGACTGCCGCGAGGGCCACCGCGCTTAGGGCGCGAAATCGCCCTTGCTGCGCGAGCGCGAACTGCGCGACGGTCGATCGGTCAGCCACTTGTTCCGGAGGGCGCACGAACCAACCCCACCACATCGTGCCGCCGGCGAGAACGCCGAGCCCGACAAGGTGCAGCCAGCGAACGACCGCCAGGGCTGCGGTCGCGCCGTGCATCGTCATCGTCATATACACTCCGGCCAAGGATGCGATGCTGATGGTTGCCAACGCGACTTTGGGCAAAACGTATCGATCGAGCATCCCGTTTGCGATCCTGGGTTGAGTCAGTGCCTTTGCGCTCATGGATTGCTCATTTCTCCTGTTCATCCCTCCCATTCTACGCCGCGTGATCGATCGGGTCTTTGCGCTGGGACAAAAACAGAGCGACCATCGCGGTCGCTCTGCAAGTTCAGACGAAACATTTATGCAGCGTTCGCCTGCTCGATCAACTGCCGCACCTCTTCCCCCTTGGTCTTTTTCGGGAAGATGACCTTGACCGCCATCGCGAGCGTGCGAGTCAAGTGCTGCCAGGTCGATTTCCGCGTCAGCGTCGCCGCGACGCGGTGCGGCCGTAGGTAGAACCGCCGGTACGCCTCCCGCCATTTGCGCTCCTGCAGCGCCGCCGTCGTCGGGCCCGTCTCGTACCGCGCCTTGCCTTCGAAAAACACGTAGTCGTCCCAGTCCTTCACCAGCAGCTTAGCGCCGTCGCGGTGCAGCTGCTCCCACACCTTCGTTCCCGGGAACGGCGTCAGCATCGAAAAGTTCGCGACCAATGGGTCGAGCTCGCACGCCAGCCCGATCGTCTTCTCCATCGTTTCGGCGGTGTCGCCTGGCAAGCCGATGATGAAGAACCCGACCGTCTCCAACCCGATCTGTTTCGCGTTGCGGAACGCGTCGCGAATCTGGCCGTGCGTCACGCGCTTGTCGATCGATTCGAGCAGGTCGGCGTCGCCGGTTTCGACGCCGAACGCCACGCGCTTGCAGCCGGCTTGCCTCATCAATTCGAGCGTCTCGCGATCGGCGAGGTTCGCACGGATCCCATTGATCGTGATCCACGGCACCCGGTTCAACCCCTGCTTGATCAATTCCTCGCACACGGCGCGCAGCCGCTTGCGGTCAATGTTCGCGCTGTCGTCGAGGATGCCGATCTCCTGAGCGCCCCACACCTCTATGAGGTGCCGGAACTCGGCGGCGACGCTCTCCGGCGAGCGGCCGCGCCACTTGGCCGCCATCACTGACTGCGAGCAGAACGTGCAGCGGTACGGGCAGCCGCGCGACGTCATCATGGAAAACGATTTGCCGCGCGCCACGGAATCCATCGCCGGCTGAAGCGACGTGTAACGCTCCATCTAGATCGGAAGAG
>JAMCQI010000052.1 GCA_023381515.1 Chloroflexota bacterium | reverse complement strand
GACGGGAAACACTCTCTGGAAGGAAAACAAAGAACATGAAGTGGTCGTGGAAAATCGGAAGACTGGCTGGAATTGAAACGCGCATACACCTCACCTGCAGCTGTGGCGATGGCCTCGCCAGCGTCGGCTAAGGATGCGCGAAAAGACCCGGAACAGATCGGCAACCGAAATGTCGGCAAAGGGATGAACTTCTACTCGCTCGAGGATGAAATCGCCCTGGGCCGTCAGTTGGCCAGCCAGGTGGAACGTCAGGCAAAGATGGTCGACGACCCGGTAATCTCGGAGTACGTCAACCGGATCGGACAGAACCTGGCGCGCAATTCCGACGTCACCGTGCCGGTTACGATCAAGATCGTCGACGACCCGCAGGTAAACGCCTTCGCGCTGCCGGGGGGCTTCGTCTTCGTCCATACCGGCCTCCTGCTCAAGGCCGATAGCGAGGCGGAGGTAGCGGGCGTCCTCGCGCACGAACTCGCGCACGTTGCGGCCCGGCACGGGACACGTCAGGCATCTCGAGGCCAGATCGCGAACTTGGCGTCCATACCGCTCATTTTCATGGGCGGCTGGGGTGGCTATGCGGCGCGCCAGGCTGCGGGTCTGGCAGTGCCGCTCACCTTCCTGAAGTACTCCCGGAACTTCGAGCGGGAAGCCGACCTCTTGGGGCTGCAATATCTCTACAAGGCCGGCTATGACCCGGCTGCAATGGTTGACTTCTTCGAGAAACTCGAGGCGATGGAAAGAGACAAGCCGGGCACGATGGCGGAGTTGTTCCGGTCACATCCGGTGACGTCGGAGCGACTCAAGAATACCCAGACGGACATTCAGGAGTTACTCCGAGGCCAGCCCCAATACGTAGTGACGACATCGGAGTTCAACCAAGTCAAGGGAAGGCTCCAGCAGATGGTGGCCCGGCGGAAAGCGGGTCCGAACGGTGAGTCGGCTCCGGTGCTGCGTCGAACGGGCCAAGGCCCAGTAATAGCCGAGGAGTCCGGCACCGGCGAGCAGGGCGAGCCAGTGCAAGATGAGCGGCCGACATTGAGACGGCAGACAAGCAGCGGCGGTCTGTGAAACACGGGATCCCGATTCAGGAGGAAGAGACAATGGAAGACGTAACCAGGGACATCAGACGCAACCGTGAAGATCAGTATTTTCTGAAACAGGAACAGATGCGGATGGAAGAGATGCGTCGTCAGTCGGAGCGGCAGGCTCAGACCGTCCGGTTGATGGAAGCGTTCGGTATCCGGGATCAGGACCTTGTTCGAGAACTGTCGGACGCCGGTTTCGATATCGACACCTTCCGGGTGCTGTATCTCGTGCCTCTGATTCAAGTCGCTTGGTCCGACGGAAACGTGAGCCCAAGCGAGCGTGACAAGGTTCTGGAAATTGCACGCTTGCACGGCGTAAAGGAGGGCGGCGTTGCTCAAGAGCGCCTGCACGCATGGTTGGATAAACGTCCGTCGGATCGCTTCTTCAAAACGTGCCTACGTGGAATAAAGGCGATAATCGGGGACCGGCCGAGGTTAGAGGCGCAGTCCCTGCATCGCGACCTTGTGTGGTATTGCACTCGGATCGCATCGGCGTCGGGAGGTTTCCTCGGTTTGGGATCGCGAATGTCTCGAGAGGAAGAGATGGTGCTGAAGCAGTTAACGATGGAACTCGATGCGACACACCACGAGGCCGTCATCCAGGTTAGCCGGGAACTCGGCGAGCCATGATGGCGATTCGACTCTTTTGAGCCTCAAGTGTCGATGCCGGATCCAGTCAGGTCAGCTACCTCTTGTAGCTGACCGCAGTCAGCGCGGACGCCCCGCTCGGCAGGAAACCGAGTTGCGGCAAGCATACGGGAATTTCGCACCCTACCAGCGCTCTGACATGATTACGGCTTCAGCGTAGTCCAGCGTCGCCGCTGCCGGTCGTACACGAACTCGCCGGGCAGGCTGAATATGGCAGCTGCCTTCAGCGGTTGCTGTTGTTTCCCTGCGTCGAGTCTTTAACCCTCACCCGTTGCTTAGGCCGGAGTTTCGCCCAATCGATTTGCGGATTGAGCTCAGTCAGGAGCCGGGGCGTCGTGCCGTAACGCTGTGCCATTTTATACAGTGAATCCCCGGCCTGCACGATCGCAAAATCGCCCTCTGCGGGGTTGTTCTTCGCAGGCTGCGCGGCTTCGTCATGGCCCTCGCGTGCTATGACGCCGGAAACGCCACTGACGAAAGCGATCGCCGCCTCGAGCGAACCAAACGTCCTGGGCAGGGCGCCCGGCTGCAGCGTGCCAGAAAACCGAGTACTCGTTGCGGGTCTCGGCCCTCCTGAGACTTGCCTGATAACCAATTGAGCTCCTTCCTGAACTACGAGGAAGCTCTCGACGGGTGTGCGATCCTTATTGTGCCAGTACACAGCCGCGCCTCCAATCGCAATTGCAGCGGCCGTCAACACTCCCGTTAGGGCGAGGCGGTGTCTACCAAGCCAAGCGGGCAAAATACGCGCACGATGCCGTTGTGCATCCCGGACCCATTCCCGCGCCTGATCGACAGTGGTAAACCTCGCCGCGTTGGACTTCAGCATTTGTACTCGGCTCTCTTCGAAATCCCGCAAAGCATAGGGCAGCGTCGCCACCACTACGTCTTCTCGGAACTCCGAGTGCTCCAACACGACTATTTGATCGGAGCCGTCGTTCTCGATTATCGCCGGCGCGAACCACCGGTCCGCTGTAGCTGGGGCCCGGCAGACACAGGCCGGTGCTTGCGACGACTCCGCGCCCCTTCTCGGCGCGGCGGCCACATTCCCCCGCTGACTCTCTATCGTCATCTGATTGCAATCTGCTCCTCGGATAGCCTCCGCGAAAAACCGCAACACGGCGGTCTCTTCATGGTGGGTGATTTTCAAAAGATCCCGCCAAGCAGTCCGACATCGTGCCGAGATCCCAAACTGTGCGGGTTGGAGCGTGAGAACCTTCTTCAACACGGCGACGTCACTCTGCTCTTCGGCGGCTGCCTGAGCGTCTACGAGGACCTCCGCGATTTCCGCTGCTGACGCGAACGCAATTGTGATCGCAATATCTAAGCCGGCGACGGACCAATCGTCGTAACCAACAGGCCGGTCGGGCAGTTCAGGCCAGGTAGCAGCTTCGTTCACGAGATCATCTATGCTCGCCACAGCTCTAATGCGCTCCGTCCCCCACTCTCCTACGCCGTCCGAAAACACGCGGATGCGGTATTTGCCTGACGCGTCACGAAGAGACAATCGGTGGAAGCGTATATCAGCGCTACCCATCTTCTCTTTTGCACCCAAGCATCCGGTGACCCAAGCCTTCGTAGACAGAGCTGTTATGCCGTCCGGCTTCAGAATTAGACACTGAGCGTCGCCAGCTTGGCCGACCAGACCAACACAGCCGTCACGCTGAAATAAAACCAGTGCGACGGTAAGCACGGCTTGATGCGGCTTTCCGGATTGCTTGTAGGCCGCAATCAGAGCGGCGTTTACTTTATAGAAAAGCTGTTCAAGTTCCTTGGATGCCGATTCAGGATCACCGGCGCCCACAGTCTTGCACCACTGGGATAGCTCAATATATGCGATTTCCGCAGCGGCATGGCCCGATGCAGAAGAGACGCCATCCACGACGGCTGCCACGGCGAGTGTGTCACTCTTGAATACAAACGTTCGATCTTCGGACGGACGTCCGCGTGGCTTGCTCGTGGCAGCCCAGTGCTCACCGCGGGCCAGGCAACTGACCGTTACCGCCATCTGAGGCGGTGGAACGTGAGGCAGCGCCGGAACACCCGGGCAACTCTGCGCGGGCCGGCTGTCGAGCGTCGCGCAGAAGCGACTAAGCTCAAATATCTCGCTCTCGCCCGAAGGTCGCACCCTAACCTCGCTTGCCGAACGAACCGGACCGCTCTCCAGCCGCGCCCGAGCCTGAATCATGGCGGTACTCAGCATAAGTAAACTATTCTTGAAATCAGCGAGCGAGAACCCGTGATCGACATTGCTGATGAGGTGGAACAGTAGACCTGAGAGAAGGTCGAGCTCGTCAGCAGCGAAGCCGATGCCGTTTCCCGATCGGCTCATGCCGGCATTGCGGCAGAACGACATCCACTGCTCCCTTAAACGACGCTGATCTCCTTTTCGCGCGCTGTCCGCTGCCGCACCGACCTGTAGGCCCGGGTGCTTCGCCGTACCGGAATCAGATTTCAGTATCCTCCCGCTAATCTGGGAAAGACGGTCCAAGAACCGGCCACCGCGGCCTAGCGGCTTGTCCTTCGCCCGAACGCTTTCGGGCACCTGTAACTCTCCGACGAATGTCGCCAAAGCTGATTGGCTGTTTTCGTCCACAAAGACCCAATGTGCGAGCCGAATGGCGAGGCTTGTCACTTCGAGTGCTTCCGACGACTGGACAACCTCTAGTAGCACCGTTCGATACGAGGCAAGTACACGTGCATCCGCCGCCGAGAAGAACCGGGGATCGTCCACCATCGCTTTCTGGTGCATCGGATCCCTGAACTCTAGCGCCCAGTCGAGATCTATCCGCAGAACAGTGCTGCCATCAACAACATCATTTTCGAGACGCCAGTCAAGGTCCCGCCAGCCACGCTCCAAAAAGGCTTTCGCGATGTCAATGAACTGAACAGCGACATCGAGCCGGCGGAGAGCTGAGGATGTCCTTAGGACCTGCGCCAAGGACACGGGATAATACTTTTTGGCCAGGTAACAGGGGCCAACAGTGGCATCCAGGTTCTCTCGGTGTGCCGCCGAGTCCGCAATAACGACACCGACGCGACCGGTCGTGCGCAATGCCTGAAAAGCGGCGCTCTCGATTCTGTGGAGTTCGCGGCCTACGTCACCGGAGAAGACTTTTATGAGCGCGACCGGCTCGCGAGCATTTGGAAACCAATAGAACTTTGCGAACTGCGCCTTATGATCGCGGCTCTCCTCCAAGGTGGCAAAGCCCACCCGGGACGCTTCCCAAATCTCATCGCTAACGCTGGATCCGTCGGCTGTTCTCATGGCGTCGGGGGCTCCAGTTTCTGAATAAGCGTCAGTAAGTCGTTAAGGATTTCATGGGCTGGATGGATGACGCCTGGCCCGTCAGCGCGCTCCAGCCATACAGCGATAAGGTAGCGTCCCTGTTTATAGACGAAAACACTGTCATCAAACGGGTCGAGCTTTCCGTAATCTGCCGTTCCCGTCTTGCCCAAGCCCCCGCGTCGTGTGATGTCCTCTCGTACATCCGTCGTGGCCGGGTTGTCCTCGGTCATGAAAACCTGTTTTCCGTTGGCGTTCAAATACCAACCCGTGTGCCCGGGACCACGCGTGCAGACCAGTTCAAGATATTTGCGCATCTCCTCAGTCATTCGACGATCATTGCCTGTCTGAACGCCTTCGATGTCAGGCAAAACGGATCGAAGATCGGTAAAGACATCAGCCGGCTTGACGGTTACGCGGTGACGCGCGACCTGGAGAGCAGGATCGAATACCGACTCAACGATAAAGGGCCGCATTCGCCTGCCCGTGGTCACGGTATCCAGAAGTGCCGCGAGACGAAGAGTAGTGAAGCGCGTTTCATTTTCGCCGATGGCATACTGCCGGAAGAGGCCAAGACTGTCAGCATCGGCGAGAGGCAGTCTTGAGCGCTCAGGAAAGAAACTGTAACTCGATGTGGTGTCGAAGTACGCCGCGACGTCACCATAGACAAGATGTTCGTACAGCTTGCTGCGAATCGCCTCGTCTCCGTAGAGGACCTGGTCACTATCGGGCTTTATGTGGAGAACGTAAAAGCCAGAGTCCAGAATCCTGAGGAAGTCACGGTTGATCCGCCGAGGTCCTCCATGTGCCGAGAAGTACTGTTCGCCCTCGGCCGTAACATTGGCGTCTGATGTGTTTTCAACAAGGTTGCCCGGAGGCATGGCGCCACCATAGGCATTTCTAAAGGCTTGGCGAATCGCAAGAGAGTTGACCGATCGAGGTAGCAGTTGTCCGGTGCCATCCCCAAAAAGGAGGTAACCGGCGCCGCTGCTCGCAATCTTAATCGCCGACCCCGTCATGTCGGGGTGATTGGCAGGGTTATCAATTATTCGCTGCCGGTTCGCGAGCACGATGCGACTACTCTCCCAGACGGGGTCATAGCCAGGTGCTCCGGCATGCACCAAGATCTAGCCGGTTGCTGCATCAAGTATGGTAAC
>JAMCQI010000045.1 GCA_023381515.1 Chloroflexota bacterium | reverse complement strand
GGCGTAGCCGGCCGGCGAGCTCACCTTGACCTTTTTTCCCTTGACCGCTGCCGCGGCGTTCTGCAGCTCGGTCAGCGCGTCGCTCGACGATACCGGCGCCGTGACGACCGTAGCCCGAGCGCCCGGCGTGACCTTGGGAACGACGGTCGGCGCCCTCCGAATCGCACTCGCTTGCTTTGGCGAAGCGGCCACGTACGGCGTCAAGTGGTCCACGTCCGCGACGAGGCTGCCGTCGGCGTCGACATCGCTTGGCACGACCTGCCAGCCGGCGCCGTCGAATACCATAACGGTAACCGCGCCATCTGTCGGGACGGAAAAACGCAGTTTCAGTGCGCTTGCCAGCTTGTGTACGGGCCGGCGCTGCCGGTCTTGCGCGATGACGTCAAAAACCGGACCGACGAACTCCCAGCCGGACGGCGCGGACGGGGGTGCGCTCATCGCCTTGAGAGAGACGAACAGCGCGGTCTTGCCTAGGACGCTCATTCTGCCATCGGAACTCTGCACCATGTCGGTCGATTCCAGATCCCCCTCGCTCGCCGGCGCAGCAGATGCGGCCGGCGACTGCCGCAGGCTCGGCGCGCTCACCGCCGGCGCGCTGTTCTGGCATCCGGCGATCAAGAGCGCAACGATCAAGCACAGGCCGGGTAGGACTAGTCGTTTCATCGTGACTCCCATAACTAGGTTAGTCGGCTGATGCCGCTCATTCGTAACTCAGGCTCTGGCGCACGCTCAGGTTTGCCGCGTTCAGCGCGGGGACGATGCTCGCCAGCGTACCCACGACAGCCGTGATGGCGAACCAATAGGCGATGCCGCGGTAGGCATAGGCAAAGTCAAGCGGAGACTGGATGAATGCGATGCCTACGGCGCGCGCCATGACCTGAGATAACGGCACGCTCGCCAACACGGCCAGGACGAAGCTGAGGCCTGAAACGACCATCGCTTCACCCCAGAAGATCTCCACGATGTCGCGGCTGGCTGCGCCGATCGCGCGCATGACCCCAATCTCCTTGCTGCGTTCGAGCACGTTTATGCTCATCATCCCCATCAATCCGATTCCGCCGACGAGCGCCATCAGGAGAGACATGGAGAGGAGAAAAACGACGAGGATGTGGTAAAGGCTCGTGATCTGGCTCTTGATGTCGGTCAACGACTGGGTCGAGAAAACGTCGATGCCTTGGGCCTTGAAGAAGGCGACTAGGTCGGCGGTCGATCGTGAGCGGGTACGCACATCGTCGGAATGGTATCGCACCTCGAGCACGGTCGTCTTATCCGTGCGCTTGAGTTGATGCTCCAGCGCGTCGAGTGGGACGAAGACGCCGGTCTGTCGTTGAACGAGGTCCTGGTTGATGCCGACGACGACCCACTCGGTGTCCGTGTGATTCTCGCCGAACTCAAGGTGAACGGTATCGCCCAAGTTGACGTGCTCTTCTTCGGCCCACTTGCGATTGATCACGATCGCCTGCTCGTCTTCGGACGTCAGCCACCGGCCGGCCTCCAGTCTCGGCGTGTAGAACTGGGTATCGTCGGGACCAGCCTCGACCAGCACCTGTACCTCCTGGCCGGCCGGCACCTTCATCGTCGCGTGGTCGAAGAACCAGGGTTCGGCGCGCGCGACGCCCGACTCGGATTCGGCGAGGGAGTCGACCCAACTGCTTCGCTGTTCGTGTGTGAAGGCGAGGAGCGTATGCATACCGTACTGCCCCTCCACAAGATTGTCAATGGTACTTGCGAATGAAGCGTCCACGCTCAACACCGCGATGAAGGTTGCGCCGCCCAGGGTGAGCGTGACGAGCGACAATGCAAGGCGATCGGGCACGCGAACGGCATTGCGAAGCGCGAGCGCCCAGACCCGCGGCAAGCTGCCGATTCGTCCCAGCAGTCGGCTCAGACGATTGTCGCCGCTGCCACCGCCCAGTCCATAGTCGGCGATCGCCTGACGCACGGTGATTCGCGCGCCTTCCCGGAGCGGTTTGGCGGAGGCGACGAACGGCACGACCAGGCCCACGCCAAGCATCGCGAGCCCGGCAGGGACAGAGGGGCGGTAAGGCAGCAGGTCCACGTTGATCTGCCCGGCGAGGAATTGCGCCAGACGATAGCCGGCGCGCTCGGCGACGGGCGCGGCCGCGGCAGTACCGAGCAGGGCGTACGCCAGCACGGCCAAACCGTATACGCGAACGACGGTGCGGGTGTCCGCCCCAATCGATTTCATTATCCCGATCTGCTTGATCTGCTGTGCGACCAGCGCGCCAATCGTGTTGGTAACCAGAAAGCTGCTCAAGCCGAGCGCGAGGACCGCGAGGATGCCCATGACGAGCAGCAGCACGTCCAGGACGTCCTGGGCCGGATGTTGCGCCGGGTCGAGCAGAGTCACGCGCGTCACGGTTAATCCGCTGTCTTCGAGACGCTTGCGCGCAGCGTCGGCAACCGCCGATTTGCGAGCCGGATCGGCGACGGTGAGATAGACCGTATTGTAGCGCTCGTTTCCCTGCAATTGCAGAAGCGTATCCGAATTAACGAAGGCGATCGGATTACCTTTGACGGACGCCATCACGTCATCCTGTTGGTGCGCTGTGCCGACGATTCTGAGACCCTTTTCGTGACCCATCGCGTCGACGATCACGCTGTCGCCGATCTGCGCGTTCATCACGACGAGCGAGGCGCGCTCGACAACCAGTTCGCCGCGGTCGGCATACCACTGGCCCGCTTGCGGTGTGACCACGTCGACGGATTGAGCATCCGGCTCGGGTATGCCGATGAACTCGATCGTTTTCCATTCCGGGCTGGTCGCGGTATGGTAGCGGCCGTCGACGATCGCGCGGCCCTGGACGCTTGCGGCGCCGGGCAGCCGGCGTAACCCAGCGAGGTCGTCGCGCGTCACGCCCTCTGAGACCGTGAGCGCGATCTGCGCCGGGTTGATGGCCGAATAACGAGTGTGAATGTCACAAGTCAGAATATCTTTGGCCGCCACAATCGTCCCGACCGCGAGCACGCCGATGCCGATGCTGAGGGAAACCAGCAGCGTTCGGCCCAAATTGCCCCGGAGATCGCGGATAATCTTGTGTCGAATCGTGCGAAGCGAAGGTTTCATGTCGATCCGAGCCTAACACGAATCCGGCAGTGGAAACAGTGCCTCAGGTCACAGGCGAGGATGACGGGGGTCATGTTTGAACCTCGGGCACGGCAGGGCCGGCGACGGGCTTGGCACCATTGCCTACGCTTCGGTTTTTCTCTTTGCCGCGGGAGGAATACGCGGCGGAGAGGACGAGGGATCAGCGGTCGACGTGCAATCAAGCGACTCTGGGGACGGCGTAGCCTTAGGGGACCAGTAAGAGGAATCGGCAAGAGTACGTACAAAACCGACCGTCCACGATCCGACGGTCGGTACGACGGCCCCGGGGGGCCGGGTTGTTCGATCAAAGAGTCAGCCCGTATAGATGATTTGCCCGCCCACAAAGGTCATGGCAATGGTCGCATTCTGCATTTCCTGGGCGGTGATTGAATATGGGTCTTGATTCCATACTGCGACGTCGGCCAGCTTGCCGACCTCGATCGAGCCCTTGACGTCTTCCTCGTGTACGGCGAAGGCGGCTTCCAACGTGTGGGCGCGCAGGGCCTCTTGGATAGTCAAACATTGCTCAGGTTCCAAAACCTTGTTTGAGATCGTCGGACGCAGCACCGCCCCGGTTAGCGTCATCTGTGGGGAGATCCAAGGGCTCGTCGGCGCGTCCGAGCCCAGCGCGAGGTGGACTCCATTCTCTAGCCATTCGCGAGTCACGATCGAGCGCTGGCTGCCGGCTTGCCCGAAATACTTGACCCAGGTATCGCCCCCGACGCGGATAAAGGCCGGCTGCGTGCTCACGACGATCCCCAGGTCTTTCATTCGCCGCGTCGCATCTCGAGTTGAAATGATCGCGTGCTCGATGCGATGACGCGGATCGGGGCGCGGGTTTGCATTCATCGCTTCCTCGTACGCGTCGATCACCAAATCCACCGCCGCGTCGCCAATGCAGTGAACGCAGATCTGCAAGCCCGTATCGTGCAGCGATCGGACGGCGCGCTTGAAGGTCGCCGGGTCCCAGGTCGGCATATTCCAGCTCGCGCCTTCGTGCGGCTCGTGCGTGTACGCCGTCGGCGTTTGGCCGTCGATCAAGAACTTGAATCCCCCAAGGCGCGCGTTCGAGTCCTGGAACCGTTCGACCTTCGAGAGCGCCGTGTCCAGGTCTTTGGGCCATTCCAGTGTGTAGTAAACGGCGCTCCGCAGTTTCGCCGTGCCGTCGCGGCCCATGTCCCGGTAAGCCTGCAGGACCTCGAGATCGCGCACGTTATTGTCGTGAAAGCTGGTCACGCCGAACGCGGCAAACTGCTCCTGCGCGGAAGTGATATAGCTGCGGGGGTTGGCGCGGGTGTCGAGCGGGATCTCGCGACGCAGGAGGTCCATCGCCCGATGGTTGTAGAACACGCCGGTCGGCTCACCGCCGGCGTCGCGCTCGATAATGCCCCCGTCTGGATTCGAGGTGTTCGCCGTGATGTTTGCGATCTTGAGCGCGCGGCTGTTGGCACTCCCATAGTGGCCGCCCTGCTGCATGATCCAGACCGGGTGATCGGGCGCGACCGCGTCCAGGTCTTGCCTCTTCGGGATTGCGCCGACGCCGACGAACAAATAGTATCCCTGAATCCAATCGTCTTTTGGAGTCTTGGCGACGATCTGCGCGAGTTTCTTCTGCAGGCCGTCCAAGGAGACCACGTCGGGCGGCATCAAGGCCGTGAATTGGTCGTTCATCAGGCCGACGATCTCCATGTGACAATGAGCGTCGATCAGGCCGGGTGTTACAGCCTTGCCCTTTAGATCCACCGTCCGGGTCGAAGCGCCGACGTGCGCCTCGATCTCCTCTGTCGTCCCGACGGCCTGGATGAGGTCGCCCTTGAAAGCGACGGCTTGCGCGACGGCGTCGCCTGGCCCCACGGTAATCACCTTGCCATTGAGCAGGACCGTGTCCGCCGGTCCCGTGAGGTTCGCCGACGTCGGAGACGCCGACACGACGGTCGGCGGGGCGGCTTGCGGCGCCACGGCGGTCGCGGCCGGGTGCGCCGGTGTCAGCAAGCCTTGCCGGCCCCTGCAACTTGCGAGCAGCAGGCCGCCAAAGGCTGCGGCGGACAGCTTGAGAAAATCGCGTCGGTTCAACGTCTGCATGGTGTCCTCCCGGGGGCGCTGCGAGCCTGCGCTGGGCCATGTCTTCGTTGCCCGGTAGACCCAGCAAACGAGATCGGGCACGATCCCAACGCAGCGGATTTCCTTCAGTATACGGGTTCATTCGCCGACTTGCTCAAGCCGGAGCCAATGGCCAGCCAACAATCAGCCTACAGCGGCCGAACGCGGCGCGCCCAAGTTTCGCTAAGTCGCGCCGCATTGGCAGACGCGCTATGGGTAGTATTTGTGGGGCAAGCTTGAGTCGGATACGCGCCTGAGATCAGGTGCCCCGTCTGTGCGACCGGCACTTCAGCGGGCTTAACCGCCGGTGCGGTATATTGGCATCGTGCGTGGTAACTGCAGCGCGGGCAAAGCGTGATGACCTTAATTCGCGGCTATCCCCGGCTGCATGGTGCATTCAGCGCCGTTCTTCGCGACGTGAATTGAGAAGACGCCGTATGGGTGACATCGCCACGGCGCACGTTCAAAGCGGTACCGGAATCGCCAGCCGGAACGTTGCACTCACAATGTAACAAGAGCAGAAGACGAGTTCTCCAAATCTCCTTGGCCGGTCGATCAGCGGGTAGAGAACGTAACTCTTGCCGCGAAAGCGGACCTCACACTGACGTGTCCCCGCCCTTTTTCTGAATCAAAAGGGCCTGTCCAAAAACAATCGGGCGGCCCTTGAAGCTGCGGTTCTGGTCGACTTTTCACGTGATTTGGTTCATTCTTTTTAGGAAGCGGCTATGCGAGCCTACTCAACGCCGTCCTGGCGTTTTGGGCCGACTGTGCCGTCATACGTTGTCTACTCCTCAGACGTCCTAGCGAGTATTTCGTCACGTATGAGTTCAATTGCTAATCTCATTGCGTGAAACAGCTCCTTATCAGAGCCCAAAATCATCTTTAGATAACCGTGAGCAAGAGCAACATGTGCCTTGGGAATGGGGGCTACGGCCGCTTTGATGTGGAGGTGAGGACCTTGTTTATAGCGCGATTTCGGGTCGGCGTCCGGTTCTTCAGGATCACAGTGAAGGCAGATGAACTCCGTCAAATCGCGAGTCGAGCGATTCAACTTGAATACTGTGAGATAGGCTTTCGTCAAGCACCATTGGTCTTGCTTCTTGAAATCTACGGGAACCCACTCCTCCTTGTAGGCAGCATAGAAATCAGGAAGGAAAGTCTTGAAGCGCCAATCCTCGATAGTTGCAGACGTGACGGCATCACGCGCAACATAGGTGATCCGGCCTTGCCCAACCTTCTTATCCCAAGCTGGTCCGCCAACCGCCGGGTCGCGTAGGGGGCCCAACAAGGAAGGCAACTGAGAACCTCGAAGTGACAGCGCGTCGGCACCCACGTGAACCCTAGCCATGATATCCCTCAAATCCAATGATTAGTCTTTCATCGTGGGTTAGGCCATATAGGTCTGCAACCACTTTGTCTATTTCCAGGTCCAAGCCAGCGCTGCTGTCACCCTGAAGTTTGTTTTCGACCAGCCGAACTAACGCAGACAGTTTTGCGGGGGGTACCTTAGTTGGATCGGGCACACGTAGCGAACTTAGCGTATCCACCTCAAGGCGTGCGTACCCGCGGCTATACTTATCAGAATGAGTGGAAATGAGCCACGCGCCGACAGTGGAATTTAGGATGCCCAGGAAGAATTTCAAAAGCTCTAACTCCGAGCCCGCAGCTTTGGGATAAAGATACGGTGAGTGCGATACTACGTACTTGCCGCTCTGATCGAGTGAGAATCGGGGGAGAAGGACGAGATGGGGACTCAGTATTTTGGGGCGTAGGATTTGACTTTTGTCTGATGGTAGGTTTCGACTGGGTTCCCACCAATTTGCAGCCCGGATTGACCTGCGCGCTTGGAGCTTGCGCTTGTTTGAAGTCAGGTAGGCCCACGTCTTGGGAAATCGCTTCTGCAATTCCTGTGTGGTCAGCCGCCTACTATCCGCAATCGGGAAAAATACAAAGTCGGATGTCGCCCTCGGGACGGAATATCTTTCCATTCTCCGGTCTTTGAGCAAGGGAGCCCAAATCTCACCCTCGCCTTTAGGAACGAGGTCTTTCGGAATAACAAGCACGTCGTCGCTTCCGGTGATGATTCCCTGTTTGATTTCAAGAAATTCATTCAATCGCTTGAACTCGCTAAACTTATTGCGGATTGACGCTTCACCAGGCGGGAGAATAATCCACTCGGAACCGCTGAAGACCTCTTGGTTAACATCAAAAATGCTGTAAAAGTTGGTCTGGACGCGCCGTCCCCATAAGAAGTCTTGCAGCGCATGTCCAACCAAATCGTCGCACTTGATTACCGTCGCTTTTGGTCCGTTCCCAGGCAATCCGGCGCTCAGTGACTTCTTCTGAAAGACAAGCAGGATTACATAGCTCCCGCGATTGCGGAAAACTGGAATGGCCGACAAATCGACGAGACATCGTATCCATGCCTTCTCGTAAAGCAGATGCCTCAAAGGCTCTGCGCTAGCATTTCGCAAGAACGCGTCAGGAAGTACAAACAGGCCGTATCCTTCAGGCTTTAGTGCGTCAATACCGATTTTAACAAACGGCAGGGAAGTGTCTACCTTACCACGCGCGAGATTGCCAAGAAATCGTAGTATTTCCTCTCTCGTTTCCGCAGATTGGGTATCCGCGGAGACGAACGGAGGATTTGCGACAACGGCATCAAAAGTGCCGATTAGTTGTGAATCTTGCGTGAGGTACTGCAATGCATCGGCCGCCACTATTTTTAAGTGCTGCGGAAGTTCGCCTCCCATCAGAACCAAGAAGAGCAGAGACAGCGAAAGCTTCGTTGCCTGTGTTGCGTTTTCGTCCTTATCGATCCCGTAGACATTGGCAAAGAGCTGGTTAATTCCAGAGGAAGGTATCGTCTCTCCCGGTCTTTCACACTGAACCTCGAGAAGCGTTCGGAGAAAAATCCCTGATCCGCAAGCGGGATCCAAGGCCTTGATTTGTCGAAAAGTACTTGGGGGCAAATTTTCGTAGAGGTATCTCGCGAAGAATCTCGCAATGAACTGCGGAGTGTATATGCTTCCGTAGCTTTTGTCGGATTCCTCGCGCGGAAGCGGGGGGAAGAATGACAGCTGTGGCTGGGGAGCGTCGAATCTCAGGATCGAGACGTAGTGCTCGTAAATCCTACTCAAGGCGTGTTTGGACATAATCGCGAAGTCGTACGAATACGGTACGTGTCGATGCTTGTAGAAGCTCCAGAGCAAGTCACGAGCGAGGTCCGGGTTGAGATCGTCAAAGACTTGGGTTCTCCGCAGGTCTAATAAATCGGTAGGGAGACTAACGTTGACGTACCTTTCAAGTGAGCGCACGAGAACCTGATGCAATGTAGCATGAGAGTTTTGGCTGGCAGCGGTCCACTCATCAAGTAGGACTTTCGAGTCTGTCCTTGTTACCCTGGTTGCATGATCTTCTGCAGCCCGCACAAAAATGAGAGCGTTGAAAAGAGTCGAGTAGTCAGCGGTTTGGGGCCGCCCTGCCAACTCAGCACCCAGGTTCCTTTTCCAATACGAGATATTTCCTGCTAGGGCGTGGTCGAGAGCCGGAAAATTAGGATTGGGTGCAGTGCCCGTGACTTGGTCGAACATCGTACTCTTTAGACTCTCCAGGTTTGACCGATTGAAGGGGCGAGGGTTCAAGTCAGGTGGAAACTTGCGGTTGAAGACGTATGTAACCTTATCGGTCTCAACGTAAATGTGCCAATCAATCAGATTGTTATACGAGATTGAGAGAATATCTCTCGTTTGCTCTGGTTGAAGAGAGGCTGCCGGAGTCTTCAGAAAAGTGATAACCGCCGCGTTTTCCAGCCCGTGCTCCACGACAAGATGTCCATTCGAGACGTCTTCGAGGCTAGGTGCTGGATCAAGTTGATCGCTTGGTTCCCAGCCTAGCAGCACGGCAAAATCTTTGGAAGCTCTCTTCTGCTCAACGGGGGAAAGCCCATCTCTGGTCAATTTCAGGATAATGTCAAACTCGTTGTCCATTTCACTCATCTTTGCACGCCAGCGGCATAAGAGCCGTGGGCGCGCCAACTTAGCATCTTACGAAGATGCCGGGAATAATTACGTGCCGAGAAGAATGGTAGAGCTGGGAGAGCCGCAGACTAGCGGTTGCGAACTGACTGACTGCAAAAGAACGCGGATAGCACTTCACGGAAGCGCAAGACGCGGTCATATGGACCCACATTCCAAAACGCCCCCGAAAAGCCCACAAATACAGAACTGGTGTTCTTACGTCCATTATAGCACGGATTCGCCTATAGTCAAGCAGCGGCACTTGGAAATGTGCATTCCTGATACCGCGCGCTCGCGCCTCGAACCTGTAACCCATCTCAGACTACGCGGGCTGAGCACTCGCGTCTAATTCCCATCTGCCACGATAGTACGAGGAGCCGAGACTCGTGCCGACGACATTTCGGTAAGAATTTGGGGTGAGAGCATGGGATTCTCTTTGACCAGCTTTGGAGGACTTGAGTACAACCGGCCGAAGGCCGAACACTAAGACCGGACCGTTAGTCCGAAGCGCGTTCCGCCATAGGCGAAAACCCTCGCCGCGCAACCATGAGACTACGCCCGAGCTGCAGGACCATCCCGGCGAATGTAACGAGCCAGGCGCCCAAGGCGACAAATACGAAAACGGCCGGAATAGCGTCGAGCATCGTCAGCCCCGTGGCTCGAATCATGACGTAGGTGGCAACGGTGGTACATGCCCAATGGGAAGACCCTCGACCAGTACTGCGGATCGTAACGCAACAAGACGTGCTCGACAACGTGGCGCCAAATGCCGACGATTAGCAGAAGCGGGATCCACCAGGTCGCAAGCGCACCCCTATTGATCCAATAGGGTGGCGTGAGGTTGACAGGTTCCGGCGACCATCGTGAGGAACAAGACGCCGCGCGCGTGGTGCGTCAAATCGCTCAGCAAGTTGGAACGATACCGTACCAATCGGGCAAGGGTGAGGATCCACAGGACGACATATGCCGCACTGTGTAACGGCAAAGGATATCGCACCGTCCGGCGATATGCTTTGCCCTGGCCTAGCGGTCCAGGTTGCGGAAGTAATGGAACAGGCCGACGTTCAGCAGAAGGCAGACGATGCTCGCCACGAGCGCCGGCAGCGCGACCGAGTTGTTGCCGCCCAGGTACGCTTCCATGGTTGCCGTGAACAGCCACAATTGGAGTACGACGACTACGGCAACAAGGCAGAGGATGCCGGACGCGATCGTCATCCGCTGGCTAAGCGCAAAACGGGACCACTTCATGACGCTCCTCCTTGAACCCCGGTCGCCAAGATGCGGCCGTCGCGAACCTCCAAGGTGATGCGCGGCAGCGGTCGTTTGGGAGGGCCGGCGATCGCGTCTCCCGTACGCAGATCGTAAAGGCCTTCATGACACGGACAGCGGATGCGCTCCGCCGCGGGATCAGGAATCACCGGACACGAAAGGTGCGTGCATTTCTGGCTGTAGGCGACATACTCTGTCTCCGAAAGCCGGACCATCACGCACGATCGTTCTCGGTTGGATAATAGAACAGCAGGGTCGCCTTGACCGGCACTTGCGCGACCGAGGCGATCCCGGTGGCGGGCGGCGGATTGGCGCGCTGCCGCAGCAAGCTTGAAACCACGATGTACGCCTGACCGACGACGAATGCCAGGCTCGTCAGCAAAAGCAGTCGCGTGAACTCGCGCCGCGACACATACTCGCTTTCAGGCCAATCAATTGGGTACTCGTTTCGCCACATCGCGTCATCTCGCGCCGCGCGCTCGTCCGGCGCAGGGGTGGTTGTGGCTGGATTATCGCCGGTCATACGTGCTCCTCCACCCGGTTCGCCGCGAACAAGGCGTCCTCGAGGTCGCGGCAGAGCGTCTGGGAGTAAAGCACTCCCAGCACGTCGAGCTGCACCGCGGGCGATGCCCTGGGCGCCATCAGTTCGACCCTGGTCTTGATGATCTGATTGCCGAATCGGAAGGTGCGAATCGGACGCGAGTTGGCGTGGAAGCCGATTTCGGCAACATCTGTTCGCGACGCCGCTTGGGGGCCAAGGATGTCGCCGCCGGGTTTCTGCTAATTCCGATTCGAATCCGGTGCGATCCGCGCAAGCCCGTGCTCAGGGGCTTGGCTTTCGAGTGTCAGCGACCTTCACGTCGAGGCATCAGGCGACCCAGCAGAGCCGGCGAGCTTGCTCTTGCGACTGCGTGTGGTATACTATCCTGAGCCAAAGCTAAAGAGGACCTACGAGATAATGCCAGCAATCAAGGCGACAGCCGTCTCCTGCTCGAACATCGCGTTCATCAAATACTGGGGCAACCGAGACGCGGCGCTGCGCGTTCCACTGAACGATTCGATCTCAATGAATCTGGACCACGCCCAGACCCGAACGACAGTCGAGTTCGACGGCAGCCTGAACGACGATCGAATCGTCGTCGGCGATTTGGAGGCGGAAGGGCAGACTCGCGAGCGCGTGGTAACGCAGCTCGATCGCGTACGCAAGCTGGCGAGCATCGACACGAAAGCGCGCGTCGAGTCGCGCAACAATTTCCCCACCGGCGCCGGCATCGCGTCCAGCGCGAGCGGTTTCGCCGCGCTCACCGTCGCCGCCGCGCATGCGGCCGGCCTCGACCTCGTGGAGCGCGAGCTGACTATCTTGGCCCGACAGGCCTCGGGTTCGGCTTGCCGTTCCGTCCCTGCGGGTTTCGTCGAGTGGATCGCCGGCTCCAACGGCAATGATTCCTACGCCGCCAGCGTCGCCCCGGCGTCTCACTGGGACCTGCGCGACGTCATCGCCGTGGTGAGCACGCAAGCCAAGCATGTCGGATCGACCGAGGGACACGCGGCCGCGACGACGAGTCCATTTCTCGCGGAGCGCGTGCGGCTCCTCCCCGCGCGTTTCCACCAGATCCGTCGAGCTTTACTCGACCGGAACCTCGCACTGATGGGGCCGGCAATGGAGGAAGATGCGGTCGAGCTTCATTTCGTCGCGATGACCTCGCGACCGCCGATCTACTATTGGACGCCAGGTATGGTTCGCGTGATCGAGGCCGCGCGACAATGGCGCGCAGACGGACTCGCGGTCTACTTTACGCTCGACGCCGGCCCTAATGTACACCTCATTTGCGAATCCAAAGACGCGGATCAAGTAGCCGCCCTGGGGCGCGAGGTGCCGGACGTCCATCAACTGATCGTCAACGCGCCCGGCGGCGCGGCGCGACTCTCCGAAGAACACCTCTTTTGATCGACGCGGAAGCACCTTGTCTGCCCGATTGGATCAACCTTCAGTAGGAAACCCCATCATTCACACGGGCGTCGCTACGGCCAATCTCGCCAAGCCCCACGATTGAGAGCCAGGTCGAATCCGCCGATAAGACCGCCCCTCACCCTATTGTCTCCCTTGTCAGAACGTACTGCCAAGAGTATAATGCCCACATTGGCTCCGCTTTGATCTCGAAAGGATGACGAGTGAGTTCGCTACTGTCGAATACTGAAACCCTGTTGATATTTGTCGTAATCCTCGGCGTGCTCGTGTTCGTGCATGAATTCGGACATTTCATCGTCGCCAAGCGCCTCGGAGTGCCGGTGCTCGAGTTCGGATTCGGTTTTCCACCCCGGGTCGTGAAATTCTGGCAGAGTTCGGGCTGGATCGAGCTGCAGAGCCGCCGGATCGTGGTCCCGCGCCGCTTTAAGCTGCCGGACAAGCTCGCGGTCGGCTCGCTCGTGACTTACAAGACCGAGACGGTCCGCGGACGCGAGACCCTGACCGCACTGCAGGTGGTCGATCCCGAAAGCGACGGTGCGGCGCTCGGCAGTCCGGTCCTCGCCCTGGAACGCGGCACCGAGTACACGCTGAATTTGATTCCGCTCGGCGGCTTTGTTCGGCTCATGGGCGAGGAAGACCCGAACGTGCCGGGAGGCTTTGCGACCGCAAAGCCGTCCATCCGCGCACGAGTGTTGGTCGCCGGCGTCACGATGAACCTGATCCTGGCTTATGTGGTCTACACGATCACTTCCGCGGTCGCTCCTCCTTACGTACCGGTTCAAACCACCCGCATTTCCGGGGTCGCGTCGAATTCGCCGGCGGCCGAAGTCGGCTTGCGTGTCGGCGACGACATCACGGCGGTGAATGGGCAATCCGTCGAGGGGGACTATCCGGCGCTCAGCCAACTGCTGCGCGAGAATGCCGGCCGGCAGGTGACGCTCACCATCGTCCGGGGTGGAAAGACGCTCGATCCGATTCAGGCCGTCCCGCGGCAGAATCCGCCGCCGGGCGAGGGCGCGTTGGGAATCGCTCTGGATGGCTGGACCGGCTTGAGGGTAACGTCGGTCGCGCCGGGCTCCGTCGCCGACGGCGCCGGCGTCCGGCCGGGGGACGTCCTGGTATTCCTGATCGATCCCAAAGGGCGGACGTTGACTGATCAGAACGAGCTCGTGCAATTCAGTCAAGAACACCCGGGTTGGAAGATCCAGTGGCAGTTGATGCGAGACGGCAAGCTGCTCAGCCCCATCACGGTCCAGATTCCCGCCTCGGTGAATGCGCAGAATGCGGCTCTGGGCTTGGACTTAAGCACTCCCATCGTGGACGCGCCGCGGCTGGCCGCCACGGACTTGATCACTATGATCGCATCGGTGCCGACGCTGTTCAGGCAGCTCGTGACCGGCACGGCGCCATCCAACGCGTTCGTCGGACCGATCGGGATCGCACAGATCACCGGCGAGGTCGCACAGCGCGTGGGGTTCCTCGGCCTGCTGAGCCTCCTGGGGCTCCTCAGCCTGAACCTGGCGATCGTGAACCTTCTGCCGTTTCCAGCGCTCGACGGCGGCCGCCTAGTGTTCGTCGTGCTCGAATGGCTCCGGGGTGGCAAGCGGATCGATCCGCAAAAAGAGGGGATGGTCCACCTCGTGGGCATTGCGGTGCTGATCGGTCTGATGGTCATCATCTCGTTCTTCGACCTGCAGAGACTGGTATCCGGTCAATCCATAATCCCCTGATTCGCATTGCCTGCATTGCCTGAGCACGTTCAGATGGACGACGACACCCCGCGCTGCCCGCGCTGCGGCAAACGCGTGGACTCTGCGGCGTCGACGTGCGGCGCGTGCGGCTACGAGCTCGTGCCGCACCGGTCCCGCGCGCGGTGCGGCCGGTGCGGAAATCGGATTCCGGCGGAAGCCGCCGTCTGTCCTCGCTGCGGCGTCAATCGTGCCGACGAACTGGAAAGGGGACCGCGCCCCAACCGGCTCGTGCAGCTTGCCCGCATCGGCGCGATCGTGGTCGCCGCGCTGGTATGCCTTTGCGCCGGCTGGGTGTTCTTGCGCGTGGTGACGACAAACACGTTATCGCGCGCCATCGGCCTGACCGAACCGATCGAGACTCCCACCCAGCCCGTCGAGGTCATCTACGTCGTGGCCACGCCGCCGACCGGACCGGCTGAGTCGGCGACGGCACCACGAGCGCGTCCGTCTGCGACGACCGCTCGGACCGCGACCCGCGCGCCCACCTTGACGCCAACGGCCACGCGGCTCCCGCCCGGCTTTTACCCCGCGCCGGAACTGACTTCGCCCGCCAATGCGACGATCTACCAGGGAGCGGGCGATACGATCGTGCTGCAGTGGAAACCGGTATCGTCCAGCGCACTGCAAGACCACGAGTGGTACGCCGTCACCGTATCGTTCACGGCGCGCGACGGCAGTCAAATGCTCAAGACCGGCTGGTCGAAGGAATCCCACTGGCAGCTGCCGGGCGATTGGTGGAATCAAGCCGCCACCGACGCGCGCATCTTTCAATGGAGCGTCGCGGTCGTCCGGATCGAGGGGGCGGACCCCACCGTGTCGCCGACGCGCACGCCGATCAGCCCGCCTAGCCCGACCCGTACGTTCATCTGGAATTGAGGAGGAATCAGTGGAACGAAAGGTCATCAGCACGGAGCACGCGCCCAAGGCGATTGGACCCTACTCGCAGGCGATCCGCGTGGGAAATTATGTCTTTTGCGCCGGCCAGGCCGGGCTGGACCCCGTGACCGGAAACCGGGTCCCGGGCGGGATCGAAGCGGAAACGCGGCGCGTGCTGCAAAATCTCGCCGCCGTATTGGAAGCGGCCGGCACTTCGATGAGCCGGGTGGTCAAGACGACGGTCTTTCTCACCAACATGGACGAGTTTCAGAAGATGAACGCCGTGTACGGGGAGTTCTTTCCCTCGGCGCCGCCGGCAAGGTCGACGGTGCAGGTGTCGCGACTTCCCAAGGATGCGTGCGTCGAGATCGAGGTGGTGGCAACGGCCGGCTAGGGCTACGGGTTGTGGCGCGTGCCCCCTTCGCCCACTTCCTCTCCCGCTAGCGTGGAAGTGGGAGGAAGGGGGCGTTTTGTTTCGCTCGTGTACGTGACAACTGTGTTGAGCACGAGAGTGGTATGCCAGCACAGCATGGGCTTACAGGCTGCAGCAATTTGCAGGGACATGGGTGCCTCCGTGTGCCCGGAAAATCTCGATGCTCCCGGGGAGCCAGACGCGCAAGCGTCGGTTAAGAAACTCTTATGAAGGTTAAGAAAGTGGAACCAAAACACCTATTGACGCGCGGTAGACAGAAGCGCGAGAATAGGAAGGGAGTACTATCGGCTTCTCGGAGCATCTAGGTGACTATTGGCACCTGGCAGCCGTGTAGACGCCTGTGCGCTACCCTAAACAAACCGAAGGAGGGCAAGCTACTAACCGACACTAAGAACTGACTCAGCGCATTCGACACCTCAGTATCGATGGTCCCCTAAAGCTCACCAAGAGGATTCTTCGCGCACGGTATCGCTTCGTTATTCGCTTTGTGCTATTGGGCAGCCGTGATTGCATCCAGGCGTGCACAGATTGCAGCACGTGGGTTACTTCGGAAGGGGTGTTTGGGCGTTCTCGTAGTTTGCGTATTCACGCTGCGCTTTGATCTGGTTGGCTGGAAGCGACGGGGTGAGGAAATACGATGAAAACACGAGCGCGTGCGATTTGCATTTTCATTGCAGTAAACATCTCGTTCCTTCTCTTGTTGGCAGGCGGAACGCAGTCAATTTCTGCGCAAGGGCCGTTGCCTTCCAAAAGTCCTCTCCCTCCTCCCCCAATCAAACCCGTCGATCATTCCGTTCAACGCAAGAGACCGGTGTCTGCTACGGGTGACGCATTCACCGTATCTGCGTCTGGCCAGTGGGTGAACACAGGTCTCGTCTTCAACGTTGGCGATCAATTGGTCATATCAGCATCTGGATCGTGGTGCCCTGGCTCGCAGAGCGCATGTCCCGTGGGCCCTGACGGGTCGTCCACGGCTTGGCCGGACAACTTTCTCAACCTGGCCGACATCGGCGTCTGTGCCTACTGTGCGACCACAAACGTACCGCATTGGGCGGCATTGGTAGGTTACATTGGTTCCGCGCCTCCACCAGCGGGAAGCTACATCTCCACAAATGTCATAACGGAGGCACAGAAAGTCTTTGCCGTTGGAAGCAGCTACAATGGGACTGCAGGTAACGCTGGCACTTTGTGGCTGAACTTCAACGACGATGCATACAGCAACAACACAGCCGACAATACCGGGCAAGTGACGGCAACGGTGTCGGGAAGTCACACCGGATCAAATCATTTGCCGATTGTATTTGTAACCGGTTGGAATGGCATGTTCCCTGATCCTTCGTGTCGACAAGCCAATCCCCAACAAGATTGGCAGATAGAGAGCAACGATATTACCAACGACGGACACGAGGTATACTATGCCGTTCTCAATTCTTCGTGGTGTTACACGCCGCCGTTAGAAACAAATGCGGCCATACTGCGGGACAGGATCGATTTCGCAAAGAATGAGACTGGTCAGCCAAAAGTAATCCTCATCGCTCACAGCATGGGAGGTATTGTAAGCCGTGCGTACGTAGAAGGCAGCACCTACCAGAATGACGTCGATAGCCTATTCACTCTGGGTAGCCCGCACCTCGGCATCCCTGCTCAGGCTTTCGCGCTATTCTCGTTCTATGGTGCGATCGATCACGGAACCTACTTTGCAAGGCAACCAGTTGCGGAAGAACTATCCGGCGTCGGGATGTGGATATTCAACGAATTCCATTTCACGCGAAACGGGGTGAATTATCACCTCATAGGTGGCGACGCTCCGGACTCATCCAGGAATACGCTTGGACTCGTGGCAGAATGGATCAACCCGCGGCCCAACGACGTTGGCGTTGCGACCGATAGTGCGCTTGCCGATGGCTTGTCCGGAGCAATCGATCGCATGACAACTGACGAAGTTCATGCGTCCATGGTTGGCCCGCGCGATTACTTCGTATATGATGGCGGCTTAAGCAACAGCTACCTGAATTGCATCAGGCCAAACCTTATAGGCTCTTCCCCTGTTAGTTGCGGCGCAGTGGGACCGTCTAACCCGACACGCCGATCGTCTAGCGTGAATCTTACTTCGAGCATGTCCCCGATCTACACCGGGACTATCCAAAGCGGACAATACCTCTACGTTCCGATTGAGCTCGAGGGGGGGCCGGCTCTATTTGCGTCAACCTGGCAAAGGGGCACCGTTGCAGTGACCCTTGTTGATCCAAACGGCTTGACAATCGATCCTGCATATGCAACTGCGAATCCCACAGTAGTCAGGTATTCTGCAGCTGGTACATTAGCTAGCTATGACTTCGCGGATGCCTTGCCTGGAAGTGAAAGCGTGCTGGCACACGGGGCGAGCGTTCCGACCGGTGGTACCTTTGTTGCATCTCTAGCTGCAGCCAATACCGGAGTTAACCTGACGGGCCGGACTGATCAATTATGGTATTCTCCCGGCGCGACCGCCGTCATCAGCGCGACGTTAGCAGGCTCGGACTCTGCGCCTGAGATTACCGCGATTGTGTCCCGCGCTGATGGGATAACGCAGACAGTCAGTCTCGCGCCTGTCGGCGGAGGACAGTATCGGGGAACATACGTGATTCCGGATTCGCCCGGTTATGCCTCCGTATTCTTGATGGCACAGGGCGTAAGCGCGGGAGGAACCCCTTTCAAAAAAGCTACGAACGTACTATTTCAAATTGCATCTAGTCTGGGCTCTTTCACCGGCTCTTATAGTGATGCACCGCAAGCGCGCTCGACGTCATCTTCTCTTTATGCGGCACTGCAAGTAAACGTGGGCATCAGTTCGCCCACTGGCGGTCAGGTCGGCCTGACAGCAGATATTACAGACATGGCGGGAAACTTCGTGGCTCACAGTAGCACGATCAGCACTGTCCCACCGGGTGCCAGCACGCTTTCACTCAGTTTTGACGGCGACGAGATTTTCCAATCGCAACGGGATGGACCGTATCGACTAACCAATCTTCTGCTCACCGACGAGCGGGGCGTGAGTTTGGTGGTGTCATACATAATGAATGCGTATACCACCTCCACCTACTCGTTTCGAAGTTTTGCGTCGCAGACTGCCTACTTTCTCCCCCTAGTATTGAAATAGTCTCGGCAGTTGTTGACGCCTGTGACGAGCTTCAACCTGGCCGGGTTTGTCGCCGCTGAGAGGATAGGAAAGCAATTGGTGCATTTGGGCACAACGTCACTGGTCCTGCGACGCGCAGCTTGCACCGGCCAACCTGGTCTGCAGTCTTGGCGCGATATCACGGTTCTGAGGTTCGCAAAACAATGCCGGTGAAGAAGAAGTATCTTTGGACAATTGTGCTTGTACTGCTCGCTGCATCTATTCTGCTCGCCATTGGGTTGTCGCTGGCGTTAGCGAATCACTATCTCTCAACCAGCGAGTCCAAATACCAAGAAGGGGCCGCTTTTCTCAACTCCATCGCCCACGACCTGGGTCGCACATCGCACAGTCAGATTTCCTCTCGGCATATGCGGTCCGTCCCGGGAGCTCTTTACTCGTATGATTACATACAGATCGTATTCTCCACAGACCAAACGGATGCGCAGGTTGCAGGACAGCTCGACGCCCTTCAGAGCGCGCTCAGCCAGCGTGGGATTTGGCTTCAATCCCGTATTCCGCGAGGCCGGGACACGAACAAAGTTATGTTGTTACAGAGCAGTGGCTTGGCTCTGACATTGGACGGTCTCTCGTTTTGGCCGCGGGCATCCGTAGGGCCAGAAGACTGGCCCTTCATCACCCGTTGGAACTATCGGAATAGCAGGTCGCTTGCTGTCATGGAGGTCGATCTGATGGAATCTAACAGCAGAGGCGATAAGTGGGAATATGAGAGTCAACCCATCGACGGAAACGTGGTTGTTCTAACGCTTTTCTTGTCTTACTTTTGACCGATTCAAGGTGTTGATAGCAGGCTCCGACCTGGCATCTTTTTGTCACTCACGGGCACGTAACGTAATGAATGCTTGGCTCGTGTATTTCTGCGACTGTTTCGGCTCGTCGAAGAGTTCTGCGATGCGATAAGCTGTCATGATCAGCACGCAGAGCCTGACTGAAGGTGATGCTGTTTGGAACCGGAGCACCAGGTGAAACGATATGTACCGGCATTCCTTGCCTTCACCGTTGGTGGAACTCTGTAGTGGTTGGGCGCTGGGTACCTGCTTCTCGGCTGCGGGATGTCATATCCCGGCTGCGACTTTTCCACAAGCTATGGCAAGGTCTTTGTAGCCGTCATTGCAATCGCTGTTCTGCTATATTTCGTTTTGGGAGTCTTCTGCTTCAAACGACTAAGTATTTGACCGAAAATAACTTGTACAGTTTGGAGTATACTTGACCCACTGAATCACCAGCGAGGTCGAGCATGAAGTCCAAATCGAGACGGCGACGCATTCATTGCTGTGAGTGTCTGACATGCCGGCAACATCCCTATGGCTCTATCGCCCAGCACCACCGGGCGATCAATCGGGTGCTGGCTACATTGGACGAGAGGAACCGTCGCCGCTTTGCCGGCTTGCTAGCGCTCCAAGGCAGCGGCGGCAGCATCGCTGCACTGTCCCGCATCACCGGGCTGAGCCGTGTGACGATCCATCGGGGCAAACGCGAGATCGAACAGCCCTCGTCCAAACGACGCGGACGTCTTCGCGAACCCGGTGCCGGCCGCCCACTCACTGAAAAAAACAGCCAGGTATTCTCGTAGCTCTCGATGAACTCCTAGCGGATGCCACTGCCGGCGATCCGATCACTGGGCTCAAGTGGACTCGCAAGACGCTGCGCAAATTGACTGGGCACCTGCGTCGCAAGTTTAAAGTTGGCCGGACGACCATCGCCCGATTGCTCCGTCTCAAACGCTATGCCTTGCGCGCGAATCGCAAGCGACTGAGCCGTCATCATGATCCGGAACGCGACCGCCAGATGCGGTACATCGCCCGGCAGCGCCACAAGTTTCTGAAGGCGGGCTGGCCCGTTATCAGCGTAGATACGAAGAAAAAAGAGCTGGTCGGTCTCTTCAAGAACGCGGGCCGAAGCTGGCGGCAAGCCCCGTTGGAGGTGCTGAGCACCGACTTTCTGCAGGATGCCGTGGGCAAGGCCGTTCCCTATGGGATTTATGACCTGGCACGGAATGAAGGCTACGTCGTGGTCGGCCGATCCCATGAAACCTCAGCGTTTGCAGTCGCCGCGATTCGCTCTTGGTGGCTGGGCGTGGGTCGTCAAGCCTATCCAGGTTGCCACGAACTCCTGATTGAAGCCGATAGCGGTGGCGCCAATGGCCATCGGAACTGGCTCTGGAAAGTCGGTCTGCAAGCGCTCGCGAATGAGTTCGGGCTAACGATCACCGTGACGCACTATCCGACCAGTGCCTCGAAATGGAATCCGGTCGAGCATCGATTGTTCAGTCCGATCAGCGGCAATTGGGCCGGGCAGCCGCTCTGCAGTTTCGAGACCGTGTTAAAGTTCATCCGGACGACCCGAACCGAGTCGGGGTTGCGCTGTCGTGCCCGACTGGACCCGAGCGAGTATGCGACCGGCCTGAAGGTGACCCAGGAGCAAAAGGCCCAGGTTCAATTCGGCCGTCGCCGCGTCTTACCCAAGTACAACTACACGATTCAACCGCGAACCAAGGTTCGCTAGCAAGCGTACAAGTTATTTTCGGCCAAAGACTAAGCAGGGAAACAACCTATTGGGGATTGCTGGTTGTGTTTAGTTATCCGTTCGTAATCCTAGCTACCTTGCTTGTTGGATCTAATCCAGGCCTACCTGGCAATATCAACTTATCGATAGAGGTGGGGCCATACAACAATGCGAGACGGGGTTAGTTGCCCGCTGAAACGAGCTGGCCGCTGAGTCGCTCTAGTCTCGGAAATACTCCTGATCCCTTGGTACCATTTCATGGGCCGTCCCCCTGGGACGGCCTTCTCGTTTTCGAGGATCACTGTCTCTCTCGCGGCGCGGCCTAGTGAGGGCACTCACGTTTCCGAGCGAGGAGCTTTCGAAATGCCGAGGTACGTTGATGTGGCGGGGGCGCAACAAGTATCTTCAGTCCAGGACGCTCGTCGTCTTGAGCCTATTCCGCAGCAATGCGAATCTGGACAAGGGTGTGGGTGTTCAGCAGAATTCCGGGGAGTAAAGAAGCACGGCACACGACGTGATTGGGGGACGAATCAGTTGCAGGGTCCCGTTTCGAGCCTAAAATAGCAGAACCGGGTTCAGTCACATGCACCCGGTTTTGTTTGTTCGTCCTCGGTCATTTGCGCTCGACGTACTGTTTGCGATAGTACTCCTGGTATTCGGCGCTTTTGAGCTTGCGCCACCACCACTCGTTCTCGACGTACCACTTGACCGTCTTTTCAAGCGCCTCCTCAAACGTGTGCGCCGGCGCCCACCCCAACCGGCGAAGCTTGCCGACGTCGAGCGAGTAGCGTCGATCGTGCCCGGGGCGATCGGCGACGTACTGGATGAGCGACTCGGGTTTATCGAGCAGTTTGAGGATCTGCCGCGCCATATCGACGTTGTACATCTCGTGACCGGTGCCGACGTTGTAGGCCTCGCCGATCGCCCCCTTGTGCAGAACGAGATCGATCGCTTCGCAGTGGTCCATCACGAACTGGTAATCGCGCTGCTGCCGGCCGTCGCCGTACAGCGGCAGAGGGAGATCGTCGATCGCGTTCGTCACGAACAGCGGCACCGCCTTTTCGGGATACTGCAGGGGGCCGATGTTGTTGGCACCCCGCGTCACGGTCGCCTGCACGTGGTGGGTGACGACGTACGCCTGGATCAGGAGGTCGGCGCCGGCTTTGCTGGCCGCGTACGGGCTGCGCGGGGCGAGCCCGTCCGTTTCCTTGGACGAGCCGCGCTCGACCCAGCCGTAGACCTCGTCCGTGCCGACCTGATGGTAGCGCAGCCCGAATTTCCTGGATGCTTCCAGAAGGACGTACGTCCCGTAGACGTCCGTCTGGATGAATGCGCCGGCGTCCATGATGGACCGGTCGACGTGAGTCTCGGCGGCGAAGTTGACGATCGTGTCGATCTTGTGGTCGCGAATCACGTGGTCGACCGCCGCCGCGTCGCAAATGTCCCCGCGGACGAACGCGTAGCGCGGGTGATCCTGCACGTCGCGTAGATTGTCCAGATTGCCGGCATAGGTCAGCTTGTCGAAGGCGACGGTCGCATAGTCCGGATGCTTTTGGAGAACATAGTGAACGAAATTCGAGCCGATAAAACCGGCGCCGCCGGTCACCAACAGATTCTGCATACGCTCGCCTTGTCGTCTCCGCCTAAAGTCCAACCTTACTGAAATCGCCGATCATCATGTTCAGCGTTTTAGTGTGCCCCTCAGCCCGGCCGACGACGACGTTCCGGCCGATCAGGCTGTCGGCAATGCGCGCCGGCGCGTTGACGATCCGGCTGTTTTCCAGGACGACGCTGTGCTCCACCTCGCAGTCCTGGATGACGCAGTCGTTGTGGATGGAGGTGTACGGCCCCACGAAGGCATGCTCGATCCGCGTGCGCTCGCCGATGATGGCCGGTCCGCGGATCGTGCTGTTCACGACCACGGCGTCCTTTTGCAGCGTCACGCGTCCTTCGATCCTCGAAGCCGCGTCCACCTGGCCTTCGTTCCGGGCCTGCAGCACGTCCAGGACCAGGCGGTTGGCTTCCAGGATGTCCGACATTTTCCCGGTATCGATCCACCAGCCGTCGAGCAAATGGGCGCGGACGTTCAGCTTGCGGTCGACCAGGAACTGGATCGTGTCCGTGATCTCCAGCTCACCTCGCGCCGATGGCTTGATCGCGTCGACCGCCTCGAAGACGTGCGGGTCGAACATGTAGATGCCGATGACGGCGTACGGCGAGACGAACTGCTTGGGCTTTTCGACCAGCCGCGCTACCCGACCGTCGTCGTCCAGCACCGCCACGCCCATCGAGCTGGGGTCCTCCATGCGATAGAGGATGATTTGCGCGTTCATATCGTGATCGCGGAACGCGTGAACTTGCTTGACGATACCGTCCCGGATAAAGTTGTCTCCCAGGAACAGGACGAACTTGTCCTCTCCGACGAACTCGCGTGCGATCTGGATGCCGTGCGCGATCCCCCGCGGCGCGTCCTGCACGACGTAGTGGACGCGCGCGCCGAACCGCGAACCGTCCCCCACTGCCGCTTTGACCTGCTCGCCGGTATCCGGGCTAATGACGATGCCGACCTCGGTAATGCCGGCTTCGACCAGGTCTTCGATTGCGTAAAACAACACCGGCTTGTTCGCGACCGGCACCAATTGCTTGGCCCCCGTATAGGTGAACGGGCGCAAGCGCGTGCCTTTGCCGCCGGAGAGAATGAGACCCTTCATTAGCCCCTTTCCGCCGTCAGGACCGGATCGTCGCCGGCGAGGCCGGGAACGCCCGCGGACCGCCGGACCCGTTCCTCACGCCGGCTTTTCCTCGCTCGAATAGTATTGGTTGAGGCCGGCGTCGCCCTTGACGTTGTTGAGCACGGTCCCGACCAGACGGGCGTTTACCTTCTCCAGCAGCGCCTTGGCCTTTTTGGCGTGGTCGCGCTTGGTCTTGCCGGCGCTGACGACGAGAAGCGCGGCGTCCACCTTGGAGGCGAGGACCGCCGCGTCGGTCACGGCGATCACCGGTGGCGCGTCGAACAGGACCATGTCCGCGTGCTTCTGCAGGGCGACGATCAGATCGCTCATGCGTCGCGAGGCGAGGAGCTCGGACGGGTTGGGAGGAATCGTCCCGCTGGTCAGCAGGCGCAAATTGGCAATGCCCGTATCCTGCAGCGGCGGGTTCTGCATCAACGCGTCGTCGCGCATCATGTCGGTGAATCCCGGCGCGGCGCGTGCGTCGAAGATCTGGTGGAGTGACGGGCGTCGCAGGTCGCAGTCGACCAGGATGACTTGGCTGCCGGCTTGGGCGATCGTCACCGCCAGGTTCGCCAGCGTCGTCGACTTGCCTTCTTCGGGCTCGGGCGACGTGACGACCATCGAGCGGATGGGCTTGTCGAGGCTCGTGAATTCGAGATTGGTCCGCAACGTGCGGAACGCTTCGCTGATCGGCGAGCGCGGGTGGGTGATCGTGATCAAGGTCGATATTCGATCGTCAGGCATTTCAACTCCGGGAATCAGCTTTCGTAAGACGCACGACCTGGAACAAGGCGGCCGTCTCGAGTCAGATCGGATTGCCGCAGTGCGGACAGACCGCGGGCTTGGCATGGGCGGGCTGCGCGTGGGCGCGGGCGTGGGAGCCGTTCGGCCCTTTGTCGCCCATCGATGGAATCGAGCCCAGGACGGTGACGCCGATGTAACGCTCGGCGTCTTCCAAAGTGCGCACGACGTCGGACTCCAGCCATTCCAAAACAAAGACGATCAGAACGCCGATCAGCCCACCGAGGATGGCGCCCGCGAGCGTGTTGACCGAGGTCTTGGGCGAAAAGATGACGGGCGAACTCGCGTTCCGCAGGATGTTGACCAGGATGCGGTCCTGCTGGTCGATCTGAAGGTTTTCCTGATTATGCGTCGAGAAAAACGTCTCGGCGAGCGTCTGCGCCATCATGGCGGCCACGGCCGGATTGGGGTGCCGCGCTTCGATCGTAATGAGGAGCGTCGATTCGTCGGCGTTGAAATTGAGCTCGCTGTCGAACTTGTCCGGCGTCACATCCAGCTGGAGCTTGTCGATCACCTGCTGCGTAATGTTGGGGGACTGCATCTGCTGGACATAGTTCCGCAGGAGGTTTTTGATGGCGAGCGTCTGTCCGTAATCCGAAGGGCGCGCCGGCACGGCGCTGAGGGTCACGGTGGAACTGTAGATCGGCGTCTGCAATTTGCTGAAAACGTAGGCGCTGCCGGCGGTCAGCACCGCCAGCAGAAGGATGATCCAACCGCGCTTCCAAAGCACGCGCGCATAATCCTGCAACTGCATGTTCGTCTCCTCACTCCCGAATGCGCCGGGCATTTTACCATAGGTCAGGCGATCCGGGAAAAAACGGCGCGTCCGGGCAGCCTCACGCGCCCCAGCGGCGGCGCGGCCGCGGAATCTCGGCGATCACACGCAGTCCCAGCGCCTCCGCGTCCCGGCCGTCGCGGACCGAATCGTCGAGATAGTCGAGCACGAATGCGAGCGCGATGCCGGCCAGGAGCGCGATCAAAACGCGTATCGGAATGTCCAGGCGCTCCCGGAGCGACGCACCCACCTCCGCGACCGACGGCTGGTCGACGACGGTGACCGCTGCGCCGGCGGACCCCAACTGGGCGAAATACTTGGCGTTGTTGTCGCTCAGGTTCTTGACCGCCGCATTCGCGATCTGCTGCGCCTGCGCCGGCTCGTTCCAGGTCACCGTCATCGACATCAGACGGTGCTGCTTTTCCACGGCCGCCGAGAGGTTGCCTTTGCCGATCTTGATGCCGGCGTCCCCCATGCTGGCAAGCTCCGCGTTCACGTCATCCGCAAACGTATCGCTCGGGATCAATTCCACGAAATCGTCGCGGATGTACTCCGAGGCCTGGTAGGCCGTGAGGATCGGATCGTAACCGGTGACGTCGCGCGCCGGCGGAGCGTTCACGCCGATGGTAAAGCGGACCGTCGCCTGATACACCGGCGCCGGCCGCGGCCGAAAGACCCAACTCCCCAGCCCGACGACGATCGCCAGCCCGACGATCAGCCCAAGATAGCGCCAGATGATTCGCGCGTACTCACCTAGTTCCATGACAACTCCAGCGGATCAACTCGTGGGCGGCCCGACCGGCGATCCGGGACCCGCAGAACTTGCCGGCGGCCGCCCGGCCGGCGATACCCACCGACCCTCAATTCGGCGATTCGTCGACCAAACGACGTAACCGGTCTTTGAAGACATCTGCCCCGAACCGATCAGCGCACGCGCGGACCGTCGCCGGGTCATACTTAAAGTCGTTGAACGCTTGGACCGCCGCGGCGAGCGATTCGGGAGAGGGCTCGCGGAAGAATTCGCCGGAAACGCCGGCGACGATCGTCTCCAGCGCGCCGCCGCCCGCAAAGGCGATCACGGGCTTGCCGCAGGCGTTCGCCTCGAGCGGCGTGATGCCGAAATCCTCCACGCCCGGGAACAAGAACGCCCGGCAGCGGGACAGCAGGTCTCGCGCGGTCTCATCCTCCACCCGGCCGAGAAACCGGACGTTCGTCCTGGCCAGCTTTTCCAGCCGCGCCCGATCGCGTCCATCCCCGGCGATGACGAGCGGCAGCCCCAGCTCGTTGAAGGCTCGCACGGCGAGGTCGATCCTCTTGTACGGGACGAGGCGCGATAGGACGAGAAAATAGTCACCGCGCGCCGTCGAGACCTGAAAACGGTCGACGTCGACCGGCGGATGCAGGATCACCGAGTCGCGGGCATAGTGCCGGGCGATCCGCTCGCGCACCAATTGCGAGATCGCCACAAAACGGCTGACGCGGTCCGCCGCCCGGCGGTCCCATTCTCTCAGTCGCGCGACGAAGAGAGGGAGCAGTGCTCGCGGCACCCGCCCGATCTGCTCCCGCTCGACATAATCGTCGTAGTTCCATAGAAAACGCGCGGGAGTGAGGCAGTAGCAAACATGCTGGCCTCCGGGCGGCACGCGGACCCCGTGCGCGAATGCGCTCGTGATGCTGAGAATGAGATCGTAACCGCGCAGGTCGAGCGACTCAAAGGCGAGCGGATAGAACGGGAGCAGCAAGCGCTGATTGTGCCGGGCGAGGGGCAGCCGGTCTAGAAACGAAACGCGAATGTCCCAGGAACGATAAGCCGCCGGCATCGCGGCGGGCCAATAGGTCGAAGTAAAAACGGGCGCCGTGGGGAACAGGTCGTGAGCCGCCTCCAGAACGCGCTCGGCGCCGCCGTACTGGTTGAGCCAGCTAAAGACCAGCGCAATCTTTTTCGCAGCCGCCTGTGGCATCGCCGCCAGTATATCGCAAAGCTGGGCGCGGCGCAAACCAGCGGACGCCTGCGCGGCCTTTGCTTATCCCTGGATTTCTGATATACTAGCGTTGGATAGGGTCCGAAATGCCGCACGAGCGCATCCTCCTGCTGGAAGACCACCTCGAAACCCGCGAACAGACCGCTCAAGTTCTGGTCGACGCGGGCTACCACGTTCAGGCTGCCGCCACTGGCGCGCAAGCGGTCGATCTCGCGCGCCGCGAGGCGTTCGAAATTCTGATCGCCGACATTTTCCTCCCCGATCGGTCCGGCATCGACGTATTTCTGGAAATCCAGGGATAAGCAAAGGCCGCGCAGGCGTCCGCTGGTTTGCGCCGCGCCCAGCTTTGCGATATACTGGCGGCGATGC
>JAMCQI010000020.1 GCA_023381515.1 Chloroflexota bacterium | reverse complement strand
GTTGCCCCTACGCCGCGGCGTGGCCGACGGTGGGCAACCACATAGGGTTGCCCCTACGCCGCGGCGTGGCCGGCGGTGGGCAACCACATAGGGTTGCCCCTACGCCGAATCCACATTGATGCATCATGCGCGCGGTGTAGGCTACGCGACCTGTGCGCACGTTAATTGGGAAGCACGAAGGGTTGCCACTACGAGGAAACCATGTCGTTCAAACATCACCGCCGGTCGATTCGATTGAGGGGCTACGACTATTCGCGAGAGGGCGCGTATTTTGTCACGATCTGCACACAGAATCGGAAATGTCTTTTCGGCGAGATCGTGAACGGCGAAATGCAATTGAATGATCCAGGCGCAATGATTGTTCGGTGGTGGGACGAACTATCATGCAAGTTCCCCACCTTCGAACCAGACGCCTTTGTTGTGATGCCGAACCACATTCATTCTGTCATGGTCATCACGTGCGGCGGTGATCAGGGGACGAGCGGAATTGAAGGCCATAAAGTCTCGAATCCGCAAGGCCTATCCCAAACGGTTGCCACCCCAGATTTGAGCAAGCCCGCAACGCTAGGCGACATCGCCGATTGGTTCAAGACGATGGTGACGAACGAATACACTCGAGGCGTCAAGCAACTCGGTTGGCAGCCGTATTTCAAAAAGGTGTTGCAGCGCAACTACTACGAACACATCATACGCAACGAACGTGAGCTACGCGCGATCCGCCAGTACATTAGAGATAATCCCGCGAATTGGGACCATGACATGGACAATTTGGAAAACGACCGTCAGCTGCCGCCGTCCAGAATTGTCGACGATTATCTGCGGGAAATTGGCATTTTGTAGGGGCGACCCTGCGTGGTCGCCCGACGCCGGTCAATAAAGGAGGATTGCCGTTGCGGAACCAGGTTGGCGCCGGATGCGTCTGGTAGGGGCGACCCTGGGTGGTCGCCCAACGCCGGTCAATAAAGGAGGATTGCCGTTGCGGAACCAGGTTGGCGCCGGATGCGTCTGGTGGGGTAGACGCGGCGTGGACGGCAAACGATGGTCATACATGGGGATGTGTTTGCGAATGCGATCTTGGGCGCCATTGAGAGTCAAGAGATCCGAGCGCTGCCTGTAATCAGCGGGTCGGTTAGCCAATTCGTGGACTCGACCGACATACTCACCAAGGCGAGTCTGTGCAAGAAACTAAAGTCCTATGAGAATAACGACCCAGATTTGCGCGCGCACGCGACCGTGATATAATCATCATTAGAAGCCTGATTTTGCCCCGGCAACAAGGCTTTTGCAGGCGCCGCGAATGTGATTGACGCTCTTGCGCAGACCGGGTTGCGCAGGCGGTGCGTCAAACGGAGCACCTGTAGTCGACGCGTGAGGATGCGCGGCCAACAGGTGTTTTTTTATTTCCGGCGCGCCTGCGGCGATTCCAGCGCGATCTGGCTTGCACAAACGGTGTGTGGTGGAGGGCGAGCGAAATGAAGACTGCGGACCGAGTGCTCATCGTCATCGTCGCGGCGGCGCTGCTCCTCGTCGTCGCGGCGTTCGTCGCCGTAGTCAGACGACCGCCTCCCTCTTATCGCGACGACAGTTCCGCGGAGAATGTCGTGCACAATTACCTGTTGGCTGTCCAACAGGAAGATTACGGACGCGCCTACCGCTACCTCTCGACATCGCTGGACGGATATCCGCGCTCGGTCGACCAGTTCGCCCAGGACGTTTACCACGATCGATATGCCTTTGCGCTGGGCGACCGTGCCGTGACCGTCCAAGTCGTCTCCCACCGCTCTGCCGGCGACCAGGCGCAGGTCACGGCGAGTCAGACTTATTACGTGACGGGCCCCCTTTTTGAGAGCAACCGCTACTCTAGCGAGTTCACCTTGGAGCTCGAGAACGAGCAGGGGGCCTGGAAGATCATCGGCGGAGACAGGTATTTTGCATCCTGTTGGACCACCGGCGAGTGCGAGTAGGCAGCGGTCGCCCGGTTCATTCGAAGCAGCCGCGCACACGCTCAACGCGCGTGCTGGGCGCGCGAGTCGCGCGTGTCCGGGTGAAACCGGTGCGCGATCCATGATGCAGCGCGCCTCGAATCTGTATGCAAGGGAGGAGGGACCATGATCGCCGTACGCCGAGTCTACATCCTGGCGGTGTCCGCACTCAGTCTCCTTCTCGTGACCTGGGCCGTGATCGCCGTCGAGCGAGAATTGATCCCGCTCGGTACGCGGGCGCCGATCTCTTCTCTGGCCTGGGAGATCGCCGTAGTCGTCGTCGCCCTGCCATTCTACCTGGCGCACTGGATCTGGGCGCAGCACCTAGCAGACGCCGGCGAGGAGCGCGGCAGCGTCCTCCGCCGGATCTATCTCTACGGAATCATGTCGATCACCCTCGCGGCGTTCGTGACGCAGCTGTTGGACCTCCTGGGCGCGCTGCTTGGGCTCGTTTTGGCCGGGCCAGCCCAAACCGGCCTGGGTGCGTTCCAGACCGGCTCCCCGGCCGAGACGATTGCCAATGCGATGGCCGCGATGGTCACCCTAGCCGTCGTGTGGCTCTACCACGCCTGGACCGCTTACGATGATGGGCGCGCGGTCCCCAGCACCGGCAATTCCGCGATCGTCCGGCGGCTATACGTTCTCGGTTTCAGCGCCTTTGGGTTGACGCTGACGGTCAGCGGCGCCATTCAGGTGCTGCGCTGGCTGCTGGCCCAATTCGGAGACCGGCCGGTCATCGGCGATGCCACCGGTATCTCTTTGGCAGACGAGATTCCGCGGCTCGTCGTCGGCCTGGGTCTGTGGCTCGTCTTCTGGCTTCAGGCACAACTTTTGTTCAAAAGCGGCCGGGAGCAAGAGCTAGAGTCCGCGCTCCGCAAATTCTATTTGTACCTTGCGATATTCGCCGGCGCCGCCGGCACGATCTCGGGCGCGACGTACATTCTCAGCGAGCTGTTCCGCCAGGCGTTGGGGCTGGCTCTGAACGTCGACCTGCAGAATCCGATCGCCGTCATGGTCGTCATGGCTGCCGTGTGGGCCTATCATTCGCTGGTCCTGCGCCAAGACACGATGCTCGCCCCGACGGAGGCCCGCCCGGCCGCGGCAGATATGCAAGAAGGAGTGCGACGGCTCTACTCGTACCTGGTCGCCGCCGTCGGCCTGGCCGCGTTCCTGGCCGGGTTGATCACGCTCGGCCGGGTGTTGATCGAGGCGACGGTCGGCGGGACGTTCGGAAACGGTCTGAAAGAACAACTGGCGTGGGGGACTGCCGCGCTCCTGGCCGGTTTCCCGGTCTGGCTGATCCCGTGGCGAGGCTTGCAGAACGCGGCGGCGGCCGGCGGGTCCGGCGCGGCCGGCCAGGGCGAGCGCCAATCGCTCATTCGCAAAATCTATCTCTATGGCTACTTGCTCGTGGCGAGCTTAACCGTGCTCGGCAGCGCGATCTACATCCTGTCCCGGCTTTTGAGTCTCGCTTTGGGCGGTTCCGATACCCTCGGCCTGGTGAGCGATCTGGCCAACGCGCTCGGTTTTGGATTGATCGCCGCCGGCGTATGGGTGGTCCACGGCTTGGCTTTGCGCGACGATGGCAGATTGGCCAAGCGCGACCAGGCCGAACGCGTCAGCTCGACGACTGTCGCCGTGGTCGACGATGGCGAAGGACGTTGGGGGAGCGCGGTGCTGGACGCGCTCAGGCGCGAATGGCCCGACTTGCAGCTCAGACCGATCGGACTGACGCCGGCGGCTGCGGCCGCGATGCACGCGCCAGCCGAGCAGGAGCTGAACGCGGCCGCGTTGAGCTCCGCCGGCATCATCGTCGGGCCGTGGTCGATTACGGCGGCGGCGCCTCGGCTCGCCCAGGCGCTCAACTGCAGCAAGGCGCGCAAGCTGCTGGTGCCGGCTTCTGCCGAAGGATGGGAATGGGTCGGCGTGGAGCCGATGAACGAAGGCGAGCTCGTCCAGCAATCCGTTCAGGCGGTCAGGCGCGCGCTGGGAGGCGGAGGCCCGGAGTTTTCTCGCTCAGCCGCGGCGGCCGTAGTGGTTCTCGTCGCCGTCGCGTGCGCCGCGCTGCCGATCATCTTCTTCGCTCTCTCGTTATTGGCCGGGCTCGCCGGCGACTGAGGTATGCCGGACGGCCGGCGCCCGGCGGCGACCGGCTTGACCGGCCGACACTGACTGGCGGTGCAAGACCGGCTCACGCAAAGACGCACAGCCCGCAAAGGGTCTTGGCTTGTCATTGCGCCTTGGCGGCTTGGCGAGAGGCTGATTCGGAACTCGAAGCATTAGGGGAAGCTCTGTGAAGTCGGTTTCTGCGTTTGCGATCGCTGTGCTCGCAGGCGCGATCACCGCGTGCGCGGCTGCACATCCGTACGCCTCGCCGGGTACTGATCGGACGCCGGTCCCGACCGCGACGCCGCCGACGGTGCCAGGGCCAACGGGCGCCTCAACTGCGGCCTACGCCGCGGCTCTTGCCCAATTTCCGCTCGAATTGGGGAACACCTGGGTCTACTCGTCCACACAGTACTCGTCCGTACCCTTGCATCCCGACGAAACCATGACCGCCACCTACTGGATCACCCGGACGGTGTCGAAGGTGCACGTTTATCCCCACGCCGTTCACAAATGAAAGCAGGACCGGAGGAACCGTTCGGGCCGGTCGATCTCGGCCCTGCAGCCGCGCGCTATGAATCCATCTCTCGCTCGCGGCCGGCAGGGTACTACGACGAGCTCTTGGCGTTGGTGCCGACCAGGGTGGGGCGTCTGATGGACGCCGGGTGCGCGGCGGGCCATGTGACTCTCCGGCTCTCCGCACGCGCCGGCCGAGTGGTCGGATTCGACCGCTCGCACGAGCTGCCTTGCCGCGCCCGACACTTGCAGAGTGAGCAGGGCGTCGCGAACGCCGACTGGGTCGTCGGCATCTCTACTTGTTCAGGGTACTTCGCCGCGTGCCCCGGCATTTGCGTGCGTTTGGCTTGACGATGGCGGTCCGTATCGTCGCCTACCGCTTGACTCCAGCCGAACGGCAGCGTGAGGCGCGGATACGTCAGATCACCCGAGAGCGAGTGGTCGATACGTACGGCAAGATTCTACCCGGATCGAGCATTCAATGGCATGGCGGTGGCTACCTGGCGTGTTGGGACAAGCTGCAATAGGGACGAAAAGCCAGGCGCGCAATGTGAAAGCGCAGGACTCCAGCATTGGTCGTCCTGCGCTTTCAAAGGAAGGAGGGTGAGGCAGCACCCTTCGCGTGATTCTATTATAGGCGCAAACCCCTCGCCGCGCGTTTCAGTTTCATCGCGGTTTCGTTCGGTGTCCAAATGCCCTTGTCACACTACGCATAGGGAGATCAAACGCTGTTGGGAACGCGATGCGGTGGACCAATCACTCCAGCCGCACGATGCGATCTAGCCGTTGGTTCTGCCCTTGCAATAGAACGCGATCGCGTCCCGGAAGAACTCAGGCAACTTGGGATCGAGCTTGGAGTACGTCGCCCGGAAATCCGGATCGTCGACGTATAGCTGACCCAAGCCGCGCAGGCGTTCGATCGAGGGCTCGTAGAAATAGCGCAAGTGCTGATGCCAGCGCGCGACGATCTGCTGGACCTCGGGACTGGTGGGCCCCTTGCTCATGGCCGCCTGCAAGTCCCGGCGAATCGCCTCTCCTTCCGAAAGAATCGTTGTCTTTTTCTCCGCGGAATAGCCGCTCCATAGTTTCGCCGAGGCGTCCACTTCCGAGCTCCCCCAGCGCCGCCGCGCCTCTTGCGCATACTGCGCTTGCTTTTCTTCGTCGAATCCTACAAACAGGTCGCCGTCACTCACGTTCAACTCTCCTTTCAAGCGGGCTATCGTCAGGTCTACCGTTCGTATCAGCCGTTCGAGATTGGCGGATCTTTTCTCCAATTCGGCGCGGTGACCCTGCAATGCCTGCAGCAGATCGAAATCGGGACGATCGAGAATCGCCTTGATCTCGTCCAACCGGAAATCCAGTTGTCGGAAGAACAGAATCTGTTGGAGCCGCAGCAGCCCGGCTTCGTCGTAGCGGCGGTAGCCGTTCTCGCCAACGGATGCCGGCGCCAGCAGCTCGATTTCGTCATAGTAATGCAGCGTGCGAACGCTCACGCCGGCAAGATCGGCAAGTTGTTTTACGGTGTATGCCATCTCATTCACTCGTGACTCCGGGGCGCTGTAGACCTGTACGGAGACCTTACTCTCGGCTTTGGTATCCTGTCCAATCCGACGTCATTATAAACTATGACGCGGCGTGAATGTCAAGTCGCAGAATTAAGAGAAACCCGTTTTCTCGCAGAAAACGGGTTTCGACTTGTTTTTGGGGAAGGACGGACTTGCGGCGACTCCGTTGGACGGGAGACGAGAGCCGGGCAGTAGCGATGGAGCGACGATCTAGCCGCCTGCGTCGATCAATATGAGCTTGATTGGAACCAACGGGAAATTGAGATTTTGCCGTTCGATGTCGTAGACCAGCTGCTCTCCGTACGAGACGCCGCCGGACATCTGATGCTTCATCTCGCGGCACGGAACGATTTCGATCCCGACGTCGCATTTGTTCTCGTTGAAAAAGTACTGAAACTTGGCGAGGTCGTAGAACATGAATGCGTATTTTCCGAACTGGACTTCAACCAGAAGCTTTGCTTTGACAAAGTCAACTTGCTTGAACGTGCCTGGAATGGACACCGTACTTCCAGGGATCGTGATGGTGTAGTTATCGCGTAACTCTTGATAGCCCCTTGCCGCGAACGCTCTCTTGAATTGAGCGTTCATGTCAATGGGTGAGAACAGAGCCCGGCCCCTCTTCGTCTTCTCTTCGCTGATCTTTGATCTGCGGGCCCGAACACCGCTTATCGTTTGATAGATCTCCGAGTTCCACTCCGAGTATCGAACCTGCATGATCTCGGCACCGCCAAGATGCGAATACTCGTAAACAACCTTCATGTTTGTGGGCTCTCGCGGCTCAAGGTTTCTTCAGATTCAAACAGACTGCGCTGAAAACGATCGCTCCCAAGTTGAACGTCTAGCGGCGGCACGCTGTGAGACGGTGCCTCGGGGTCATGGACGGGACGCCCCATGGGTCTAATGCGAAGTTTTCCTTCTTCAGCCTGACGAACGCGCTCGCGAGTGATATCGACGTATTTGTGGACAATCTCTGCGCCGATAGCCTTGCGCCCATGCATAAGAGCCGCGATAGCGCTCGTGCCAGTTCCAAGGAATGGGTCCAAGACCCAGTCTCCCGGTTCCGTCATCGAGAGAACCAACCGCTCGATGAGCTCGACTGGGAACTGGCATGGATGCTCGGTTTTCTCTACGTGATTTGACTTGACGTTAGGAATGTCCCAAACGTCACTGGGGTTTTTGCCTAGTGGGTTGCCGGACAATTCACCGCGCCGCGGACCTTTGAAATACTTCTTTTGTGGATACTTTTGCGGAACGCGAACACTATCAAGGTTGAAGGTATATTCATCGGACTTGGTGAACCACATGACCACTTCGTACCGGCCGGAAAATCGACGGGAGGCGTGCAAGCCATGTCCAAAGTGCCACACGATCCGGTTTCGCATCTTCATTCCGAGCTCTTCGAAAGTCGAGAAAAGCTTCACGTCTAGCGGAATGATCTCTCCGTTGTCGACGTAGTTCCCGACTTGCCAACAGATGCTTCCATGTGGGTCAAGAACGCGTGCGCACTCTCGAATCACACGTCGCTGTTGGTCCAAGTAATCGTCTAGGCTCAAGCGCTTTTCGTACTCTTTACCCAGGTTATAGGGGGGGTGAAGTAACGATTAGCTTGACTAGGCTGTCTGGAATCTGCTGCAGGAGGTCAAGACAATCTCCCTCGAAGAGCACCAGATCGGCCGTTGCACGGAATGTGGGCGCGATCTCTAGCTCTGTCACACTTGGACTGCGCATCAAAACCGCCCTTCAAACATTTAGAGGAGGCGCGAGCTTGTGGTGGAGCGCGCCGCCGCCCGCAGCGGAGCGGCATTGGCAGAGATAGAAGCTATTGCAGATTTCTTGTTAGTCGTCAATCGCTCCGACGCATTGTAATGTCCGACTGATTGCGTGTCAAGCGGCGGCGCTCGCCATGCATGCGCGGATTTTGCAAAGTCGCTCCTCGGCACGATGTCGCGGGAAAGCGATCCCGCAGTGCGCCGTGCGCGAACGTTGCGACTGACGTCAATGCCGGCGAACCCCATCACCCCATCGCGGGTATCGAGGGCTATTGAAGCCTCGCGGCCGGAAAACAGCAATTCCTCGATCCACTGATTGAGCACTTCCGGTCGCGACTCGAAGATCAGGTTTTGATTGGGTGTGGCCAGCATCGCGCCAAATCACCGCCGCTTGCCTCCCCACATGTCCACGGTGTCAAAGATGAGGCTCAGACTCTCCCGGTTGTAATTGCCCCGATTCTGTTCGATCAAGTCCCACGCCCGTCGTTCCCTGTCGATCTTGAGGCGTAGCTGCTCGCTTCGGAACTCTTTGTACGCTTTACCGTGCAAGATTATGTCGATCAGCTCTTTCTCGCTGTCAACTCGGATTTCGGGCACGTTGACCCCCGACGTACCAAAACCATCCTGATGAAACGCGCGCCCACGAGCTCTACTGAACCCCTATGCAATCGCTTCGGAGCAGATTGGCGAAGCGGAATCACAATCCAACCGCTTCTTCAGCTGATGCCCACTGCCTTCAGCGCCGCCTGCAAAGGTTCGGAGTAGAAAATGGGATCCACTTTTTCGACCACCTCGCCAGGCACCTCAAAAAAGTCGCGTTTGTTGCTAAGCGGAATCAAAACCTTCTTGGCGCCGTTGTCCATAATGACTCGGAGTGGCTCAGTGAGTTGACGAACGGGCAGAATGTTCCCCTGGATCGTCATTTCACCCAACACGACCAGGCCCGCTTGTGCCGGCATCTCGCGTAACAGGGAGTATAACGCGACGAAGAATGCGACGCCGGCTTGCGAACCCTCCTTTGGCGACATGAGGTCGATGATCTGGACGTGAAAGTCATAACTGTCCAAGTCCTTCTCGATTCCGATCTGAGACCTGCGAGATCTGATGTAGTCGAAGGCGGTATCGATGCTCTGCTTCATACTGCGATCGGGATTCCCGGTGATCCGCAGTTTCCCTGCGCCGCTCATTCGACTGACCTCGATGCGGTGCAGCGCGACTTGATCACTGGTCACCGCCGCCGTGTACACGGAACCCGGCGCGAGAGGGTCAGTCGAAATAAGCGACCGGCCTCCCTCTTCGGGCACGCCAACGAACCTCTCTTGCATCGTCTCCTTGTCGGTGTAAGAAAAACTTGTCTGGTAGTACTCAAAGGCGCCCATCTTTTTAAGCTGCTCTTTGACGCGACGACGTCCTTCGATCGCATATTCCACGTAATATCCCAGATCGGCTTTCGACACATTCCCGTCCGGGTGCAAGAGCTTCACCAGTCCTGAGACCGTTTTGCGCACTCCCTTGGCGTCACGCGTGTTCAGATGATTCCCCAAGGAGAAATCGCGATCTAGGATCTCTGTAAAGTTCTGGCGTCGCATCGACCGCAGCGCCTCAGCGAGATAGTCCACTACGAAACCATAATGGTCCGTAAGGAACGTGTTCTGCATCTTGGGAACTTCCCAGCCAGGAAGGTAGAAATGGAAGCGATCGATCAATGCCATATCCTGCATGGCTTCCGGCAGCGGCTCGAAGAGATGTTTGGTCTTTACCAGCAACTCAACGGGCTGGTTCATGTTTCCCACAATCCGCCTTCAAGCAGCCGCTCGTATTTTTGCACGATGGCGTCGGGAACCTGGACAAAACGGTGTCCAAAGTTCACTAACTCCGCCCAATACTTGGTTTCGTCGAGCCGTACTTTGATCTTGTCGATAAAGGTATAGTGACCCCGCTCTTTGACGCGCGATTGGGCTTTCGTCGCTTCGTCGGGTCGCACAAAATTGTCCGCGAGGGTTGAATTCACGACGCGTAGCCCCGCCTCCAGCGCCGCGGGATCATCGGTCGCGCAATACTTGCCCAGCAAGTATTCGAGCACATATACCGGAACGTTTGCTCCCACTTTGACGCGGCGCACGAGGTCTTTGCGAACGATCTTTCCCGCAAAGACTTGGAGGGCTTTGAGATCAATATCGGACATCGCGAACCTGCCTTGGAATGTCGCGCGCGCTAGATCGAAATCGCGACCTCGATGTCAGTTTTCTTCAGGGTTTCGTTTGTCTCGGCATTCATAAGGAGGACCGAGACTGACTTTTGTTCTACTTCGCTCGTAATCATCACCGTGATGCTGTCGGGTTCCAATTCGTTGGCTGAACTTGCCTTGAGCCTCAATTCGACTTCGCCGGTGGCTTCCTGAAAGCCGTAGGTTGCCGCAACCGGCACAGACACTACTCGTCCACGGGCTCTTACTTCGACACGAACACGCGGGGGGCGTACCTCGAACATTCCCGCCCCGCTTCCCTTGACCTGTGCCGAGAAGAAGCGAGTCGTCAGTTTTGGGGTGCCGGCGACGAGGTCCCATTCGATGTTCGCGGTCACGGCGGCGGCAGCGAGACGGGGCTGAACGGCAATTACAGGAATGACGATTTCTTGGAGCGACATCCCGCCGTGAAGAAAAGCCCGGCCGCCTCCGGCCGAAAAACAGGCCAAGCCGACTGGCGAAGCGATATCGAGATCGGAGCCCAGATTGAAGAGGCTCGCCGAGACACGCAAGACATCGTCCAACACTTGACCACCTCGTCCGACCCACACTCGCCGGTGCAAGTCCGCGGTCTGTCCGCCGGGCGCCTGAAATGTTGCATCCGCAGCAAGCTCTTCGGCGAAAATATAGCCATGGTCGGCAGTCACAATAATGCGCGACACGCCCAGATCCGCGAGAACGCGAAAGGCGCGACCGAGCTTTTCGAGCACGTTGTCCATGAACTCACGTGCCTGCGTTATGGCGTCCCCCTCGCCTAATGCATCGATCTCCTGAGAGGTGACGACAACAAACTTGGCGTTCCTGATCTTGTCTTTGGTTGCTGCCTTGGCGGGTACAATATCCTCGAGCTTGAGATCCGCTACCCCTTGGACCTTTTCGCTAATCCACTTGACGCGTTCTTTGCGTTCTTTCAGCAGCCGGCCTTCGATGATGACCCCTAATTTGCCGCCACCCGCATCCTCAAGCGTAATGCCGCGCTCGGCGCCGGGGAGCAATGCCCCCATACCAACGGGCGTAATCGTCGGAGGGAGCGCCAATGCAAAGTTCAGTTCGGCTTGCCAGTCCTTGGCGAGCGCGGCAACCAGGTCGCGCGCCATTTCATAGCGCAGCGCGTCCACCATGAAGTACGCGGTTTTGGGTGAATCAGAAGCGGAACCGACGAATCGCGCAAAAATTTCGTTCTGACGTGTTACGCCGCCCAGATCGAATTTCGCATCAGCGTACGCGCGCACAAACTTGCGCGCCAGCGAGTCCACCACTGTGCTGTATTCCTGGCGTGCGTGCGCCAACAATTGCTCGATGGACGCGTGAGCGCCCTCGGAATCCAAATCCGTTTTGGTTGCCCATCGTTCAAGCAAGCGATGCTCGGTGTCCATTTGACACCACGGAGCATCGCCCAGACCGTAACGCTCGACGTATTCTAACGCGTTTGCGGGCGGAGTCTTCTTGAGGACTGCCCTAATCCGCTCGGTCTCGCGCAAGAGGCGTCCGGCCGCCGCGATCAACGACCAGCGGACTAGCAGATCGGGGTCATACTGTGACCACAGCCCCGCTTGATGCTTTTCGGCGAGAGCGATCAGTTCGTCGGTGGGTTGCTGCGCGAGTGCGGCGGCGACGATATCTTGCAGTCGATGGTCAGCCGATGGAAATGTTTCGACATTTCGCAAAGTCTCCCAATCTCGCGGCAACATGCCCTGACCAAAATCGTCTTGAACACGTTCTGCCGCCTCAATGTACGAGTCCTGCAAATCACGCCGGTTGCGCCAGATGCGCACCAGCTGTGCGCAATCGCCGACAATCTGAGGCGATGCAGGCACTCGCACCGTTGCGAGCGACTCGGGCGGGGCGCCTGAGAGCGATTGACGAAACTCCGTGAGGAGTAAATGCTTGCGCAGTCGCGCCCGCACGCTGGCGGGATCCTGCTCGGTCAGGCCGGCATCGAACGAGCGATTCAGCAGCTCAATCAGGTCGGGGATCATGCCCTTCGTTTCGAGCTCGTTGTCGAGCGACGTGTCCGTGAGAAATCTCAGCGCAATCTCGGAAGGCAAATCCTTCTTAAAGACCAAGGTCAATTTGGCGCTGCCAATCGAGTCACCCTGTTCTGCAAGTTGGTCTAGCTCTGCAAGTGAATTGATCTGGCGCTTGCGTATCTGGTCGCAGACTCTTTCCAAGTTCTCGGAAGTGAATCTCAGGGAATGTCGTGCGACGGTTTCCAGGCTCGTCGTCAACGCGGGTGATTCACCTTCGGGTTGCATGACCACACCCGCATAAACAAACTCATCCAGCGCGTGCTCTGTGGAACCCCGTTCGCGCGGAACATAGATGACTAACTTGGGTGGAGTATCGCTCTTGACATTGTTGAAGAGGTTATCGACCTCATGGCGTAGTGACAAATAGGATTCGCCGAGACGAACCACGCGCGTGTTGGCAACCTTCAACGCGGCCGCAAGCTCCGCGTACGTCCCGTCCGGATCGAACCAAACGACGACCCCCTTTTCACTGACCTGATGTTGAATGCGGTTGACGAGATAATCTGTTGCTTTACCCATGGAGTAATGCCGCCAAGAATGTTCGGGGAGTCACGATCCTCACTGCCTCATAATTCTTCAGAACAAGCAAGTCCTCATCGCCCGTCACCAAGTACCTTGCGTTCCCAGCGAGAGCCGCTTCTATGAGCATGTCGTCTTTTGGGTCGCGGCATACCTTGACATTGCGTGTGGGTCGGACGAGTTCCCCCCGGATAGCCAGAAGGGCAACGGTGGTTTCGGTGCTTTCGTCGTCAATGGCATACTTGGTGCGGATGCGCGGGAGCGCCAACTTGGCGATCAGTTCATCCAGCATTGATTCGGAATAGACAATCACATAGCTGCCTAGTGCGAGTTGACTCAAAACCGGGCCGACGGTGCCGTGTGGCTTGATGAGCGCGCGGATCATGATGTTCGTGTCGACGACCGCACGAATCGCCGAAATGCCCTCGGTCATCTCCGTTTCCGTGACCGAATAGTACGCGTGGCCTCTTTCAAGTCGGCTTCGACTTGCGCGTCAGAATACTTGGCGTTGACCTCGGCCATTCGCGCGAGAACTGTGTCCATGCGTCTGAGCACGCCCGCTTCGTCGGCTTGTACAAATTTGAGATACTGGTCGTACGGCACGAGAACGGCCTCGGGGCGGCTGCCGCGCGTCAAGATGTACGGCGTGTGCCGTTCTACCACCTCGTCAAGGACAGAGCGGAACTTGCGCTGAAGCTCGGTGACGCCGATGATTTTGTTCATATGTTACCTCAGATACAGAAACATATCTAAATACATAGTCTAGCCCGTTCTCAATCGCTGTCAACTTCGCCGCGCGGATTGGCGGACCCAGTCACGCGCTGGCCAGTTTGTCAACGCTGGCGGGAGCTGCTTCACGTAGGCTGTCCATAGCTTGTCGCACTAGTTCGTCAGACGCCTGGACGACATTGCGGGCAGTTTGAACGTGGCTAGACGCCCAGGACAAACTAATGTCCTGAATGGCGCCGGTTGGATCCTTGGAACCTCGGTCGCCGCGGTGAACAATATCGTTGCGGCGACTAACCAGGCTGTCGAACAGCTTGGAGAGGGGTTCTTTGTTGGTTCCAAGACGCGCCGCGATCTTCGTCCAGCCGTCGTCAGCCCCGAGGAACAAAAGTGACACGCCGACGCCCTGGCTCGTGGAAAAGGTCCTCCGCTTCACGTACTCGAAAAAATACTCCCCCAAGACCTGCTCGGGTGTCGGATCCGCCATCAAGCGCAGAGTCTCGTCCATGGTTAAGTTGAACTCTCTCAAGAAATCTCGGGTATTCTTGTCGTTCGGGAGAAAATTCCGCTGTTTGATACGGATGATCTGAGGAAGATTTGCCTTGAGCAGAGCGGGAAAGTAGACGTCGATTGCAGAACAGGCGGCGACGATGGACTGGCGCAGCAAAAGGCAAAGATTATCGCGTCTGAAGACGCTATTACGGATGTCGGCATTTTCGCGGATCACGCCGAAAAAGAGCTCATTCACCAGCAGAACCAGCTCTTCTTCTTTGCCCGCCATCAGCAATTCTCGCACGCGTTCCATTAGGGCGTGCTTTGTCTGCGGGCCATCTGGCGTCTCTAAGAGACGATAGACCTTGATCAGAGTTTCCGCGGAGCGGAAGTTGCTTTCGAAATCGACAAGCGGAGTAGCCATTGCCGTTACTCCAGAATGATCTTGACGCCTTGTCTCCACAGCTCGAGCAGCCGACCCCGTAGTCTCTCGATTGCATCGTTAATGGCTTGTTCTGAATCCAACTCAGCTGTAAACATCTGTGCAACCTGGACGCGCTCGATCTTGACTTCGGGCGCGGCCAGTTCGCGAATGCGAGCCGTGACCTGATTGCGCAATCCGCTCGCCGCGGCCAGATCAGACTCCATCTGGGCCAAGGTTGCCGAACACGTTTGACAAACCAGCGAGCTCGGAGCCAAATCAAGATCGGTATCGGCGCGCCGGGTCAATGCGAGAATCTCGCGGGCGCGCGCGTCGGGCGATAGGCTGTTCCAATCTTCCAGCGCCGATACTTCTTGGACGATCTGTTGAAACGCGTCGCCGCGTCGAAGGTGCAGATCTTCATACCGCCTGCGGTAAGCTTGCTCGATCGCCGCGGTCGCCGCCCGGATATCGGCTAGTTTTGCGTAAAAGTCACGCGCGGATAGAATCGCTCGCAACAAATCGGCTTGCGTACTTTGATCCTCGTCGTCGCCCGGGCGGGCTTGGATCTCGGGCCACATCTCGGACAGGGCTAAGCGCGCTGCGCGCAAAGCGTGAAGACCTGGGTCGGTTGTCGCCTGATCGAGCAGGCGGACTTGCGACCGAAGGTTCTTTAAGCTCTGCCCTTCGCCGGCCACAATCCGAACGCAATCGTCCGACGAACTTGTCGCAATGGTGTTCAGCGCGCTTCGATAATCGTCGAGTTCTTCCACGCGGGGCAAACCATTTGCGTTGAGACGAGCACTCAGCGGCACGAGCGTGCCGAGTTCTTCGCTGGCCCACTTTTGAATGGCTGAGGCAATGGCTGCCTCCTCGACGTCCACCTCCTGTCCGGTCAGATCTTCATAGCGTTTGACCGCATCCGTTAGTGTCCTGAGCTCGATCGGTTGGCGTGGCGCGAAGGACGCCGAACGGAATGCTTGCTTCGCCTTGGTACTGAACGGCGCACGGGCTTGTGGGTCCAGGTGATTGCGGAAACGGCGACCTTGAAACGTCACCTCGATCGCGCCCGCGCGCAAGAGCACGGCGAGAATGAGCAGAACCATCTCATAGTCCCAACCGTACGGCATACTTTGAAAAAAATTCTCCAGGTCCTTGCCGGTGACCTTGTTGCCGTACGCGTGTTGTCGGCGAATGAAATTGAGCACTTCTTGCGCTATTTCTGCATCGACGTTAGGCGCCCAACGATCCCCGTCGCGTTTGACGATCAGATTCGTTCCGCCGTCGCCACCGTAAAAGACCTGCGGCAGCGCCATCAGGTTCGCCGCCTTGAGCACTTCCTCGGCCTCCTTACCATCCAACACGCGCGCGCCCATTCGCAGCTTGGGATAGAGCGATGGGGTCGCATAGTCCAGGTATCCGCGAACCGCCTCCACCGCATTTTTCCCTAGGGTGGGCCCTTCCTTGGCGACGCCTTGGAAATAGCCCACGCCGGTATAAAGACACGCGGTCAATTTCTCCCGCAGGCGCACCTTTTCTTTGCTCTCGCCGTTCTTTTCTTCATTGAGCAATCGAGTTTCGTCCGACGAGAGCGCGCTGGTGGCGGAGAGTTGGTTGTACTTCCGGGTCATCTCGCGCGAGCGATACAGTTCCACCATCTCACGCTTGGCCTCATCCGAAAGGCGAAGGACCCAGAACATGCTGGCTTCCTGGCCGGGCGCGCGGCCAAGCTGCGCTTTTTCATCGCGCAGTCGTTCATAATCGTCGTCGTCTTCGCCGATGTAAATCTGAATAGTAAGGGAGCCTTCTTCGCCTGCGTTTACGTCGTCTACCGTGATCCCGACCCGGAACGTCCGCAAATCTTCGTACCGGTACGTCTTTAGTTTCGCGTCGTTGAATATGTCTGCGAACGCCTCGCGCTTGATTTCGTTCTCCGCCTTGCGATTCGGATCCAGACTATTCCGCTCGGTCTGCCAGTTTTTCTCCTGCTGGGTTTGGAGCTTGTAACCGTCTTCCATCTGGCGGACGAATTCTCCCTCGAGGAGCTTGGCCAGAGCCGAATGGACCGATTCGAGCGCCGACGGCGAATCCACGCTGTCGTACAACAACGCGGCAATGTTCGTTTCGGTTCGGGGCAAATCGCGCACGAATTCAAGCAACGCGACGACCTTGGCCACGCGGGCGCACCAGGGATCGCCGGCAAGATTGGAGGTGATGACGCCTATGTCACGGCGTGTCTCGCTTGACAAGTTTCCCTCGACCAATTCGTAAATGCGATCGAGAGTTACCAGCGCGCCGATGGGCTTGTCGGCGAGGTTGGTGCGCTCGTTGACGAGCATTTCGTACGCTTGCTTGATGATCGTTCGATTCGATCCCCCAATATGCCGGGGAGCATCCTGTCTTTGAAGCCGGATTCCCGAAACGATGTCAATCGAGAGTTCGATGTAATGAGGCAGGTACGGATAGAATTGCACAAACTCGTCGTCGTTCACAACATTGCGCCGGGTAGTCCGTTCCAATTTGCAGAATGTATTGATCTGTCCTTGGGCTTGAGCGTACACGCGCCTTAACTCGGCTTCACCCTGCGGGGTCTTCGTCAGGACGCGGCGCGAGGCTACTTGGCGGATGTCGGCCGGCGCGAGGTCGACGTGGTACTTGAAGGAATCCTGGAGCTTGGCGAGGTCGACGCGTTTCGAGGAGATCGCCGCGACAACCTCATCCAATTTTTCCTGCGAGGTGACGACGACCCAGGTCGGTGCAACGGCTTTATTCTTTACGACCCTATTTCGCCCATACTGTCCAAACTCACGTACCACGGCCTGCAAATCCAGAATCTTGTCTGCGCTGCGCGCGACGTATTGGCCGACTTCGTCGATGATGAAGATAGCGGCTTTCCCCGGCCGACGGCGGGCCATCAAATCAAAGGTATCTTGAACCAGTTTTCCCACGGTGATGTCCGCGTAATGCGCAGCGGGTGACCCCGCCCACGAGTCGGCGCGCGGATACGTGGTCGGTTCCATCTCGTTCAGGATGGTGCTCGCTTCACTGTGGCGAGTACCTAGCTTACGGCGTAACTTGTACGCGCCGTTCTTGTCGCCGAACTGCGCTTTGTATTTGCGCTCGAAGCGCTCGACGAAATCGTTTAGACGGCCGTCAGTTTCCAAGGTCATTTCGAGATTCGCGATCGTCCAATCTTCCGCATAATCCAACTCGCGTAAAAGTACCCGATACATCACCTCGGCCAGGCGTTCGCTGGTGTTCAACGTGGCGCGATCGACCGAAACGTCGAACATCATGGTTTCGGTTGGAATCGTCTGGTTGATCAGATCGATGTATTCGGCAATGCGCTTGTCGGTCAAGCGTTCGTTGAAAAGGTCAACCGCTCGCTTGCCCAACACGGTCTTGTTGGAGAGGACGTACCCGAGATTCTTTGCGAACGACGACTTGCCCGAGCCAAAGAAGCCCGAGATCCAAACGCCGATTCCCTCTTCGGGCTCTGGATGCGAGTCCGCGATCGCCTTGAGCAACCTGCGGTAGTGGTCGCGGATGCTGTCCGTAGGAACATACTCGCTAATTTCCGTGAAGACGGCGTGTTCGTCCGTCTGGCTCAGCTTGATGACTTCTTCGATGGGTTGGGAGAGATCGATCTTCAGGAGTTCGCGAATCTCTTTCATAGGATGCCTCTAATACGAGGAATTCGGTTGGAGCGGAAGCTCATCGCTTGCGTTTGACAACTCGCCAGTAGACGTAGTTGAGAAAATGGTCGGCCTGACCCATCGATGCAAAACTTCCAAACCTCTTGATGTACGCGACCTCGGAAACGAATCTATCGTAGTCCTGGCACTTGAAGTTGTTCGGCTCGGGATAGCGCGTGGCACCGAGCGCTTCCAAGCTACTACGAGGATTGTTGTTTAGCACGGCGCATCGATCCGGATAGTATGTATTCATGATCTCGGTCAAAATGTTGACGCCCAAACCGTAGACGCCGGCAATTCTCTTTCTTCCTTCATCGAAGAGCTGCGCAGGAGCCATTTCTGGATGCGCCTTGATAAACTGGACGACTCTTCGAAAGTCGCGCCACTGGACAATGATGCTGTTCTTGCTGCGAGACAGTCCACTTGAATACCAAGCACCCTCTCTGCCGCTTCCCGCAACTAGAGGGAGAAAGCATGTCTTGAATGTCTTCTCTGACCGGGTTTGCCCTGATGCTATTCTGTCCAAATGCTCTCTCGCGGTTTCATAGTTATGTTGTCGGCGCTTCAGATCCTCAGATTCGCGGTCGTCGGTCAGATAGCGGGTTAGTAGCGCGCCAAGCTTCTTGTCATCGAGTTGGACGAGCCTGCCCACCACTGTCCTTGCCTTTTGCTCGGCGCGTTCCAGGGCGGAGTCGATATATTTTCGGTGAACGCGGTACTGCTTTTCGTACTCCCCCACTATGAAAGGATTTGCCAGCCGGGCCCGTCCGGATTTGATCATCTCATCGAAGAATTCACGCACTTGGCGTAACAAGGCGCCTTTGTGTTCGAGGCGGATGACCAAATCAGCTTCGCAGTTTTCGCTCAACCCGCCACCAGTCAAGTTCGATGACCCGACAATCAAAATCACATAGTCCGATCGTTCAAGTAGATATACTTTGGGATGGAAGTTCGATCCATTCTGTTGTTCCATCAAGAATAATTGGCAATTCGGGTAAGATTGGAATTCCCGCATCAACCAGATGACTGGCTGAGGGTCGGTCTCCCAAAAATCAGTGCCGATCACAAATCGAAACACGCAACCGCGTTCCAGCGCGCGTTTGAATTGATCTTGGAGCGCCTTGAATCCAGATCGTTTAAGGAATGCCACTGCAATATCAACGCGACTGGCTAATGGCAATTCGGTCTCCAGTACGTGTGCGAGGGTCGAGCCATCTGAGTTCCAAATGAGAGTCTGCAAAGAGACGCCTCCGAGAGACGAACTTCTCATGCCAACCCATGCGCGATCGCCAGACTCTTGTCCGTCTTGCATTTCCGCTTCACGCGTTGGGGCCAATATTTCATTGCAATGCGCGCCCAATCATAATCGCCGTGTTCGAGCGCGTCCCAGTACTTTTGCGGCTCCATCCTCCACGCCGGAATCACCGACGCGAGGGGAGCGAGATTGAGAATGACGCCGTCGTCAATGTCCGGGTCGTAACCGCGATCCGTAATTGCCTTCAAGTGCTTGGCAAACTCTTCCAAGTCCACAAGCAGTTTTTCAATTTCATCGGCGTCTTTTGCTAATTCGCGGCGCTCACGCGCTTCTGACGCTGCTTTTGCCGCCGCGCGTTTCTCCGTCAGGAGCTGTTTCGTAAGATTGATCTTGGGGTCGAGGTAGCGGCGCTGGATGACGAAGAGCGTATCTTTGGTCATCCGCTCGTGGAAAAGGTAAAGCCCGTACATTTTGCGCGGCGATTGCAGCAACCAGTAGATGGGGCGCTTTTGATACCATTTGACGTGCCATTTCGGGAAGAAATCGCGTTCCAGAAAACGGCGCAGGTCACCGCCAATCTCGACGGCCACTTCCTCCGTGCCTTGTTCGCCTAGCATCAACGTCAGCGCGATTTCAACTTTGCGCGGCAAATCGTCCGGGTGTCCTTCGTCCAGTACGACGATGCCGTCGTTGTCCGCGAGCGCGCACAGTTTCTTTTCTACGTTTGCAGAAAAGACGTGGCGACCGCCGTTCGAGTCCACGTAAGCGAACTTTGCGGGGGCTCCCACTAGTTCGTTGAACTCTTCTTCAGACGGAGCGGGAAGCGAACCGATGGCAAAATCCTCGGGGCGATAGACGGCGCTTCCAAGCGAGCCTGCAATACCGGGCTGAAAGCGTCCTAGAATGATGCCGACCGCGTACGAAATCCAGCGCACGGCGAGTTCTTCATTGGTTATGCGTGCTGCCTGTTGTGTGTTGGTTTCCTCAACGTCGGTATTCTCGTCGTTGCTTCCATTTTCATCGTCGGTGTCGGCGGTTAGACTTCCCCGCAATTCTGCTTCAATGGCGACGCGGTCTTCCGCACTGATGTCGTACAAACGATACACTTCGTCGTCAATCTGCTCTTCAACTTCGGCGAGACGCAATGAGCAGGCCTCAAGCGCAATTGCACTTGTAGACCATAAAGGTGGGATCACAAACTCAAACGCGGTCTCAAGTTGCTTCGACTCGCTTTTCCTCAAACTGACACACCGTCCCACAAGGGTGTCTAGTTGTTTGGAAGTAGACTTGGGCATCGGAACACGAGCTAGGTCCCCAGTTTCAAAAGACACCGTCGGATTTAGGATTCGAAGGACAAAGGCAGCAAATGAAGAATTGAGGATTGCAAGCATCTTTGATGTTGTAAGTGTGGTCGGGAATATGCAGGACCCCGAGAAGTCAAAAATAAAACCTACGGGCAGATATCTCAGATTTAAATCAGACACCGTCTGGGAGGTATAAGTGGCACCTTCCTTGAAATAGAAATCAGCATTCTGCGGTCGAGAGGCCAAACGTCCGTCACGAATGAGATTCCTAATTTCGCGACCGTCATTATACCAATTCAACACGAATTCTTGATTCCCATACCACTTTCGATACATACCACCTTTCATGTACGGGAACCACCGCTTGTCTGAATTCCTGGCTACAGCCCGTTCTTTGTAGCCGAACCCTATTCCGGTAATGCCCAACTCCCACCACATCCTTAAGAATCTAGGGTTGTCGCCTGTATGAAGCCCCTGGCGTGGGGCAGCAATCTCCCTTAAAGGTGGCAACTCGCGGAACAACGAGCGGATTGAATCGGATATCCAGTAAACCCATGGAAAGCCTTCGATGGAATCAAATCTGGACTGAGCTACAACAAATGTATCGCGCCGATCACGCAAGGCATTTTCGAACGCAAGGACCTTATCATCATAGCTCACAAGCCGCAGATATGTACCCTGCGATCGTGACCGGGTACTTGTGCTGGGCTCCGAACGAAACGTAAACATCACAAAACCTTGAGCATTTGGATTGCTCAAGTCCATCATTGTTCTGGGTCCGAGGTGACAAATTGCTTCTATCGCAACGACATCTGCGAGTTCCGCCCGCAGTCGTTCATAAGAAGATATGAACATGAATGAATGTATAGTAAGCATTCCTAAACGACCCTGTGGCTTAAGGAACTCGCAATTACGCTTTAGAAAAGCGGTGTAAAAATCGCCATCTGCGTTCGGATAGCTTTCGGCAATTAGGCCTGCAAGCGCCGAGATCATATTCCGCTTACCCATGTATGGCGGATTTGTGACCACGCAATCGTACCGCCGCAGCATCAGGTCAAGCACGCGTAACCCCTTGACCGCTTCACCCGCAAAGAGGGTTTCGTCGGAGCCGCGTTGCGCCGCGCGGCGGGCAAATTCGTCAAACGCCTGAACCAATTGGGCTTCTACTATATCCCAGTATTCTTCTTGCGCGGCTTCGCCTTCAAACCGAGCACGCTCGCCAAACAGATCGGGTTGACGTCCCTCACGGTCGTACAGCTCGCGTTCCTGCTTGACCAGCCCAGCGATCTCTTCCTCCAGGCGCAGGAGCGAACCCAACTGGTTGATGTCCTTCAAGCGCGCCCACAAGGCCCGAATCATACGCTCGTACGCGGGCTTGTTGAAATTCATCTCCCGCACGAACGCATTCAACCGTTCGCCGTTCAGTGCGAGCACATCCGCGCACGCCAAGTTGCTGTCGGTGATCGCCGCGTCCTTGTCTAGTTCCTTTGCTTTCAGATACAAGGTCAGTGCAGAGAGTTGCACCGCGCGCAAGTCAATGTCTATTCCGAACAAGTTGTTGGCGATGATCGCGGCCGGTATCTCGCGCTCGCCCGCGACGGATGCCTGCGCGAGCCAGCCGGCCTGTCCCGCGCGTTCGATTTCCTCGCGGTACATTTCCGCAAACAGATCGAAAGCGACTAAGCCAAAGTGCATTGTCCCGCATGCGGGATCGAGCAGAGTGATCTCCTTCGCGGGTTTCAGCGGCTCGACGGGAATCTCACCTTCCAACGGCACGAGATAGCGCAGTTCAGCTTTCAAGCGCGAGTCGGGATGCATCTGCACCCACATGCGGCCCAGCGTGTTCTCCACGAGAAAGCGCACGATCCAGCGCGGCGTGAAAAGTTGTGTCGCCGCAGGAATATCCTCGCGGCGGATCTTTTGCTTCTTCTTGTAAAGGCGCTCAAAGACGTCGCTCTTTTCTCGCTCGTTGAAATACTGATAGATCCAACCGATCGTTTCGGGGCTTCGCCACGCCGACGCGAGCGCTTCGGCGTTGAGCAGCTTGAGCAGCCGATCCAGCGCAGTGGGGCGGGGAAAGAGGCGCGACGCGAGGTTATCGGTATCGAACAGCACCCTGACCTCTCGGGCTACCTGCTCGGATTGCCAGAGAAGAAAATGGCGATAGGCTACATCGGCTCCGCGGCTGCCGGAGTTCCAACGCTCCTCTTCATCCGGATGATCGGCCAGGAAGAACTTGAATCCGTTCGACTCTTTGCCGCGGCTGACCGCTTGGCGGATGAGTTTCCGGGCTTCCATCATCTTGAACGCCACGAGGCGATTAAGATGCGTAAACGCGACCTCTTTGACCAACTTGTCTACCGCCTCGCGACGTTCCAGGCCGCCATTCACTTCGTCGTCAAGAAGTCGACCCAAGCGGGCGTGAGTTTCCTGCGATTCGGGGTCGTTGGCTAGATTGGGCAGACGGCTCGTCGGCGCGAGTTTGCCATCCGCCTTCAATCCATACATGCCTTCAAGCATATCGCGGCTTTCGCTTACGAGGAGATCCCGCGCATCTAGCGCGAAATCGTGAATCGCCTTGCGGTCGGTGTCGGATAGGTGAGAGTCAATGAACATATGACGCATATTCCCTCTGCGCAGTTGCCGGCAGACGCAGCGCAGTTGTTCTAAGCAATCGCCGCAGTGCCAGGTATGACGTTCCTGACTTCACCCTTAGCTCTAACATCGCCGCGCGCACTATCTCAGGCGAGTATAGCTCAACCCAGAGCAGATGCTGATTGTACACTTTGGTTTGGAGTCGCAACAGCCTTTCGTACGCCTTGTGGACCTCGGGCTCGTTGCGCTCACGTAACCTCTCTGCGGTCCAGCCGGTGTAGTACTGGGCTAGGCTCTCCTTAACTGCGGTATCTGCATGGGCGAAAACCGCGGTATCCCACCGCCTTCCTTCGATATCCATGCCGAGATGCGTATACGCGTGCGCCAGCTCATGGATTAACGTGACCGCGGTTAGGGCTTGAACCGGGCTTTCAATCATCTTTGCGATTGCTCCGATAACCCCCCAATATAGTTGTATGCTGCTGTCGCTTGACCGGTCTGAAATTCGATATGTCCCGAGAACGTCCTCGTCGAATTCGAAGATCTGTTTCTTTAGGTCGGAATCTCCCGCGCTGCTTTCAAGATTCCGCACAACAGTTTCTGCTTGGGCGATCGTCTTCCGCCTATTCTCAGTTTCCTTCGACCACGGCTCGCCTAGTTGGTGGAGTTGATCCAAGAGTTCCCGTACCTTCCTGCTGCCATTGAGGTAGGCTTCGAGTTCGGGGCGGTGCACTGCAACGAGCGCTTTGCCCTTATCACTAGGTAGCGTATCCAGACAGCGCAACCTCTGAGGCAGGCCAGGCAGTACCTCTACCCTTATGACTGCTCGATCGCAATCGGAGCTAAGGCGCATGCGAGTCAGCTCGCGGAGAATTGGCTCAGCGCGTTCCCGCCAACGTTTCGCAGCCATCCAGACTTCATCTTCGCAATCTGGACCCGCGAGTGCTACCAGCTCATCCCATAACCAGCCCATGCTTCCCCTATCCGTAAATCTTGACGCGATAATTGCCCATGGCTTCCCGTCCCTCAATGTTCATAAATCGTAGTCCGGTCGTCCCTTCGATGCCGCCGGGATAGAACATAATGGTCGTCACCATGGTGCGCCCCATCATTTCTTCCAGCAGCTTGCTCATATGGTAAATCGAGGGTGCGAGGGCAGCCAGTCGCATCAAAAACACGATATCACGCTTTGGATTGAATGACTGCATGCGCTCGGCGAGCATGTCTGGAAGAGGACTAAAGTCGGGGTCTGACAAGTACGAATTGATCTGCCTTTGGGCGGTTTCGAATCCGCGTGACCGTTCCAGCTCGACGACCGCTTCCAGGCCTTCGGTCTGGTCCACGGCTTGCCACATCAAATCTGCCATCGAGATGGAATGGACTTTGTGTCCACTGTTCTCCAGTCTGCGTGCCAGGAGGCGCGCCTTGTTGCGAAGCTCCCATTCTTTTTCGGGTTCGTAACGGAGAATCGCAAAGGGGAGATTGGAGACGAGCGCGATGCGCGGTGGACTCGCGATCAAGTCGCTTTCAAGGAGATCAAAACGTTCTTGCAGTGAGGGCATTCACATACTCCTCGAAATCCGCTGTCGGAAACTCGATACGGACGATCGAGCCGGCGGCCTGATAAGTGAGCAACTTCTCCGCGGCGGCTTCGGCAAAGTAGCGTTCCACGTCTGCAGTTCGCAGAAAGAACAGCCGCCAGTGGGGATGATGAATCATCCTTTCACCAGACACCTCGGTGCGTTTAACGTGAAACGCCACGTATGCAAAAGCGAGTACGTGCAACTGTCTTGGGGCAAGCGTCTTGTAAGGCGAGCCCTTCGATCCTGAAAGAACTCCCAAGTCCCTGAGGGTGGAAAGGAGGCCTTGCGCAGTGCGTCGCCGCGTCTCTTCGGATTCCCATTTGCCCTCAGTCTTGCCTTGGCTGATTGCCTCTTGTAGGAATTGCACAGCATGCGTTGCCGTTACGGTTTGTTCGCCGCGAAGGAACAACGGATAAAGATATTCGACGACAAAATCGTGCAGTACGGGCTCTGCTAACGCGGTGTAATAGTACACCACGCGATCGGTCACTTCGGCGGGAAGTGACGATCCGACAAAGACACGAAAGGCGCGCCCGGTGCCGTTTGGTGGAAGAAAACGCCGATGAAAAATCTGTAGGAGCACAGCAACGCGATTTCGCGTCGCTTTGCCAAAGAGGTTACGCCGAATCGCCGCGTCGAAATTCTCTTCGACCGACTTGGCTTCGTCCCAGTTGGCAAAGAGCAGATTCATATCCGCAAGCGATCCGCTCGACTTGGTTAAGCTGCTCAACGAGTACTTGATTTCGTTCAAGGATCATAATCCTTCAGAAATCGGAATACCGGCTGACGAGGTCGTGCTTCCGAATCTACGCAAGCGATGTATGGACGTTACCTAAGAAAAAGTAAGCACAAGAGGTACACCGCGCAAAAAGTAACGCCCGTCCAAGTCATCGACCTGAGCGGGCAGGCGCCGTACTCTTGTACATCGGGTGCCCGCGATGGCACCTTGGGGCCCACGTGCTTTTCGAAGCAAGAAAGAGAACTCCGAGTAGCGCTACTTATTATATCCGTACCTCTTGAATTAGGCAATAACCCGAGATGAAAAAGGCTCCTCTATCTTTGACTCTAGCCCTTCGCCTGGGCGATTCGTGAGCGATAATCTCTAATATGTTCCATCCGACTTTCGGGCTGTCCATGCAGCGCGGCCTTTCACCCTTTCCGGGAACCTCGTCTTTTCCAGGCGTAGAGCGGACCGGCCGAGCCCTCTCCGCCGAGATTTGCCGGGCCGGCACTGGCAACCCCCGCCTTCGCTTGGAAGACGGTTTTCGACCTTTCGCGCAACGCGCCGGCTGGGGGCCGGCCGGCGCGTCACGTTCACGTACGATCCGCGAGCTTGTTCCTTACTCGGCGGACGCGGCGAGCCGGGCCGCCCACTCCGTCGCTTTGAGCCTGGCGATCACGGCGAACGACGCGAGCAGCGAATCGAGATAATGGATGACGAACGACGCGGCCGACATGAACAGGCCGATCACGAGCTTGTCGATCGTCTGCTCGCCCAAGCCGGCCGGCACCGCGGCGACCACCGCCGGCAGCAGGAACGCCGCGACCAGGTTGAGCGCCGTGACGATGTACGGCTTGAACTCTGATTCCCACCCGTCCCAGCCGGGGATTCGCTGCAAGAGGATTGCAATGCCTGCCGCCGAGAGGATGAACTGAATGACCTGATACAACGTGACTTGCTCAAGCATGATTTGACCTCCTTGCTTGCCTTCCTGAACCAAATGCCCCCAATTGAGTCGACGTTGGAACGTTCGAACGTTTGAACGTTCTAACGTTCTAACGTTCTTGCCGTCCGTCCTGCACGTTCATCTCCCTGGAGATCGCGACCCCCTCGCCATAGCCGAGCTCGGTGAGCAGCGTGTACATCAACTCGTCGGCTGCGACGTGCCGTTGGCCGGGCTCCCAATCGCGGTCCGATTCGCGGCTGAGGCGCTCCATCTTTTCCGCGAATTCGGCCGGGGCAAGTACGCGCGGTACGGACTGCGGGTAGTCGAACTCGCGAATCTTGTCGTCAATCTCACTGGTGTTCATGACTTGGCTCCCGCGCCGGCTACGCGTGTGGTTTCCTCCGCGGGTTACTCGCCCTATTCGGCTGACAATCTCAAGTGCCTGCAGCCACGCGGCTAGCAGGCAAAACCCGCCGATCGCGCCGAACGTGACGGCCCACGCGATCAGAAATCCGACAAATTCGGCGAGGCGGTTCGCCATGCTATCTCACGCAAATGCCGCAAAGAACATAATGGAATGTGTTTTTCTTTGCGCCTTGGCGGCTTTGCGAGAGCTTGATTCCCATTCGCCGACCGCGTCAACAATGTCTCACGCAAAGGCGCAAAGAGCGCAAAGGATCCTGCGCATCCCTTGGCGCGCGGCGGCTTGTTCCGGCGCGATTCCCATTAGCGTTTCAGGAACTCTTCGATCGGCGTGCCAAAGACCAGCAGCGCGCCGACGAAACTGAGCCCAAACAGAATGAGCGCGACCGTAATCGGATAGGCGATCCGGTCGACCTTCTTATCGATCTCGGCGCGCCACCGCTTGAGCTCGCGCACGTCGTCCCGCAAGCCGGTGTGCTCGTCGTCGCCGTACAACGTTTGCTCGTGCTTTTGGCTGATCAGATAGAGCTGTTCCACGCTTTGCGCCAGGCGCGCAATGTCCGTGCTCGTGAACATGATCCTGGTCTCGCTGTCCGTTTCCTCGATCATCTCGTCCCTCTCCATCACGTCTTGATGACATAGTTGACGACGACGAAGCCTGAGCCGGCCGTGCCGGTCGCACCGACCGCCCCCGCGGCGGCGCCGGTCTGCACCCGGGTCGACGATCCGCCGGTGCCGCTCAGGGTTCCCATGTCGTTGCCGTTCGCGCCGGCTGCGACGACCGCCGTCCCGACCGTCCATCCGACTACGGCCCCCATGTTCTGGCTGTGCGTGTGGCTCGGAGTCGAATGCGTGTGTTTGGGCGTGCGGCTGGCGGCCGCGAGGCCGTCATTCTTGCCGAGCGTGTCGACGTCCGAATGGCTCCCTCGCCCGGTCAGCGACCGGCCCCGCAGGTCGGGCACGTTGAAGGTCGTGGCGCCATCTCCCAATCCGTACGGGCAATAGGTCAGCGAGTGGAGCCCGGACTGCGACCCGCTCGAATTCACCGCCCCACCGCCGCGTGTCGCCGAGAATTGAAAGTTGTTTGCATCGTAGCCGGCCGCGATGACGTAGTAGATCGTGTTGGGGCTCACGCCGGTCGGAAGTTGGCCGGTGGTGCCAAAGTAGAACGCGTCGTCCACGTTCAAGCCGTGGTTGTTCAAGGTCACGACGCACGGAGACGCAAGGGTGAGGGTAGGGCTCCCGAGCAGCGGACACAGCACCCCAAACAAGGCCGGGTACGTGGTGCGGCCGACGGCCCCGCCATCGCACAGCAGCCACCCGGCAGGCGGCGTCTTCATCGGCCACGCGGTCAGCGAGCCGGTCGGGTTGAGCGCGGCCGCTCGATGCGTGCCGTCGCCGTTATGCTCCAACAACAGGTCGTTCACGTCGGCGGTCACG
>JAMCQI010000091.1 GCA_023381515.1 Chloroflexota bacterium | reverse complement strand
GGGCTGTCACGCACCAGTGGTCGCACGGTCTTGACTGTCTGACCCGGGCCCCGACAGTATATCACGATCTCGCAAGCCAGTTTCTGACGCCTAACATACCCCAGGCGGTATGAAGTCTCGCAATGACGAGTTGCCCCCGATCTGAACCGCACTCGATTGGCCTAGGCTATTGACACTTGCAGGAACTCACCATATAATATAGCTACATAACTCAGCTCCTAGCAATGGGGCTCGGAGCCTGCCTGCTAGACTAGAGGTCGCGATCACGTGTGGTCACGCGTGAAGCGGTCTTTTTTATTTCCCCAGTTCGCGAGCCCGTTTCCTTCAACCGCATAGAGCCAAGCCCCACGGATGCAATGAAACCCGGCCGCAATAGATTGGACGCCCTGAGCCGGGCGGAGCAAGTGGCGTAACCGACCGTGTTATCAACGGTCGGTCGCAACCGACCGTGATCACCCGCTGTGTGTATCACGGTTTTTTGTTTCCAGCAAATGACACGGTCAATACAGACAACGACGTAAAAAACGGGGGAAATCTGTCCAGAGGAGGTGATGCCCTATCACGACCACACGCCAGAGGTTGGTGCCCGTAGATCCGCCCACATTGCAAGCACAACAGAGGAGGAACAATGAAATCCAGAATGCTGCTAGTGCTCAGCCTCGTTGCGGTATTCGCCTTGTTGCTCGTTCTCGCACCGGGTGTCTTTGCTGCTCCTAACGCCGCAAACGGAGCGGCCGCGGGCGACGGCAAGAACGAGCCCGGCCCTGCGAGGGAAGATGCCAAGCCAGACCCGCAGACTACTCATCAGGCGGAACTCAAGGCCCAAGCGCTCGAAGCCAAGCTCAACGGCAAGGCGCCCGGCAAGACCAAACAGGTCGCGCGTGGTCAGTACGTCCAGCTCGAGCTTGAAGGTACCGGCATGATCTGGACCGTCATGGGCGAGTTCAGCGATTTTCCGCACAATAGCATCGCCGAGCCTGACCGCGCAGTCAACAACACAACACTATGGGTTCCGGATTTCAGCAAGGCCCATATGGACAATCTGCTGTACAGCCGTACACCCGGTGCCAACTCGATGGCCAACTTTTACCTCGAGCAGTCCTCTGGGCGCTATACGGTGGCGGGTGAAGCGACCGACTGGATCCCCGTCGGCAATCACCTGGTGTACGACGACAATCCCGATTCGAATGTCTGGCTCTTCATTCGGGACACGGTCAATGGGTGGTACAACAAGCAGATCGCAGCCGGCAAGACGCCCGAGCAGATCAATCAGTATCTGAGCCAGTTCGACAAGCGAGACCGCTACGACTATAACGGCAATGGCAACTTTGACGAGCCCGATGGCTACATCGACACCTTCCAGTCAGTCCACTCCGGTGAAGGTGAAGAGGCCGGCGGCGGCGCCCTGGGCGCTGAGGCCATCTGGAGCCACAGTTGGTATGCTTACTACAACCTGATTGGCCAAGCCGGCCCAGCTTTCAACAAGATGGGTGGCATCCAGATCGGCAACAGCAACTATTGGGTCGGCAAGTACACGATCCAGCCGGAGAACGGCGGCGTGGGAGTCTTTACTCACGAGTTCGGCCACGACCTCGGCCTCCCCGACCTGTACGACACGTCGGGCGGCGAAAACGGGACCGGTTTCTGGACGCTGATGTCATCCGGCTCATGGATGGGCGACGGCAAAGAGGATATCGGGAGCAAGTCCAGCCACATGGGCGCCTGGGAGAAATTCCAGCTCGGCTGGCTGAACTATCAGGTCGCCTCTGCAGGTCAGAAGGCAGAGTTCAAGCTTGGCCCGATGGAAGCGAACACCAAGCAGGCTCAGGGCTTGTTCGTCGTGTTGCCCAAGAAGTCGGTCACGACGAACATTGGGACGGCGTTCGAGGGGTCTAAATATTACTACAGCAGCGCCGGCGACAATCTCAACAATTTCATGTACAAGGCGTTCAACCTACCTGCAAATGCAACCTTGTCGGCCAAGGTCAAGTACAGCATCGAGCTTGATTGGGATTACGCCTACCTTGTGTACTCGACGGACAACGGCGCGACGTGGAAGAGCATCCAGACCAATCTCTCGACGACGACAGATCCGAATGGCCAGAACTTTGGCTACGGCATCACCGGCGCCTCCAGCGGCTGGGTCGATCTCACGGCGAATGTGCCCGCGGGTAGTGTCCTCCTGGGATTCCGCTACTGGACGGATGCCAACACGGGCGGGTTCGGCTTTATGGTCGATAACATCAACATCACGGGGCTGGCGACGGATGGCGCCGAAACAGATGCGGGTTGGACCTACAAACCCACGACCGGCTTCCACGTGACGACCGGGACTGAGTCCAAGCTGTACAACCACTATTACGTAGTCGAGTACCGGCAGTACAAGGGCTATGACAGCACGCTACAGGTTGGGCCGTACTTTTTCGGGTACATCAACAATCCCGCCTTGGTCAACTATGTGGACCACTTTCCCTACCAGGACGGCATGCTCGTCAACTACTGGGATACTTCGCAAAACAACAACAAGACGCGGCTCCATCCGGGCGCGGGCTTGCTACTGCCGATCGACGCGCACTTTGCAGCACTGCGTAATGTGAACGGTGCGGTCTGGCGCAACCGCATCCAGACGTATGACTCGACCTTTACGCTGACCCCCACTGACGCGCTGAAAAACCTGCATGTCAACAGCGTCCTATCCCCGATCCCGAGTCTGCCTGCCGTACCGGTCTTTGACGACCGCACCCTCTATTGGGATTCTGCGAATCCCCAGGGGAGTGTCAAGAACCCGAACACGGGCACGCAAATCCGCATCCAGAGCATCAGCACTCAGGACAGCTTTATGCAGGTCGAGGTGCGCCCGGCGAAGTAAAGCCATGTTTGGTCCTCCTTTCTCGTCAGTCTGACTAGGTCGACGGGCAAGGAACCGAGTGATTCTGGAAGGAAATTGCTCCAGGCATGTGTGCCTGGAGCAATTTCCTTTCCGCTTCGCCCCCTCGGGGCAAGCTTTTTCCCTCATCTGACATTGCAGTTCGTCTGCCACTTATGCTGGGACCTTTTCTCTCGGCTCTTTTTTGTGCTTCTCTTCTTTGAGGAACACGAGCTTGCCATTTTCGAGATCCACGACGACCGTGTCCCCCTCCTTGAATTTGCCTTCGAGCACCTGCAGCGCGAGCGGGTCGAGGATGAGCCTCTGGATCGTTCGTTTGAGCGGGCGCGCCCCGTACACCGGATCAAACCCTTGCTCGGCCAGGAATGCTTTCGCTTTCTCAGTCAGGTCGATGTGAATATTCCTCTCCATCATACGCCGCTGCACGAGCTCCATCTGGATGTCGACGATCTGCTGCAGGTCGAGCCGCGACAGCGGGTGGAAAAGTACGATCTCGTCGATTCGGTTTAAGAATTCGGGACGGAACCGAGCTCGCAGGGCGTTCAGCACCGTCTCGCGTACGTTTGGGTCATCGGTCGAGAACTCGCGGGTCAGGTAGTCGGTACCGATGTTCGACGTCATGATGATGACCGTATTCTTGAAATCAACCGTCCGGCCCTGACCATCCGTCAACCGCCCGTCGTCCAGGATCTGGAGCATGACGTTAAACACGTCGGGCGCCGCTTTTTCGATTTCGTCGAAGAGGACGACCGAGTAAGGGCGGCGGCGCACCGCTTCGGTAAGTTGTCCCCCCTCCTCGTAACCGACATAGCCTGGAGGGGCGCCGATCAAACGGGCGACCGTGTGTTTCTCCTGGTATTCGCTCATGTCGATACGGATCATCGCGTTTTCTTCATCAAAGAGGAATTCGGCCAGAGCGCGTGCGAGTTCGGTCTTGCCGACGCCCGTCGGACCGAGAAAGATGAACGAACCGATAGGGCGATTGATATCCCCCAGGCCCGCGCGGGCCCGGCGGACAGCATTCGCCACCGCGGTGATCGCTTCATCCTGGCCCACGACGCGTTTGTGCAGGCGTTCTTCCATCTTGAGTAGTTTTTGCACCTCGCCTTCCATCAAGCGCGACACTGGGATACCCGTCCATTTGGAAATGACCTGTGCGATATCTTCCTCGTCCACTTCCTCTTTCAGAAGCGGCCCGCTCTTTTGGACTTTAACAACGCGGGCTTCCGCGTCCTTGAGCTTGCGATCAATCTCGGCGAGCCGGCCGTATTTCAGTCTCGCGGCCTCCTCAAGATTCGATTCACGCTCGGCCCGCTCCAGGTCGTGCAGGACCGTCTCCCGCTGCTCCCGCAGTGAGCGGACCTCGCCGATCAGCTCTTTTTCTTTCTTCCACTTGGCCGTCAGCGCCGAGGATTTCTCTTTCAGGTCGGCCAATTCCTTTTCCAGGCGCGCCAGCCGCTCGCGCGAGGCCTGATCCTTTTCCTTCTGCAGCGCGACTCGCTCGATCTCGAGCTGCTTGATGCGCCGTGTGATTTCGTCCAGTTCGGCCGGCATCGAATCGATCTCCAGGCGTAGGCGGGAAGCCGCCTCGTCCACAAGGTCGATTGCCTTGTCTGGAAGGAACCGGTCGGTGATGTAGCGCTTGGAAAGGACCGCGGCGGCGACGAGTGCCGAGTCCTTGATGCGGACGCCGTGATGGACCTCGTAGCGTTCCTTCAGCCCGCGCAAAATACTGATCGTATCCTCTACGCTCGGCTCGGCAATCAGCACGGGCTGGAAGCGGCGTTCGAGTGCGGCGTCCTTTTCAATGTATTTGCGGTACTCGTTCAGTGTGGTGGCGCCGATCGCGTGCAGTTCACCGCGGGCGAGCATTGGTTTGAGCATATTGCTTGCATCCATCGCGCCTTCCGCCGCGCCGGCGCCCACGACGGTGTGGATCTCGTCGATGAACAGGATGAGCTGGCCTTCCGCCGATGTCACTTCCTTGAGCACGGCTTTCAGGCGCTCTTCAAATTCGCCCCGGTATTTAGCCCCGGCCACGAGCGCGCCCATGTCGAGCTGCTCGATCTTTTTGTTCTTGAGCGGCTCCGGCACGTCCCCGCGCACAACCCGCTGGGCGAGTCCCTCCACGACGGCCGTCTTGCCGACGCCCGGCTCGCCAATCAGCACCGGGTTGTTCTTGGTGCGTCGGGAGAGAATCTGCATCACACGGCGCACTTCTTCGTCTCGTCCGATCACCGGGTCCAGTTTGTTGCGCCGCGCCAGATCGGTCAAATCGCGCCCATATTTCTGCAATGCCTGGTAGGTTGTCTCTGGATTCTGTGAGGTCACGCGCTGGTTGCCCCGCACCTGGGTGAGGGCGCGGAGGACTAGATCTCGATTAATGCCCGCGCCGCGCAGAATGGTTTCGGTCGCGCCGCCGGCGGTCTCGAGGAGCGCCAGGAAAAGGTGCTCGGTCGAGACATACTCGTCGTGCAGATTGCTTGCCTGCTGCATGGCGTTGTCGAGGACGCGCCCGAGCCGCGATGAGAGGCCGACCTGCGTCGCTCCATACACCTTTGGCATCCGGTTCAGCTCTGAGGCGAATTCCTGAGACAAAGTCTGGAGATTCGCTCCCATGCTGCTCAGAATCTGAGGCACAACGCCTTCGGACTGGGTCAGGAGCGCCATCATCAAATGCTCAGGTTCGATCTGGCTGCTCTGTTGGTTCTGTGCCAGCTCCTGCGCCGCGATGACGGCCTCCTGCGCCTTTTCCGTCAGTTTGTTCATATTAAATGCCATTGTCTTTTCCTCGCTTTATGGTCGCGTTTATGGCGGCCATTGCTCTACAATGATCCAGTTGATTTCTTCGGTGATTTGGCCATTAATCAGAAAGTCGGCACGCGCCTCATCCGACGAGCTCGTCCGATGAACGGCAGAATCATGAGAAACCCTGCGGCGAAACCGCCAATATGCGCCCAGAATGCGACGCTTTCGCCCGCCGTCTCGCTCAAGACGCCAATTCCGTAAAAGAATTGTTGGATGAACCACCAGCCAATGACGATGACGGCGGGAATTTGTATCGTCGTAAACAGGATGAAAATCGGGAACAGAATGCTGATGCGTGCCCAGGGATAGAGAATGATATAGGCGCCTAACACTCCTGCAATGGCACCGCTCGCGCCGATCGCGGGGATGGGACTGGGTCCGCTCACGATGGCTTGGGCCAGCGCGGCGACGATCCCGCTCACCAGGTAAAAGATCAAATACCCCAAATGCCCGAGCACGTCTTCGACGTTATCGCCAAAGACCCATAAGAAGAGCATGTTGCCCAGAATGTGTAACCAGCCGGCGTGGAGGAACTGTGATGTCACCAAGGTAGCCCAGATGGTCAAGGGTGCCTTGAACGGATGCGCGAGGGCGAAAAGGATGCTGCTTGGGACGGCGCCCCAGACGGTTAGGAAATGGTCCAGTTGGCCGACCGGCATGGACAGCTCATGCAAAAAAATAACCACATTGACCGCAATCAGCATCCAGTTCATGATAGGGACACGGCGCGTTCGGTTGGAATCGGAGATTGGAATCATTCGTACCTCTGCTATGAGGGTGCGGGGGCGCTACCGGCCCCCGCACCTTTGCTGCTCGGATTCTGGCCGTCAACTAAACGCCTTGCGCTGTCGGGGTTCCCTGTCTGAGAGGTGCAGCCGACGGTGGAGTGAGCAACTGGCTGTCTACGGAGCGAACTCCCGGAACCGCGCGCACGATCTGTTCCACGCACTCCTTGACCTGGGCGCTCGGTACAGTGCCTTTCAGGATGGCCACTCCAAAGAGCACTCCGACGAGAATGCCTGGAAAAACGACGCGTGTCTGTACGTCGGCAGCGAGCGCCTCGCCGATCGCGATCTCGACGTCCGCATCGGCGACCAGACGATTCTCGACGCTCCTCACTCCGCGTACTTGCTGTGCGATGTGCTCGGCCGTCTCTTTGGCGGTTTGGCTGCGCACCACGCCAGAAAGGGTCACGTGGCCGTTCCGCGCATCAATCTCAATGCTGTCACCCCACATATGGGTCGGATTGTAGCGCTGCAGCGCATCCCGCACCGAGACGATCAATTCTTCGTCGCCGGGAGCGTGCTCGTCCATTTTGGGAGGGGTGTTCAACTTCATTCGGTTGCTCCTTGGTTCAGAATTGTATGCTCGACTGGAATAGTGACCAGGTGTCAGGGCGAGCGTTCGCTGGAGTCTCGTCTTGCATTCTCTCCACCATCGCAGTTCTGACGGAGGGTCTCGAGGTCCACCTCCAGGTGGTGTATCTCGTTTTGCAGCGTGGTTTCACGCTGCTTCAGGTGTTCTTGCAGTTTCTCCATGCGCTCGGTCAGATCGATAATGATTTGCACCCCGGCCAGATTCACGCCCAGTTCGTTGGTGAGCCGCGAAATCTTTTTCAACCGCTCTATTTCGCGTGCAGAGTACAAGCGGATTTTTCCGGAAGAACGTGTTGGCTTGAGCAGGCCCGCGCGCTCATAATAGCGCAGGGTCTGCGGATGCATGTCAACCAGTCGCGCGGCGACGCTGATTACATAGATCGGTTCATCGTCGCTGAGCAATTCCATGATGCCATCTCCAATCGCTAGCTTGGCTTAGGCGCCGCTCGGGTTACCCTGTGCTCCTGCCCGGCGGACCTTTGCCAGCTTTTCGAACAGCTCGCGGTCCGTTGGGGAGAGGTGCTGGGGCAGGATGGGATGCACTTTGACATAGAGGTCGCCGAATGTGTTCGGTTGATTCAGCTTGGGCATCCCCTGGCCGGCCAACCGGAAAGTCCTGCCCGTCTGTGTCTCAGGCGGTATCCGGAGTGCGAGTTGACCTTTGAGGGTGGGCACGTATGTCTCTCCACCCAAGATCATCGTGTAAAGTTCGACTCCAAGATCCATGTACAAGTCATCCGCGCGGCGCTCCATGTTGGGCTCTTGGGTCACGTTGACGCGCAGGAACAGGTCACCCGCCGGCGCCCCGTTGGATCCAGGCATCCCTTCGCCCGCGTACCGAATCCGCGAGCCAGTCTTGACGCCCGGCGGGATCTTGATTTCCAGACGACGGCTGTCCTTTTGGAGCATGCGGGAAGTGCCGCTGAAGGCCTCATGCAGGCTCACGTTGATATTCTCTTCAATATCTTGGCCTCGCCGCGCTCTTGCCTGGGCACGCGCTCCGCCGAAGCCGCCGCCAAAAAAGGTGCGGAAGAAATCGGAGAACCCACCTAAATCTTCACCTCCGACTCCGCCGCCCATGCCACCGCCGAACATCCTCTCGAATTCCTCAGGAGTAACCGTGCGGTATTGATACTGGCTGCCGCCGGGGGTGCCGCCCCACTGGAAAGGGCCCTGCTGACCGGCGCGCTGATACTGTTCGTACTGCTGCCAATTCGCCCCCAGCGCGTCGTACTTTTTCCGCTTTTCCGAATCTGACAGGACGTCGTAGGCTTCGTTGATCTCTTTGAACTTTTCCTGAGCGGCTTTGTTGTTTGGGTTGACGTCAGGGTGAAGCTTGCGGGCCAGCCGACGATAAGCTTGCTTGATTTCCTTTTCATTTGCGTCCTTGCTGACGCCGAGAATCTGATAATAGTCCTTATATTCCATAACGCTTGTCCCCAACCCATCCTGAGATCAGATCTGAACGCATTATAGCATCCTCAACATTTATTGTCAATATGCCTATATTAGAGATTTAATAAAGATTGACAATGATATTGTCAGAGCTATTGACAACTAATAAAATCTGTGGTAGATTCTCGTCAGCGGTGGCAACGGGGGCAAAAACCCACCTTTTCGTTGCCTGAAAATAGCCCGAGTGGGCAACAAGAATGTAGGAGGATCTATGAGTAGCATGGTACCGTGGGAACCTTTCCGCGACATGATGACACTGCGGGACGCGATGGACCGTCTCTTCGAAGACTCGTTCGTGAGGCCGCGCTCCGGTTGGCTGATGCCCATGGGAGGCGCCGATTTGGCGCTTGACATGTACGAGACCAAGGATGATGTGGTCGTCAAGACCGCGCTGCCGGGCGTCAAGCCGGAAGAGGTCGATATTTCTCTCACAGGCGACACGCTCACGATCCGCGGCGAAACGAAGGAAGAGAAAGAGGCGAATAAGGAAAACTACCTGCGGAAAGAGCGTCGCTACGGCGCTTTCGAGCGCTCGGTGACCCTTCCCAGCGGGCTCCAAACAGACAAGGCTGAAGCTAGCTTTGACAACGGGATGCTGACCTTAAAAATCCCAAAGAGCGAGCAAGTCAAGCCCAAGAGCATCAAAGTCAAAGCCAAGAGCTAATCTCATTTACACAGGAGGACCCATGAGCGTCTCACGCTGGGAACCCAAGGATTTTGTGACGCTCCGCCAGGCGATGGATCGCCTGTTTGAGGAATCGTTTGTCCGACCGACCCAAATGTGGGCAGAAGGCAAAGTCGGCAGGTACCTGCCCATCGATATCCAGGGCACCAAAGACGCAATCGTCGTCCGTGCGTCTGTCCCGGGTGTGGACCCGAACGACGTCGAGATCACCATCGAAGGAAACACGGTCAACATTCGCGGCGAGACCAAGGCGCCGCAGGAAGAGGGCTCTTACTTGCTGCAGGAGCGACGCTATGGGCCCTTTGCTCGTGTAATAGAGTTGGGGATGCCGGTGCAGGCAGACAAGGCCGAGGCTACCTTTAAGGATGGCGTACTGACTTTGACGATCCCGAAAGCGGAAGAGATCAAGCCAAAGGTCATCCAAGTCAAACCGGGATAACAACAGCCTGACAGCGAATCGCCGTTGCGGTAGTTACCGCAACGGCGATTCTTACTTTCCGGGGCTGGACGTGGTAGCTGAGTTGCTTGCGCTCACTTTGGGCGTGGGCGTCGGAGCGGCCTGGTTGGGCGCGCTCGGCGCGGTTGTCGGGGCTACCGCCGGTGGGGTTGCGGCAGCCCCGGCGTTGCTCGCATCAGTGGAGATGGTCGGTACTGCAATCGTGGGTACCGGCTGTCGCTGAATGATGGAGCCGCCGGTGAACAAAAGGACGGTGCCCAATATCATGCTCAGCGCGACCAATCCGTTCAGGCCAAATGACGCATACCAGCGCCAATCTCTCTTTTGGGTCTTGGGTTTAGATCTCCTGGCCATTCGCTTCCTCCAAAAATCGACCCTTATTATACCACAAGCCGGAGAAACAACCAACTCTCTGCTTGACGAATTCGCGCGGCTCTCCTATAATCGATTCATGCCTACCTCTGATGCTCTTGCCAAAAAACTCCAGTCCCAGCTCTCCGCTCTGCGAGAGATTACCCGGGCGATTAGCGGGGCCTGGTCCCTCGAGGAGACTCTGGGGCTCATCACCCGCAAGACCGCACGCGTGATGGATGTGGATTCGTGCTCGATCTACTTATTGGAAGATGGGGCAGAGTATCTCGTGCTCAAGGCGACGACCGGGTTGGCGAGTCAGGCCGTCGGCCACGCGCGGCTCAAGTTGGGGCAAGGCCTCACGGGCTATGCGGCCAAAGTGGGCAAGCCCATCGCGGCGAGCCACGCTTCGCACGATCCGCGTTTCAAGTACCTACCCGAAACCAAAGAGACAGTTTTTCAATCCCTCTTGGCCGTGCCACTCATTGCACGGGGCAAAGCAATCGGCGCACTCAACGTGCAGACGCGCGCGGGGCGTGAGTATTCTCCGGATGAGGTCGAGCTCTTGTCGATCATTGCCGATGTCGCGGCGGGTGAATTGGAAAAGGCGGTCCTGCACGATGAAATCGGAGGGTTGAAGGAGGCGCTCGAGACGCGGAAGCTCGTCGAACGAGCGAAAGGGATATTGATGAAACGCCACGCGATCGGAGAGCAAGAGGCATTTGCGCGTATTCAGCAGCAGGCGCGAGCCTCACGCAAGAGCATGCGAGAAGTGGCGGAGGCCATCATCCTCGCCGAAGGAGTATAGAAAATGGAGGGCGGATGTGATTCCGCCCTCCATCTTACATATTCGATTGAGCTGAGGCGCGCTCTCGGATTAGGCGGACGGCGAGATGCTGTGTCCACCATCGAATGGCCTGGAGGATGACAATCCAATAGGCTAGGTAGCTGACGACTTCGAGGAGGGACGGCTGATCATTGTAGCCGACGAGCGACCGAAGGACTGATCCGAGAGCAGAGTCGTTGGCCAGGAGCCACTTGGTGTCCCAAGCGACCCCGGTGAGAATCGGCAGCCAGCCGATCTCTTGAAACTCGTGGATGCCACCGGCTACGAGGCCGGCGGCAAAAACGATGAGGAAAAGGCTTGTCACATTGAAAAAGAGCTGAATGTCGATTCGAACGGCATAGATGTAGATGAGTACGCCCACAGCTACCGCGAGTGCCAATCCCAAGAGCGCCCCGGCGAGTGTGGAGGCTGCGTCTGCGGCAAAGGCGTTCGCGGCAAGAAACAGCGCGGTCTCGAGTCCCTCGCGGAAGACGGCGAGAAAAGCAATTGCAAAAAGGCCCCAGTTCTGCCCATCGGAGATTGCCGATTGCATCTTGCGCTCCAGGTCAACTTTCAAAAAGCGGGACTGGTAGCGCATCCAGAAGAGCATCCAGGTGAGGACCGCGACGGCGAGAAGCATGGTCGTCCCCTCGAACATCTGCTCGTAAGGAGTCTTCAATTCGGCTCCCACAAATCGCATCAGGAGGGCGAGCGCGACGCTCGCCGTGACGGCAACGGCGACACCAAGCCATGCAAAAGACGTGTGCCCGCGGCGCTCGGTCTTGTGGAGAAAGCCGAGGACGATGCCGACAATCAGTGCAGCTTCCAGGCCCTCGCGGGCTGCAATCAAGAGGGCAGACAGCATAGGGCTCCTTTGCTCTCTTTACAGAGGCGCGTTTGTAAGATATAATGAGCCTAGGACAACAAACGAGATAAGGCGATACGAACAACTGTGGTTAGTGTAGCCTAATATGGAGGGTTTGTCAAGATTGAAGATTGTTAGAGTTTGCGCCACACGCCGGAGGCGAGCATGACGACTCCCACCGTCGAAGCCTATTTGGAAATCATCTATATGATGGCCGCTGAAGGCCAGCTCGTCATCGGCGCCCGCCTGGCCGAGTCGCTTCACGTCTCGCGTCCGACGGTCACGGCGACGCTCAAGAGAATGGTGCGGGATGGGCTCATCGAGCTGAACGAGGACAAGGAAATCCATCTGACTCGGAAGGGACTGGCGTCTGCCGAGCACCTGCAACGGCGTCATCGAGTCGTCGAGCGGTGGCTGACGGATGTGCTCGGGCTAGATTGGGCAGAGTCGGATGCCGAGGCGCATCACCTGGAGCACGCTATGTCGGATGAGGTTGCGGAACGCTTGAACGAGCACCTGGGTTACCCGAGGACCTGTCCCCATGGGAATCCGATACCCGGAAATGTAAATACGTCCGAAACCGACCTCAAGTCTTTTCAGCTCCGTGCTGCTCGGCAGGGCGACCAAGTCGTCGTCACACGTGTCTCCGAATACGCGGAGAACGTTGCCGAGTTGCTCAAGTACTTGGGGGAACGGAGGCTCATGCCCGGCGCGAAGGTGAAGGTCGTCGAAATTGCGCCCCTCAACGGACCTTTCACACTGCGCCTGGACAATCGTACGCTCTCGCTCAGCCGTGAGGTCGCGGGCTTTGTTTGGGTGCGGCGGGCGGAGTAATCCATGTCCCCGCGAACGCGGATCGTTTGCACTCTAGGACCGGCCTCGGAAACGGACGAGGTCGTGCGCGGCCTCATTCGAGCGGGCATGAGTGTCGCCAGGCTGAACTTTTCGCACGGCGACCATGCGACACACGCGGCTTCTATCGAGCGGCTTCGGCGCCTGGCTCGGGAGGAAGGCGTAGCTCTTGCCATCCTCGGCGACTTGCAAGGCCCCAAGATTCGCGTCGGCGACATTGCCGGCGGATCACTCGACCTCAAGGCGGGCTCTCCTCTTACGCTCACTACACGGCCCGCTGCCGGCGACGCCCGCGCCATCCATGTCGATTTTCCTGATCTGCCCCGATCCGTCGAGCCCGGCAGCCGCCTATTGCTGGACGACGGCCTGATCGAACTAGCCGTCGTCTCCAAGAGCGCGACGGAGATCGAGACACGCGTGGTGACGGGGGGACGGCTCGAATCCCACAAAGGGGTGAATCTGCCCGGGGTGCGTCTTCACATTGCGCCCTTGACGGAGAAGGATCGCGAGGATCTTGCCTTTGCGATTGACCAGGGAGTGGATTACATTGCCCTCTCCTTCGTCCAGCAAGCCGGAGACGTCTTGGAGCTCAAGCGTCTGCTGGTTGCTCGCGGCGCGACGATACCCGTCATTGCCAAAATAGAAAAACCGGAGGCGGTCGGGGATATCGACGCCATTCTCGACGCGAGCGATGGGCTCATGGTCGCCCGCGGTGACTTGGGGGTGGAAGCGCCTCCGGAGCAGGTGCCGATCTATCAAAAGGGAATTATCCGCAAGGCGAATTCGGCGGGGAAGCCGGTGATCACAGCCACTCAGATGCTAGAATCCATGGTGGAGAACCCGCGCCCGACACGGGCGGAAGCGAGCGACGTCGCGAATGCCATTCTTGACGGGACCGATGCGTTGATGCTGTCAGAAGAGACCGCAATGGGCAAGTATCCCATTGAGACGGTCCAGACCATGGTGCGGATAGCTCATGCTGTGGAACAGGAGGTCTTGTTTAAGGCGCCGCTGCGGGAACCATTCGGGCGGGCGCCCAGCATCACGGATGCGATCGGCAAGACCACGTGCGAGATTGCCCTGCAGTTGGGAGCGAGGGCCATACTCACGGCGACGGTGAGCGGCTATACGGCGCGGATGGTTTCCCGGCACCGGCCGCGTATTCCTATCTTTGCCATCACGGTGAACAAGGATACGTACAAGCGTCTCGCTTTGGTCTGGGGGGTGCAATCCGTGGTTGTGCCATCGGCTCCGACCATGGAGGCGATGGTGAGCGCGAGCCTCGCTGCGGCATTGGAAAATGGGGTCGTCGATCAGGGCGATTTGGTAGTCCTCACCGCCGGTGTTCCGGTAGGCGCTGCCGGAAGGACAAATATGGTCCAGGTGCGGGTGGTGGGGGAGGAGTTGTAAAGTACCATGAGCGACAAGTCAAGGCGGGCAAGCCCGCGCGCGTTCCTGACCAATCTCGAGGCACCTATGCCTTGGCCCAAAAAGATCCGTCTCCTCGTGCGGAATTTGAGTTTGCGGATCATTAGACACCAGGCGTGCTGCGGACACGCCGGTGAGCCGGGCTGTTGACAGACCGAGTCGCGCCTCGGCGAGGCGCGTTGAAGGGCAGAAGGATGGGGGATGAAGGTAAAGGACCCAGCGGGAGTTTAGAGAGTCCTTAGAGAACAGGCCAGCCGATTCGGCGGGTCTCTTTGGGCAAAAGGATGAAAAAACCAGGTTTCTATCAGAAACCTGGTTCGTGTTTCCCAGCTAACGCTTTACGGCGTCTGAACCTTCGCGGGTGTACTCGAGGACAGGGCTGTTGGATGGGGTCGGGAGAGTGGTCAGGCCGGCCCCACAATAGGGGCAAATTGTCCATCGCAGGTTCAGGATGCGATGGCAGTGATCGCATTGGCGCTTGAGCCGGGTATGGCAGTTGGGGCAATATATAAAATCAGGTTGGATCTTCTGGTGACAGACAGGGCACGCCTGTTTCTCTTCGATGTCTTGCATCAGTGCCTCGTCGGCCAGTTCGCGTTCGTAGCCCTCGGCGAGCGTTTCTCGCGGGCGAAGAAGAAAGTAGAGCAAGAGCCCGGGGATGCTAAAAATCACAACCATGACCACGGATAGGAGCTGGGTGAAGAGATCTTGGCTGCGCGCTCGTATATCGCGGAAGGTCCAGACGATCAAGCTGATCCAGATGGCGAGCAGATAAGCTCCGAAGACCGCGACAAAGAGCTGTAGAATGGCTCCGAGCCCGCTCAGATCGAATGGCATGCAAGGACTCCCTTGGCAAAGCTCGCTGCATTATAGCACAAGTGTGAAAACAGACAAAAGAGGTTGGTTGTTGCGGTAACTAGGATGTGGTATAATAAGGCCTACGAATCGCGGTGCGGCCAGGTCGACCGCGCGCTTGGAGCGGAGGATAGCCGATGGATTCAGATTTGATCGAAGTTTCAATTGACAGCATACGTGTCAGTCTGATCTCACCACACCGAATCGTCGTACTCAAGGACAACGAGGACCGCTTTTTGCCCATTTGGATCGGGCCCTTTGAGGCGGACGCTATCACGATCGCATTGAACGGCAACCAGGTCGCGCGGCCTCTGACGCATGACTTGCTCAAGAACATGATCCGAGAGGCCGGGGGAGTACCCTCGCACGTGATCGTGAACGATTTGCGCGACGATACCTTTTTCGCGCGGATCGTGATGGAGTTGAACGAAAAGCATGTGGAGGTGGATTCGCGTCCGAGCGACGCCATTGCGCTTGCGGTCCGCTTCCAAATCCCGATTTTTGTTGCTCAGGTGGTCATGGACAAAGCGGCCATTCGGCCCACCTCCAGCACTGAGGAGGTCAGTCCTGAGGAAGCCGAAAAGCTGGGCGCTTTTAAGGACCTGATCGAAGATCTTGACCTGGACGATCTCGGTAAGGGCGGCGAGGAAAGCAAGAGCGATTAACCCCGCTTGACGATCGCCGACGGGCCCACCCCGTCGGGTTGCACGCCTCGCGATCTCGCAGACCCCGCGGGAGCTGCGCGAGGTTTCATTCCAAGAGACGGCGACGGACCGATGGATATCCGAACCACTGGCGCGGCCCCCAAGATGGTACCGAGCAATATCGAAGCCGAGGAGGCCGTGCTCGGTGCTTTGTTGATCGATCCTGATGCCATCATCAAAGTGGCTCCGATACTCCGCGCAGAGGACTTTTACCTGGAAAAACACGCGTGGATTTTCGAAGCCATTTTCGCGCTCCACGAACGCCGGGAACCGATCGATTTTCTGACGGTGGTGTCCGAGCTGGAGCGGAACAACCGCCTGAATGATACCGGTGGGGCCGCCTATATTACCGCATTGATCAATGCAGTGCCTACGGCCGTCCATATTGAGCATTATGCTCGCATTGTGGAGCAAACATCCACCCTGCGGCGGTTGATTGCCGCTTCCACCCAGATCGCGGGACTGGCTTACGATGGCTCGGAGGAAATCGACGCCGTCATCGACCGGGCCGAGGAGGCCATCTTCGCCGTCGCTCAGCGTCGGATGACCCGGGAGATGATTCCCATGCGGGTGGCGGTGGACCAATTCATCGACCACCTGGACTATGTCCAGAAGCACCAAGGTGAAATCCTCGGCGTCCCTTCCGGCTTTATCGACCTGGACCGTCTCCTGGGCGGGTTTCAGCCTTCCGATCTTATTATCGTGGCAGGGCGGCCTGGCTCGGGCAAGACCTCCTTTGCTCTCTCGATAATGCAGCACGCCTCTATCAGGAAGATGAAAAAGGCCGCCCTCTTCAGCCTGGAGATGTCGGCGGAGCAGCTGGTCCAGCGCCTTGTGGCCGGGATGGCGGTCATCGATTCGCAGGACCTGCGTCTCGGCAGGCTCAAGGACGAAGACTGGACCAAGTTGGTCCGGGCGACCGGGGAGCTGTCTGAAGCACAGGTTTTTATCGACGACAGTGCCACCATCACTCCGCTTGAAATCCGAGCCAAGGCGCGGCGTCTCCAGTCCGAGCATGGTCTGGATCTGATTATCATCGATTACTTGCAGTTGATGACCGTCCGCGGCCGGACCGAGAATCGGGTCCAGGAGATCTCTACCATCTCCCGCCAGCTCAAGGAATTGGCTCGTGAGCTGCGGGTGCCTGTCATTGCGCTTTCACAACTGTCGCGCGCGGTCGAGTCCAGGCAGGACCACCGCCCGCAGTTGGCAGACTTGCGCGAAAGTGGCAGCATTGAGCAGGATGCGGATATAGTGGTCTTTATCTTTCGTGAAAAGACCTACTATCCCACGCTCGAAAAGTGGGAGGCGGCCCATCCTCACAAACCCTACCCGGAGAATATTGCCGAGATCATTGTGGCCAAGCACCGTCACGGACCGATCAAGGATCTGCAATTGCTCTTTGTCGAAGACCAGGCGATGTTTGATAACCTGCTCGTGGAACCGGGTACCGGCGCGCTCTAGAGAGCACACGGTCTTACGAGTTTCCGCTTTACTACTGGATGCGCAGCCGTTCACATGAAAATCTTTTCGGGTTTTCCGCCAGGAAGAGTAGAAGTCACACCGGTCCCAAACCTGTTTTTCAGCGAGCTTTGCCCGGCGATCGAGGATTTGGCCGAGCTCAAACTCGTCTTGCATCTCCTCTGGCTCTTTTCCCACAAAAAGAACCGTACCTTGCATGTGACGGCGAGCGAACTCTCGGCTGACCAGACGCTCATGGAGTCTCTGACCGGGGCCGGTCCCGATGCAGCCAAAGCGCTGGAGCGTGCTCTGGCGCTCGCGACGGAGCGTGGCACGCTTTTGCGCCTCGACGTATCGGATGCGCGCACTGCTCTCTACTTTATCAATAGCGAGATCGGCCGGCGAGAGTTTGAAAGGCTCGAGCGCGCGTCGCCCCCCTCCGAGGCTATCCGCGAAGAACCGGCGTCGGGAATCGGTCGCAAGAACATTTTTGTTCTCTACGAACAGAACATCGGCTTGCTCACACCTCTCATATCGGAGGAATTGAAACAAGCGGAGCAAGAGTATTCCATGGAATGGATAGAAGACGCATTCAGGATTGCCTTGCGAAGAAATGTGCGCCGCTGGGATTATGTTAGTGCTATTCTAAAACGCTGGAAGACTGAAGGTCGTACCGAGGACCGAAAGAAGCGAGATCATTGGTGGAATGATGAATACGACCAATTCATCAACAGGTAAGTCCGACGACGAAGAGCCGCAGGTGTGTCCCATTTGCGGCGGAACCGGATTCTTTCGCCGGGATGTCCCGGTGGATCATCCGGATTTCGGCCGCGCAATCCCCTGTGAATGCAAAGTACGAGAGACTCAGCAGAGCGGCCTCACCGGTCTACTGAGCGCTAGCGGCTTGACGCATTTCGGTCAGATGACGTTCGACACCTTCAGGCCGGATGGGATTGGGCTAAATCCGGACAAGCAGCGGAACTTGCATCAGGCATATGAACACGCGAGAGAATTCGCGGCCGCGCCAAAAGGGTGGCTCTTGCTTAAAGGAAGCTATGGCTGTGGAAAGACTCATCTCGCGGCGGCGATGGCGGACGATCGGCTCCGGCGCGGTCAGCCCAGCCTCTTTGTCGCGGTGCCCGACCTCCTCGACTATTTGCGGGCGACGTTTGCGCCGACCAGCCGAGTGAGCTATGACGAGCGATTCGAAGCGGTTAGTTCCGCTCCTTTCCTAGTTCTCGATGATCTGGGCGCGCAGAGTGCGACAGCCTGGGCGCAAGAAAAGCTCTTCCAACTGCTAAACCACAGGTACAGTGCAGTCTTGCCAACGGTCATCACGACGAACCGCGAGTTGGAAGACTTTGACCCGCGGTTGCGCTCGCGCCTCGCAGATACAACCCTCTGCAGCATTCTCACGATCACCGCTCCGGATTTTCGCCAGGGTGGAATCGACGCTGGGACAGGGATGTCAAATCTAGCGTTGTACACTGGAATGACGTTCGATACATTCAACCTGCGCGGAGATGAACTCGAAGGCTCTGCCCGGGACAATTTACGTCGCATCTTTCATATTGCCAAGAGCTATCCGGACGATCCGCACGGCTTTATAGTATTTACCGGTGAATATGGCTGCGGGAAGACACATTTAGCGGCGGCCATTGCCAACGAGATTACACGACGCGGCAACACGGCAGTGTTCGTAGTGGTGCCAGACTTGCTCGATCACTTGAGGGCAACTTTTGCTCCCGGCAGTCCTGTCTCTTACGATCAGCGGTTTGAGGAGACGCGCGCCGCACCTTTTCTCGTGCTTGATGATCTCGGGAACGAGAACGCAACACCTTGGGCCCGTGAGAAGTTGTTCCAGATCATCGACTACCGCTACATAACACGCCTGCCCACGGTCATCACCGTTCACCGGGAAGCGGAGATCGATCCCCGGATTCAGACCCGCGTTTTTGACCTGGCTCATGCCTCCGTAAACGAGATCGAGGCGCCAAGCTACAGGACGATTCACCGACGTGCCCAAGAGCGCGGACAGAGGCAGAACCGCACTTCCCGCACACGCGTCAAATATGACCGGCAGTAACAAGAGAACAGGTTAGTGCGTTTTTTGGGGATTTCAAGCCCGTTGTGCTATAATCCTTTGCAGATCCACCCAAAGGAGACAGAGACAATGGCCTTGAGACAGTGGTGGGCGCGTCTTGCGCTCGTCGGCATCCTCTTTGTGGCTACACTAGCGTGCCGCACCGAAGACTTGTTGGTGGCGCAACAGCCCTCCGCGACCCCAACGCACACCCCTCGTCCGACATTCACACCGTTGCCTAGCCCGACCGTCGTTGCTACCATTCCGGTCATACCAACTGAAATTGCAGTACCTACGGCCGTGCCGGTCGTTGCCACCAAGGCGCCGACACGGGCTCCGATCAAGAAACCCACGGCCCGTCCGCCAACCGCGCGTCCGCCGACTCAACCTCCTGTGGTGGTAGCGCCGACCCAACCGCCTGCGCCGCCCACTCCTGTGCCGGTTCACTACACCTACCAAGCGACGGCTGTGACCTGCACGCACGCGGGCAATGCGTTCATCAAAGGCGCCGTCTACAACGACAAGAACGATATTAACAGCAAGACTCCCGGGATCAAGGTGGCTATGGGCGCCGCGGACGGGAGTACGCAGTGGGTGCCACCGGTCACGACGGATCAGTACGGAGAGTACACCTTCGTTCTGACCCCAAATGGCCCGAGGCCCGGCTCCTACTGGGTTTGGGTTCTTGACGGTCAAGGCAATCGGATTTCCCAGATTGGCGGTCCGATCAACATGAATAATCTGAGCGAGAACGACCCGAACTCGTGCTGGTTCGGATCGGTGGACTTTTACAAGTAGGTCTTTTGGGCCGTCGCTAGATGGCCCCGGAGAGTGAGGCTCGCCGATGAGCACTCTCGAACATCACCCATTTGTCGATCTGGCGCGCACGGCGATCGAGGCGTATGTGCGCGAGCATGGGAAGATCGCTCCGCCCGCCGAGCTGCCGGCCGAGCTGCAAGGGCGCGCCGGCGTGTTTGTTTCGCTTCATCAGGGGGAGGAACTGCGGGGTTGTATCGGCACGATTGAACCGCAACAAGCAAACCTCGCGGAAGAAATCATCGCGAACGCGATTAGCGCGGCTACGCGTGACCCCCGGTTCCCTCCCGTGACGGTTCGCGAGCTCACGGATCTCACCATCTCTGTGGATGTGCTCACGACTCCTCAGCCGATCGAGTCGACGCGCGATCAAGACCCCAAGCGACACGGCCTGATCGTCCAGTCGAAACGCAATCGGTGGAGGCGGGGGCTGCTACTGCCAGACCTCGAAACGATTGATACGGCGGACAAGCAGCTTTACTATGCAAGGGTCTTGAAAGCGGGCATTGCCGATCTGGACGAGCCGGTAGACCTCTTCCGGTTTGAGGTTAAGCGATATTTCTGAGAGAGCATGGGAGCCATGCTGCGGTGAAACCACTGTTCCCCAGAGTCTTGGCTCTTGTTTGCTTGACCGGGATTGTCATGCTGGGATGTCGCACCGCAGACATGATCGCGGTGGCGATGGCCACCCCGACGCGCACGGCGACGCGAGTGCCTCTGCTTCGCCCGACGCAGCCGCGCACGGCTACCTTCACCCCGTCGCCGACCGCGCCCTTTCCAACCATAACGGCGCTCCCGACCATCACACCCTTCATCCCAACCGTCTTTGTTCCTCCACCAGCGCCGACGCGGCCTCCGGTTGTCGCCGCCACCCGGTTCATGCCGCCACCAACCCCGGTTCCTCCTCCGCCGACGCCGGATCCTCAAGCCGGCTATTACTACCACTACCAGATCGGCCCCTGCGTATCGGACGTCAACACGCGCATTCAGGGGACGGTCTATGATGATGGCAAGCCGGTGAACGGAATCACGGTGCGTGTCACGGGTGACCCGGACGGTCCTCCTATCACCGAGATGATGTCGGGTGTCGATCCAACTGACCCCAAGCACAAGAACCCCGCACTGACAGGGAAATACCGACTTGGAATTGACGAGGGGGGCCACATGGCGGGGTACTGGTATGTTTTCATCGTCAGCACCGACGGGGTTGCGGAAACGGCCAAGGCCGTCGTCCATACTGATGAGGGACCGGGCTGCAACATCGCCACCGTGGATTGGATTCATTAGCGCGCACAATGAAACCAGGTTTCTCGAAGAAACCTGGTTTCCCTGTGTCCTCGACCATTTGTGCCCTCAGGCAGAGCAATCGCCCCCTGGATTAAGCTTCTCCGAAACGCCTCCGCGCATTTGACTCCAGTAACCATGCCTTGTCACGGGAAGGCGAGTGCCTTTTCGTAAGCGATATTCGGCGATACCCCGATGGCATTTGACAGCATCCTGCTCTCGTGGTAATAATCTGCCGTCAGTCTATTTTTTGGAGCTTTCATGGCCGTCAAGACGCTTGTGGCCCGGCTGAACGCCTTGCGCCAACCGGTTCCCGAGGGTGCGCCGATCAGCCTGAACCGCCAGCTCTTCCAATTAGCATGGCCCTCGCTTGTCGAAAACCTCCTGCAGACGATGCTTGGTTTTGTCGACCTCGTATTCGTGGGCCAACTGGGGCCCGACGCCATTGCCGGTGTCGGTCTCGGCAATCAGCTGATGGTTCTCCTGCAGGTCGCGTTTATGGGTCTTTCGGTAGGGAACCAGGCATTGGTGGCGCGGGCGATTGGTGCCGGCGACAAGCAAGATGCAGAGCGCATCGCGAAGCAATCGCTTGTGCTGGCCGTCCTTGTCTCAATCGGGGTTGCCGCCATCGGCCTCGCTTTTTCCGATTCAATCATTCAAGTCATGGGCGCGACGCCGGACGTTACGGCCATCGGCGGCACGTTCCTGCGCATCGTCTCCACGTTTTCGATTGTGATCAGCATCATGCTAATCGGCGGCGGGACTCTACGAGGGTCGGGTGACACCTGGAGCCCGATGCTCATCACGGGACTCATTAACGTCATCAACATCGTCCTCGACTATTTGCTGATCTTTGGCAATTTCGGTTTTCCACAGATGGGAGCGGCCGGGTCGGCAGTCGCGACGACTGCGGCGCGCGCGGTTGGCGCGGTGCTGATCCTGTACGTGTTGTTCAAGCGCGGGTCGGTTCTCAGACTGCCCCCGCGCGGCGGCTGGGGCTTGCAACACGAGGCTATCGGTCGAATCCTGAATATCGGTTGGCCGGCCGCCGCGGAGCAGGTGGTCTTTCAACTTGGCTTTCTCACCTTCAGCGCGATTGCCATTCTGCTCGGGACAGATGACCTCGCCGCGCAGCAGGTTGCCTTCAATATCTCCAACTTTTCCATCCTTCCCGCTTTTGCCTTTGGCGTGGCCGCTCTAACGCTTGTCGGTCAAAACCTGGGAGCCAACGATCCCGATAGAGCCGAGGCGAGTGCTTGGCAAGCGCTCAAGAGCGGCATGGTGTGGATGTGCGTGATGGGGCTGGGATTTTACGTTTTCCGTCACTTTTTTGTCGGTCTATACACGGATGATCCCACCGTCATGCAGCTCGGGGAGATGTGTCTCATTTTTATTGCGCTCGCTCAGCCACTCCAGGCCATCTCGGTGATTCTCGCCAGCGCCCTGCGCGGAGCGGGTGATACTCGGGCGACCCTTGTCTTTACTTTTATCGGCGTCTGGATTGTGCGAGTCGCCTTTGGCTATTTGATGGGCATCGTGTTTGGACTGGGACTCTTTGGTGTATGGTTGGGCTGGATCGCGGACTTTTGCACCCGCGCGGTTCTCATTGCTCTGCGCTTTCGTGGCAGCCGGTGGAAGGATGTGCGTGTATGAAAATTGCCGTGGGCACTGATAATCCGGTCAAGACGCGGGCAGTACGCAATGTCATGCGGAGGATTCACCCCCAAGCAGAGATTGTCTCGCTCAAGGTGCCGACGGGCATGCCGAGCCAGCCGGTCGGCGATGTGGAGACGCGGCGCGGAGCCGCCAACCGCGCTCACGCGGCGCGGTTAGCAACAAAAGCAGACTGGGGGGTGGGAATCGAAGGCGGGGTTATCGAGACCGAGTTCGGGATGATGACCTGCGCTTGGTGCGCCGTCGAAGACAGACGGGGGCGAGTCGGAATAGGTGGATCGACCAATTTGCTTCTTCCGGATGAGGTTGTCGACCAGATTCGCGCGGGCGGAGAGCTGGGCCCTGCGATGGACGATTACACCGGAATCAAAGAAGTGAAACGCAAAATGGGGGCGATCGGCGTCCTGACCAAAGGGCTTACGGACCGCAGACGCTCCTACGAACTCATCTTGATGATGGCGCTTGTCAAGTTCCTGTGGAAGGGCAAGTATAATGGGAAATGAAACCGGCCCCGTTTCTCTACCCCGTTAGCTCTTTGACGACTTGATTGACTTGCTTGCCGTCGGCCCGGCCTTTGAGCCGCGTGGCGGCTTCGCGCATCACCTTCGGAAACTCGCGCGTGCCCAACTCGGCGATAACCCCCTCGACCTCCGCTTTGATTTCGTCGCGGTTCAATCTTTTCGGTAGGTAAGATTCGAGAACGTCGATCTCGGCGGCCTCTTTGGCGGCGAGTTCAGGCCGGTTGCCTTTTTCGTACAACTCGATCGACTCGCGTCGCTGTTTGATTTGCTTGTCTACCACGGCTCGCAAATCAGCTTCGGTGACGGACTTGCCAAACTCTTTGTTCTTGGTGTCCGTGCGAGCGATTTCTAGGTTCGAGATGGCCGCCTTGAGCATCCGAATCGCACTCACGCGGTTCTCGTCGTGTGCCCTCATTGCCGCTTTCAGGTCCTCATTCAGTTGCTCTTTCAATGCCATGTCAAGATTCTCCTTTGGTCGTCGAAACATCGGCTCTCTACGGCTTGGGCAGTTCTGGAAGCCAGTTCCGTCCGCCGTCAGTGCTGTGAAGGAGAAGCGGAGAAGAACCGGTGGGCGTGCTCTGCTCCCCGACTATCCAGACGTCTTGCGCCGAGACGGCGGAGACGCCCGTAATGCTCCAGCCCAGGTTGGCGCCCACGCGCGCCCATGTCTTGCCGCCATCCATTGTCAGCGCAATGCCTCCCACACCGGGCCCCGCCCCCGCATTAATCGGAATCCAGCCCACGGACGCGTTGATGAACTTGGGGGTACCGGGGAAACCGGAATAGCCAGGCTCGCTCGTCGTCTTCCATCGATCGGCCGGCTGTATCTGCCGATAAAGGCTACCTCCGTCGGTTGTCTGGTACAGGGCCGGCCAGCAGCCGCCCATGGTGCAGCCGGCGGGGCCGCTGGCGAGCCACCACCCGTCGTTCAAATTGGCGAACGTGATTCGAGGTGCAACCGTGCTATAGTCTTGCTCGTTCTGGAACTGACGAGACCAGTTCTTGCCGCCGTCTGTGGTCGCCGAGATCACCAAAGGGCAGCGCTCCGCCGTTGGTCCTGCACAGCTCCAGCCAATAGCCCAACCATGCAACGGGCCGACAAAGCTAAACCCGGTGACATCCACTCCGGGTATTGGAGAGGCTGCCCAGGTCGCTCCACCATCACTCGTCTTTCGCAGGTCCCCGATGCAGCGGCCGTTCGGCCCGGCGGGGCAGGTCGTCTCGAGTGCCCACCCCTCGGTCGAATTCTGAAATTCAAGGTGAGAGAGAGCGATTTTCCCCGGCTCGCGCGTCGTCCAGGTCTTGCCCCCGTCTGTGGTCGCGAGGATCGCACTCGGGCATGCCTCGGTCAGGCCGGAGCATCCGTTCGTGATCCGTCCGAGAACCCAACCTGTCGTCGCGTTCAAGAAAGTGACCTGTTCCAGAACAAGCGGGCTCCGGTATTGCTGGGCCCACGCCTTGCCACCATCGCTTGTCGCCCAAACTGAACAGTTCGACGCGCCCGAACCGTCGCAATCGCCGCCGAGGACCCAGCCTTGCGTCGAGCTTACAAAAGCGACGGAGGTGACTGTGTTGAGGGCAGCGCTCGCCGGCGTGGGAGCGGGAGTCGGCGGGGCAGGGGTCGCCGTCGCGGGGACGGGGGTGGAAGTAGGCGGAACGAGAGTTGGAGAGGGACTGCACGCTGCAAGCGTAAGGATGATTGCGCTCAGAAGGAAGGCAAGGCGCCGATGCATGTAGGATTCCTCCTGAAAGACGCAAGCCCAGTCTCCTTGCTCGGACTGGGCTTGCCGTCGTTGAAATCGTCTCCGACGGTCTAGTGGTGGCCACAGCCGCAGCTGCCGCCATGCGGTGCCTCATCACCCGCACTGAACGATTGGCCGCACGAGCAGGTGCTCGTCGCATTCGGGTTCTCGATCCGAAAACCTCCACCCATGAGGCTGTCAATATAATCGACGATTGCACCTTCGAGGTACGGCGCGCTCGCGCTGTCTACATAGACGCGGACGCCGTCCGCGTCAAAGACATGGTCGCCTTCTTCGGTCATGTTTTCAAACGCCATTCCGTATTGAAAACCGGAACAACCGCCGCCGGAGACGAAAACCCTCAATCCGTATCCGGCCAGGTTCTTTTCCTGGAGCGCGGCCTGGAGCTTTTGGGCCGCGAGGGGAGTGAGAGTCATAAGGGGCAGAGTCAGAGTTGCCTGCTCCGCGTCCGTCGCCGGGGTTGTCTGGATATCCATTCCGTCTCCTCCTTCAGAGAGAAACAGCAAGCATTATAATCGAATCTCCCTGGAGATCAGATGAGATTCTTGACTTGCCAAAATAATGATCTAGCACCCAGTCAATTCCTAGCCGCCGATTTGGGACATGACCCGGGAATGGGCAATCATGTGCTCAGCCAGACCGTGTCCCCATGGCTTGTCGGTGACGCCCTGCGTCATGAGGTTGCGCAGTTCCTCGTCGGTAGCGCCCGCCCGCAGCGGTGTTAGCAGATCAAGCTCGTTATCACGTAAAAGGCAGAGACGCAAGTGACCGTCCGCGCTCAACCGCATGCGGTCGCAACCGGCGCAGAAAGGCTGCGTTACAGAACTGATAAAGCCGATGGTGCCCTCGCCGCCGTGCAAGCGATAAGGACGGGCCGGGTTGTGGCCGTTCCAGTCCATCGGCTCGAGCGGGCCGAGTGCGCTCTCGATGCGCAACTTCATTTCGTCCACAGGGACGACGCTGTCCACCTGAAAGTCTGCGATGGTGCCTAGAGGCATGACCTCGATGAATCGCATGTCCCATGGATGTTCGCGAGTCAATTCCGCGAGCTCCACGATGTCATCCTCATTATACCCGCGAATGACCACGGCGTTTAATTTGATGGGAGCCAGGCCAGCCTTTTCGGCGGCCAGAATTCCACGCCATACCTGCTCCAACTTGCCAAATCGAGTGATCTTGTGAAAGCGCTCCGCGTCGAGCGTATCAATGCTGATATTCACTCGTTTGAGCCCTGCGCGTGCGAGCGGTTCGGCCAACTTTTCGAGTTTGAGCGCATTCGTCGTCATTGCGATTTCGCATATGCCGGGAATGTGGGCAATCCCCTCGACCAGCGGAACGAGGTTCGGACGGACGGTTGGCTCGCCCCCGGTTAACCGGACCCGGTCAAAGCCGATCGTGGTGGCAATACGCACCAGGCGAACCAATTCGTCGTCCTGCAAGAGATAGGAGGGGGGTTGAAATGTCATCCCGAGCGCGGGCATGCAGTAGACGCAGCGAAAGTTGCAGCGGTCCGTGAGCGATATGCGCAAATAGTGAATACTACGTCCGTATGAATCGTTCATTCAGTTCTTGTTTCCAGGTGGCTCGGTGTGAAAACGAACTCACACTTGTCATCGGCACTAAAGATGCAGCGCGTCATCCTTGGAGTCACATCGAGCCAGGTACTCAACATCGTCAAGTCCAATTCGCACACTTCGCGGTGAGCGCGTACCACTTGCCGAAAAGGGCAGTTGTGCACGTCGAGCAGCACCTGTCCGTTTGCCTCCTGCCAATCCGCGATATAGCCGTGGGCGTTGAGCCAACGGGTCGCGTGGCGGATTCTCGCCTTGACGCCAAGATTCGCCTGCACAGGCGCTCGCTCGGCCGTTCGCCGCCCGATTCTGCGGAGGAGGAGCCGCGCCCTCTTGGCCCCCAAGATAATGGAGATTCCGTCAAGCAATTCTGCTGCCAGGTAGTCGTACTGCTTGGGCAGCTCTTCGCACGCGTCGCCTGTCAGAGCGTAAATGACCTGGGGACGACCCACTGCCGGTCGCGTCCTCCGTTCAACCGGCTCCGCACATTTGCGTCTGACGAGCACGGCCAGATGGTAGCGTACCGCCATCTCTGAGCAGTGGGCGGCCCGGGCAATCTCTTGCACGGTGAGCGGACCGCGCCGGCTCAGAGCATCGAGGATGGCTTGGCGAATCTTGGGCATCTTTGACCTGATTCCATTATACCACTTGGCACTAGCGCCTGTCAATTTCTATAGAGGTTTTTATAGAAATTCTGATGAAAGTCAAATCGTTCACCCTCTCCCCTCAGTCGAGAGAGATGCAGAATTGAGGCGGCGGCGGTGGGGTCTCGGCCAACGTTGTCAAGCCGTTCAGAGCAGGCGCTCGCGCTTGTGCCTGGTGGGGCTTTTCGGTATAATCGTCGTTATGCCGCTTGAAGATGCACGCGGGCGGGAATTCACTCCTTTCGGGCCGTCCGCCCGCTTTGTTTCACTTGTGCCAAGCATCACAGAGATGCTTTTTGCGTTTGGCGCCGGGGAGCGAGTTGTCGGCGTGACGGACTATTGCACGTATCCGAGCGAAGGAGTAAAGAGCAAAGCCAAAATCGGCGGGACGAAGAACCCGGCCGTCGAGCAGGTCCTTGCCCTCCATCCAGATCTCGTCATCGCGAATATGGAGGAAAATCGGCGCGCCGATGTCGAAAGGATGGAGGCGGAGGGCATCCCCGTGTTCGTGACCTTTGCTCACACCGTGCAAGGGGCGATCATGGAGATGTGGGATATTGCTGCCCTGGTGGGGGCGGGGAACGCGTCAGAGATTGTGGCGCCAATCGAGCGTATGTTTGCTCATTGGGAAACCAAGCCGCACCGGCGACGGCCCCGCGTCTTTTGCCCCATCTGGCGCGACCCGTGGATGACGGCAAATGGACAAACCTTTATTGGCGACCTCATCCGGATCTGCGGCGGTGAGAATGTCTTTGACCGGCGCGAGCGTCGATTCCCGCTTGCGGCGGACCTGGCGCTTGCCCAAGCCGCCAGGGCGGAAGGGCGTGATACGCGCTATCCCCGCGTCTCTCTCAAAGAAATACTCGCGGCCAAGCCAGAAATCATACTCTTGCCAGACGAGCCATACCGGTTTACTGTCCAGGATGCTCTCGAGCTAAAGGCTATCCCGGGGCTGGAGCACGCACGGCTTGACCTGGTAGATGGAACGCTTGTATCCTGGTACGGAGTGCGGCTCGGTCGAGCGCTGGAGACGATTGGGAATCTACTTGAAGAGGAGGCGGTTTGAGTAGAGTAGGATCGGCCCGAGCCGCCGACGAGTCCGCGGGAGCCGTCGTCTATTACCGCGGCGAAGAGATCAAATACCTGCTGCTCCTTTCCACCTACTGGGGATTTCCGAAAGGGATGATTGAAGCCCACGAAGATGAGCGGGCGGCGGCTTTGCGCGAGATCCGGGAAGAGACCGGTCTCGAAGTGAATCTGGTATCCGGATTTCGTAAGGTGGACGATTATTGGTATCAACGGCGCGGGCAGCGAATTCACAAACAGGCGATCTACTTTCTGGCCGAGGCCCGGAGCGAAACGGTCCAGATTTCGTGGGAGCACGAGGACTGGGTCTGGTTGACTCTCGACGAGGCGCTGGGCAGACTAAAGTTCAAGGGGCTGAGGGATCTTTTAGTCGAGGCGAATGAGTTCATGAATAATCAGAAGGGCGCAGTATGAAGATACTTGCGATAGATGTTGGGACAGGAACTCAAGACATCCTGCTCTTTGACACGACGATTGAAGTCGAGAACTGCCTTCAGCTGATTATGCCCTCTCCGACCGTGCTCGTTGCCAGACAAATCAAGCAAGCGACGGTTCAAAATGAGGACGTACTGCTGACCGGCACGATCATGGGAGGCGGTCCTTCGAGTTGGGCAGCGGAAGACCATTTGCGTGCGGGCCGGCGAGTCTACGCGACTCCAGAAGCGGCCAAGAGCTTTAACGATGACCTGGAAGAAGTGCGAAAGTCGGGCATCCAGGTCGTGAGCCAGGAGGAGGCGGCGCACTTGCCAAACATTCGCCGCGTCGAGATGCGAGACGTCGACCTGGTTGCGCTGGGGCGCGCTTTTGCCGCATTTGGCATCGACCTCGATTTCGATGCTCTCGCGGTCGCGGTGTTTGACCATGGGAATGCCCCGCCGGGCTATAGCGACCGGCTGTTCCGTTTCGAGTTTCTGGCGGAGCGCATCAAGGCCTTGAACAGTCCTGCCGCCTTTGCTTTTATGCGCGGCCAGATTCCACCGCGTCTCACTCGCATGCAAGCGGTGGCGGACAGCATCAGGGCGGATGCGCCGCTTCTTATCATGGACACGGCGCCCGCCGCAGTGCTCGGCGCGATGGAAGATGACCGGGTGCGGGCTCACCCGACCGCGGTTATAGCCAATGTTGGCAACTTTCACACCCTGGCCTTCCGCTTTGACGATGGCGTTATTGCTGGCCTGTTCGAGCATCATACGGGCGAGTTGAAACGGGAGCAATTGGAGCAGTTCATCCAGCGACTCGTGGAGGGCACACTGACACATGACGCGGTGTTCGGCTCGAAAGGGCATGGGGCGCTTGTGTTGGACAAGCGGCCCGTCCCGCTCGATTTTCTCGCGATCGTCGGACCCCGACGGGGGATGCTCCTCCACTCTCGCTTTGATCCATATTTTGCTACTCCTTATGGAGATATGATGCTGGCGGGGTGCTACGGCCTCGTAAGGGCCTATGCGGCGCTCAATCCCGACAGCGCGCCGGAAATCAACCGGGGGCTGGATGAAGCTAGGGAGACAGTGTGAGTAATTTATGATTTACGATTTCTGATTTCTGGTTCGCAGTGAGGAAGGTACTCCTGCCACGGGTCGGGAATACTAAATCGTAAATCATAAATCTTTATTCATGAATGCAAAAGGGGAAGCGTGATTGGGACATTGATCAATGTAGCGACCGTCGTCATTGGCGGGACGCTGGGCACATTGTTGGGCGGCCGACTGCCGGACAAGGTGCGCGAGACGGTGATGCATGGATTGGGTTTGTTGACTCTTGTCATTGGAATGCAGATGGCTTTGACCACCCAGAATATTCTCATCGTCCTGGCCAGCATCCTGGTCGGGGGAGTCATCGGCGAACTGTTGCAGATTCAAGCGCGTCTGGACACGATCGGTCAGAAGCTAGAGGAGCGCTTTGCGCGAGGTGGCGAGGCGGGGAACTTTACGCGTGGGTTTGTCACAGCCAGCCTTGTTTATTGTGTCGGCCCGCTCGCTATCCTGGGCGCTATCCAGGATGGGCTCATCGGCGATTTCAAGCTCCTGGCCATCAAGTCCACCTTGGACGGGTTTGCCGGCCTGGCTTTTGCATCGACGCTGGGCGTCGGAGTTGCTTTCGCGGCGTTACCGGTCTTGCTCTACCAGGGTGGAATTAGCGCCGTCACCATGCTCTTGGGGAGCGCGCTGGGATCGGTGACGCGCGATACTCCCTGGGTGGTCGAAATGTCTGCGACCGGCGGCGTGCTCATCATGGGTATCGGCCTCCTGTTGCTTGATCTGAAGCGCATCCGTGTGGCGAACCTCCTGCCGGCCATCTTCATCGCTCCCGCGATTGTCGTCGTGCTCGCGGCTCTCAGGATCGGTTGATAAGGATTGAAAGGCCACCTATGCCGATTGATCTCATCATCCACTCTGCCAACCAAGTGCTTACGCTCGCCGGGCCAGCCCCCAAGTGGGGTCAAGCGCATAGCGATTTGGGTATCCTGCGTAATGGCGCCATTGCCATTGAAGGGGAACGAATCATCGCCGTCGGCGATACGCTCGACCTCCTCGGATTGGCGGGTCCCGAGACGCGCAAGATCGATGCCCGAGGCAAGATCATCTTGCCCGGCCTGGTGGATGCTCATACGCATGTCGTCTTTGCCGGCGACCGCGCCGGTGAATTCGAGATGCGGCTGCAGGGCGCGACGTACCTGGAGATCCAGAAGGCGGGCGGCGGAATCATGAGCACGGTGCGTGCTACGCGGGCGGCATCGGTTGACGACTTGGTGGCGCAGTCCGCGGTTCGACTTGCACACATGCTCGCGCATGGGACGACGACCGCCGAGGTAAAGACAGGCTACGGCTTGGATTTGACGAATGAAGTCAAGCTCCTCAAGGTGATAAGCCTCCTGGACGCACAACAACCGATCGATTTAGTCCCGACCTTTCTGGGTGCCCACGTCGTTCCAGAGGAATTCAAGGGCCGTGAGGACGAGTACGTGGATTCAATCATCGATGGAATGCTGCCTGTCATTCGGGCCTCAAATTTCGACTTTCGATTTCCGGGCTTGTATTGCGACGTCTTTTGCGATCAAGGTGCCTTTACTCTGGAGCAGACGCAGGAAATTCTGACCCATGCTAAAGATTTGGGCTTTGGATTGCGCGTGCACGCGGACGAGTTCGCCAACCTGGGCGCGGCAGCGCTTGCGGCAGAGCTGGGCGCGGCAAGCGCAGACCATTTGATGGTGACACAGCGGGAAGAGATGCGAAAGATGGCGGAAGCGGGCGTAACTGCCGTCCTCTTGCCGGGGACGACCTTTGGACTGGGGCAGACGCGTTTTTCCGACGGCCGCGCCTTTATCGAGGAAAACGTCCCTGTGGCGCTGGGGAGCGATATCAATCCCGGCACTTGCTGGTGCGAATCCATCCCGTTCATCGTAGCGTTGGCGTGCCGCTATGAGGGATTGACTCCGGCCGAGGCGATTGCGGCGGCGACGATCAATGCGGCAGCATCCCTTGGTGTGGCCGGCGAGGTCGGCTCGCTAGAGCCAGGCAAGTTGGCAGACGTCGTAATCGCGGACGTGCCGGACTATAGCCATCTCGCCTACCGGTTCGGTTGGAACCCGATAGAGCTGGTCGTCAAGCGGGGCAGAATCGTTTCCGGTTCATGAAATGAACTCGGGCGTGATTTGGACAGAGCTTATCTGGCTCGAGGGATCATGATAGCGTTCGAGACGAATGATGTCGGGCTAGGGGCCTTGTTGTGCTCAATCAAAGAGCTTGGTTTCTATTACCTGCTGCGGGCCCAAGCCGGGGAGTTGCAGCGCCTGCGAAGCAATCTGTGTGAGCGCTTCGAGCGGGACGAGCCCGATGAGTTCGCTTTCGAGGACTTGTACGCCTCTTTTTTCTGCCTCAGCTTTGACGGTATTGAACGCTGCGAGCATACCTGTTACAGTAAAGTCGGTCAGGTTCATCGAGACCTGGGCTAGGTTTTTCTCGTGCAGCATAAAGCCCTTGGCTTTGACCGATTTGAGCCCTCCGTTCTTTTCCCGGATAGTGCGGGCGATCTCCTTGGCAACGGACAATTTACCGGTCGCCAGATTGACATTGTAGGCAATCAAGAATGGCCGTGCACCGATCACGGTCGCGCCCGCGGTGCCCACGCGCGTGGGCCCGAAATCGGGTGCGCGATCCGGATTCGTCCCGATCTCGTCTTTGAGGGCCTCATACTCGCCGCGGCGAATAAAAGCGAGGTCCCGGCGCTCGGGGCGAGTCGCTGCCCGCTCGTAGAGATAAACAGGAATATCCAGTTCCCTCGCCACGCGCTCACCAAGCCGCCGCGCGAGCGCGATACACTCTTCCATCGTTACTGCGCGGACAGGCACGAACGGCACCACATCCGTTGCGCCGATGCGCGGGTGCTCGCCGCGGTGAGTATCAAGGTTGATGAGCGCCGCGGCCGTCCGGATGCCACGAAAAGCCCCCTCGGCGACGGCCTCGGGTTCGCCTGCAAAAGTGATCACCGACCGGTTATGGTCGGCGTCCAGCTCGCGGTCCAGGATTTTTACGCCCGCGCTCGCGATCGCATCGGCGATCGCCTCCACGACGTTTCTTCTCCTTCCCTCGGAAAAATTCGGAACGCATTCGACAATTTTGTTCATTGGATCTTTTTCATTGCCTCCAGGAATCGATCCACTTCTTCTACGGTGTTGTAGTGCGCCAGGCCGACGCGCACGGCGCCGCCGTGGCCCTCCAGCCCCAGGCGCTCTATAATCGCAAGGGCGTAATAGTTGCCGTCCCACACATAAATTCCTTGTTGGCCCAGGTACTCTGCGATGGCGCGCGGAGTATGGTCCCGGAGCGTAAAGGCGACGGTGGGAGTGCGGCAATCAAAGCGAGAAGGGTCGGTAATGCCATAGATGCGGATGCCGCTTATTTCTTTCAGACCCTCGAGGAGGCGTGTGAACAGCACGCGTTCATCCGCCTGAATTGCGGCGAGTGCGGTCTTGAGCTGCAGACGGCGGCCTTGATACAGTCCCAAACCATTCGCGAACGGCTTGCCGTACTCCTCGCCGATTGAAGCGACATAGTCGACGGCTGCCCGTACGCCGGCCAGGCCCTCGTGGTTTTGGGTGCCCGTTTCGAATTTGACCGGCGGTTCATGGCCGGCCGGACGGACCTTGTAGGCGGGCAGCCGTTCAAGCAAGTCGTACTTGCCGTAGAGGACGCCTACGTGTGGACCGTAGAACTTGTAAGCTGAGCAGGCCAGGAGATCGCAGTCGAGCGCTCGGACGTCGATCGGAGCATGAGGTGCCAGGTGCACGGCATCTACAAAAACAACGGCGCCCGCTCGGTGGGCCAGAGCCGTCACCCTCTTTAGGTCATTGATCGTTCCGACGGCGTTCGATGCACCTCCCAAGGCGACCACCCGGGTCTTGCCAGAAAGCTGGTTGTCCAAATCGGCGAGATTTAGGGTGCAATCCTCTGGATGAATGTCCATCCAGCGAATGACAGCGCCGCGTTCCTCGAGTGCAAGCCAGGGTGCAATATTCGCATCGTGGTCCATCCGCGTAAGGATGATTTCATCCCCTGGTTCAAGAGTCCGGCCAATAGCCCGAGAAACACTAAAAGTCAGGGTCGTCATGTTCGGCCCAAAGGCAATTTCGCGAGGCGAAGAGGCGTTCAGGAAATCAGCCATCGCTGCGCGGGCCTCGGCAACCACGGTGTCCGTCCGGCGCGCGGTGAAAAAGGCGCCATGGACATTCGAGTTGGACGTTCTGTAATAATCGACGACGGCATCGATGACCTGCTGCGGGACCTGCGTCCCGCCCGGATTATCGAAAAAGACATCGCCGCTCCTGAGCGAAGGAAAGTGCGAGCGAACCTTAACCGCATCCAAAATCACAGCTCTTCTCCTTTAACCGCATGTCCCAAAATTACTCTCTGCCGCACCCACATCGCACGTCGGGAACGCGGGGAGAGGTCATCGTATCCTAGCAGATGCAAAATCCCGTGCACCACGAGCAACTCGAGTTCATCGCCAACCCTCCAGCCCGCCCGGGCTGCCTGTGCCCGCGCGCGCTCGAATGAGATCACAATGTCTCCGAGATAACTGGGCTCGGCGGATGGAAAGGAGAGAACATCCGTGGAGCGATCGGTATGATGAAACCGGCGATTCATATTTCGCATCTCGGCATCGTCTGTAACATAGACCGTCAGCCCTCGCTCGTCCTTCTCCAGCCTCACAGCACGTGCGGCGATACGAGCGAGGCGGGCACGGTCCACCCGGTTTGAGAAGCGGCGCTGACTGCGAATCGAGATTTCCATACGCGTCCGGCCGCCCTGGCTCAAGCTTGGGGCTTGGCTTCGGTGGAAGTGCTCTCCGGAGCTGCTGGTGGCTCTGGGTATATGACTCTCGAATGATACAGCCCCTGCATTACGTCAAAGAAAGCGTCTTTGATCCGCTGAAGGTCGCGCAGGGTCACATCGCTGTCGTCCAGTTGGCCGTCGCGCAAGCGCTCGTCGGTGATTCGATTGATGATGGCACGGATCGCTTCCTGTGTTGCTGGGCGCTCAGCCCGGGTGGTTGCCTCGATCCCATCCGCCAGCATGAGAATAGCGGCCTCGCGTGATTGCGGTTTGGGTCCGGGATAACGAAAGTCCTGTTCGTTGGTAGAGTTGTTCCCATTCGTCTTGAGTGCCATGCGGTGAAAATAGGCGGCGAGGGTGGTACCGTGGTGCTGCGGAATGAACTCCACCAAGCGCTTCGGGAGACGATGTTTTTTCGCCAGTTCCAGGCCGCTCGAGATATGACCAATCACGATCTCTGCACTCTGATGTGGTTCGAGTTCATCGTGAACGTTCCGGCCGTCAAGTTGGTTCTCAATAAACATCTGAGGCTCGCGTGTCTTGCCGACATCGTGATAGTAAGCCCCCACGCGGACGAGGAGCGGATCGGCGCCGATCCGCTGAGCGGCATGCTCCGCTAATTGCCCGACGACCAAGCTGTGGTGATAGGTGCCGGGCGCGTCGCTCAGAAGCTTTAGCAGCAGCGGATGAGTCGGCCGGGCTAGATCGATGAGTTCGAGAGAAGTCGTTATCCCAAAGAGTTTGCCCAAGACGAAGAGGCTGCCGATGGCGAATAGACCGGCGAGGGCGCCATTTCCCATAGCCGCAAGGAGTTGCTGCCCCCAGGTGACAAAGTCGGCATCGTGCGAGACGACCCGAAAAGTTCCAATCACCGCGGCGTTCGCCAGCGCCACGTAGACTCCAGTCCACAGGAACGCAGGGAGTCGCTCGATGCGGCCCAAAGTCAAAGCGGCGACAAGACTACCCACGAGGGCATAGCTCACAAACTCGAGCGAGCTGTGCGTTACGAATCCCATGAGGAGGGCAAGTGGCAGCGCTACTCCGAGTGCGACCACCGGGTCGATGAGGACGGCGAGGAGCATGACGGACGCACTGACCGGGTAGAGGTAGAGGAAAACGGGCTGTGTGGCCGCCGTGAGCTTGGCCCCCGCGGCAAAGACCAAGAATACACAGGCAACGAGCAGCAACGCCCGCGTGTGCATAAACAGAGCCGGTCGGAGCCGAATGAGATACACGGCAAGGATGAGCACCAGCAGGATGGCAAAGAGCGCGGGCCCAATGATGTCCAGGGGTGTCGGCCGTGCACGCATGATCCCGAGCGCCTCGAGGGACTCGACCGCCAATGGGGTGATCACTTCGCCCTCGCGCACGATCGCTTCACCTTGCTCTATCGTGTGATAGACCGTACCGACCCGCTCGCGCGCCGCGGCTCGCAATTCGCTTGTTTTTTGGGCGTTGAAGGAGCTGTTCGGGACGACAAAGAGTCGAGTCCATTGAGAAACGAGATCGGCCTGATCGGCGTTGAGGGCGAGACTCACACGCGACGGAATCTTTGCATATTCGGAAGGTAGGTCCGTCTGCCGAATTTCATCTCGCATCGTCACATCGAGAACAATGAGCGTCTCGTTCACCATCTGATGGAACGTCGGTTCGTCCAGGGCCAGCGTCCGGCTCAGAGTGAGAGCTGGAAGCGTCAGTGTGGGAATAGATTGGACCCACTCGAGTTTTTGGTCAAGGGTCGTAAAGGGATCGTGGCGGACAGAGTCGAGGTGATCGAAAACGCGGGTGGCCAGCCGAACTTGCTCGCGGTCCAGCTCTGCATTCGCTGGGTCGTAGACGTCCTGCACTTGCGCTTCTGCTTTGGCCCGCGCGTCGGCAGTCTCTAGCTGGCTGGCAAACGTAATCCGCACAGGGGCGAGGATCGTTTTGGGGCTGACTTGACCGGCAATGAAAGGAACCGGTCCCTGAAGGGTTTCAAAAGTGAGGATCAGACCCAAGGCGGCGGCAAAAAGTGCGCCAATGAGCAAGGCGCGGACGAATTGCCATCGGGAAAGCGAAACAGGATGGTTGAGCGCAAGCTCACCGGCAATCAAGGGAGTTGTCCATTAGTGTCGCCTGACGGCGATCACCGCAATCCGCCTGTGTCGACAGGGGTACGTGTCAGCACGTAGGCGGCCCGGCGCGGCTCGCCTTGAGTCATGACGAGGTCTTGGGCCGTATAACCGGCCCCAAACGCGCGTTCAAAAACGTCCCGAGTGCGCGAGCGCCATTCGCGGGCGAGGTCGGGCGCGTGCGCCTTGAGGGCCGCGAGGTCGCTGGGAATCTCGACGCAGAGAGAGTCGCCGCCCAATGCGTGCACAGCTTGGATGCTAGGGAATGGACCGTCCCAGGCGATATCGAAAACCTCGCGGGCGCCCGCGCGCACAAGTGCAGCCCAATCAGCATGGGGAGGTTCGCCCGCCGCGCCCCGGACAGCCCGGGAGGAATTCAACCACCACTCGACTTGGAACCGGTCTGAGGGGAGACCGGCATTCAATCCATCGGACATATCACCGTAGGCGTTCGGAATGTATCGCCGCGCAACGGCCCCGAGACGCGCGAGATTCAGGCGGGCGTTGAGGAATAAAAGCGGATCGTAGGTCCAGGTCATCAGGGGAATGCCCTGTGCCAGGGTCAGTTCGCGTTGCTTGAGCTTGAGTTGCACTCCTATTTTTCGAGATTGGTACTCGGGGAGGACCGCGAGCAAATGGGAGCACTGTTTGAACACAGAGTCGTGCGGTCCCTCATCGATTCCAACAAAACTAAAGGCCAAACCGACGAGCCGTCCGTCCGATGCGGAATCAAAGGCCCCCAGGACAAATCCACCGCCTCGTTGTGCAGTGATGAGCAGTTCCGCGGGCACAACGTCACGCCAGTCGGCCATTTGCCATACAACCTTCTGCAATACTTCGGCGGCGTGGTACTCGCTCCAATCCAGGAGCGGACGAATCGAGATAGAGCTTGTGGTGCTAATAGTCATCCTCGTCCGGGCCCTCTTCCTCTTCTTCTTCCTCTTCTTCGTCTTCGTCAAAATCGGCTTCCTCAATCTCCTCTTCCTCGTCTTCCCATTCGGCCTCTTCATCCTCGACGAGGTCTTCACGTGGTTCCATGGTCAGGCATCCAGCATCGGGGTCGTATTCGATTTCATCTGAAGTGCAGATGCCGTTCTTCCAGAAGGAGCATCGGCTGTCACGGCATCGAATACGGGTCATCGATAGATCCTCCTCGTGCAGATTGGACTGTTTGCTAGGGCGAAGGCCATTATATTCGACTTGAGTCTTTTTGTAAATCCAAAAGCAAAAGCGAGGTATATTTGCCGATGCGATTTCGGCATCGGCAAATCGAACCTCGCTTTTGGGAGAGGCGATGATTGGCTAGGCCGCCGGTTCTTCCAGAACCCGGAATGATCCACTCGGCGACCACGGTCCCCAACCGGCGTCGTTTCCGCCTCGGACGCGCCAGTAATATATAGTATTCGGTCGCAAAGGCTTTTCGACCGGGACAGCGGCCTCCGTCGCAATGGAAAGCACGGATAGAGTACCACCCCAATTAGGATCCTCGCTCCAAACCACTTGATAGCGTGTGGCTCCGCCGACCGAGAGCCAGCGGAACTTGGGGTAGACGCTATCCGTGTACTGGCCGTTGATGGGTGCGAGCAGTATAGCGCGCCCCGTCGGCGCCACCGGTCGAGGGGCGGGGGGCGGGGGGGGAGGCGGCGGCTTGGGCGATGGTGCAGACTCGCCCCCCTTGGAAGCTGGGTGCCGTCCGGCTTTGGTCCGCCCGGTTTTCCCTCGCTCTGCCGCTCGCCCGCTCGGGCGTACTGGAGTTGGTTTGCGTGTGCCTGGCGTTCCGGAGGGACGCGCTCGAGCCTTGGATGCGGCGGGACGCTTGGCCGACTTTTTGGAGACCGTTTTTTTCCGGGTCGCAACCGCAGCCAGGAGCGGTGTAGCCGCAAGCAATAGCCGCTCCGAAATCCAACTCATCAATCAGCTCCGCTCTCCGGCATTGGCATAGGCGTTGGCGTTGGCGACGGCGGCGGAGGAGGCGGTAGCTCGGGTGGAGTCGCCATGGGAGGCTGCTCAGGAGCAGGAGCGGTCCGGCGCCGTGGTGCTGCTCGACGCGCCGTCTTCCGAGCGGCCTTTTTCCGCGCAGTCTTCTTGGCGGTCTTTTTGGTCGTCTTTTTCTTGCTTGTCTTTTTCGGCGCGGCGAGCAGTAACGGCGTGGCCAAGCCGAGCAGAGTGTCCAACAATACGCTCATCAGATCCTCCTTGCATGATGTCGAATTGAATTCCGGAGCGGCCGCGTTCGGGCCCGCCGGTAATCCTCGTAACCCTGTGTTGTCAGTTCTGTGCTTTCGGTCCGTGTGGGCTAGGGCGATTCACCTCCTTTGCTCTTTTGGGGGAATGCGAATAGAGCAGGAGTGATCGATGCAGCAGCTGCGATCGTCACGAGAACCGGCTCGTGCGCCCCGAGAGTTTATGGACGACGAGGACGAGACAGGGAATGGCACTGCAGGGGCCGGCGATAGAACACCGGTTCTGCCCGGGTGGCGGCAACATCCGTGGCGGTTGCGATCACCCGAGTCAACGGAGAATCGAGAATGAGGTTGGTCCAACTCGAAATTGCCGGCCTTGGCATCTAGCCGTGGTCTGGCCACGCGTACGAGGTGCGGGCCGGCCGTGCGACGGCGCATACGATTTGCTCCGGTGGCGCAATGAGATGCATCCTTGCAGGAAAAGAAAAGCGCGTCGTCGTTCGGCAAGAGTATAACATACATCGTGCGCGTTTTCAAGACCCTTCAAGCACTTTTCTGGAAATCACTTCGCTTGCAGTGTGGACGCGGGCCGCGGCGCGCAAAAAAAAGACAGATGGAGCTCCATCCGTCTTCGATATCTGTGATGCCCCACCCGTCTTTCGGCCGACGCCGTTTGCTCCAGTTGGATTAAGCGACAAAAGGAATCTAGAAATGAAGGCCTGCTCTCGTCACGGCTGAAGGCTCGGTGCGACTGGCGCGCGCTTCCGTGGAGATGAACCAGAAAGAGGTGAGGGCCATTTTGGCTTCAACTGTGGACAAACCAATACAAGCCCCGGCTACAGCTCGTGTGAGCTCGACATAACAGGAGAACGAACGTTCGTATTTCTTTCCTACTGACAACCGTTCGTGAAATTGGCCGGGCTCGACACGACCTCTTTCGGGGTGAAGATGTGCAGTTTTGCCCAGCCGGCCCCGGTTGGAGGGCCAGACCACTGTGTGCTTACCGTCTGTGAGCCCAATCCCGCAAAGGTAATGGTCTGGTCAGCACTGCTGCTCCCGTCACTCTTGTCCCAGCGGTATGTTACCGCTCCCGGCCCGTTCGCCGTTATCTCGCCCGTAAGGCTGAATACCGCAGGGCATTTCGCCGTGAAAGTCACAGGACTCGCGTCCACGATGATATTGCTTACCTGGAACGACTCGGTGCATGTGAGGCTAAACGACGCCTGTGCCGAAACGAGGTTGTTTGGGCTGAGAACGTGCAGTTCTGCCCATCCCGAGCCCGCCACACCAACGTTCCATGGATTTGTCACTGTCAGTGTTCCTGCATCCCCGAAAGTGACCGCTTGTGTTGGGGTGCTAGTCCCATCGCTTCGCTCCCATCGATACGTAGCCGTTCCCGCTCCATTCGCAGTAATCATGCCTGAGAACGTGAATGCTGCAGGGCAGGTTACTGCGGAAAGGGGAGTGACGCCGGCCGTGACCCCGGTGACGGCAAAGCCAGGATTGATGACCTGGACAGTCGTTTGCTTGGAAATGGTCGCGTTCCCGCATCGAGCGGTGATCTTGTATGTGGTTGTCGTCGTGGGGGTAACAACGGTGCTCCCAGGTGTGGCGACCCCGCCAATTTGCTGATCAATCTCTGCCGAATCGGCGTTGCTCACAAAGCCCCAGCTCAAGACAGCCGATTGACCAAAAGAGATGGTCGTCGGGGATATGCCGAACGAAGCAATGTTGGGAGTCCCGCTGCAGACAATGGGCACCGGCGTAACGGCGGGTGGGGGAGTGTTAGTGACGTCGGGCACAGGTGGGGCCTGCACCTGTATCTCGACGCTCAACGAACCGAACAGGTTGCCGTTGGGTCCCTTCAAACGCCAGAAGCTTGTGTGAGTACCAGGTGTGGCAGGGGCAACCATGCTGAGGAGTACATCAGCTGTCGCACCAGGGTCTGTGGGCGGTAGTGGAATGCTCAACGTGGTTGTCATCGCTTCTCCGGAGGCAAAGACTAACTGATAGTCGCCACCCCAGGCACAAGTCCCGACATTGCGCACCTGCCAGATCTTGTTAAAGGTCTGGCCGCTCGCGAGAAGCGTACCATCTGGAACGGTTACGTCGCTGACAAAGGATGAACTCGGCGTACAGGAAATGCTGCCGGTTCCTGTAATCGAAGCAGACGGTGTAGAGAGTGGGTTCCCAGTGGCGGATCCAGGCAGGACCTTTACCCTGATCTTTTCAGCGTCGCTGGCCACGTTGGCTAGACTGTAGGCCTGGACGCTGATGGTATGCGTGCCCGAAATGGCTCTCCAAGTCTGGGTGATTGAAAAGGAGACCGAACCGCCGGGCACGGGGTCCGTGCGGACGACGGTCCCATCCACGCCGAGCTCCACACGCGTGATGCCGGCCGAGTCCGTAGAGACGGACCGGACTGAGACTATATCTCCCTCTTGAACCACCAGCCCATTCGAGGGCGAAACGATGGAGACGGACGGCTTGCTCGCGACGACGGTCGTGAGATCACAGGCTAGAAGGAAAAGGCCCGCTGCTGCCAACAAGGAGAACAAACCCAACAAACGGCGATCCATGTCACTGCTCCGAAACCATTGCCCAACCAGTATAGCACACGCAGGACGGTTCTCCAAAAGCGTCTAGTTTCTACTAAAAAGAAAAAGGGCAGGCCCGATGCTGCCTGCCCTCGACAACCATTTCTGCTTATTTTTCCAGCCTCGGGTTTACCCAGACAGCCCAACACTGATTGGCAGTCGTATTCCGGCCAATCGCCTCAAAGTAAATCAAGACGTTGCTCTGCCCGGCGTAGGCACTCAGGTCCACATCCGCGTCGTTCAAGCTGCCCGTGCGAGTCTTGGTCACGTCCAAGAATCGGACGGCAGGATTGCTCCCGACGATGATTCCAGCAACGAATTGGACCTGGCCGCCCGCGCCGGCAATAAACCCGTACTTGGTCCTGAAATGGGTGCCGGCCTGAAGGGTGCCTGGGATCGTGTAACGACCGACGATAAAGCCGTCCGTGACCCACTTGGGATGCGTTTCCAGGGATTGAGGCGAAGAGCCGTCTTCCAGGGCTCCGGTATAGATCCGCATAAAGCCTTCGGGATTGGTCCCGTCTGTGTTCGCCTGAGTCCCCCAGGTCAAGTAGCCGGAGGAAGTGGGATAGATCCCGCTGTACCACTGCGCGGAGGGCGCGCTTGCCAGGAAATCATAGATTAACTGGACCCCGGAAGGCTGGGGTGAATTGACCGTGACCGTCACTTGGCGTGTCGAAGTCCCTCCACAGCCTGTAGCTGTGAGCGTATAGGTTGTCGTCGAACTGGGATTGACCGTCACGCTTCCCGGGGTGCCCACCCCGCCAATCCCATTGTCGATGGAGGCTTCATCCGCGCCGGTGACTGCGCCCCAGCTCAATGTCGTGGAACCGCCCGTCGTGATCGGATTGGGCGATGCGGTGAACGATGCAATCAGCGGCGCTTGGTCACAAGAAGGAGGAGGCGTGTTGGTCGGATTGGGAGTGTTCGTCGGAGTAAGAGCTTTGGTCGGACCCGGAGTGGGACTCGCTCCGAGGACTTTGATGGCGACGTAGACGGTCGCGCCGAAATAGGTTCCTGTCGGAGTCCGCAACCGCCAATGGCTGGTGTAAGACCCGGCAGGGGCAGGCGCGGTCATCGCGACAAGCATTTCCGCGGTCGCTCCGGGCGCCGTTTTGGGAACGGCGATCGTGGTCGTCGTCGCCATGGACTTGCCGCTGACAAATACGAATTGATAGCCGGCGCCCCAATTGCAAGTGCCGGCGTTCCTGAGCCGCCAGATCTTGTTGAATCCCTGCCCGGCGGCAAGCACAGTGCCATCGGGAATAGTGACATCGGCCACAAACGTCCCGATATTCGTGCACGCAGCGGGTGTGCTAGAGGCAGCCGGCAGAGGCGAAGCCGGCGTATCTGCGGGCGCGACCGTCTGAACAGGAGTAGACTGCTCTGCAACTGCAGTCGACGGGACGGCCGTACCCGGTCCGGCCGTTTCGGGCACGACAGTCACGGCAATGATCGCCGGATCGCTCGCGTTATCAGCCGCATTGTATGCGCGCACCGAGAGTGTATGTGAGCCCGCTACTGCTTTCCAGGTCTGGATGAGCGTAAACGAAGACTGGCTCTTTCCGGGGGGTGAATCTGTGCGTACGATCGAGCCGTCGACGTACAGTTCGACACGGCTGATCCCACTCGAGTCAGTTGCGGTGGACGTGACGGAAACATCATCTCCCACGTGGAATTGGCTGCCATGGGGAGGAGAAGAAATGACGACGGTTGGTTTCCCCGCCATGAAGCTGCATGCGGAGGAGAGGAAGATGAGGGAGATCAAAAACAGCGCCAACCAAAGTGAGCGGAACCCTTTGGGCACGGCATCCTCCTTGGAGGTCGAACAGTAGGCTGGCTTGATGGCCAAACGGGCTGACTAGCGCCGCCCAACATGATGAAGATGACCGTTTCAAACACTCCCCTGCTGAGCAGGTCTCGAGCCCATCAAGCCAAAAGGAGTATAGCATACCCGGCGTGGATTTCAAAATTCAGAGCGGGGTGATGGCTTTCATTTGTCTACCTTCGATTGGGTAATCCTTCCCGTGAGAATCAACCCGGTGACCACACCGATAATCCCCATTACCGACACGGCGTTATAACCCCACCGTCCTGCCAACCAGCCCCCTAAAGCCGCGCCGATCACGCCTGCGAGCGCGGTGGTCGCGTTAAAAGTACCTATTCCTTCTCCCTCGCCCATAGGAGAAAACCGCGCCGCGAGGGCGGTCCCCGTAACGCTGAGCAGAGACCAGGCAAGCACGACTAAAAGAAAAGCAAGCAAAGCCGGGGCACCCTGTGCTACGAAAGGTGTTAATCCCAGGACAAACAAGCCCAGGAATGCCAACACGCGCACAACCAATGCGGCCCGCAGCAATCCCAACGCGCCAAAGCGTTCCGACCAGCGCCCCGCGGGCGCGTAGAGGGTCAATCCCAGTGCCGCCGCAAACGCATAGCCAGCCGACGAAAACTCGGGCGCGACGCCGTACGCGTGTTGCATCACCATAGGATAGAGGGAAAAGAACGCCGCTGCGCCTCCAAAACTGAGCAGCCACGAAAAGAGAAAGACGGAGTAAGCCGAATTCACAGACTGCACAACCCGTCGCAGCCCCGTGAGACTTGGGCGATGGTAGAATTGCTGCGGCGAACCAGGACTCCACTGAGCGTGACGAGACGGATGCGGCAAGACCGGACGCGGTGACGAAGGATGGATTGGAGTGGGTGTCAACCCGGCCGGGAAAAATGCGAGCACGGTCAACCCCGCTGCAGTCAGCAATCCGATACTCAGGCCAGCCTGGCTCAGCATTCCCGCGAGGAGCAACCCGCCGACCTGGCCCGCGCCATAAAATGCTTGCAGCCAGCCAATACGTTCGTCCCATTCCGCGCGTGGATGCACTTCCACCACGAACAGGTTCGCGACGGTAGCGGCAGCACTCGCGCCCGCGCCCTGTGCCAGCGCGAGCGCGAACCAGATCGCTAGAGAGGTGGTAAAAGGAAAAGCCGCCAATGCTATTGCCGTCACCAATAATCCGCCTAGCATCAGCCAGCGATGCAGGCGATAACGATCGGTGAGATCTCCCCAGAGCGGAGCGGCCAAGCCACCGAGGTTGAATGCCGCTATCACTAATCCAACGGCAGCAATGTTTCCGCTGCGACTCACCGCTAGAGGAAGTAAGATGGGAGCAATGCCCGCGATGGCCGCGCCCAGCAAAGCGTAGGCGAGATACCACGGCTCTACCCACTTGCGGAACCCTAATGGTTTGTGTAATGTCGGCATCGCGAGTTGCGGCGTAGCGTTTCCGATGAGGCTAACAGCATGGCCAGCATACCACAAAGAACCCCCGCTGACAATACCTAACGTGTACGACGGGTCGCTTGCATTTCTGCCCGCCGTGTATATACTGATAACGAAGGCATGGCCGAAGCTGACATGGACGGTCTGCCAAAGTACAATTCATCTGGATTTGTCGTTTGGAGTCACCGTGGAAGAGAGCACTGCATTGCCGAAAGAGAAAACCGTAGGGCCGGGCCACAAGTCGGGTTTCGTCGCCGTGATAGGCAAACCGAATGTCGGCAAGTCCACCCTCATCAACGATTACGTTGGCGCCAAGATCGCCATCGTCTCCGACAAACCGCAGACCACACGCCGTGTCATTCGCGGGATTCTAACGCGTTCGGACGCCCAGGTTATTTTCGTGGATACCCCGGGTATTCACAAGCCGGCCCACAAGCTGGGACGTGTCATGGTCGAATCAGCCACGCGTGTTCTCGGCGAAGTCGATGTGGTGGTATTCATCGTGGACGGATCGCGCATGCCGACCAAAGATGACCTCCAGATAGGGCAGCTTTTGAATGACAAGTGCCACGTGCCCGTTCTGCTCGCACTCAACAAGATGGATCTGCTCAAGCCCATCGACATCCAGGCGGTGACCGAAGCCTTCTGGGCGATTGTCAAGCACGAAGACTGGATGCGAATCTCCGCCACACGGAAGGATAACCTCGACAAGCTGCTCGACCTTGTTCTTGTGCGCCTGCCTGAAGGACCGGAGCTGTTTCCACCGGACCAAGTCACGGACCAGCCACTCCAGGTGATCGCCTCCGAGTTGGTGCGAGAGCAAGTGCTGCAGGAGACACGCCAAGAAATCCCGCATTCGATCGCCGTCGCCATCGACGAATGGGAGGACCGGCGTCCGGACCTGACCCATATCTCGGCGACCATCTATGTGGAACGGGACTCGCAAAAGGCGATTGTTATCGGAGCACGGGGCGCCATGCTGAAAAAGATCGGCCAGGCGGCACGGGCGGAGATCGAAGATTGGGTCGGGCACCAGGTGTATCTGGAACTGTGGGTCAAAGTCTGGAGTCGCTGGCGAGAACAGGAGGAGAGCCTGCATGAGCTCGGTTATGGGCCCCAGTGACAGACTGGACTCGCGATGAAACCGGATTCCGCTGCCAATGGGTTCGACAGTGATGCCACCGCAGCTGTCTGGGCACGTCCGAAAGTGGCGAGGGGTGACGCAGGCGGGGAACAGGGATCCACGACCTGCGTCTGGGGAAAGATAATTCGTGTCGACAGAGCTAAACGGGACCGAGTTGGAATGGTATGCCACGCCGGAGACAAGCGAGGAAAGGAAGAGAGCGTTTGAAAGCGCTTTCGGCTGGCGTTATGGGCTCGTCTTTGGCCTTGTGCTACTTTTCACCGGTTGGGGCCAGGATGCCTGGGTTCTCGTAACCTCTTCTGCAGAGCTTGGCTGGGGCAAGCTTTTGTTAGCGGCCATCACGGTCTTGCCGCTCTTGGTGCTCGCCGGATGGCTCGCCGGTCGTGCATATTCCTCTAACCCGACCAAGCTTGTTCTATGGATCATTACAAGCGGGGCGAGCGGGTGGATCGCCGTACACTTGACCTTCCAAGGTATGAGCTGGCTCACGAGCATGTTTGACTCGACCGTTCAGGGTGTGACGGTCTTTCCTTTTGTAGAGGACGCGACGTTCATGGTCGTCATAGCCATCGTCGTCGGCGTCGTCATCGCGATACCGGCCGCGCTCGTGCAGGTGCTTGCCACCCAGTGGGCATGGGACCGCTCTACCGAGCAAGGCCAAATCACCATCACGAGTACCCTGTTCCTTTTCCTGGCGCTCCCCCTCGCCCTTTTGCTCGGTCTCTTTTGGGACGGCACGGCCAACTATAACCTGCGTGCCCCAATCCAACGTTCAGGTCTGGTGTTCCAGATGGCACTCTCGACCCCGCCCGACCTGGATATGACCAAGATGCCGCAGGATGAGATGATGACGTATGTGGCCGGCCTCGCCTGGCGGGGGCGGATTTCCTCTCATTATACGCAGTACATCGCTTACTATGACCCGGAGACGATGCAGCAGGCTACCGTCGATATCGCCTTTGACAATGGTCTCATCCTGCGCTGCCAACTGGTCCAATTTGGCCGCTTTATGGGTGGCTGCTTCGATCTTGGAAATGAATCCGCCGTGCTCGTGTCGCAATTTATTCAGACAGGCAAGACCCCATGTAAGGATTGTTCGGTTCAAATCGGTCAACAAGCGGCGGCGTGGCGTGCCAAGCTGAGAAGCGATTCCGTCTTGGTACAAATCCAAGTCACGCACCATGCGGGAAGTGTGCTGCTCGTCCAAGGACAACTTGGCTCAGAAGGACGCGTGCAGTGCCGTTTGGTTGGGGCCCAGCCCGTCGTGATCCACGACTGCTCCGGACCCTAGCGCCGCATCTACTGCCTCCGCGAGACTAATCCACTGCGGAACTATCCGACGAGTAATCCACCCACGCCCAGCGCGATCACGTCGTCGCGGCTCACGCGCTCGCCGGCAAGGAGTCGCGGCAGGATCAGGTCGACGACGTTTGTCTCCCGCGACTTGACACACCCAGGCGCTCCTATAATGGGGATGGTGCCGGAATAGGCGAGCAGAAGCAGATTGCCTGGCTCAACCGGCGCTCCGTAAAGTTCGATCTCTCCTCCGGCACGTCGGATCCCGCGGGGCACCGTGTCCTCTGCGTCCATGATGGACGTCTCGCCCGCGAGGATGACCATCTGCGCTGATGCATCTTGGAGGGCGGCTTCAATCGCCCGGGCAATGGCCTCTTCCTCCTCCAACACAGACTCTTCGCGCACGATCTGAGCATCCAAATCATGGATGCGCCCATGAATCGGCGGAGAGAAAACCTGACGCACCCGCTCGCGCCCATTCTCGCTGCTTGCGAGAATGAGGGCAACGCGCCCTCGCGCGATCGGCGCGACATCGAAGAGCGGCGCGGCCTCGCCCACGATATTCTCCGCCTCGTGGACTCTGTCTTCCGGCAGCGCGAGCCCGATGGTCTTTAAGGTGGCAACCATCTTCTTCGGAGCTACCGGCGTAAAAGGCGGGATCGTCGCGAGGGTAAGGCCTGGCAGACGATTGAAGCGACCGAGGGCGGCGGTGTCAATCCTAAACAAGCCGCGTATAGTCGCATAAAAGTTCACCCGTCCGGCGCTCGGCTTGCTCATTTGAAGACGATCCCCGGCCACGCGCCGCGCAATCCGCGCCGCGGCATCATCCTCGCGCACGTCTCCCGACTCCAAGACCGCCGCATAGACCGAATCTCGTCCCAGCCCGCGCAGCTTGTTCAAATCCTCGGCGTCGAGCAGGCGCCCTTTCGGGAGCACCTTGTGTCCCTCCGCATCGACGACGTTATGCACGAGCACGGCGCCCGTCGCCTGCTCAATCCGCAAATGCTCTAGTCTCATGGAATTATCCTTTGATGACCGCCATCGGCTCGAGCCGCGCCACCTTTCTCGCGATCCCTGCGCGGCACACGACGTCAATCACCCGCGAGATATCCTTGTAGGCTTGCGGTGCTTCTTCCGCCAGGCCCGACATCGATCCCGCCTGTACCACGATACCGTGGGCTGACAGTTCATCCCGCAGTTTGTCCCCACGCACCTGTTTTTTCGCCTGCGTACGGCTCATCACACGACCCGCGCCATGGCAGGAAGAACCGAATGTCTGTGCCATCGATCCGGCCGTGCCAATGAGAACGTAAGAAGCCGTCCCCATCGAGCCGGGGATGAGGACCGGCTGTCCCAGGTCTCGCAAATCGGCCGGCAGCCCGGGAGCGTCGGGGCCAAATGCGCGCGTCGCGCCCTTGCGGTGGACGCAGAGCTTGAGGAGCGCCCCATCCACATCGTGGTTCTCCACTTTTGCCATGTTGTGCGCAATATCATACACTTGGTGGAGGTCGAAATCGAGGCCCGCACCGGCGAGTGTCTCTTCAAACGATCTCCGGATGTGGTAGGCCAGGACTTGGCGATTCGCGAAAGCAAAGTTGGCCGCGCACGCCATCGCTCGGTGGTAATCCTGTCCCGCAGGGGAATCGAAAGGAGCACAGACCAGCTCGCGGTCCGGTAATTCAATGTGATACTCGCGCACGACCTCCTGGAACCTGTTCACATAGTCTGTGCAGACCTGGTGCCCTAGTCCGCGCGAGCCGCAGTGGATCTGCGTGACGACCTGGCCGGGGAATAGACCGAGGCGGTCGCCCCCCTCCTCGTCGAACACGTCCGCGACCCGATCCACCTCGATAAAGTGATTGCCCGCGCCCAGAGTGCCGAGCTGCTCCCGGCCGCGCTCTTTGGCGCGTTTCGAGACGAGAGAGGCATCCGCGCTCGACACTTTACCGAATTCCTCGGTGTGCTCCAGATCCTCAGGAAAGGCATAGCCTTTGCGCAGCGCCCATTGTGCGCCTGTTTCGAGCACTTGGTCCAACTGCTCACCTTTGAGCGGCACGCTTCCTTCCGAACCGACTCCGCTCGGACAATTGCGATAGAGCGCGTTAGCCAACTCTTTCAGGTGAGGCCTGATTTCATCTTCGCTCACATGGGAGGCCAGGAGGCGAACGCCGCAATTAATGTCGTAACCGACCGCGCCCGGAGAGATCACGCCATCGGGAATGCGCGTCGCTATCACGCCGCCCACGGGCATACCATAGCCTTGGTGAATGTCGGGCATCGCGATCGCATAGCGGGTGACCCCCGGCAGCGTCGCCGTGTTGATCAGTTGATCCACCGACTTGTCGTGAAGGGCATCTTCGAGAAGCGTCTCATCTGCGTAAAGGCGCGCAGGCACACGCATGTCTCCCCGAAACCCTTGCGGTACCTCCCACAGGACATCGTCGATGCGCTTTAGGTCTTGTTTGCAGATCATGGTCCACGCTCCTCTCGTTCCTGTTACACGTCCACGACGACTGTTGCCTGCCAGCCTTCCGGCGTCTCCACAATCTGCAAATTGTGATACGTCGCCGCTTTGACGAGCTTTTCAATCTTCCCGTTCGGGGTTCCGTAGACGCGGGCTTGCAGATCGGCGGCCGAAATGTACGAAATCTCGAAACGATGATAGGTCTCCCGATTCGATTCCTGGAGGTACAGGAGCTCGCTCAGCCAATTGACGAGAAGGGATTCCCAATCAATGCCTTTTACCTGAACCTCGCGGACGATTTCTGGCCTTTGCCCTTGAGGTGGTATGGCACCCTCCATCGCAAACATGGCATAAGCGGCGTTTTCGAACAACTCTCGCCGGTCGCGTCCGAACGCGCGGAACGACCAGTCGGCGGTGTGCGGAATTTCTTCAAAGCGTTTCATGGGTCCTTCTGGATCACATCATTGAAAGACCGCGAGTATTATAGGACAACTCGCGGCCATCGTCTAGGGCGGATTGTGCAATCTTGTGGGAGCGACCCGGTGTGGTCTTCCCCTGCGGCTACTTGTTCATGGTCGCATGCCCCGGCAAGAAAAATCCCCCTTGCCGAGGAGGAAAAGGGGGATGGGTGGCCCTACATCTTGCGCAGCACTTGCCGGGTCTGCGCAACATCCTGACGCATCTGTGCGACAAGTGCGTCCGCGCTCGAGAATTTCATCTCCTCGCGCAGCCGTTTCACAAACTGCACTTCGATCACCTGGTCGTACAAGTCGTCGTCAAAGTCCAACACGTGCACTTCGACCGTGCGCTGGGTGCCGCCGAAAGTTGGACGGATGCCGATGCTTGCCGCCCCCTTGTGCCACTCGTCGCCGATCTTGACGCGCACCGCGTAAATTCCGTTCGCGGGAATGAGCCGATGCTCCGCCACAGCCAGGTTGGCGGTAGGGAAGCCGAGTTTGCGGCCCCGCTGGTCGCCCCGAATCACTCGTCCCCGCACGGACGGATATCGCCCGAGCAGCTCGGTCGCATCCTCCAAATCGCCCTCCGCGATCATTTCGCGGATGCGGCTGCTTGACATGATCTGGCCGTTGAGACGCTGAGGCTCGACGACGCGGACGGAGAATCCCTTTTCCGTTCCCATCGCCTCTAGAAAAGGCACGTTCCCCTCCCGCTTGTAGCCCAGCGCAAAATCTGCCCCGCACACCAGTTCCTTCATGTTCAAATGGTCCAAGAGCATCTGGACAAAATCGCGTGCGCGAATCTGGGAGTATTCGAGACTGAAGGGGAGTACGACAGCATAGTTCAATCCCAATGGTGCGAGGAGGTCAAGCCGTTCCTCGATCGTGCTGAGGTATTGCACGGGGGAGTCTGGACGCAGGACGATCTTAGGGTGCGGGTGCAGGGTGACAAGTGCGCTTGCCGCGCCAATCTCCCTGGCGCGGGCGACAACTTCTCCGATGAGGTGCTGGTGCCCGCGATGAATTCCGTCGAAAGAACCAACGGTCAGAACGGTCGGACGAGTGAGATGTACCGTGTTCAAGTCTCGGATGATTTCCATCTGTGTGTCGTCAATCGGAAAAGGGATTAAATCAGAAGAACACTTTCTTCGGCTTCCAAACGTCAGGAGAATCGCCGTGCTCGAGTAGGGCGACAAGCTGCCCATCCGCCGAATAGGCCCGCACGAGCGAAGTCGATCTTGACTGCCGACAGGCGATCGAATTGCCCTGCCGGATGCGCTGGGCAGCCTCCGGCTCCAAAAGGATCGCTTCGAATGCCAGGAGCGCTTCGTCGAGCGGGTTCAGAAATCGTCCCAAATAGCCGCTCAAGAAGGCATCCCGCAACTCTTCAAGCGTTGCCGAATCCGAGAGGTTGAATTGACCAACCGCGGTTCGAGTGAGCGCTGTCAAGTGCGCGCCGCAGCCAAGCTTGGCGCCCAGGTCGTGGGCGAGTGAGCGGATGTACGTCCCTTTGCTGCAGTGGACCTCGATTCCGACGTCCGGGGGACTGAACTCTGTGAGAGTGATCGAATAAATCTCGACTTGCCTCGCCTCTGTCTCTACCGGTATGCCGCGCCGGGCAAGCTTGTACATCGGAACGCCGTTTTGCTTGATGGCCGAGTAGGCGGGGGGAATCTGTGTGATCTTGCCCGCTAGAGTGTGGAGCGCCTCCTCCACTTGGTCCAAAGTCATCGCTGATCCGGTGGCTGCCTGCTCTGCGATCACCCGCCCGGTGGCATCGTACGTGTCTGTCTCAACGCCAAGGCGCACGCGGGCTTGATACTTTTTGTCGTGATCCGTGAGGTACTCGACCACCCGAGTCGCCTGCCCCATGCACACCAAGAGCACGCCGGTCGCCATCGGATCTAGCGTACCGGCATGGCCGACGTGGGTCGACTGTGACATTCTCCGTACGGCCGCCACCACGTCGTGCGACGTCAGCCCCTGTGGTTTGTTGATATTTAGAATTCCGTCCGTTCCGCGCGGCATTCCGTCCTCTCGAGAGTGGAATTGCGGGGCTGCCTGCAGCGGGCACGCGCGCCCCGCCCCACACAAGGCACAATTCATAAACCAGTCTCTTGGTCCTCTAGTTGGATACCCAGACCGTCGGAAAGGATACATGCCATACGGATCGACTCGACAGGTAACAATTCGACCATCCGGCGAGCTGGCTATTTGGTTATCCAACTATGAAACTACCCAGCTACCTGACGATCAAGTCTTTCTTGATTTCGCGCAGCACTCGCTCGCGGGCATCCTGAATCGGTCCGTCGACGAGGGCGCCCGCCGCCTGTTTGTGGCCTCCACCTCCCAGCCGCTGCGCGACACTGGCGACGTCAAAACCCACCCGCGATCTCAAGCCGATATCGATCTTGCCATTCTCCTTTTCAGTCAAGAGAACGGCAATCTTGGCTCCTTCGACGCTGAGAAGCTGGTTGACGATTCCACCTGTACCGTTGGTCGTCACGCCGAGTTCTCGCATCAGCTTTTGAGGTACTTCCGCCCACAGGACGACGCCGTCCAGATGCGCCTCGTTCAGGATACGGCCACGTAGGCGTAAACTGGGCAGGGGCACCCGATTGAAAGCGTTCTCGATGATCTCGGGGATGGAACCTCCCGCCTGCATCAGCGCCGTGGCGATTTTCAGAGTGTTGACCGTCGTATTGGCAGTTCGAAAGCCGAGGGTATCGGTGACGATTCCTGTCAACAGGCACTGCGCGACAAGGGGATCGATGCGGACGTCGAGAGCGACCGTCAGGCGATAGATGATCTCTGCCGTCGAGGCCGCGTTCGGATCTACGAAATTCATTGGAGCAAAGAACTCGTTCGTGATATGATGGTCGATCTCGAGGACCGGCCGCTCATGGAAAAGATTGGGATCGAAAGCGGGGCCGAAGCGGTCCGAAGAGCTGCCATCTACGTAGACGAGCAGTTCTTCGTCGGTTGGAAGCTTGGGCGAGAGCTCGCGCAGGCCGGCGAGATAGTCAAAAGTGCCCGAGACGTGATCGTGGCAGGTGACGGTGACGTTCTTGCCCAGGCTCCGCAGAGCCCAAGTAAGCCCCAGGGCCGATCCGATCGTATCCCCGTCCGGCATGATGTGCGCGGCGACAAAGATACGGTTCCAGCGCTCTAGTTGTTCCAATGCATTTTCAAACGAGTTACGGTCCTGCATATCTCCATCCGCGAAGAGGAAACGAGCCTAACGCCTATTCCTCATGGCTGTGTCCGCCTTTTCTTCGTTTGATCTTGGCTGGCCTGCTCTCCTTCTGTCTGGACCTGATGCAAGACCTGCAAAAAGTGCTCTCCCATTTCGATACCGCGGTCGAGATAAAAGCGAACCTCGGGCGCAAAGTGCAGGTCCAGGCTTTGGGCCAGATGATGCCGAAAGTAGCCCGATGCCCGTGTGAGCGCATCCATCATTTCCGAATTCTCTTCATCGCTCTCCCGCGGAGTAACGTACACCTTGGCTAGCCTCAAGTCGCTGCTGACCTGGACGCGCGTCACGTTCACGCCCGCGAGGCGCGGGTCGCTGACTTCGCGCCCGAGCAAAAGGCTGATCTCCTGATGAATGCGCTCGCCCAGACGTTCCGCACGGCGGCCCGTGTGGTCCGGACGCTGTTTGGCGGACACGGCTAGCTGACCTTTACCTTCTGATAGAACTCCATATCGTCGTCGACGGCATAGTCGTTGAATTTCTCCAATGCGATACCGCATTCAAAGCCTTCGGCGACTTCACGCACGTCATCCGTGAAACGCTTGAGCGAAGAAATCGGCCCTTTGTGCAATTCGGTTTCGCCGCGCAGCACGTGTGCCGTCGCATTCCGGACGATCTTGCCCTGGGTGACGCGCAGGCCGGCGACCGCGGCCTTTTTGACATGAAAGACTTGGAGCACGTGCGCCCGGCCGACAAGAACATCCTTGAAAACGGGCTCGAGCATCCCCTTGAGTGCTTTGTCGATATCTTCGATGACCTTGTAGATGATTGAATACTGGCGGATGTCAATCCCTTCGGTCTCGGCCAGCGTCTCGGCGGCTGCCTCGACGCCGACATTGAAACCAATCACGATACCTTGCGAGGCCATCGCCAGCATGACGTCCGACCGCGTGATAGTTCCAATCCCCTGGTGAATCACCTTAACTTTGATTGTCTCATCCCCAAGCTTTTCAAGCGAGGAGACGACCGGCTCCAGGGAGCCTTGCACGTCCGCTTTGACGATCAAATTGAGTTCTTTGACATTGCCGGCCTGGAATTGAGCGAACAGGTCATTCAAGCTGACCGAGCGGGTGGACTTGAGTTCCGCCTGGCGCTTGGCAAGCTCGCGCTCTTCGGCGCGGCTCCGAGCTTCGCGCTCGTCCGCGACCACTTGGAAAGTTTGCCCGGCGCTTGGGACGTCCGAGAGACCGGTCACGGCAATCGCATCTGCGGGCCCCGCCTCTTTCGCCGCGTCGCCGTGATCATTGAACATCGCTCGGATCTTGCCCCAGACCTCGCCCATGAGAACGGCATCGCCGATGTGCAGAGTGCCTTCATCCACGAGAAGTGTGGCCATCGGCCCCTGCTGTTTGTCCAGCTTTGACTCGATGACGACGCCATGGGCCGCTTTGCTCGGATCGGACCTCAAATCGGCCAATTCCGAGACGACCAGGATGTTCTCCAAGAGTTCGTCCAGCCCGGTTTTTTGCTTGGCCGAGATCGGGACGACCGTGACTTCGTCTTTGCCTCCCCAGACGGCGAGGCCCATATCCGCCAACTGCTGCTTGACGCGCTCGGGGTTCGCATTCGCCTTGTCCACTTTGTTCAGCGCGACGATGATGGGCACCTGCGCTGCGCGCGCGTGGTCGATGGCCTCGCGCGTTTGCGGCATCACTCCATCATCCGCGGCGACGACAATAATTGCAATATCAGTCGCTTTGGCCCCGCGCGCCCTCATGGCCGTGAAGGCCTCGTGACCCGGTGTGTCCAGAAAGGTAATGCGTTTTCCGTTATGGACCACCTGGTACGCGCCGATATGCTGCGTGATCCCGCCTGCTTCACCTTCTGCCACATGGGCATGCCGGATGGCATCCAGGACGGAAGTCTTGCCGTGGTCCACATGTCCCATTACAGTTACAACGGGAGGGCGAGGCTTTAGGTTCGCCAGTTCCTCTGACCGGTACTCGTGCCGTTTGGGAATGCTCGTAAGAGTCGTTACCTCGGGCTCGACGACGACCGCCTTTTCCTCCTTGACCTCAAAGCCCAATTCGCCGGCGACCAGTGCGGCTGTGTCAAAATCAATCGGCTGGTTGATGTTTGCCATGATCCCGCTGGCCATAAGTTTTCGAATAATGTCGATGGGACTGACTTGCAGATGCGCGGCGAGGTCACGTACCGTCAGGTTGGGCGGCAGCTCGACGGCCGGAGCCGGGGCGGGCGCTACAGGAGGAGCCGCAGGAACTAGCGGCCTGGGCGCGGCCGCTCGGGCGGCTGCGGGAGCTTGGGCCGGCGCTCCATGCTTGGGCGGCATTTGCCGGGCAGGGCCGGACGGCCTCGGTGCGTTTCCGGGCCTCGCATTCGCCGGTGTCGGCGCGTTCGGTGACTTGGCTCCGTGAGCTGGGGCGCCTGAAGGCCTGGCTCCGATCGGTCTCGCTGTTGATGTTGGCTTGGACGTAGGGGCTGAGGATGGAGCTCCTTTGGCGGTTCCGGATCTCATTGGCGCGCTGGGGCGCGGTGCAGGTTGAGGAGGCCGGGAAGACCCGGCAGGTTTTTGCGACGGAGTCGCCGCCGACGGGCTTGCGCTCTTTGGCTTTTTGGGTACGTCCCGTTTCGGATTGTTCTTATTCTCAACCATGACACAACTCCTTCTCCCTACGTCGATTCGGCGCATGCGGTTCGTAGGTGGGTAAAGTGTCGGCGCTCGAAAGCGAATCGAATCAGGGATCTGAAAAATGATTTGTTTGAGGCAGGACGCTGGGGACCAGAAACGCGGTAAGCGAAAGACGCCAACAATGCTCCCAGGGAGCATTGTTCTCAGGCGCTGCTCCCCATGGCGATGTCGGATGCTTTCCCATCGAGAGGGGCGTGCCTAATGGCACACGCCGAGGAGAGCGTGTGTCACTTGAGCGGAGGTAACCTGCGCGATTCAATCGCGCGGAGAATCCATACAATGGACGCGCTCTAGGCGTTCATCGTCAAACTCCCTTTTCCCCCCGCTCTGTCTCCGCCTCCGTCATGCTCACGGAGCCAGCGTTGGTTGCCTTCAATCGGTTTTCTCTTGCTTCGCTGCATCGGTTTTCGACCGCGGCGGCAGCGTGGCCGCGAATTCGCGCAACCGTGTGAGATCCTGAATATCAACCGGGGTTTCCAGTTTTAGTGCGTGTTCCAGCTGACCCCGATGGTTTAGTACGAGTTCCCAGCAGTCCTGCTGGCGGCATAGATAAGCGCCGCGCCCCGCCTTTTTGCCCGTGGCATCCGCTTCGATGTGGTTTTCCGGTGTTCGCACGACTCGGATGAGCTCGCGTTTGGCGCGAATAGTGCGGCAGGCGATGCACGTCCGTTGCGGAATATGTTTGATCCCCATCTCAATGCGTCGACCTGAAAGCGCAAGTCCCTAACCGCGCCTTTCTACTCCGGCTCCTCGTCGATGACATCGCGCGCCCGTCCGGCCTTGCGCTTCCGTTTCGCCACCACTTTGCCGAGGCGCTCGTCAAACACGAGTGTCTGACGCTTGCGGCGGGCGTCCTTGCGCTTTTTCGCCTCTTCGGGCGACAGGCCTTCCTCTTCAGCCTCAAATTCTTCCCACGCCTCTTCGAAGGTCTGCTCGGGCACCAGAGTAGCCTCGGGTTCTGCGGGAGCCGCTTCGGGCGCCACCGCAGCCTCCGTCGCCGCGGCAGCCGTTTCAGCCGGTGCTTCTGCGGTGGCGAGTGCTTCGGTGGCTGCTGCTTCGGTAGCTACAGGCTCTGCTTCGGCTGGCGCAGCTTGCTCCACAGACGTAGGAGCTGGCTCTTCTGCAACCGGAGCTTCCACCGGTTCGCCTTCGGTCGGAGCCGCTTGTTCCTCGGCGAGAGGCTGAGCCGCCTCGGCCGCAAGGGGCCCAGTCGCTTCAAGAACCTCGGCTTCAGGGAGAGCGGTTTCGACTGCAAGGGTTTGCTCCGCCTCCAGTGCCTGCCCCGCCGAAATCGCTTCTTCGGCGGCGGCAATCTCTGCGGCCCGGCTCGCCGCTTGTTCGGCCGCCTGGGTCTCGCTCTTGATATCAATACGCCAACCTGTTAGTTTGGCCGCAAGGCGGGCGTTCTGTCCCTCTTTGCCGATCGCCAGGGAGAGCTGTTTGTCCTGCACGACGACGTTTGCGACCTTGTCCCCGTTCTCATCCTCGGTTAAATGGACCGAGAGGACTTTGGCCGGGCTGAGAGCGTTCGCGACAAAGAGGCCCGGGTCCGAGCTCCATTCGACGACGTCGATCTTTTCGCCGTTCAATTCGTTCACGATTGCCTGGATACGGACGCCGCGCTGTCCGACACACGCGCCGACCGGATCGATCCCGTCCTGGCGCGCGGAAACTGCGATCTTGGAGCGGGAGCCCGCCTCTCGAGCGATGGCCTTGATTTCGACCAACCCGTTAAAGATCTCGGGCACCTCCAGCTCGAACAACCGCCGCAGCATGTTGCGATGGGTACGCGAAAGAATAACCTGCGGCCCGCGCGAGGTCTTGTTGACCTCGCTGATATACGCACGGACCTTTTGGTTATGGCGGTACCGCTCGGTCGGAATTTGTTCGGACCGCGGAAGAATGGCCTCGATCTTGCCAAGGCTCACCGTGATGTTCTGCGAGTCCACGCTGTGGACCGTCCCGTGCACGATTTCGCCCTCGCGGTCAGCATAGGACGAATAGAGGGCATCTCGCTCGGCCTCTCGAATCCGCTGCAAGATCACTTGCTTGGCAGTTTGCGCGGCAATCCTTCCAAAGTCGTCGGGAGTCGCTTCGATCTGGATCATTCCGCCCACTTGGGCCATTGGATCGTACGCTTTTGCCTCAGGCAAAGTAATTTCAGCGCGACGATCACGAACTTCGTCCACGATCGCCTTTTGGGCAAAGATCTTTACCTTGCCGGTTGCAGGATCAATCGTGGCAGAGATGTTCTGGCCGCCGCCGAAATTCCGCTTGTACGCCGAGACCAGCGCCTGCTCGACCGCCTGGATCACCACCTCTTTGGGCAAACTGCGCTCATTACACAGCTGCGTGATGGCGACGAGGAAATCGTTCTTCATCTAAATAACCTCGAACGAGACAGAAATCTCCTGGATTGTCTTGGACGAGAACCCCCTTCGGTTGGCGGCCCCGGTTTCGGACCTCCCTCCCTCGTCCCCCAGTAAATAAGAAAAGTGGGGTATACCCACTTTTCAAAGGTCTTGCGGAGGTTGAACATGCCAAGTATAGCACAACCCATCAAAACTTGCAAATTGTGTTAGCCCCAAGTTAAAATGTCCCCTTTCTCCCAAATAGAAATGTCCCCTTCCTGCGTGATATAAAGAGGCGCTCGGAATCCACAGGAGGGGTGGGAGACGGTGAGCGACACACTGCTGCTGACGAAGAAGGAACTGGGGCGCGTCCAGGTGCTCGAACAGCTCAAAGCGAAAACGATCAAGCAACGCCAAGCGGCCCAGCAATTGAACCTGAGTGTGCGGCAGGTCAAGCGCCTGCTGCGGGCCTTTCGGCGCCAAGGGGCGCAAGCGGTTCTCTCCCAACGACGAGGGCGCCCAAGTGCGCACCAACTTCCGAAAGGGGTGAAAGTCCAAGCGGTCGAACTGCTGCGCCAGCGGTACGCCGACTTTGGTCCGACGCTGGCGCACGAGAAACTGACGGAGGTGCATCACCTGACGATCGGAGTGGAAACGGTGCGTCAGGTGATGATCCAGGAGGGGTTGTGGAAGCCCCACCGGGCCAAGCGGCCGGTGGTCCAGCCCTTGCGCGAACGACGCGCCCGCTGGGGCGAACTGGTACAGATCGACGGCTCGCCCTTTGCGTGGTTCGAAGACCGGGCGCCCGCCTGTACGCTCTTGGTCTTCATCGATGATGCGACCAGCCAACTGATGGAACTGCGTTTCGTCGAAGCGGAGACGACCTTCAGCTACTTTGAAGCGACCGAGGCGTACTTGCAACGCTATGGCAAACCCGTGGCGTTTTACAGCGATAAATTGGGTGTTTTTCGGGTGAATCTGCCCAACAGTCTGACCGGCGAAGGCACCACCCAATTCGGGCGAGCGATGTACCAACTGAACATTCAGCTGTTGTGTGCCAACACGCCGCAAGCCAAGGGCCGGGTCGAGAAAGCGAATCGGACCCTGCAAGACCGGCTGGTCAAGGAAATGCGGCTGCGGGGCATTGCATCGATGGCCCAGGGCAACGCCTACGTGCCCGCGTTTCGGGAGGATTACAACCGTCGCTTTGCGGTGAGCCCGCGCAGCGCCGAGAATGCGCACCGGCCGCTGTTGCCGCAAGACGATCTCGCCCGGATCTTGACCGTGCAAGAGCTGCGGCATCTATCGAAGAATTTGACCTTCAACTATCACAACGTGATTTACCAGATTCAGACCCCGCGTCCGACGTATGCTTTGCGCCGAGCGCAAGTCGTCGTGCGCGAGGATCGGCACGGGACGATCGGGGTGGAGTACCGGGGGAAACCGCTGGCCTTCACCGTCTATCACCGTCAGCTTCGCCAAGCCGAAGAGACGCCGAGCAAGCTGATCGAGGTCGCGTTGACCGGATCTCGTCCACGCCAACGCCGACGACGCGCCCGGGCCGCGCCCGCCGCGAATCATCCCTGGCGACTACCCTTCAGCCCCAAGGCGATGGCCTCATCTTGACTCGGCCGCAGGGGACATTTCAATTCGGGAGGACTAGGGGACATTTCTATTTGGGACTAACAAAAACTTGCAAATTGTTGACACGGTCTCGACGACGATGTATGATGAGTACTAGCCTTGTCCCTTCCAATAGACGCCATCCCTAGGGCTCAGCAGCTTCATATTTACTGATTCCCGCCATGGGGTGGGGTCATCGGGGTGAAAGGCTTTGAGAATCTCAGTCGAATCTGTCATACGCAAGTTAAGGGGCTTTGTCGATTCCAGAGTGGCGCGCACCGTCGGCCTATGCGGCGCGGCGGCTATCCTCTTGCTGACCGCGCTCAGCTTGTGGGTGGATGCCGATGCGCACGTGGACGAGGCGCGTCCCGTGGATACCCTCATCGTCCTCGGCTCTGCCGTCTGGCCCGGTGAGCGTGCCAGTCCGTCTCTTTACGAGCGCGCCGAGCATGCCATCGCGCTGTACAAGCAGGGCTATGCTTCCTCGATGATACTGAGTGGAGGGTTGGGTCAATTTCCTCCGTCGGAGGCGGAAGTGATGAGAAGGCTGGCCGCGGGGTCGGGAATTCCCGACTCGGCCTTGCTGCTAGACGATACATCGCACTCGACCGAGGAGAATCTCTCGCACGCCAAGCAGATCATGGAAGCTCACGGATGGCGCTCTGCGCTGATTGTGAGTGATCCTTTTCATCTGTTGCGCGCCAGAGTGATCGCGCGCGACTATGGAATAGAGGCCTACGGCTCGCCGGCCACCGCCAGCCCGACCTTTACGATTCTCCACTTGCGGGTTTGGTACACGGTCCGAGAGGCGGCGGCGCTCATCTGGTATGTCGCGACCCGGAGTCTTGGTACGCCGGCCTGGCTCTACCATGGGTTGAAGAGTTTGGGCCTGTAGGACCGAACGGGAGGAATGTTTTCTCTACATTTACGGGGTGACTATGGATCGAGCTGTTCCGTCGTCAGCGAATGAAGAAATTGAACTCTATATGCGGACGTACTATTCTCTCTTGCGTTCCTCCGGCGAAATACAGATCAAGTCGCTGATCGAAACGCACGCCGGCATGGACTCTTCACTGCATATCCATGCTCGAGACGAATTCCCGGATATGGCGGCTCTGGTCTATTCCAGTCTCCGCCTGCCGGATTGCATCAAGGATGTGCGGCTCGTTCTTCTGGGACAATCAGAAGAGGTCTTTGTCAAGGGAGGCTTTGGGGATGTGGGGCGCTGGCAGGAGGTGAGCGCTCCAGGGCGGCGGCGCAAATGGTACTATGACGGCCAGCACACCATCGCTGCGTTCATCGCGAGCGCATCTGATATTGACGACCTCATCCCCATCCTGACCGCGTACGAAATCGAATGGAACAAGCTCAACAGTCTGATGACGCGCACCGGAGCTTTTCAGAAGATCGCCGCTGTGATCGCGCGGGGTACGGACCTGACTCCGGCCGAGCGAGAGGAGTTGGCGCGTGATCTCGCCATTAATCTCGGGGATTTTGCGACCCTGGAAAACATCTGGGCAAATGCCGTGGTCACAAACTTGCTCGCCATCGGCGCGGCACGCAAGCACTTTGCGCTCCGCCTTCTCGCGGGCTCGCTCGTCGACTATCACAAGGCCACTCAACGCTGGTGGCACAACATTGTCGAACGGGTGGGGAAACTTCTCGCCGGCCGCCCTGTCTATTTCGTCTCGAGCAACACCCATAGTCTCGTCAACTTGATCTCCGGCTATGCCCTCAGCCATGAGCAAGAATTGATCGATTACATTGGCGAGATCCAACACCAGGACCTGTTGCGCGAGTACCAGGCCATCCAGGCGGAGGAGGTCAAGAGCCGCAAGGAGAATTTCCTCTACTATGTCCTCAAAAAATACTGTGCCGACCCTGAAAACGCCGCCGCCTGCCATGACAAGGAGTGCGTCGAAGCGGAGACCGGAGTGACCTATGTGCGCAGCGACCGCTATCTCGACGTGGACGCGCAGATTTTCGAGCTGAATCGCATCATCCCCGAGCAGTTGGATCCTCGTCTCCCGCGGGAGGGATTGGAACGCTTGCGGGACAGCGATGCCGTCATCTTCAATATTGACTATCCGCTTGGCCTGGCAGCCTATCAGATTCTCTCCGAGGTCACGCGGAACAACGATCAGATCAAGGGCATGTACGTGATGGGCAAATCGGCAACGCTCAATGGCCGCATCGGCGACGTGATCATCCCAAACGTCGTCTACGACGAGCAGTCCCAAAACACCTATCTCTTCAACAACTGCTTCAGCGCGCGGGATGTCGCGCCTTTTCTCGTCTACGGGTCCGTTCTCGACAATCAAAAAGCAATCAGCGTCAGGGGCACCTTTCTGCAAAACCGGCGCTTTGTGGAGCTATTCTACCGCGAGGGCTATACAGACATCGAAATGGAATCTGGTCCTTACCTCTCGGCGACTTATGAAATGATCTACCCCAAACGCTACCCGTCGAATGAAATCGTGCGCCTCTATCAGAGCGACTTGGACGTAGGGTTCCTCCACTATGCAACAGACACTCCGTACAGCAAGGGCCGCAACCTGGGCGCCGTTCACCCCTCTTATTATGGCATGGATCCCACCTATGCCGCGGCCCTCGCCATGCTCCAGAGGATACTGGCGAGGGAAACAGGCCGCTGACAAGCCCCCACGCAAAGAATGATACCTTTGCCTCCAAAATTGACCCTGTTAGGTATGGCCACGACCGCCTCCTTGGGCCTAGAATAAGGTGGCTCGCTGCAGCTGCAGCCCGCCTCTGAGGACCTCGAATACTCGAACGTTTTTCAGGGAGGAAAACGGTATGGATCTCTCGCGTCGGGATTTCCTCAAGGTCGGCAGCGCGGCCGTGGGCACCCTCCTCTTGCCTGCCACCTTGGCAGGTGCCGCCAGCCCATCCGCCTTTCCCCTCCACAAGCGTGTGGGGGAGACGGCCACGATTTGTCCTTATTGCTCAGTCGGCTGCGGTGTCATTGTTGCCACGGATTCCACAGGCCACATCCTCAACGTCGAAGGGGACCCGGACAATCTCCACAACCGGGGTACTCTCGATTCCAAGCCGCTCGCGATTCCTCAGCTCGCCAACAGTCCCAATCGTCTACAAAAGGTCCTATACCGCGCTCCCAATAGCGACCACTGGGAGGAAAAGGACTGGGACTGGGCGGTGAGCGAAATCTCCAAGCGTGTCAAAGCAACCCGTGATGCGACCTTTAAGGAGCAAGAGGGAGGCGTCACGGTCAATCGCACCGAATCCATTGCCTGGCTGGGCGGCGCGGCGAACAACAACGAGGACTGTTACCTCGCGACGAAATTCGCCCGTGCGCTCGGAATTGCCTATCTCGAACACCAGGCCCGGATCTGACACTCGTCCACGGTGGCCGGTCTCGGCCCCACGTTTGGACGCGGCGCGATGACCAACCATTGGGTTGATCTCAAAAATAGCGACGCGGTCCTGATCATCGGCGGCAACCCCGCTGAAAATCATCCCATCTCGTTCAAGTGGATCACGGCGGCAATGGAAGAGCGAGGCGCGAAATTGATTGTCGTTGATCCCCGCTTTAATCGGAGCGCGTCCAAGGCTGACCTCTATGCGCCCATTCGCTCCGGAACTGACATCGTTTTCCTCGGCGGCCTCGTCAACTATGTCATTCAGAACAAGCTGTACAACGAAGAGTACGTTCGCTCCTATACGAATGCGCTCACCTCAATCAGTGCCGACTACAAAGGCCCGGCCGAACTGGACGGGTATTTTTCCGGCTTCAAGCAGTCCAATGCTGCTTATGACCCGACCACGTGGCAGTACCAGACCGAAAAGGTGAGTGCCAAAGACGGGTCGGGCAACGAGATCCAGGTGAGCGTTCCCAAGCAGGCCGCGAGCCTCGACGATCCGAATAGCGTTTTCGCCCACCTCGCGAAACATTATGCCCGCTACACGCCGGAAATGGTCGAGCGAATATGCGGGACGCCTCAAGCCACCTTTCTCCAGGTCGCGCAAACCTTTGCGGCCACGGGCTCAGCGGATAAATCCGGCACGATCCTCTACGCGATGGGGCAGACGCAGCATACGGTCGGCACGCAGAACGTACGCGCGATGGCGATTCTGCAGCTCTTGCTCGGCAACGTCGGTGTGCCGGGCGGCGGAGTGAACGCACTGCGCGGAGAATCGAACGTGCAGGGCTCGACCGACATGGCTCTCCTCTTTGGCGATCTGCCAGGCTATTTGGGCCTCCCGACCAGCGCGCAGGCCGACCTGAAGACTTTTCTCACGAAATTCGACAACACAAGCTACTGGTCGAATGGCGGACGCTTTGTCACAACGCTGCTCAAAGCCTGGTGGGGCGATGCGGCTACCAAAGAGAATGATTACGCTTTCAACTATCTACCCAAATCCTCTGGCAACTATTCCTGGATTCCACTCTTTGAGGCCATGTACAAGGGGACGACCAAGGGCTTGTTTGTGATGGGAATGAACCCTTACGTTTCCGGCCCGAACGCCCGGCTTGAGCGCAAGGGGTTTGAGAATCTCGACTGGATGGTCGTCATGGAGTTGTTCGACACCGAGACCTCGTCCTTCTGGCGTGCGCCCGGTGTTAATTCCCAATCCATCAAGACCGAAGTCTTTCTCCTACCGGCCGCCGACGGCCTGGAGAAATCGGGCAGCCTGACGACGAGCGGCCGCCTGATCCAATGGCGCAATCGCGTGGCGGCGCTCCCCGGGCAAGCGCAAGAGGATATATGGATTCTGGACAAGCTGATGAAGGCGATCAAGGCCGCCTATAAAGACAGCTCGGCTGCCAGGGACCGCCCGATCTTGGATTTAGTATGGAATTATGGGGACACGATTGACGTGCAGGCCGTGGCGCGCGAAATTAACGGCTATGCTCTCGCCGACGTCAAGGACGCGAGCGACAAGGTTCTTGTCCCCAAGGGCGCAGTCCTCCCTGGCTTTCCGACCATCGCGACCGCGGCCAACTATGACGCCATCGCATGTGGGTGCTGGATCTACTCTGGCTATTTCGCGCCTGCGGACGACGGCTCGGGCGTGACTATGCCGGCGGTGAAGCGGCGTGGGCAAAAAGACCCCGGCGGCATGGGCACCTATCCGTTCTGGGGCTGGGCGTGGCCTGCGAATCGGCGGATCCTCTACAACCGCGCGTCGGCAAGGCCCGACGGCCAACCGTGGAGCGAGGGCAAGAAACTGGTCTGGTGGGATGCCGGCAAGAAGACGTGGACCGGTTATGACGTGCCCGATTACCTCGCGACCAAAGCCCCCGATTCGAAAGCGAATCCCGCGGGCGTGGGGCTGGCGGCCCAGGCAGGCACCGACGCCTTCATTATGAAAGCTGATGGCAAAGGCTGGCTCTTTGCGCCCAAAGGTCTCAACGAAGGCCCGCTCCCCGAACACTATGAACCGCTCGAATCTCCGACGGCAAACCTGCTTTCCAAGCTTCAGTTCAATCCTGTGGTAAAAATCTGGGACACGGACAAGGGCAAAGCGATCGGCGATAATGTCGGCACCGCAGACAAATTCCCCATTGTCTGTACCACCTTCCGCCTGACCGAGCACTGGCAGGCTGGCGCCATGTCGCGCAATCTTCCCTGGCTGGCCGAGGCTCAGCCGGGCATGTTCGTCGAGATCTCGAAGGAACTAGCAGCGGAAAAAGGGATCGGCAACGGCGACAGCGTCGAGATCACGAGTGCGCGCGGCAAAATCAGGGCCACGGCGCTCGTCACCATGCGCTGGAAATCGTACATGATCGGCGGGAAAAAAGTGCACCACATCGGAATGCCCTGGCATTATTCCTGGGTCGGACTCGCGACCGGCGACAGCGCCAATGATCTCACTCCGCACGTCGGCGACGGCAACTCGAGCATTCCGGAATACAAGGCCTTTCTCGTCGATGTGAACAAAGTCGGATAGCCGGAGGGGATAACCGATGTCTTCCATTGCCATGTTAGTCGACACGTCCAAGTGCACAGCTTGTCGCGGTTGCCAGATCGCCTGCAAGCAGTGGTGGGACCTGGCCGCAACCCGGACGAAACAGACGGGGAGCTATGAAAACCCTCGCGATCTCAGTCCCGAAACGTGGAGCCGCGTCACCTTCAACGAGTACGAAGCGGGAGGCAAGCTGCAGTGGCTGTTCTTGAATCTGGGATGCATGCACTGCACCCAGGCGGCTTGCGTAGACGTCTGTCCAACCGGCGCCCTCCAGCACAACGACACGGGCTTTGTATCACTCGATCGGGAACAGTGCAACGGTTGCGGCTACTGCGTCGAGGCCTGCCCATTCAGAATCCCACGGCTGGATGTAGTAAACACCCTGACGGGCGAAGCCAAGGCCAGCAAGTGTACGTTGTGCCAAGACCGCGTGACCAATGGCTTGACGCCCGCCTGTGTCAAAACCTGCCCGCCTGGCGCCCTCCAGTTTGGGGATCGCACCGCCATGCTCTCAGTCGCCCGTAAACGGGTCGACACGCTCAAAGCGCAAGGGGTCGCACAAGCGCGCACCTACGGCGAAACGGAACTAGGTGGCCTGGGGCGTCTGTATGTCCTGACGGCACCCCCCACTGCGTACGGCCTGCCGGAGGCGCCCGAGTATCCGGCCTTGGTCAATCTCTGGCACAACCTGGCCCAGCCGCTCGGCTATGCCGGCGCCGGGTTAATGACCGCCGGTCTCGCCGTCAATTGGTTGCTCACGCGCCGCGCGCGGCTGAGCAATGTAGAGGAGAAATGAGATGGCAACGATAACGATGCCGTTGGCCGGTGTGCGGGGCCGCCAGGTGCTCGTCGTCCGTTTCACGGCCGCCGAGCGTGCGGCGCACTGGGTTCACTTTGTCGCATTTAGTGTGTTACTGGTTACCGGAATGTTCATCTACCTGCCGTGGCTTCACGCTTTTGCGGGGGGCGCCGCGGGCGAAGCGAGTCGGCTCATTCACCGAGGGGCTGCGGTCCTATTCATCGCTGCGCCGTTGGTGTATCTCGTTTTTTCGCCTCGAGAGTTTCTCTACAGCTTGAAAGAGTCCTTCACATGGGGCGCGGATGATGTGGGCTGGCTCAAGAATGCGTGGGGGTATTATTCACAGGGCAAGCTGGGCACCATGCCACCCCAGGGGAAGTATAATTCGGGGCAGAAGCTGAACGCGCTGACCCAGATTATCTCGTTCGGACTGTTTGTGATTACCGGATTGATCATGTGGTTCGGCAAAGGATCGGTGCCCTCCAATGTATTCCTGGCAAGCGTCATCGTGCACGATCTCGCGGTCATCGCGACCGTGCTCCTCTTCATGCTGCACCTATACTTGGTCGTCCTGCATCCGATGATGCGAGAATCAATCACCTCCATGTTCGAAGGCACGGTGACGCGTGCGTTTGCCGAAGAGCACCATGGTAAGTGGTACTCCGAGCGCGTGCTGCGCAAGCGCGAAGAGGAATTCGATCCTCTGAGCAAAAAGTAAGAACAGGGGGATTACTGAGCTATTGCCGGAGCTGCACTTGACCGACACTCAAACATTGGCCTACCTCGTCGCCGAGCGCGGCCGCCATCCCGAATTAGACGAGTTAATCGACCTGCATATTGCCGTTCTCCAAGCACGCTCAGAAGTCAAAGTGGATTCACCTCAGATCTTGGAAGGCCAAGCCCGAGAGCGGCTCGAAAGGGGTGAGCCGCTCCTCAAGATCGCCGAACTCACACTCGACTGGGCCGCGTTTGCTGAGCTGTTCCAGAGCATCTGCGAAGCCGTTGCACGGACGGCGCCGGCCCGCGCGAATGACTTGCTGGCAGTGTCAAATCTCGCGAGCACGCCGGAGGCGGCCGCACGGCTGGCCCGCGCCTCTTTGGAGGAGAGACCCGGCGACCCACTCGTCACCTTTGTCCTCAACAATACTCTGCATCCTTTCCTTGCTGCTTGGGCGCAGGCCTATGCCCAAAATGCTCGGGAATTCTCTAGCGATGAAACCTGGTATCGGTCTTTTTGCCCTGTCTGCGGCGGCGCGCCCGATCTCGCGGTGCTGCAGAAAGCAAGCGGCGGTCGCCGGCTTCTTTGCTCACGCTGCGATTTCGAGTGGTCCTTTCATCGCTCATTGTGCCCCTTTTGCGGGGCGGAAGGGGAGCAGGGCTATTTTCCCGACGGCCTGGGTGCATACCGGCTCTATGCGTGTGGGAAATGCAGGCGGTACCTGAAGACGATTGATTTGCGCGAGCTGGCCCGTGAGGTGGACCTCCCCGGTGAGCGAATCCTGACGCTGGGGATGGACATGGCCGCCCGCGCCGCCGGCTACCTCTCCTAACACAACGCCCCTCCCGGCACGTGGGGAGGGGCGCCTCATTTCGCGGCCAGACAGTTCCAGCGTTATCCCTACTCGTCCTTGATTCCATCGGCGTCGATCGAGCCATAATGAAGCTCCGTCGTCAATGCAATCTGTCTTGACTCGCGCCGCGCGATCTTGTCCATCACCTGCCCGAGAACGTCGTTCCGGTCCGGTGCCGGCTGCTCCGACTTGGCCTCGCTCGGCTCGACGTTCAAGATCACCACGGTCTGCTCGGCTTCTGACGGCGGACGGTATTGGACCGCCTCTCCGATCCCGCGTCCTTCGATCGCTCGAGCGAGAGGTGCCTGCTCGCTGATGAGACCTGCAGAAAAATCGGACTGCGCGTCCGGCACCACGTCAAACTCTAATCGTTCGCCGGCCCCCGTCTTGTCCTTGATCTCCACGGTCACGTGCATTCCGATGCCGACCTGATGCCCGGAATCCTCCTGGCCGATGTTCGTTTCTACTGAATTCTCTGACACGCCAACTTTATCTCCAAACAAGATGTAAAAACAACCTCCTGGAACAGGAGATAGTCTACCGCAAAGCAAGGACAAAATCAACTTCTCATGCCACTCTCTTGTTTGTCATTTGTTCATTTGTCCTTCTTCACTCCCCTTTTGCATCTGCGCGCTCCTAGAGTACAATGCTTGCACAGATCACCCATGACAAAACCGAGCGACTAGAGGAGGGAACGAAGATGGCTCTAGATCCGGGAGAAGGCTTTGAAATCAGGGCGACTGTCGCACATGTCAAGGGACATTGCGTCGCCGGCCACCACGCGGGAGAAACGCTTGCTCTGAATTGCTTCGACTCTGGAGGGTTGTGTGGATTCTTCTATCACGACATCTTCCCCGCGCTCGAGACTTTTCAGTTCGGCGGGAAGCTCCCGTGGTGGAAAGGTGACACGATCGACCTCCAATGTCCCGATCCCGACAACGTCGTAACCATCAAACTCGAAAGATCACCAAGGACCTAACTCGACGGCATATCCCCGCTCTTGCGGGGATGTGTTTTCTAGCGGGAGATGTACGGCGGTACAATAGTCGGATTATTGCCCGCGTTGCCCTGGAAATCGCATTATCTCTCAGCTCGAGTCGTGCTGGCAGGCCACCTTGCGACGCCCGACTTGTACTCCCGGGCCAACTCTACCGCGCCTTGACCAGTGCTTCGGTCGCAGAGAAACTGGCCCTACGATCAAGTTCCATTGACAAGTCGGTCCATTGATCGTCTGCGTGCCAAAACCGATTCGAACCGTCCAATGCGTCTAATGGTCTCGTGTCTCGGCAAGTGCATATATCGCCGCCTGCTGCATCGTCAGCGCGCGACCCTCTGCCCACGCCGCCGACAGACTTGATTCATCCAGTTGCGTGCGCAACGTCGACAGGTTGCGCTCGTAATCTGCACGATAGCTCGTCGGCAGCGGGGTGCCGAGCGCCTGCCGCAATCCCTCCGATGCCCCATAGAGGCGAGCGGCTTTTTGCGCATTCCCTTCTGCCGCACACACTCCCCCAAGACCCTCCAAGCACTTGATTAGGTTCCGAGTATCACCCAAGTCGCGAAAGAAAGCCAAGCCAGTGGCAAAGCGCGAGCGCGCCGCCGAGACATCGCCCTGGCGAGCAGCGATCGCCGCCAAATCGTGCATACAGCGAGCCACATCCAGTTTATCGCCGAGCTTCTCGAAAATGGCCAGCGCTTCTTCGAGCAAGGTGGATGCTGCCGGATCGCCTTGCGCAGATGCGGTCGCTCCATTGTCCATGAGGCACTTGCCAATAATGACCCACGGTTCTCCGAGTTCCCGCAGCTGAGACAGAGATTCCTCCATGAGAGCGCGGGCCTTGGCATAGTCTCCCAGTTCACGAACGGCAAGTCCCAGGCTCTTGAGTGCTAGAGCGATAGCCCTTCTATCTCCTAGCTCTCTTCGTATTGCGAGGCTTTGTTCGATCTTTTCCCGAGCCGACACATAGTCTCCCTGCGCCCATGCCGCCAAGAAAAGGATGCTGAGCGCGGTGGCGAGCCCTTCCTTGTCGCCAAGCTCCTTGGAAATGGCCATGGCCTCGTCGCCGAGCGACCTCGCTTTGGCAAAGTCGCTTTGTATAAAGCCCATATATCCTGCATCGCTGAGTGCTCTAGCTCGTAAGAGGGCTAGCCTCGGCTTGCCCTCATCAGGGACGCGTAGAACGGCTCCCAGGCGTTCGCGCGCTTCGACAAAGTAGCCACGCACTTCCCAAAACGCTGTCGACGCGCACGCTAGGCGAAGCGCGGCCTCCGCATTCCCGGTTTCAATTGCCCGATGGAGCGCAGTCCCCAAATTATCGTGCTCATCCTCCAGCCGGTCCAGCCAGGCCGTCTGGTTTGAGCCTCTTATCTCGGGTTCAGCCTTTTCCGCCAGCCCCAGGTAATAATCCAGGTGAACGCGGCCCGCCGGGTCCGTTTCTCTCGCTTCCACCAGACGGTCATGCGCGTATTGCCGAATCGTCTCCAGCATCCGGTAGCGTAGGCGCGGTTCGCGCGGCTCGACGACAACGAGCGATTTTGCGATCAGTTGCGCCAGGAGGTCTAGAACATCCGCAGATCTGACATTCTCTCCAGTTGGATAATCAGCGCCGCAGACCGCCTCTGCAGCTTCTAGGGAAAAGCCGCCCGCGAACACGGACAATCTCCGAAAGACCGCGCGCTCGGGTGCCGTCAGCAGGTCGTAGCTCCAATCGATGAGCGCGTGCAACGTTTGGTGTCGCGGCAATGCTGTGCGGCTTCCGAGCGTCAGCAAATGGAAACGATCGTCGAGACGCGCCGCGATCTCTTCGGTCGACAACACCTTCAAGCGGGCGGCCGCCAGTTCGATGGCAAGCGGAATCCCGTCCAGGCGCCGGCAGATCTCAGTCACTGCCAACGCGTTCTCCTCGGTCATCTCAAACCTGGGTCGCACCGCCCGGGCACGGTGGATGAGGAGGCGAACAGCTTCGGAGGAACCCAGCTCCTCTGGAGTTCGCGCCCCTGGGGGGGGAAGCGTGAGCGACGGTACGCGCCAGACGGTTTCACCCATTATCCCCAGCGGTTCGCGACTCGTTGCCAGGATTTTCAAGTGCGGGCACGCACTCAAGAGTCTTTCGGCGAGCTGTGCACACGCGTGGATGAGGTGCTCGCAGTTATCCAGCACGAGGACCAGATGCCCAGTCCGCAGATGGTTCGCCAGCGTCCCCTCAAGGGGTTCGGGGGGGGCTTCGTGTACTCCCAGTGAATTCGCAACCTCCTGAGCAACCAAGCGGCCGTCTGCCAGTGCAGCGAAATCAACCCATGTGATGCCACCGCTGGAAATCTCAAGTTCCCCGGCCGCTTGAATTGCCAGTCGGGTCTTGCCGACGCCTCCCGCGCCCGTTAGTGTCAGCAAACGCGTTGTGGATAAGAGTTGCCGGACCTCGTTACATTCTCGTTCGCGCCCGATAAAGCTGCTCAACGGGACCGGTAGATTGGTCGCGCGTTTCTGGGGCGTTGGCACAGGTGGGACGACAGTCTCGGAGCGGGGCAGAGCATCCTCCTTCGAGAGTTGCCGGAACAGCGCGCGTGTCTGCGGCGAGGGCTCCACGTTGAGGTCCTCGCGGAGTGCCAGGGTGCAGCGCTCAAAGACGGTCGCCATTCTCGACCGGTCTCCCAGCGCGCAATACGCAGTCATGAGAGCCCGGAAGGCGGGCTCGGGGGACCGTTCCAAATGAATCCACCGCTCGCCCCATTCCAGCACTGCATCCCAGCGCTTTTCCTCCACCAGCAAAACGAGCAGCCGATTGATCTTCTGCTCGAAGAGAGCTCGTACCCGCTCGCGCTCGACAAGGACCCATTCCTCGTAAAAACCCGGCAGGAGCTCTCCGCGGTAGAGCGCGACCTCGTCGATTAGCTCTTGGACCGAGGCGTGAACGAGATTGGGCTGCCCCAAAGCCGCGACATCTAGCCAATACTCGGACCGAGGGTTAAAGGTGAGGTGAATCTCGTCGACGAGAAGATAGGGGAGGGTCGGCAGACCTGGCCCTCTGGGCTCAACCACTTTGCGGACGCGCCACAGTTCTTGACGCAGGTTCCGGCGGGCATTTTCTTCGGTGGAATCGGGCCAGAAGAGTCCGGCCAGCTTCTCCCGGCGGTGGGAGGTGCCGGCGGTGAGGACGAGATAGGCGAAGAGAGATTGGGCGTGGCGCGAAGGGAGGACGAGGCGGATGCTATCCCTCTGCACATCAAATTGCCCGAGCAGTCTCACTTCGAGCATACGCACTCCGAATTGTGCAGGCCCAACAGGCGAGGAGGAAAGATCAGACTAATTCAATTATAACACGGGAGCCGGCCTTAAGCAATGGACGAACGGGGGGAATCGACCGCTTGACCTCCCCAGGGCCAAGTGGCAGTTGAGACGCCCAACTAACACTTGGCGAGACGCTGATGGACGCGCCTCCGCTAGAATGGAGGTAGGGGTCGGGAGAAACCACACTCACCCGGCCAGGGAGGACAAAATGGTCAAGCATCGTTCGGTGAATCGGCTCATCGCTCTAATCGTCGTGGTACTGGCGCTTGTCAGTGTCGGAACCGCGCTCTCGGCCCAGCGGCTCAGGGAAGGCGCGGACATAAACCGCACCGCCGTGCTCGACTGGTACTTGGCCCATGAGCGCTCCAATTTCGATGGAGACAACAACGTCATCTATGGTGAAATGGAGCCCGCGGCAAGCCGGTGGGCAACCTTGGACTGGTACCTGGCGCATGAGCAAACCACACTCGACGAAGTGGGCAATGTCCTGTCCAAATGAGTTGGCGCTTGTTCCGGTCGGCTGAGCTTTCCTCGTAGGTTTCCTTGCCCTTGGCGCCCCAGCTAACGCTTGAGTAACGCGGCCGTGCTATCCTGCTTTCAGACTTGACAAGAAGAGAAAGCCGGTCAGATGTGTCGGATGCTTGGCGGGTGGACAGTTGGGCCCAAGGGCGGAGGTTGCCGGAAAGGAGAGCTCAAGATGGGGATCGCCGTTTACGTTGAGCAGAGCCGAGTGCCGGTGAGGGTATTGGGCGTTCGGGGCGAATTCGATTCCGTTTCGGCCGACGAGATGGAGAAATGCGCCCAAGATTCGATTGCTGCAGGCGCACGCCATTTGCTGATCAACTTGGCCGGATGTCCCTACCTGGGTCGGCTGGGGATTATCGCAATTGACCACATTCTGCAGTTCCTGCTAACCCATCCGCCAAGCCAAGCCCTTGGGGTGTCCCATCGATGTCAGCCTGTAGATTCCTTGATGAATTGATCCGAATCGGCGAGAAACAGGCCGAATCCGGCTCGTCTCCTATCCACATAGTCTCCAGGGCATGGAGCCAAGTCCATGGGGACGAAGGAGAGGGCCAGGCAGGAGAGCTGGTGCTCTCTGCCCCGGTGGGACGAAACGAACTGGCGGACAGTCGCCTTGTTCAAGAATGGAGCGGGACGCCCATCCGGGGAGCGACCTATTATGTGAAGGTCATGAACCACAGCTCCCTCCCCGTCGGGTATGCGCTATGCGACCCGTACCGCCGAATGAGCCCTCTGCAAGAATGGGAGTAGGGGAAACGAGGACGGCGGCCGTTGGCTCATCGTTATCGCACACTAATGCTCCCCAGGCCGCCGTCCACTTCGATGCTGATCTTGTTCGCCGCGCTGGCATAGTCCGCGCTCTGGTACACATCGCCAAATTTCGGAAAGCGCCCTTGATCTACTGCGATGCTTCCCAGCCCGCCGCTCACGTGGATGCGTGCGGCCACTCCCGCCGGGATCGTGATGGTCGCGGAACCTACTCCTCCGTTCAACTGCATCGTCACGGTCCCGGTCTTGGGAGTCGTGATCGCCATCGTGCCCAAGCCCGAGTCCACGCTAAGCGAGCTGAGAGCTAGGTTCGTCAAGTCGAGATTTCCCGTTCCTATGCCACCGTTCACTCGCAGCGCAATGGGCACATCCGGATTCAACCGGAGGTCCCAACGGTTCTGGCTCGGCCCCCAAAAGATCCAAGCCGTTCCTTGTTCTTGAAGCGTGAGCCGCCCCTCGCTGCCGGCGACGTTATAGTCCTTGCGGTAGGAGAACGCACTCGCGTGGGAAAAGGTCCCCTGCATCAAATCCGCGGTGTCAGTGTCAAGCGCGTTCACAAAGGTCGTTGATATGCCCAGATTCAAATCCACGGACGCGCTCTTGATATCGCCCAAGGGTTGGGACAATGAATCGACTGTTCTGGGCGTGGCGGGAAGATAGGCGCTTCCTTGAGGTGAGGCGAGCCACACGGCTCCGGCGACCATCGCGATCCAAAGGATGATGACGACGAGCGACCCGATGATCGAGGAGCGGCCGAAAATGATTTCGAGCCCGATCAGGATCAAGAGGAGCGGCCAAAACCGCGCGGCGATTTCCCAGAACGACAGGGACAATAGCCCCATATTCGCGAGCAGCAGCAAGACTCCGGCGGTGATAAGTATGAGCGGGCCGACAACTCCCGGGCGTCTCTGTCGCATAGGGCCTCCTTGCCAGACTACTTTCTTCCGAATTCTCGCGCAAGCATCGCGACATTGAGGTAGACCACGGTGGGCCGCCCATGCGGGCAAGTGCGCGGCGCGCTCGTTTGCTCCAGGCGACGCACCAATTCGCGCATCTCTTCGAGTGACAAGACTTGGCCCCCCTTGACCGCGAGGCTCTTGCACACGCTCGAAATCAGGCGAGCGTCTGCGGATTTCTCCAGCGGCTCTTCTCCTTGTTCCAACTCCTCGAGAATCTCGAGCACCGTTCCCTTGGGGTCGCTTGTCTTGAGGATCGCGGGGACTGCGCGCAAGAGCGCGGTTTGGTTGCCGAATGGCTCTAATCGGAACCCCACGAGAGCTAGAGCCCCGAGATTCGCTTCGAGTATGGCGACTTGCGATGGCATCAGTGGGATGGGGATCGGATCGAGCAATTCCTGGATGGGAATGCTCGTCTGGGCGCGTTCCTCGCGGAGTTGCTCGTAGAGCACCCGCTCGTGCGCCGAGTGCTGGTCGATGAGGTACAAGCCTTCTGGCCCTTCCGCGATAATGTAGGTGGAAGCGATTTGCCCGAGCACTCGCAACATTGGCAAACGGGTATCCTGCGCCCCATTCTGCGCACTGCTCTTCACGGCGCCGCTCTCCACAGGGGGCGGACCGGACGGGCCCGGGCGGTACAGGTTCACGGCCAACCGGCTTTGGTCCGGGCTCACCGAGAATGGGGCTGCCGGGCCGGGTACAGGCCCGAGATAGACGGACGGAATCGGCGCATGCGCGGCGACCACGCCCCGCACTGCGCGCTGCACGGCGTTAAAGACAGCATTCGTGTCTCGGAATCGGACTTCGCTCTTCGTCGGATGGACGTTCACGTCCACCGCGTCCGGAGGCATCAGGATATCCAGCACCGCGATCGGGAATCTGCCCACCATGAGCGAGGTGTGGTACGCCTCAGTCACTGCGTAGGAAAGAGTGCGGTCCTGGATCCATCGATGATTGACGAAGAAAATCAGATTCTTGCGCGTCGCCCGGCTGATACTCGGCGGCGACACATACCCCTGCACCTGAATGCCGGAGGTTGGAAGTTGGAGGTCGGAAGTTGGAGGATGGAGGGTAGAGGTTCGATGGCCGCTTTCTCCTCTTCCACTCGGGTCGAGGTCCTCCTCTTCCATCCGATTTCCTATCTCCAATCTCTCACTTCCAATCTCTGATTTCCTATTTCCAACTTCCAGCATTTCCTTCGCAGTTTCCACTCCCAATACCTTCACGAGCGCGTCGAACATCTTGCCGCTCCCTGGCGATTGAAAGACAGGGCGATCGTCTCCGACGAGCGAAAGGTGCAACTGTGGGAAGGCGAGCGCGTAGGCGTTGACGAGGTCTGCAATCCGGCCCGCTTCAGTCGCCGGGGTCTTTAGAAATTTCAGGCGGGCGGGCACATGCCGGAAGAGGTCCTCGACCGTGACGACCGTTCCCGCTGGGCCTCCCTGGGGAAGCTGCTCCAGGACTTGGCTGTTTTCCAGCCGGATCAGGGTCCCCGATTCTTCGCCGCGCGCGTGGGTGACCAGTGTCACACGAGCGACGGCCGCGATGGATGGCAGGCCCTCGCCGCGAAAGCCCAGCGTCTGAATCCGATAAAGATCGTCAATGGACTCGATCTTGCTTGTGGCATGCCTTGCGAACGCTGTCTCTACCTGTGCAGCCGGAATTCCGCACCCGTCGTCCGCAACGCGGATCAGACGCTGACCGCCCGTGCGAATCTCAATCCTGATATCGCGCGCGCCCGCGTCAATCGAATTCTCGATCAATTCTTTGACGACCGAGGCGGGCCGTTCGATCACCTCTCCTGCGGCGATTTTCGCCGCGAGGTCCTTCGAAAGGACATGTATAGCCATCGTTTTCATTCTATCACAGAAGAATAGGGAATGCGAATTGCCTAAAATTAGGGCCCTTTTGCATTTTGGAAAAACCTCGTATAGAATGATTCGGGCGTCAACGCATCATCAGAGTTTTCATTCCGGTTTGCAAGTTTGTCCCCGCCCATTGCCTCTCCCCGCGTTGCGGGAGGGGAGGCTAAGTGGAGAGAGGGTAGATGAGCACTTGCCACTTGGGCAGACGCATGCCGATCGTCATTCCGGAACCCCATCCGAGGTAGAGACTTTTGGTTCAAGGTAAAGACGTCCTGCTCGCGCAGCAGCGCATTCACCCCTATATTTTTCGAACGCCCTTGCGCTATTCCTTTCTGCTCAGCCGGCGTACCGGCGCCACGGTCTTGCTTAAACTGGAGAACTGGCAGATCACAGGTTCCTTCAAGCCTCGGGGCGCGTTGAGTGTGATGACGACCTTGACTCCCGAGGAACGCCGGCGCGGGGTGGTCACCGCGAGCGCGGGGAACCACGCGCTCGGCGTCGCTCACGCCGCCCGGGCACTTGGGATTGAGCCCGCGACGATTTTCATTCCTCGTAGCGCACCCCAGGCGAAAATCGGGAAACTCCGCGAGTTTCCTGTCGAGGTCCGCTCCGTCGGGGATACCTATGCCGATGCCCACCACGCGGCCGAGGAGTACCAACGTGAGACCGGCGCCACTTTTATTCATGCCTATGAGGATCCGCGGACCATCGCCGGACAGGGGACGGCCGGCCTAGAGATCCTGGAGGATTCCCCCGAGCTCGATGCTATCCTGGTCCCGGTTGGCGGAGGAGGGTTGATATCGGGCATCGCCATTGCCGTCAAGACCTTTTTGCCCAAGGCCAAAATCATCGCGGTGCAGCCGAGCGCCTCGCCCGCTTTGCGTGATTCGCTACGCGACGGCCGCTGTTACGAAGAGTATGTCTCTGCTCCGACCATTTGCGACGGCTTGGCCGGCGGCATCGGCAAGTCGATTTTCGAGCTCGCTCCAAAGTATATAGACGATATTGTGATGGTCGAGGAGGAAGAGACCAAAGAGGCTATCCGGGCCCTCATCGAAACTCAGCAGTTGGTCGTGGAAGGGGCAGGCGCCGTTGGAGTCGCGGCGCTGCTCGCGGGCAAGGCCGGCCTTGCGGGCAAGCGGGTCGCGGTCGTGCTCAGCGGCGGTAACATCGATCTCCCGGTCCTGAAGGAGATTCTCGAGCAGACGCCGGCAATTTAGGATTTTAGATTTATGATCTACGATTTAGGGCGCACAGCGAAGCATCCGCACGGAACCGACCATCCTCAAATCCTAAATCCTAAATTTTAAATTCCAGATTGCTCATGTCTGCTGAACCCTCCTTCCGCCCATATTTAGGTCTTGCCGTTGGCATTCTCGCTGTCTCTTCGTCTGCCATCGTCATTTTGTTTGCCCGCGAGGAAGGCGTTCCGGCAATGGCTATTGCTGCGCTCCGCCTGACCCTCGCCGCAGCCGTCCTTCTACCATTCGCTCTGATCCGGTCGAGAGCGGAATGGGGGCGCCTGACCCAACGTGAACTAGCGCTCGTGGTGGCGTCGGGCCTATTGCTCGCTTTTCACTTTGCCTTTTGGATCAGCTCGCTCGACTACACCTCGGTAATGAGCTCCATCGTGCTCGTGAGCACGAATCCGTTCTTTGTGGGCCTGGCTTCCGTTCTGCTCTTGCACGAGTCCCTGGGCCGGTCGACGATCCTGGGCCTTGTGGTGGCGGCAATCGGCGCAACCCTCATCGGCTTGGCGGACTTGGGGCAGGGGGGAGCCGAGTCGCTCCAAGGCGATGCGCTCGCACTGGGCGGGGCCGTTGCCGTTTCCGGTTATCTCTTGATCGGGCGGCGACTTCGCCGTCATCTTTCAACCATCGGGTACATTGGCCTGGTCTATTCGGTGGCCGCGCTGGCGCTCCTCGGTATGGCCGCGGTCATGGGGACGGCCTTGTTGGGCTATTCTTGGAAAGGTTACGCGCTCATCGTTTTTCTGGCCGTCGGCCCTCAACTCATCGGCCACTCGGCCTACAACTGGGCGCTCAAGTATGTCTCTGCAACTTTTGTGACTGTGACCATTCTCGCCGAGCCGGTTGGAGCGACGCTTCTCGCCATTCCGCTTCTCAACCAGGTGCCCTCGCCGCTCAAGCTACTAGGCGGTATAATGATTCTGATGGGGATTGTGCTTGCCGCCCGGCAGGAGACCCAGGGGGGACTCTCCGAAACGGCAGATGCGGCCGCAGAAGTCTAGCGCCATGATGCGATACCTTCTCTTTGATTTGGACGATACGCTTTACCCAAAGTCTGCAGGGCTGATGAATGAAATCAGCCAGCGGATGAACGAATACCTTGTCACGCGTTTGGACGTTCCGGTTGAGCAAGTGACGCAGGTTCGCCAGTCCTATTGGGAACGCTATGGTACAACGCTGCGCGGCCTTTATATTGAGCGCCAGATCGATCCAAAAGGGTTCCTTGATTACGTCCACGCGATCGAGGTGAGCAAGTACCTGCTCCCTGACGTGCGGTTGGGTAAGATGCTGGGGGGTCTGCCGCAGCAGAAATACGTCTTTACGAACGCCCCCAGGGATCATGCCCAGCGCGTGCTTTCCGCCCTGAGGATCGAGAACCATTTTGCAGGTATCTTTGACATCAACTTTATCGAATATGAAAGCAAACCGGCGCTATCTGCCTATCGCAAGGTGCTCTCAGCCCTCGGGGCGCGTGCCGACGAATGTCTCATGATTGACGATTCTCTCCGCAACTTGGTGCCCGCCCAAGAGTTGGGGATGCGGACCGTGCTCTTGGATGGCAAAGGCGCTAAAGGCGCGCATGAGGGCGCCGACCATGTGATTTCTACTATTTATGAGGTGAAGTCCCTCTTATGAGAATCTATATCTCTGCGGACATGGAAGGCATCAGCGGCGTGGTGCACCCGGACCAGACCGACCCGACGCATCTCGAGTACCCGCGTGCACGCAAGCTCATGATCGGCGAAGTCAATGCGGCCATTGAAGGTGCGCTGGCGGCAGGGGCGGAAGAGATTCTGGTGAACGATTCCCACTGGAATATGCGCAATCTCATGATCGAAGATCTCCATCCCGCCGCCGTCCTCCTGAGTGGCAGTCCCAAGCCGTATTCGATGATGACCGGAATCGAGCCGGGATTCGACGCGGTGTTTTTCATCGGCTATCATGCGCGCGCCGGGTCCGCGCCGGCTAACATCGACCACACGTACAGCGACGGAGACGTCGTGCAGAACGTATGGCTGAATGGGACGGCCATGGGGGAGTACGGACTGAATGCCGCGCTTGCCGGTTATTTCGGCGTGCCGGTGGCTCTCATCGCGGGAGATCAGACCGTCTGCGGGCAGGCAAAGGAACTGTTGGGCGAAGACCTGGAGACGGTCGTCGTGAAAGAGGCGGTGGGACGCGTGGCGGCCAAGAACTTGCATCCCACCCGCGTGCGCGATCTGATTTGCGCAGCGGCCGAACGAGCCTTGAAGAAAAGGCGCGAGCCATTTGTCATCCGGCCGCCGATCACGCTCCGCCTCGGCCTCGCTCGTTCCATCCAGGCGGAGCGCTGCCTCTTGATGCCGGATGTCAAGCGAGTGAGTCCCCGCGTGGTCGAATTCGTTCACTCCGACTACGCCACGATCTTTAATGCATTTCAAGTGCTCTTGACACTGGCAGACATCCAGTGAGTACCTTGGGTGTCCGACGGAATGAGCCATTCTGCGAGCGTGCCGCGAGGAGGTCGCTGTCCGTAAGCATGTGATCTTGCTCGCGACCTATGCCCTTGCGGCTATTGCGTTTAGCTGGCCGCTTGTGCCCAGCATTTCGACGAGCATTCCCGGGGTCGAAGGGGATGCGGCCAGCTATGTCTGGGCGCTCGGCTGGGCCAAAGCTGCTCTCAACCTCGGCGTGAACCCATTTCATACGGATTACATCTTCTACCCCCTCGGCAGTGCCACCCAGCTGCTTTGGGCCGTCTCCCTCATTGGCTTTGCTTCTCTCCCCTTGCAGTTTGCTTTTGGTCTGATCACCGCCCACAATCTAATGTACTTGGCCGCCACAGTCCTGACCGGCTACGGCACGTTCCTCCTCGCAGAACAGGTGCTCGCTCAATCCCCGTCCCGATTGCAGACTCTTGGCTTGCCCAAGCCAACGCCCGCTCCTCTACCCCCATTTGCGACCTTCGTTCTCATGGATTACATGACGCGCGGCCCGGGCGCTGCCGCCTATACTCGGGCAAAGCTCGGCAAGCATCTAGGCTGGCTGCCGCCGTTTGTTGCCGGTCTTGTCTTTAGCTTTGCACCGCTACGCCTGGGCTATGGACTGTCCTTTCTCAACCTCTTCAATACCGAGTTTATTCCTTTCTACGCCTTGTTTCTCATCCGCGCCGTGCATCGGAATTCCCTCCGGGATGCTATTCTGGCCGGGCTCTTTCTGGGGCTCAACGCCTACCTGGACTTTCAAATCGCGGCTTTTCTTGTTGTTTTCACGCTTCTATATGCGCTGTTGTCGTACCTGCTTCCGTCTACTCGCTCGGACGCTGTCACACGTTTTTTTGCGCATGCCAAGGTCGTCGGTTTGGTCGCAGCCGTGTCGCTCGCCGTCGCGGCGCCGATGCTGTGGATCGTCGCGAGCGATTTCGCGATTGAGGGGGGCGACTATATCCAGGTCTACAAGATCGATTACTCGGCCGCGCGGTCATATGACCTGACTGCGTTCTTCGTGCCGAACGCGCGCAGCAGTCTGTACGCAAATTCCCCCATCAAGGTTGCGGGCGTGAACGCGGGCACGAGCTCCGAGGACGGCAGTGCGCAGTCGCCTGATAAACAGATGTTCATTGGATATACCGTCCTCGCGCTCGCCGCATGGGCATCGTGGCGGGATTGGCGCGGGGCGCGCGTCTGGGTCACATGCGCCATCCTCTTTGCTCTTTTCAGTCTCGGCCCGTATTTGCACATTCTCGGGCAAGAGACGGCAGTCCCTCTTCCCTATCTCGCACTTCATGATATCCCCATTCTGAATCACATTCGTATTCCCATGCGCTACGGCATCATGGTGATGCTCCCATTGGCCCTTCTCGTCGCCATCGCACTCGACGGATTGATTCGGAGCACAAACCCCGGAATCAGAATTCTCGGTTTCCTGATGCCGCTTTTCATCCTGTCCGAGTACGCCGTATTCCCTTATCCGCTCCAATCGCTCAGCGTGCCTCGGATCTATGAAGATATAGCACGGGTCCCGGGAGATTTCACTATCCTCGAGATTCCCAGCTTCAACTGGAGGGCCGCCGCCGCCGAGGAAGTCTATCAGGCGGTCCACGAAAAGCGCATCTTGCGCGCGTATACGAACCGAGTAGCTCCCGGTCCGGCGGAATACGCTACGTTTCGGAGCATACCGATTACTGTCCGCTCGATGCGCGCACTTGAAGGAGTGGAAGAGGGGGGGCTCTCAGCAGAAGAAGAGGCGGCAGATAAAGCCGTTCGAGACCGGGTGCTTTCGTTTTATGACCTTCGATATGTGGTCGTGCACCGTCAGTACCTTGAACCGGATAGGGTGCAGGAAATTGACCGTTATCTTCGGGATGTGCTGAATGCACGGCAGATCTACGATGACGGCGAGACCATCGGTTACCAGCTGACCTACGCGGAGAATGATTCAGCGCCGTTGTCCATCGATCTGCGTCAAGACGTCGGCCAGATGTATGCGGGGAGGGGTTGGGCTTTTGAGTATCCTCCCGCGAACTGGGAAGGTAAATTTGATTTCGTGTGGGCGCGCGGCGCCGAATCGGAGATCTACTTTCCCGTCGATCAAGTGCGGGACAGGCAATTTGTGCTCCATGCGTATGCGGTATCCCCACAGCGAGTGGTCGTCCGATTGAATGGCCATCAAGTGGGTGAAATCGAACTGACTCCGGAATGGGCTGATTACACGCTTGCGCTCCCGGCAGGTGCACTCAAGCCGAAAATGAATGTAATCCAGTTGGAGTATCGTGCGGGGCAGGAGCACACCATCGGAGTGACCGATTTGCAGATTCGCTGAACCGATGAGGCAAATATGACAAAAGACCGCTTTGTCGAAACCACCTTTCGAGTGCGTTATGCAGAGACGGACGCAAGTGGGATTGTGTACAATGCTAACTATCTGGTTTGGTTTGAGGTCGGTCGGGGCGAATGGTTCTGGCAGCAGGGGCGTGACTATCATCGCGATGTGGAACTGCGCGGATTCAACTGGCCTGTGACAGAGGCCACCGTCCGCTATCTGGCGCCCGCGCGTTACGGCGAACTCGTCACGGTGCGGGCGTGGGTGGATGAATTGCAGAGCCGGGGGCTGACGATTGGCTATGAAGTACGCAATGCCGAGACACAGCAGATACTGTGCACCGGCTGGACCAAGCATCTGAATGTCGATAACGAGGGACGCGTTCGGACGATGCCCGAGGATATCCGAACTCTGTTTTCCGAGTAAATGCGAAAGAGGGTGGGCCTGATTTCTTGGTTCACCCCCTCGGCCCAATCCAGGGCTCAGTGTGCGGCAATGGAAGAAGAGGGCTTGAGCACATCCCAAATGGCGGGGTCTTCGCCGCCGGGACGCCACAACACAATTCCCCCGAGCCGAAACTCTTTTACGAGATCCCAGCTGGCTCGAACGTAGCGGGCATCCACGAACCAGACAGTATGGTCTTCAGGCGGAGGCGGATCGCAGTCGAGAGAATGCCGAGGGCAGCGCGGACCGGGGACAGAGTAAGTGAGCACGCTTTCGCCGACAACTCCGTTGGCGTCCATGTCCACATAGTGGACCTCGCCCCCGTACCGCTTTTTGAGAGCCTGGACATCTGACCACCACATGGCCGTGGTTTCTTTACCGCCCCAGTCATAGGCATAAAGGTGAATTCCGAGGATGATCTTCTCTCGCGGAATTCGGCTCACGGCATAGGAAGCAACCTGACGGATCCACCAGATGGGGGCATCGGGGCCCGGCCCGCCGTTCTTGCCGTGAAATTCGTACGCCATTATGCGGATTTGGTCGGCGGCCACGCCGAGCGCGGCGTAATCGGAAAAACGACATATGACACACGCGTCGTCATCGCTGACTTTGGGGGGAACGGTGACACTCAGAGTTTTGCCTTCACGGTGGAGGAGGCTCGCGAGGGATGTTACAAAATCTGTGAACGCCTGCTTCGCGTCCGGAGGCAGGTTCTCATAATCGAGGTCGACTCCGTCAACCAGAGGAGATCGTGCGACCTGAAGGATCGCGTTGATGTGCGCCGCACGGAGGGTGGGGTCTTGGAGCACATGGGTGATGCTGGTTGCTTCCCAGGTGCTGGAGATGGTGGGGACGACACGGATGCCATTCAGCCGCGCAAAGTCGACGAGCACAGCATCCCTCACCGGGTTATTGGCGGTCAAACTCCCGTCGCGTTCGATGGTGTAGCTAAAGGCGCTGACCTCACTGTACGAGTTCACGTGCGAAGCGACGGTGACCACGATCGGACCAGATGCCGCACGCGCACCTCGCAGCCAGGCGGCGATGATGGGAGGACGATTGGGCGGGTTCAGGTCTATGACCGCTGCGGGTGGGTCAGGAGGACGACTGCCAGTGAGGCAGAACAGGAGGAGCGCGCTCCAGAACAACGCGGACCCAAGTTTGAAGGGACGATGCAAGCGCTTGTGCCTCTGACGGGAGATCAAAGCAGGTTATTCAAATTATACCACAGCAGGGAGGAGAAACAAAACAAAGCCTTTGCCAAAATCCAGAGCGCGTGGTAGAATGCCCGGCGGCAGTTAGAAGAGATTCGGAAGGTGCCTCTATGACCGACGATTTCAAAACTCTCCAGGATGCTGCGTCTGAGTTGGGTGTGACCCTGGATACGCTCCAGCTCTGGGCCAGGGACTATTCCTTGTTTCTTTCCCCCGCCGCTGGTGTGGGCGAAGATGGTGCCGGCCGCAGATTGACCTCAGAAGATCTCCTTGTCCTGCGCCGGATCAAGGAGCAATTGGCCGCGGGGTTGAACTCCGAAGAGATATCGGAGCAATTGCACGCCGAGGGCCGGGGCGAGACCGCGCGGATGCAAATCGTCTCCCGCGAGGGCGGAAGCATCAGCCAAGCGGGGGCGTTTGCGGTGCTAACCGATACGCTCCGGGCCATGTTGGAAAATCAGCAGACCATCCAGAACAGTCTTCAGGTGAACCGCAACCTGCAGGGCGTGATCATTCAGGATAACTTCAACCTCAAAGAGGAAAACATAAAGCTGCGTGAGCGCATGCAAAAGCTCGAGCAGGAGCTGGCGGATTTACGCAAACGGGATTCGGACCATCGGCTGCTTCTAGAACAGCGCTTGGCGCGTTTGGAGCAGGAGGCACGCAGGAGCATCTGGAGCAAGCTCTTTTGAGAAGATAGCCGAGGGAAAAGCAGCCCCGTGTGCGAACGCGAGGCTGTTTTTAATGTGCTCACTTGTCTGGAGGATGAAGGATGCGGACATCACGGCTTGTTATCATTGGATTGGGGAACGTGGGGCGCCGCTTGCTCGAACTAATGGAGTTGAAACGGCCGTTGCTTCAAGAACGGTTTGGCCTGGAGTTGGTCGTGGCCGCAGCGTCCGACACGAGCGGGGCGGCATTGGCCTCAACCGACGCGGGATTGGACGCGAGCGTGCTGCTGGGCTTGAAACGGGCCGGTCAAGGCGTCGCGCTGTTGCCGGAACGCGGACGACCGGGAATGAGCCCGCTCGATGTTCTCCGATCGGTGGATGCGGATGTACTGGTCGAACTCTCGTTGACGAATTTAAAGGATGGCGAACCCGGCCTGGGCGCGATTCGCGCGGCACTTGCGCGCGAGATGAGCGTGGTCACGGCGAACAAAGGACCTCTCGTCCTCGCCTATCCTGAATTGGCCGAGCGTGCACGCTCGCAACGGGTGAAACTCCTCCACAGCGCCACAGTGACCGGAGGGCTTCCGACGCTGAACATCGGGCAGCGCGACCTGGGCGCGGCCGTGATCGAAGAATTCGAAGGAGTGGTCAACGGTACCACGAATTACATCCTCTCGCGGATGGCTGAAGGGCAGTCCTACGCCGAAGCCCTCAAGCATGCTCAGGACATTGGCATGGCCGAAGCCGATCCGACTCTCGACGTGGACGGCTGGGATGCCGCCAACAAGCTTGTCATTATTGCGAACGCCATCCTTCGCCGTCCTACCACTCTCAAGGATGTCACCGTGGAGGGAATTCGGGGGGTGACCGCTCAGGACTTGCAGAAGGCTCGGGAACATGGCAAGGTCGTCAAGCTCATCGCCCGAGCAGAGAAAGCGGGTGAGGACTATCGCCTGACGGTTGGTCCCACTCATCTCGACAAGACACATCCGCTAGCGGACGTCGGCGCCGGAATGATGGGCATCATATACCACACGGATATCAACGGCACTGTTTTCGCGAGCATCGAAGAACACGATCCCTACCCGACCGCCGCGGCGGTCCTTCGCGACATTGTGAACGTCTACAGAGACTAGCCCCGAAAGAGCCTCCGAAAACGAGAGCCCCGGCCTCCTTGCAGAAAGGAAAACGGGGCTCTCATTTTTCCAGTTGATCCAAGGCGGATGTCAGCGCCTCTTGATCGCTCCATGGGAACTCGGTGGTCCCAAAGCACATTGAGCGCTCATGGCCCTTGCCCGTGACGATCACGAGATCACCCGGCCGGGCCATTTTCACCGCCGCGGCAATGGCTTGACCCCGGTCGCGGATGATTTGATACCCCGCCCCCTCTTGCTTCCCGGCCTGCTTCAGACCTTCTGCCACCTGCGCGTTGATGGCGTCTAGGTTCTCCGTGCGTGGATCTTCCGCCGTCACGATAGCATAGTCTGCCAGCTTCCCAGCGATTTGCCCCATCCATGGCCGCTTCTGAACGTCGCGCAGTCCCGCGCAACCAAAGACGATGATGACACGCCCCTGAGCGATCTCTTGCGCAGTCTCGAGAGCGACTTGGAGGGCGTAAGGAGTGTGAGCAAAATCCACAATGGCGATAAAGGGCTGTCCGCGATCTACGATCTGCATGCGTCCGGTCACCCGGACGCGAGCTATTCCTGCTTGCATTGCCTCGAAAGGTAACTGAAGGGATAAACCGATACCGATGGCGGCGAGGATGTTGGAGACATTATAACGACCAATGAGGGGAGACTCGATCTCGAGTTCCCCTCGCGGCGTGATTGCCCTCAAGCGCAGTCCATTGCGGGCGTGGTGTACATCACGGGCAAATATATAGTTCGGCCCGAGAGACTCGAATCTTGGATTCGCACTGTAAACAACCTGCACGTCGACGGGAATTTCACGCAAGTAATCAAAGACCCCGCGGCTGTTGTCGTCGGCGTTGAGAACGGCCACCTTGGGCGTGGCTGGCTTTCTATACCCGGCCGCGAGCGATCGAAAGAGCATGGCCTTGGCATCACGGTAATTCTCCCAGGTACCGTGGATGTCGAGGTGCTCGTGGGTAATGTTGGTTACGGCGGCAACGTCAAAATCGACGGCATCCAGGCGACGCTGGGCGAGGCCGTGCGAAGTTGCCTCGACGACCGCGTACTCCATCCCGGCGTCCGTCATCTGCGCCAAATACCGCTGAATATCGGGGGCGCCGGGCGTGGTGGTGTGAAAGCCCGTATCGATTTCTTGATTGCCGATAGTGGCCGAGACGGTCGTGATGCTTCCGACTGGACGCCCCGCAGCGGCAAGGATTGCGGCGGTGAGCTTGCAGGTGGTGGTCTTGCCGTCGGTGCCGGTGATACCGATCACCTTCAGCTTGCGGGACGGGAAATCATGCCACGCCGCGACGAGATAAGCGAGAGCAGAGCGTGCGTTGGGGACGAGAACAAGCGGGCAGGAGACGGAGAATCCCGGGAGTTGTTCGGCGACGATCGCGGCGGCCCCGCGCTCAAGGGCCTGAGGAATAAACGCAGTGCCATCCACGTTCACTCCCGGATAGGCGACGAAGAGGGCACCGGGAATCACCTGCCGGGAGTCAGAAGTGATGGAGGTAATCTCGACGTCCAGTCGGTTTTTGATTTGGTGTGCAGGGAGAGCGCGGAGGAGCGTGGAGAGGTTCATCGGGTTTGCTCGGTTGCTTATTGTTTGCTATTCGCGTCCCCTTCGAAGTCTGTACTTGTTGGGGTCCACTATGACGAGAGCCCCATCAAGGTCAGATTCATTTCTTTCCACGAGCAGGTGGGTGAGGATAGAATGTACACCGGTTTGGTTGCGCGGCCTTATCCGGAGCACGATCATGCCATGAAAAAGAGCGGGAGGGAAGAGCAGGATATTGCTGAAATGCATGTCATTTGTGAGAAAGAGACGCCCCGCGTCCTTTGCGGCAGTCACAACCTGCATGTCACTCTGACCGGCGAGCCCCATCTCCTGAGCCGTTAGCACGTCATGCCCTGATTGACGTAGTGCTTCCACAGTGACGCGGAACACGCATTCGTCTGCCAAGATTCTCACCGTGAGGTTTCCTGGAAGAAATGGATCTCCTCACCCTGCACGAGTGCCTTCGCGTATTCTATGCATGCCTGGATGTCTTCCTTTGACAACTGCGGGTAGTATTTCTGGAGGATGTCGTCGAAGGACAGACCATCTTCGACCAATTCAAGAATCATTGTCACGGGGATGCGTGTGCCCTTGACAGTAGGTTTCCCGCCCGCAATGTTTGGATCAATGGATACTCTTTCGAACATACTATCTATCCTCACGAGGATTGTAGATTACTCCCGCTCGCATGCTCCTGTCGGTCATTCTACCATGAATCTGGGGTTCCTACAAGGAAATGAGACTTGCGCGGATTTCCCAAAGCAAAGCGGGGGCTGACCTTTGCTAACAGCCCCCGCTTGTTTCCACTCTGGCAATACCCTCAGTACAACTTGATCCAGTTGGTTCCGGTGAGGATCGAGCACGCGAAAAGGATGAACACGATCAGGAGAATGATCCCGCAGCCACAGCCGCTGCAACTGCATCCCCGGCCAAACCCAAAGCGCCGCTCCAGCCAGTCAAACAGTGTATCGAGGAGCAAAAGTTCGAGCAATCCTTCGAGGCAGCCCTGGCGTTCGCGCATCTTGTCTCTACCTTACGGTTCCCCCCAGCATCGCGAGGGACATGCTGGCGACATTGTAAAGAGGGTCCGGATAAACCATGATGAGTAGAACTACGACGCCGACGACGGTGAGTGCGGCGGTGACGACCGGAGAGACGCGAATCGGGGTCGAGTCCTTTGGTTCCAGGAAAAAGGCGGCCCGGACCACGCCGAAATAGTAGAAAACGGAGATGATGCTGTTCACTACGCCGATGGCCGCGAGGAAGAGGAACCCGGTGCGGAGGGCGGCGGCGAAAACAAAGAACTTGCCAATAAAACCGGCGGTGGGCGGGATGCCGGCAAGGGAGAGGAAGAAATAGACAAGTAGGGCGGCCACATAGGGTGATCGCCTCACCAAGCCGGCATAGTCGGGAATCTCCACGATGCCGGTGGCGTCCTCAATCGCGATCGCGCAAATAAAGGCACCCAGGTTTGTGAAGAGATAGGCGAAGAGATAGATCAAAACACCATTCAACCCGAGGAAAGGCGAGTTGCCGGTCAGATTGACTCCGACCAGGCCGATGAGCATATACCCCGCTTGCGCGATGGACGAGTAGGCGAGCATACGCTTGATGTTCGTCTGTTGGATGGCAACCAGGTTGCCGTACGTCATGGTCGCAATCGAGATGGCGCCGAGCAGAGGAATCAGCGCATTCTGGAGTGCCGGAAGAGCGGTCAGGACCAGCCGGAGCAAGAGCGCAAAACCAGCCGCTTTGGGGCCGACGGACAGAAAGGCGGTCACCGGTGTTGGCGCGCCCTCATATGCCTCGGGTGCCCATTGGTGAAAGGGGACCAGCGAAATCTTGAAGCCGAAACCAGCCAGAACGAGCGCCGATGCCACTAACCCGACCGCGCGCACAGTGTTGTCGCTCGTCGCGGCGAACACGCTCGCGAGCTCGGAAAGGTTCATAGAGCCGGAGATGCCGTAGAAAAGCGACAAGCCGTACAGCATCACCGCGCTCGTGATGGCGCCGTAGAGAAAGTATTTGATGGCCCCTTCGTTCGACCGCTTGTCGTTGCGCAGGAAACCAGTCAGAAGGTACGACGTATAGCTCAAGAATTCGATCGAAAGGTAGATCATGAGGAGGTTGGTGGCGCTGGCCATGAGCGTCATGGCGAGGATCGCAAAGGTGAACAGGGTGAAAAAGTCGCCTTTGTATGGAGTACGGCTCCGCAAATAGTCGATGGAGATCAACGTGACGATGATGCCACTGAGTGTAGCGATCAACTTGAAAAAGAGCGAAAAGGTGTCAACGGCGTACATCCCCGCGAAGAGAGATTGATTCGCGCCCCAGATATACAGGGTAGCGGCGAGCGCGAGCGCAAACCCGACCACAGCCACCCACGGCAGGGCAGGGTGAATCCGCTCTCGGAAGATTAAATCAAGCAATAGAATGACTAGCCCTAGCAAAGCAAGAATGATTTCGGGCGAGATAAAGATCAATAGATGTGGATCAGGCATGTAAACCCCGCGATCGATAAGTCAAATCGTCAGCCGGCCAAGAGACCGCTCGACAACAAGCAAGGCCGAATGTTCCCTTGACCGGCGATCGACTTAGAATTTGAGCCCGCTCAGAATCGCTACGGAAACCGTGTTGATCGTGTTCAGGACGGAGGATGGGTAAATCCCGATCAAGAGCATCAAAAAGGCCAGAGGCACGAGGGTGACGACCTCAAAGGTGCGGAGGTCGGCCAGGCCGGTCCAACGTTCGTTAAAGGGGCCGAGCAAAACATTCTGGATCACTTTCCACAAGAACATAGCGGCTGTAAAGACAATGCCGGCTACGGCAATGGACGCGATCAAGGTCAGGCTCGAGAAGGCGCCACGAAAGACGAGAAACTCGCTTACAAACCCCGCCAGCCCGGGCAGACCGAGCGACGCAAAAGAAGCCATGAGGAGCATGCCGGCGTAGATCGGGAGTTTGGCGCCGAGCCCACCAAACTGCTTCAGATCGCGGGTGTGGGCCCGCTCATATAGCATGCCGACGATGAAGAACAGGGCGCCCGTAATGACGCCGTGGTTAAACATCTGCAAAATCGCGCCGTTGAGGGCGATGCTCCTGTCCGTGAGATTGGCCGCGCCCGCCGCGGCCGCCGCGGCGACGCCGAGGATCACATAGCCCATATGGTTCACGGACGAGTAGGCGATCAGGCGCTTGAAATCCGTTTGGGCCATCGCCACGAGCGCGCCGTAAACAATCGAGATGCCCGCCAGTACGGCGATCAAGACGGCATTCGCTTGAAAGACCTGCGGGAAAATCGGCAGGAGGATGCGGACGAACCCGTACGTGCCCAGTTTGAGCAGAATGCCGGCCAGGATCACGGAACCCGCGGTCGGCGCCGCGGTGTGGGCGTCGGGCAACCAGGTGTGGAAGGGGAAAAGCGGTACTTTGATCGCAAAGGCCAGGAAGATAGCCCAAAAGGCCAAAGAAGCGAAGACGTAGTCATTCGCAAACGGGTGCCGGGCCGCGAGCTCGACGAGGTCGAAGGTCCCCGGTGTGTTCGCCGTGCTCGTATTGATGTAAAGCGCGATCATTGCCAGGAGCATAAAAACAGACCCGGCCAAGGTGTAAAGGAAGAATTTGATGGCTGAATAAAGCGGCCGGTCCTCGGCATGGCCCCAGACGGCGATGAGGAAATACATCGGGACCAGACCAATTTCCCAGAAAACGTAAAACAAGAAAAAGTCCAGGGATACAAAGACTCCCAACATGCCTGCTTCGAGGAGAAGGAACATGAAAAAGAATTCTCGCACGCGCTCTTCGATCACATAGGAAGAGTAGAACACACCAAGTGTGGTCAGTAACGTAGTGAGAAACACGAGCGGCATACTCAATCCGTCCACTCCGACGTGATAGCGGACGTTCAAAGAGCTGATCCACATGGCCGTCTCTTGGAATTGCATCGTCGGCGAGTTTGGATCAAAGATAAGCAGCCAGAGATAGCCGGCGATGGCGAGCGGGATCAAGCTCCAAATCGTGGCAAAGCGTTTGATCAGCGTGGCCGAATTTGCTCCTCTCGGGAGCAAGAGGACGATCACCGACCCAACGATGGGGAGTAAGACGAGCAGCGTAAGCCAAGGCACCATTGCAATGTCCTCCGGACCTCTCCCCACTCCCCCTTCCCTCTCTCCCTTCCCCTTCTAGGGGAGGGGAAAGAGGGACAGAGGCGGGTGAGGGGTGAGGTTTTATCGAATTAGGAATAAGAATGCGAATATTGTGGCGAATGTGATCGCGAGGAGCAAATAGTTCTGGACGCGTCCGGTCTGGATTAGCTTGAGTGCGCCTCCAATGTCATTCGCAAACAGACCTACCTGGTTCACCAGGCCGTCCACGAAGGTGTGATCGACCCAAGCGCCGACGGTACCCAGAGCGCGCCCAATCGCACCGGCGAGATTGACCGTGCCATCGACGATTCTGCGGTCGAATGCGAAGCAGACACCCGCGAACCAAACGACGGCCTGCATCAACAGACCTGCCTGGACATGGACGGAATCCGCCTGTCCGGTTTGGCCGGCCGGCCCGGTTTTTTGCTCGATGACGAGGCCATAAACCTGGTCCAGATAGTACTTGTTCCGTAACAATTCCCACACCGGGCCGAGGGCGCGGCTGAGTGGGTCGGGCTGCCCAGCCACTAGGGGCTTGCGGCCGTATATCACCCAGCTCAGACCTAGCCCGGCGAGCGCCACGACGACGGCAATCAGGGCCGCCGGCACATTAAATCCGGACACCTCAAAACCCAACCCTTCGCTCACAAACGTCTGGAAGGTGCAATGTCCTCCGGACCTCTCCCCACTCCCCCTTCCCTCTCTCCCTTCCCCTTCTAGGGGAGGGGAAAGAGGGACAGAGGCGGGTGAGGGGTGAGGTTTTATCGAATTAGGAATAAGAATGCGAAT
>JAMCQI010000072.1 GCA_023381515.1 Chloroflexota bacterium | reverse complement strand
GAAGAAAAGACCCTGATTCGCCGCGCCGTCGCCAAAGAAACAGACCGTAACCTGGTCCGTATGGCGACGTTTGGCGCTGAGGGCCGCGCCGGCGGCAATGGCCAAGCTGCCGCCGACGATGGCGTTGGCGCCCAGATTGCCCGTTTCGGGGTCGGCGATGTGCATGGAGCCGCCTTTGCCGCGACAATACCCGTCGACGTTGCCAAACAACTCCGCGAACATTCTGTCAGGCCGCGCTCCCTTTGCCAGGCAGTGACCGTGACCCCGATGTGTGCTTGTGATATAGTCGTCCCTGCGCAGCGCAGCGCAGACTCCCACCGCGACCGCCTCCTCTCCAATCGAAACATGCGCGATCCCTGGGATGACGGCCCGCGCGTACAGGTCTTGGACCTGCTCTTCAAAAGAGCGGATCGTAACCATCATTCGATAGAACTCGATTAGCGCGTCCTTGCCCAACGCTGCAGGCGAAGCCGGTCGACGATCTTGGTGCAAGACTCGCTCCTTGCTGCACTCTCGCAAGAACTCAAATGGCCCCAAGCCCGATTGCCAAACCGAGCAATCGGCGAGCATGCGAAAGGCACGACAAAATTGACTATGCTCGCGGATATGCCGCTAGACCGATTAACGAATGTCCGCTTTACATTGAGGTGTAGCCGCCATCGACGACTAGAGTGCTCCCCGTGGTGTAGCTGGAGGCATCGGAAGCCAGGTAGACGACCGCTCCCTGCAGCTCGACCGGATTGCCCGCTCTCTTCATTGGGACACGTTCCATCCAGTATTTCCAGCGTGCAGGATCTTCTTGCTGCAGCAGTGTCACCGGTGGCGTGATCATGTAGCCGGGAGCTATGGCGTTGACCCGAATGCCAAATGGGGCCCACTCGACGGCGAGGGATTTGGTCATCATGATCACGGCGGCCTTGGCGGAGTTGTAGTGCACATGCTCTTGGGGGTACAGCGCACTTATGCCGGCCATGCTGGCCATGTTGATGATGCTGCCGCGCTCCTGCTGAGCCATGACGCGGAAAGCTGCCTTGGAAAAGATAAACATGCCGAACACGTCTATTTCATAGACTCGCTTAAAGTCGGCCAGGCTTAGCTCCTCGGCAGCCGAGAGAGTTGCGATGCCCGCGTTGTTGACCAGTACATCCACGCCGCCCCAGGCGGCAGCAACGGCGCGCACGGTTTTCTCGGCATCGTCCTCCTTGGTCACATCACCGTGCAACGCCAACGACTGGACACCCAACGCCTGGATCTCCTTCGCGGCGCCCTGGGCGGTCTCCAGGTCGATGTCTACGAGTGCGATATTAGCCCCGCGTTCTGCCAAGGCGAGGGCCATCGACTTGCCCAGACCTCGCCCGCCGCCGGTCACGAGCACATTGCGTCCCTTTAGATCGAAAATGTCATTGTTAGGCATGCTACTCTACCCTCCCTAGACTCTTCGCTCACGAACCCCACTTGGCGTCGGGCCGAACCGTACGCCACTTGGCGAGCTCTTGCTGGATTCCTGGCAGGTCACTCCACTTTTTGGCAATCGCCCAAAACAACCCGAGTGGCTGGGGCCCGTCATTGATCAGGTAGTGGGTCAGCCCGTCAGGGATGAAGACGACATCGCCGGCCTCGAGCTTGTGCGGCTCGTCGTCAACAACCACGGTGCCCCTCCCTTGGAAAATGTAGTAGAGCTCTTCTTGACCGACATGCTTGTCGGCGTGTCCTTTGGTACCCGGCCGAACAAAGAAGAGACCGGCCGAGTACTGCTGCGAACTGCAGGTCTCTTCGGAAACCATGACGCAGTCACGCATGGCGTGGTCCGGCGATTCGAGGAGTGGAACATCGGCCAGCTTGAATACGATCTTGGGTTTGGTTGACATTTCTGAATTCCTCCGATACAGGGTTGGGATTAGCGACGCTTATAGGCTTCGCTAGTATTAGTTTCCGGTAATTTCGGCTGGCCGCAGGAATTGAGGCGTATATCGGCACTCGGCTACCGATGCACGCAAGAGTATGGGCCACGCGGTTTGCCGCTCATATCCCAGTACACCGTCTTCCACTCAAGGTAGTCGTCAATAGCGACTTGACCTTGTTCCCGACCGATTCCGCTCTCACGCATGCCGCCATAGGGAGCTTGAACGTAAGAGAGGTGAATATCGTTGATCCACACCGAGCCGGCGTCCAACCGCTGTGCGGCGAGGTAGCATCGGATGCGGTCGTTACTGAAGAAGTAAGCGCTTAGGCCGTAGGGCGTATGGTTCGCGAGGTCAAGCGCAGCCTCGAAATCGTCGTCGATCGTTTGGACGGCAAGTACCGGCCCGAATGTTTCTTCGTACATCACGCGCATCGTAGGATCGCAGTTCGACAGAACGGTCGGCGAGTAGAAGAAGCCGCGCTCGAATTCCGCGCCTTGAGGTCTGCCTCCGCCGCATTCCAGTTTTGCGCCTTTTTCTACCGCGTCTTTCACATGACCGTCTACCCACTTCCACTGCCGCTCGTTGATCAACGGGCCAATGTCAACGCCCTCTTTCAGTCCATTCCCTACGACGATGCGGAACGCGAGCGAGACGATTCGCTCGATCAGATCGCCGGCAATCTCGCGGTGGGCATACACCTTATTCACGCGGTTGCAGACCTGGCCGGAACCACGAAAAGCCTGGAAGACGATGCCGTCTGCGGCGCGATCCAAGTCAAAGTCATTCCATACAATGCACGGACAGTTGCCACCGAGCTCTAGTGTCACGCGCTTGATCTGCTTCGCGGCAAGTTCCATGACACGCTTGCCGCCTTCGACACTGCCGGTCAGCGAAACTTTGCGAATAATCGGATGCTGAACGAGCTTTTCGCCGACGATGCTCCCCGGTCCCGTGATCACATTCCAAACACCCGGCGGCAAGCCAGCTTCGACGGCGATGCCGGCTGCCATGAGCGTGGACAGGGGCGTCTCCACCGAAGGCTTTGAGACAACCGTGCATCCCGCCGCCAAAGCCGGGCCAAGCATGCGTGACAACAATTGGAGAGGCACATTCCACGGCGGGATCGCGGCGACGACACCCACAGGAGAACGCATGACGAGTGTCATCTTGTCAGCATGGTCGGACTCGAGCAATTTGCCCTCGATGCGGCGCGCCTCTTCTGCATAGAACTGGAGAGTGGCGCACATGCCCGAGACATCGCCTTTTGCCTCCGCGAGGGCCTTGCCTTGCTCCATCGTTAAGAGTCTCGCAATTTCGTCAGCGCGCGCCCGAATCGCATTGATGGCGGAAGACATGCGCTGCCCGCGCGCCGTGGCTGGCGTGTCGCGCCATTTTGCGGACGCGGACTGGGCGGATTGACATGCCGCTTCAATATCGGCATCCGATGCCATCGGGACCGTACCGACGAGCTCGCCGTCAGCCGGATTGAGCACGTTGATTCTGCGATCACCGGTACCTTCCACAAATTCGCCATCGATCAACATTCCGTACCTTTCCGGCATCTCCGACCTCCGACAGTCGCTAGATCAGCGTTTCCGATTCTGCTCGCAAGTACGGACAATCTCTTTGAGGTTGACCACAGCCGTTTGCAGCGGAACCGCACATTCCGGCGAAATAATGTCAACACCGGCGTCAATCGCGCGCTGGGCCTCTACGCGGACCTGGGCCGGGCCTTGCGTAAGCAATGTCACGGGATTGTTGATGTTGCCGGCCAACCTGAGCTTACCGCCTGTCTCGGCCACGGCCTTTTCGGCAGGTACCTTCGACTCGAAGTGAAACACCGCAAAGCCGGGCTCACGAAAATATCTGATGCGGTCCAACGTGGGACCACAACAATGGAGAATCACGGGAACGGGCACTTTAGGAATCAGTTCCTGGTGAAGCGGGAGGAGCAGGTCTCGGTACATGGATGCGCGGACCAGATCGCCGGTCGCGTGGTCGGCCCAAACTATTGCGTCGGCGCCCGCTTGTATCTGAGCTTGGGCAAACGCGAGCGGAACAGCCTTCAACACCTCGAGCGAGCGGCGCACGCGGTCCGGGTTCTTGAGTGAGTTGTACAGAAACTCCTGCACGTTGCAAAGGTGATAAGAGAGGGTCCAAGGGCCCATGACTTTGCCGAGGATCGCGACTCGATCGCCGAAGTGTTTTTTGAGGAGTCCGATCGCCTCGATCGCACACGACACGTAGCGGTCTTGCAGAAAGGCATCCGGGAACCCGTCCGGCAGTTTCATCTCTACATCGGAGGAGCGCCAGGGATTCGTCGAAGGGTTGGGCATGGTCGTCGGATCCGACCAGTCTACTCTGCAGCCGAGCGCGGTCGCTTCCTGCGCGATGCTGAAGATGGGCATCACGCTGTCAAAGCCAATCACGTCATGCGCGGCCGCGGCGAGCGTCGCCATAGGCTCCGGCTCGACGTTGCCGGCGGGGAAATGCACGCCAACCGTGTCCATCAGCTCGTAACTGACCACGGAGGTGATGCTTGCAGCCGGTGGGCGATCTACCGGCTCCCCACGCAATGCGGCCATGAAACGTTCTCTAGAAGTCATGCGTTCCATATCAATAGACTCTTTCGGAATCGCGCTGGCGTATAGCTCAGCGAGTTGCTGCACCTTGACTGGCTGCCGAAAATTCATTTGGTGGCGCGCTGGGAACCGGCCGGCGAGGTCGCCATTAGGAATTTGGCCTGCGTTGCCGCCCTGCTAGCGTCCTGAGCATAACTATCGGCGCCGATCTGGCGGGAGTAGGTTTCTGTCACCGGCGCCCCACCTACCATCACTTTCACCTTATCTCTAAAGCCGGCCTCTTTGAGCGCGTCTATGACGAGTTGCATGTTGGACATGGTCGTAGTGAGAAGCGCTGACATGGCTACGATGTCCGGACTCGTAGCCCGTACGGCTTGCACGTACTGTTCCGGCGAGACGTCGACCCCCAAGTCCTCGATCTCAAATCCCGCGCCTTCCAGCATCATGCAGACCAGGTTCTTTCCGATGTCGTGCAGGTCCCCTTGGACAGTGCCGATTATTACTTTCCCAGTCGATGCCACCTTTGCCTTGAGCAAGTGAGGCCGGAGTATCGCCATTCCTTCCTTCATCGCGCGGGCAGCGATCAGCATTTCCGGGACGTAGTAATCTCCGCACTCGAATCGTCGACCGACCTCGGCCATTGCCGAAACCATGCCTTCGTTAAGAATCAGGGCCGGGTCGAGCCCCGCGGCAATAGCATCTCTGGTACTCTGCTGAACAACGGGAACCTCGCCGTCGACCACCGCAGCGCGGATCGTCTGCAGGATCTGATTCACTGTTCTATTCCTCCTCGTCGGACTCGCCGCAGCAGCGAATTCACTTGTTTCCCTCTTTCAATGCTTGCACCACAGTTCGGGCGCTCTGATTCAATAGCGCCACATCCGAACCGACTCCCACAAATTGATAGCCGCGTTCTTTGTACGGAACTACGGATTCATAATTGGGCATCAAGATGCCCAGAGCTTTGCCGTGGGCACGAGCCGCGTGCTCGATCCGCTGCAACGCGGCTTGCGCAATGTCGCTGTCCAGTTGACCTGGAACGCCAAGTGAGGTGGTCAAGTCTACCGGACCAACGAACAGAACGTCTACTTCGGGGATCGCGGCAATCGCATCAACTTCTTCTACGGCTTGTTTCAGCTCAATTTGGATGACGGTGAGGAGCAGCTCGTTGGCGGAGGCGCGATACTGTGCAAACTCGGACCCGAAAGAGGTCGAGCGCGACGACGTAATGACGCCGCGGATGCCCTCGGGCGGGTACCGCATTGCGCGGACCGCTTGCCGCGCTTGCTCTGCCGATTCGACGACGGGAATGAGTAGTCCTGAAGGGCCGAGGTCCAGGGTGCGCTTGATGAGCCAAGGCTCGTTGAATGCCACGCGCACCAGTGGGACTGCCGGCGTCGCTTCGAGAGCCTGCAACTGATGAACCAGCTCTCGAAAATCGCCGGTGCCATGCTCCATGTCGATGACGAGCCAATCGAAACCGGCTCGACCGAAGATCTCGGCCGTAAGGCTCGAACCAAGGCTGAGCCAAGATCCAAACGTAACCTCTCCCGCTCGCAGCCGCCCACGCAGGCTCTTTATCAACGGACTCCTCCGTCTAGAATTGATTATGCGGATTCCGACATGCAGACGCGCTACCGGCGGACCGGTTCAAGCGCCGCAGGCGCGGATTCGTTCCCCTCGTCGCGCTCCTGGCTCGCCCGTCCTCTTACGATCAGGGTGACGATGTCATCCAGGCTCGAGTGGCTGATATCGAGCACCCCTTGGCGCTCTCCTCCCTTCAGGACCATGACACGGTCGCCAATCGTCAAGACGTCAGGGATCCGGTGGGTGATCAGAATGATCGACAGGCCGCGTTGCTTCAGCTCTGTGATGAGCTTGAGCAGCGTGTTCGCTTCTTTGACTCCCAGAGCCGCGGTGGGTTCGTCCATGATCACCATCTTGCATTGCGAGCCGATCGCCCTGGCGCAGGCAATCATTTGCCGCTGGCCTCCCGACATTTTCTCGACCAGCGAGTGAGTCGATCCGATGTCCACCCTCAGCTTGTCGAGCAGCCCTCTCGCTTCAGCGTGCATCTTCTTTTTGTTCAGGAGACCGATGCCGACCAGGCTATTGGTGTACTCGCGTCCCGCGCACACATTGGTGGCCACGTCCAGGTTGTTGAACAGGGCAAGATCCTGGTAGATCATTGCAATTCCAAGAGCCTGCGAGTCGCGCGGATTACGAAGGACAACTTTCTTGCCTTCGACCACAATCTCACCTTCATCAGGGATCAGGGCGCCGCAAAGCACTTTCATCAACGTCGATTTCCCGGCGGCGTTGTCGCCCACCAGTCCGAGGATTTCGCCGCGACGAAGCTCCAGGTCAACCTTGTTGATCGCTTGGACATTTCCGAATCTCTTCGATATCCCCTTCATCTCGACGACGTAGTCAGTTCCCATCGTTGGGTCCTTTCCTCTTGCCGGATTTGTGCCTGATCCATAGATCGTTTGGTCTTTATGCGAGTTGCGCCCATCTAGGAAGATCCAGAACCTCTGGATTGACAATAGAAGACGGGCGTTTACCCGAAAGCACGGCCGCCACGTTTTCGGCCGCCTTGACTTCCAGCTCTACGAGCGACTCTTCCGAATAAAAGGCCACATGCGGGGTGGCGATGACATTGGACAGCTTGAGGAGAGGGTGATCGGGTGGAATGCGCTCTGGGACGAAAACGTCCATCCCGGCACCGGCGATCCAACCTTGCTCCAACGCCGTCACGAGAGCCTCCTGGTCGATAATGGCGCCGCGCGAGGTGTTGACGATGAACGCGGTCGGTTTCATCTTTCGCAATCTTGCCTCGTCGATCATGCCGCGCGTGCCGTCATTCAGAGGAGAGTGAATGCTCACATAGTCCGCCTCGGCGAGGAGGGCGTTCAGTTCTGCCTTTTCGCATTGACGGGCTCTCATGTATTCCGAGTCCAAATATGGATCGTAAGCCAGAACTCGCATTCCGAAAGCTAGTGCCTTGGGCGCGAGAGTCTGACCAATCTTGCCGAACCCAATGATGCCGAGCGTTCGACCGCGCACCCGGAAGAGGGGCTTGCCGCTCGACACATTCCAGTCGCCGGCATGAACGTTTGAACTGTAAAGGCAAACCTTCCGGGCGGAAGCGAGAATCAATGCCATCGCGTGGTCGGACACCTCGTCGAGACAATAGGCCGGAACGTTCGTCACCACAATGCCGTGTTTCGTCGCTTCGTCGACCGCGATGTTGTCGAGTCCAATGCCATAGCGGCTGATTACTTGCAGCCGTTTCCCGGCCTTGACGACACTGGCCGGCACCTGCGCCCAGCAAGTTAGTATCGCATCCGCTGCCGGCACCAGGGCCAGCAATTCTTCTTCGCTGGCTGATTTGGCCAAGACGAGCACCCCGCCGACGCGAGCCAAGATCTTTGCCTCCGGCTCGACAGAAGGCCAGGCGATGTCGGTAACAAGAATCTGCCGGTTTTTCTTTTCATTCATCCGTTCAATCGCCCTTTCTGATGCTTCCTTCATCGAGGAAGAGACTGCGGCACCGCACAGTCTGAGCGGTATGGGGCCCGAGGCTGGCTGTAATTTTGATCAGTCTCAAAGGGGCACGTTCAGTTTTTCGGCCACTTTACGAATTGCAGCCCAAGTGCTGTCGTCCACCGGAATGCCGTTGCGCTCCCGCTCTTCTCTGCATTTCGATTCAGGTTCTCCAGGAAGAAGCACGCTTTCTACCCCCGGGATAGGAACGGCGCGCTTGACGGCATCGAATAAGTAGTCCACGGCCTGGTCATAGCCGGCTGCTGGTCGAAAGAACGTCACGTCGACAACGAGTATGAAGACACCATTCTGAAACCGTTCATAGCCAGGGAAAATAGGCGTATTTGCACCACTCAGAATACCGGCGAGGACATCGATCATCAAGGAAAGGCTATATCCCTTATGCTCCCCAAATGTTCTGAGTGCACCGCCATTGTAGAGGTCCGCCGGATTGGTCGTCGGACGACCGTCTTTGTCCATTACCCATCCGCGCGGGATCTGGTTGCCCTCGTTGCGTGCGGCGCGCACCCGTCCCTCCGCCGCTGCTGCCGTCGAAAAATCCGCCACAACCGGCGGGCGGGAACCGGCCGGGATGGCGAATGCGATCGGGTTCGTCCCCGTAATGCTTTGACGCGAGCCGAACGGAGCAACCGAACCGCCGGGCTTGGAGCCGTTGGCCAAGACCAGCCCAAAGAGACCAGCTTCGCCGGCCATGACGGCCCATTCACCCAGGCGTCCGACGTGGAGCACTTGACCGAAGCTGACGACGCTTACCGTATGCTGCCGCGCTCGCTCGATCGCGAGTCGCATGGCCCGCTCGGCGACGATCTGACCGAAAGCATTCTGGCCATTCATGAGCACCGCAATGCCATTGTCGCGGGCGACGACCGGCTCCGCGCTCGGAACAATACCTCCGGTCTCAATCTCTCCGACGTACTGGGAGATACGCATCACGCCGTGAGAATCGACCCCCAACAGGTTGCTTAATACAAGCGAATCGCTCACCCGTCTGGCAACGGTCTCGGGCGAACCGGCTGCCCGGAAGATACGGGCTCCAATTTCTGCAAGCTCAGATGCTCTGAACGTCTGCATGCGTTGTCCTTTGGCGTCTTGCTGCGATACCGGGCGACGAACCGATCTACTGGCTGGAAGCGATCGAGCGCATTGTCATCGTAATGAGAACCTATGGCGGGTATTCAACCGCCGGGGACACGGGACAAGAGAGTGAGGAGCGCTCTCTTGCCCCGTGCGCACGCCATAGACAGTACTCCGCCCCGGAGGCTACTTCATGATCTGGGTATCGACGGCTTTCTTGAGTTCCGTGAAGTTCGCCTTCATCGTATCCTGATAAGTGGTGACATTGGTCTTGTCCACGAAGGTGATGCCAGTATCAAGATACTTTTGGGTCGGTTTCAGACCCTTGTGTTTCATCAGCCACGGGATGTAAACGGCCAGATAGCCCTGACCGTACGGCTGCTGCACGTAGGTGAACACGTTGGAGCCCTTCTGGATACCCGCGATGATCGCGGGATCGTCGTCGACGCCGGTGATGATCACGTCTGACTTGCCCGCCTGCGGGAAGACTTGGAGCGCTCCCACGGCGGTCAGGTTGCCGGTGCCGTAATACGCGTTCATGGTCGGGTAGGTCGTCAGAGCGTTCTCAGCACACTTGACCGTTCCCTCTGCATCATCACAGTTCAGCAGCGTGCCGAGGATCTTGATGTCCGGCGCGTTTTTCGCCAGGTAGGCCGTCAGGCCGTCCACGCGCTGCTGATGGGCTTTATCACCGGGTGCGCCGAAGGCGACCACGATGTTACCCTTGCCGTTCATCATCTTTGCCAGGCGCTCGCCAACGGACGCACCGGCCTGAGTGAAATCGGTAGCCAGGCAGATGCCGGCGTTAACGGCTGTGTCGCACGAAGCGTTCTGAGTGGTGGCAATGCCCAGGCCAGCGGCCTGTTTCAGGACACCTTCCATGATGTCCGGCACGCCGGTCATGACGGAAAGTCCTTCGACGCACGGAAGGGAGAGCGAGGACTCGGTCATGTCCACTTGCTTCTGCGGGTCGTATGCCGCTGGCGAAAGATAGACGACCTCCACCCCGAGTTCTTTGCCGGCCTCCTCGGCCGCGGTCTGCCATTGCGTAATGTAGGGGTGAACCAGCGGCGCGGTAATCACGTAGCTTGGCTTGGCACAGGTCACGTTCGGCGTGACTTGAACCACGACGGTCTGCGCGGCAACGACCGTCTGGGGGACGACGACGGTCTGTTGGGAAACGACTGTCTGGGGAACCGCGACCGTCTGCACGACCGGAGGTGCGGCCGTCGGCGCGGCACACGCGGCCAGCGCGACCGCGACGAACAGAACAACCAGCGGAACGAACATCGATCGTTTCATGTCTCTTCTCCTTCTCACCGGCGAGAGTCACCACCTCCGCCATTCCGAACCTTCCCTGCGCGGGCGCCCGGAGCGGCATCGCGTGGGCCAACCACAGCATACGAACGCGTTGAACATTTGCGATGTTCTGATTCGAAAAACTGCAAAGATGGTGACGATTGATCAACAGCGATCATGCAGAAGAATGGAATAATCTCGCGGTATCACCTCCTTACCCGTTTGCACCGGACAATCTCTTGGCTCGGCAAGCAACGGCGCCAAAGATACTCAGCAGCGGGATCCGGTTCTAAGAACAGCCACGCCGATCGGCTATCGATCCCTTCCAACGATCATCTTCCAGGTCAGCTCTCCGCGTCGGAACTGATCGACGAGCAAGGCCATCACGACCAGCGCCCCCTGACTCATATCCTGCAGGTAAACGCTAAACTGAAGGATAGCTAGGGCGTTGTTCACAATGCCCATGATCGCGGCGCCGATCAGGGTGCCGGCCATCGAGCCAACTCCTCCGGTCAGAAGCGTCCCCCCGAGGATGGTAGCGGTGACCACCGGGAACAGCATGCTCTGGCCGATCTGCGGAATCGCATTGCCCACTCGGCCAAGGAGGACGATCCCGCCCAGACCCGCGAGGAAACCACTGATAGTAAAGACACCGACACGCAACTGCGCGACGTCAATCCCGATGTCGGTTGTCGCTTTCAGGTTGCCGCCAATCATAAGGATGCGCAGACCAAAGAGGGTTCGCGTAAGCATCAGATGCATTAGTAGGGAGATGATCAGCATCACAAGGATAGGGACTGAAATCCCGCTAATGTCTCCCTGACCCAGCCACGTGAGACCCTCCGGCAATCCGACGATCGTTTCGCCGCGCGTAATAAAGTAGTTGAATCCCGAAAAGACGGTAGACGTCGCCAACGTCATTACGATCGGGTGAAGTCGGAACCGAGCGGCCAAAAGTCCATTGACGAAACCGCACAGGGTGCCCACGGCGAGTCCCACGCAGATTGCCAAGGCCGGGTCCAGGCCAAAATTCTTCCATGCAAGAGCACTGGACATCGCCGCCAGACCAGCCACCGGCGCCTGGGACAAGTCGAATGCCCCGGCGATGACGACAAGAGTCTGCCCCATTGCCATGATCGCGGTCACGGATATCTGTTTGAGGATGGTCGTGAGGTTGAAAGGGGTGCGAAAGGTAGGAGAGACAACCCACATCGCAGTGAAGAAGAATAACAGCGCGATCAATACGCCGGACTCACGGAACGCGAGCGCGCGCTTGAGGCCTGTTTCGATCTTGACGCCGAGGGATTCCTTGACGGCGCTACCGATGGTTGCCATTGCCTGCTCCTCCTTGAGTTTAGCAAACGCGAGTAGTCGAACGTCAGGTAATGGACTAGCTCGTCGCTCCGAGAATCGGCACCTTGGGCCCTTGGCCGAGTTCCATGCCACCACTCACCAGCAGGTCAATGCCAGTGACATAGCTGGCAGCATCGCTGGCGAGGAAGAGGCATACGTATCCCGTTTCCTCGCTGGTGCCACTCCGCCCCATCCACTGCCAACTTTCCACGGCGTCATGAAACTCTTGACGGTTCTTTATCTTCGCCTCAAAGTCGATTCGGCTCTGAGTGATGATGTTGCCGGGGAGCACTGCATTCACTCGCACGCCATGCTTTGCCTCTTCGATCGCAAGCGCTTTCGTCAGACCCTGGATGCCCCCTTTGGTTGCACAGTAGGTCGTCGCATTCCATTGACCAAACTCGCCCACGATGCTGCCCATGTTGATGATGCTGCCGCGAGTCTTGCGCAAATGAGGCAATGCGAACTTGCAGGCCGCAAAATAGCTGACCAGGTTCAACTGAAGCAATGCGCTGAAATCCTCGATCGAGAACTCGTCGATCGGCCGGTGGGGGGGATGCTGACCCGCGTTGTTGATCAGGCAATCGAGACGCCCGTTCAGCTCGACGGTCTTGTCGACCACCCGACGGATATCATCGGGATTACTCACATCGCAGGGTTCAAAGTGACATTGACCGGGTCCCTTCCTCGTCAACTCGCGTGCCAAGGACTCGCCCGACTCTCGTCCGCGTGCACAGACGACGACGGAGGCCCCGGCAGCGACGAATACTCTGGCGCAACCTTCGCCGATTCCTTTGCTCCCGCCCGTGATCAGAGTCACTTTGTCGAACTTGCCAACAAAAGGCGCAACACTAGCGTCCATAGGAATGGATCACTCCTCTCCGGGATTTGGTAATCGATAGAATCGAGCAGCCGAATCGTGAAACAACTTTAACTCGTCTGCGGGCTCGAGCGGCCCGATCGCTTGGCGCATGGTGCGATACGTGCCCGCGTAGTCGGATGCTAAGAGCGCTACCGGCCAGTCACTACCCCACATGAGCCGGTCGCAGCCAAAGTGCTCGATCAAGAACTGGACGTACGGCTTGATTCGTTCCGCCGGCCACCCGCCGCCAGGGCGAGCCAACAACTGGCCCATTTCCTCCACGCGAGGCGACAGGGAGACCTTGCACGTGACTCGCGTGTTGTGAGCCAGCGCAATCATCTGCTGACGCCACTCCTCGCTGTCACCGCGCCCGACCAGGTCCGGTTTGGCCATGTGCTCGATCACCCCGTTCAAGTCGGGGATTCGCTCATAGACGCGCAACATGTCTTTGAGGTGAGGCACCCTTACGAGAAACTCGAAGACCAAGCCTCGCCGGGCCACTGCTCTCAATCCCTGCGTGATTGCAGGACGAAGCAGTATGTCGGGGTCCGAGTGGCCTTCAAAACCCATCCGGACGCCCCTGAACTTGATGTTCTTCTGCCACCGATCGAGCTCGTTCTCCAACGCGGGATTAGCGAGGTCTACAAAAGGGATAAAGGCGCCAATCAGCCCCGAAGCTGCCATCCGCTCCAGCGACCGGGTTTCCTCCTCAGTTTTGCCGGCCTCTACGAGAACGCACTTGTCTACTCCGACCTCTTGCGAGGCCTTGGAAAGATCCTCCGGCTGGAAAGTCCTGAAGAGCGGCCCGAACTCTGGCTTGAGCCAGGTCTGGCGTGCCAATTCGATCTGCCACATGTGGCAATGGGTATCGACAATCCCTCGTTCGGAAAGGCTCATCTCGCTCGACCTTGCAAGGAATCAATCAGCCATACAGAACTGGGTGCCTAGTGACGCCCTATGCGGCTCTTTAGGCCTTCGTAAGTGAAAGAGCTACTCTGCAGGTACTCAAAGTACTCTGCTTCTGCCTCACGAACGGCAGTGGCTTGCACCACCGCGGGTTCGGCAATGTCAAGCGGAATCGTGAGCAATCCGCTCTCATCGCCGTGGAGTAAGTCACCCGGCTGTATGGTCAGACCGCAGACCGAAACCGTGACGTTGAAATCCATGTAGACACCGTAGCCATGCGAGACAACCCAGCCGGGAGCAAAGAGCTGAAAACCGGGCGCGCGGCGTCGAATGCCGCTCGCGTCGCGGTTGCCACCGTCGGTCACCACACCGACTGCTCCGAGCTTTTGAAGTGCGGTGCAGATCATGTCTCCCACAAACGCGGTACGCAAGCGATCGGGGCCAACGTGCTTGACGACGACGACGGCCGGTTTCGGCGAAGCCTGAACGGCATCCAGCAGATCGTGCACTCGCATCGGCCGGTGGTCTCCCGCGGTCGTGGTGTCCGCGGTACAGGTCACGGCATAGCCAACCATTGGCTTGAGCTCGGGAAACTGGCACCGCAACTCCAGGGAGGCATATCCGGTGACAGGGTCACGCACTTTGAAATGCTCAATGGCATTCGAGATGGTAGGGCTGTCAAACTCGCGCAGCGCGTCCAGTACTTGGGCCGATACGGATTTGGTCATAAGATGTTCCCTCACACGCGAACCGATGATAGATTTCCGCCTACAGGTGGCCCGCGCGGTCAGTCCTCATCAGATGTTTTGCACGCCGAGGGACGCCCCAAGGTCCTTCAGCGACTGCCAAACATCGTCGGCAATGGGGATACCATCACGCCGGCGCGCAGCACGGGTGCGAGCCTCCGGGTCGCCGGGGACGAGAACCTCTTTGTACCCGGGCGCCGGCGGTACCGCCCTAACCCGCCGCTCCATCTCGTCGGCGCTCTTTGCATATTCGGCAAAAGGTTGAAAGAGATCGGCTCGGAATACAACCAGCGTGACTCCCTGGTGCCGAAGAACGGGGCCGGCGCGATTTGCTTCGACGTAGTTATCCGCCCCCACAAAGATGCGTCCCAGGAACTCCGCGGCCATCATTAAAGCATAGCCCTTGTGACCGCCGAAGGCCACGTGCGCTCCTCCCGAAAAAAAGTCATCGGGATTCGTAGTGGGATTTCCATCCTTGTCGACGATGCAGCCTGGGGGCACCTGTTCATGCCGGCGCTGCGCGTTGACTACCTTGACGCCGGACACGGAGGTCGTCGCAAAGTCGAACATCATCGGCGTCTCGCCGCCGGCCGGCAACCCAAGTGAAATCGGATTGGTATGCAACACGCGCTGCCGGCCGCCGAAGGGAACAGCCGCGGGCGCCTCTTCGGAATAGCCCCCGGCCCACACCATAGAGACCATTTGCTGCCCGGCGGCCATCTCGACAAAGTGGCCCAGCCGGCCGACATGGTGTGCTTGGACGAGACCGACCACTGCCATGCGCTGGTCGGCGGCCTTCTTTATCGCCAATTGCATCGCGAACTTGGCGGCTACCTGGCCGAATGTCCAATTTCCCGAAACGAGGGCGCTGTTCGGCGTCTCCTTGAGGACCTCGGGCCAGGCGGTAGCCGCAAGCTCGCCCGATTTCATTGCCTCAACGTAGCCGGGTACGTGCCACACTCCGTGGGTGTCCACCCCGCTGAGATTGGCCAGGACCAAATGCTCTGCCACCCCGTCGGCGTTTCGCTCACTGGCGCCGGCGGCCACCAACAACCGCTTTACCACATCATGAAGCTCATCTGCAGTCTTGACTATCACGGTTGCTCCTCATCAATCGCCCTACCTTCGCCATTCGGGCGACTTGTTTCACTCGCTAGAACCTCAAGGCGCGAATCTTTTCGAGATAGTACCGGTAATCATCCAACGGCGTACCGGGAATGACTTCGTGGTCTGTGGCCGGTATGTAACCCCCTTCGCGGATCAACGGAACACGCCGCGCGATTTCCGCATCGATCGCCGCGTGGCCTTTGACCAGCTCGCGCTTGTCGACGCCGCCGATCAAACGGAGCTCGCGCCCGAATCGCTTGCGAAGGTCCATCGCATCCGCCTGCCACGTGCCGACTTCGACGGGATAGAGCACGTTCACGCCGCCCTCGAGCCAACCGGGTATGAGCGGATCGAGGATCCCATCGCAATCGACTGCGAGCAGTCTTGCGCCATGCTGCTGCAGTTTGCTCGATATCTTTTGGTAACCGGGGACGACGTATTTCCGGAATATCTTGGGGCTAACGAATGGGCCGGACTTGCTGCTGATATCTTCCCAGAACCAACCCAGGTCCACATCGACCTTGGGCAAGATCTGATCCAACTCCCAACAGACCAGATTCGAGATGGTATCCACGATCTCGCCTATCAGGTCCGGATCGTCATACTGGAGATAGGAGAAATTCTCTACGCCCATCCAGTTTCGAATCACCCCGACCAGGCTGCCGGTGCGCACTCGAATCGGCTCGTCGCGATCGCGCATCTGCTGAAGAATCGCGTCCAGGTCAACTGGAATGCGATCGGGATGAGGCTGCAATCGTTTCTCGTATTCGCTCCAGGTGGAACTCGTCTTGAAGGTATAGTCGATAAAGTGCGGTATGCTGGACCGACCCTTCCACTCTTTGGCAATGACGCCGTCATTCTGACGGACGACCCGGAATTCGTCGGTCTCCTCGAATACTTGCTCCGAGAAGGGCGGGTATAGCATGCTATAGGCCCGCAAGCCAACATCCTTATTGTAACCGGTCTCTTTTGAACCGACTCGATCCCGGCCGAATGCGATACGCAGGTCGGTAGGAACTGTCCACGGGAAACCGACGGCATCGAAGGCTTGACGGCGGTCCGCATCTATCGGCAAGCCTTGTCGGGTCCACTCCTCTGCCGTTTCGGGCCATTCGCCGGTGTGCCAAACCGGCACTCGATCGAATTTGCCGTAGAACATGATCTCACGGAACAACTCACGATAATTCATTCTTGTCGGATGTTCCCCCAATCTGAACTTTCGCCGCTCAACTCTTTCGGCCTGTCTCCGGCGGGCTAACCTGGTACAGCTCCCCGCGCAATCCCACCGGCGTTGTGAAAAAGATGTAGCGAACGACCTCCGCTGTGTCCAACACGCTCACGTCGATCCGACTCGGCTCATCACCCTCAACAGCGACGCCCGCTTGGCGAAGCGCCCTTACCGCCTGGTCGATGTCATCTACCTGCCAGGCAACGTGCTTCACGACGCCGGGTTTTGCATCGGCAGCGGCTTGGCAAAGCTCCAGGCCGGGATACCACGAGACCGTCAACCCGGGTCTTTTCACCTCCCTGAGCTTCCTGAAGCCACATTGGTCAAAGTAATTCTTGAACTCATCCAGGTTGGCGACATCGACGGCGACATGAGTTGCTAGGATTTGATACATGGCTCGGGAATTCCTTCCGCATCCTTTGCGGCTACAACGTCTACGTTGGGGTGCCCCAGTCGCTGTCCGGTTTGATCTTGTTCCACTTGCCGAGCTCGCGCTGGATGTCCGGCAAGCTGTTCCACTTGGCGCCGATTGCCCAGTAGGCGCAGTAAGGAACGTCGCCGGTGTTAAAGACCTGATGCTTGACTCCGGCAGGGACAAAGACGACGTCGCCGGCTTTGACGTGAACGGGCTCGTCATCCATCATGATGTTGGCCTGTCCCTGGATGATGTAGAAAAGCTCCTCGATACCCACATGGGTATCGGGATGGCCGTGAGCGCCGGGGCGAACAAAGAACAATCCCGCCGTGAACTGCTTTGACCCGCAGGTTTGCTCGGTGACCATCACGCTGTCACGCATCGCGCCATCCGGAGACTCGATAAATGGCACGTCGGGCAACTTGAAGACGTACTTTTGTTGGGCTGCCATTGGAGAACTCCTCCTTGAAGAATTCTGAGCAAATTGCTGAGCGGAGCCTCTTCGGCTCATGACGCGCAACAGAATCGGAAAACAATCCAGTCAAACGAGATCTAGGGGTGCAAGAGGCGCTCCTTTCGATCGATCAACCTCTTGGCTGCGGCCGCAATCTGGCGGGGGGTCAATCCGTGTTTTTCGAGCAGTGCCTCGTTGGGAGCGGATTCACTAAACTCATCCACGAGTCCGATCCGCTGCAGGAGAGTCGGGAACTGCTCGGACAGTGTCTCCGCCACCGCACCGCCCAGGCCGCCGATGATCGTGTGTTCCTCGATCGTCACGACGCAGCCGGCGTGCCGTGCCGCTTGGACAACGGCGCCCTCGTCAAGCGGCTTGATCGTCGGCAGATGAAGAAGGTAAGCCTGAATGCCTTCGGCGGCGAGATGCTCAGCTGCTTGCAAGACGAGAGCTGTCTGGACGCCCGTGCTGACGAGGGCTACGTCGGGCCCATCACGTAAGACGACACCGCGACCGATCTCGAACCGATAGCCCTCGGCGAAGATGATCGGGCTTGGGTCGCGAGTCAGGCGAAAGTACACGGGTCCCGAGTGTTCGGCGGCAGCAGAAACCGCCTGTCGAGTTTCCACTGCATCGCCCGGAGCGAGAACGATCATGTTGGGCATGGCGCGGAAGACCGCGAGATCATCTATCGACTGATGCGTTTTGCCCGTTCGACCGGTCAAGATGCCACTGTACGCGCCGCAGATCTTGACGTTGAGCTTTGGCTGAGCGACGACGACGCGCACTTGGTCCAAATCGCGTGAGGTCGCGAAGGCGGCGAAAGTGGAGACGAAAGGAATGAAGCCTAGCGCCGCCAGCCCGGCCGCGACGCCCATCATATTCTGCTCGGCGATGCTCGATCGAAAAAAGCGCTCTGGGTGAGAATTGGCGAACATATCGACGAGAGTCGAATTGGCGAGATCGCCGTCCAGCACCACGATCTTGTCGTTTCGACATCCCAGCTCCACCAGGGCATTGCCAAAGGCAACGCGTGTGGCCAACTGCTCACCAGTTGGCGTGCACCCTGCGATTCCGTGACGCTTGTCTGGATTTGTCACCAATTGATGGTTCAACATGAAAGCCTAGCTTAGCTCCGCCAGCGCTGATGACAACTCAACGTCGGTGATGGGCCGGGAATGCCAGAGGTAGTTGCCTTGCATGAAGGACACTCCCTTGCCTTTCACCGTGCGCGCTATGAGTATCGAGGGCTTACCTACAACAGCTTGGGCTTGCTCGAGTGAGAGCACAATTTGCTGCATATCGTGCCCATCAAGCTCGATGGTATGCCAACCAAACGCCTTCCATTTGGGAATAGGATGCTCATCCGGCGGTTGGCGAACTTGATCGTCGCCGCCTGAAGCGCGCCAGCCGTACTGCTGCAAAGAATTCCAATCAAGAATCGCAGTCAGGTTGTCCAGCTTGTACCGGGAAGCAACAAAAGCCGCCTCCCAGACCTGTCCCTCCTGACACTCGCCGTCGCCCAGCATGACGAACGTACGAGAGGGCTTGCCAAGCAGCCGTGCGCCAAGAGCCATCCCAATTCCTGCCGACAGCCCTTGACCCAGCGAGCCGGAGGACATATCTATGCCCGGCGTTACGGTCATGTCCGGGTGTCCCTGAAGGCGTGAGTTGACCGCGTCGAACGTTGCGAGTTCTTCTCGGGGAAAATAACCGCGCTCGGCCAGTACGGCATAGAGGGCAAGACAAGAGTGACCCTTGGAGAGAATAAACCGGTCACGGTCAGGCCATTCCGGCCGAGCCGGGTCGATGCGCATGGAGTGGAAGTAGAGGGCGGTAAGGAGGTCGGCCGCGGACAAAGGGCCGCCGACGTGCCCTCCGCCGACGCCGTGAACCGTTATGAGAATGTCACGGCGCACGCAGGCGGCGGTGTGTTCCAATTGATGTATCAGCTGACTCTTGTCGGCTTCACTCACAGTCTAGTTGCCCGTCTCTCGCAGCGTAGTTGGCATTGAGTCAAGCCATGACAAACGGCATGACTTACAACGAAGCTGACTCGATCGAATCGGTCCTTGTCCCTCGCCAGGGATTCCGGACGATCGCGTTGGTACTTGAATGTCCGTCTGATCGGCAATCGAGTACCAGAGGCATAGCCAGACCAGCTAGTAGTAAGGGAATGCGCCGCCCGTCACGTCAAAGACCGAACCGGTCGAATAGTCGGCATCGCTGGAACAGAGGAAGGCGACCATGTCAGCTACCTTCTGCGGCGACTGGAAATGGCCCAAAGGAATGGTTGCCTCGGCGCGCGATCGCACGTGAGCCGCCGGCAAGCCTTCGAGTTTCGCGATCTCGCCGTGGATCATGGCCAACATGTCGGTATCCACGATCCCTGGAAAGACGCAGTTCACTAGAATGTTGTACCGGGCGAGCTCCAAGGCTATTTGCTTTGTCAATCCAACTGCAGCGTGCTTGCTTGCGACATAACCGGCGAGCGGGGTATCTTTGCCGGACGGAATCTTGCCGGCGCTCGAGCCGATCGTAATAATCCGTCCGCCGCCGCCCTGCAGGATCATCTGGCGAGCGGCAGCCTGGGAGCAGAACAAGACACCCTTGGCGTTGACGTTCATCTGCAAGTCCCAGACCTTTTCGCTCATGTCCAGCACCGGGACAACTGCGGCCACTCCGGCGTTGTTGACCAGAATGTCCAACCGGCCAAAGCTATCGACCGTGTCGCGCACCATTCGGTCGACTTGGTCCTTTTGCGTGACGTCGACTTGCAGTAGAAGAGCGCGCCCTCCCTGGGCCTGGATTTCAGTCGCGACCTGACGGCCGGTCTCGAGGTTGATGTCGGCAAGTGCCACGGCCGCACCCTCGCGGGCAAGGCGCTGGCAAATCGCACGACCCATGCCCTGGCTTCCCCCTGTCACGATTGCGACCTGGTTCTCGAGATCGTATCTCGGCACCGCGTCCCCCTACAAGAATCCAAAACGTTCGAAATCGACAACGAGATCTTGCTGGCCCGTCAAACACGCATCTGCTGTTCGTCCTCGGCTGAGGTTCCTACTCTAGGTCTCGATAAGTTGCCAACGATCGCTGGAGATGCGTATAGACAAAGTGTTCGGCCGCTTTGGGATCATGGTTGGTTATGGCCGCGAGAATGTTGAAATGCTCGTCGAGCACTGTCTCGCGTTTGCTGCGCATGATGAATCGCTGAAAGCCGCCAGTCCGTCGTATGATTTCGAGACGCCCTGTCATGATCAGGTGGATTATGGGATTCATCAAAGTGGCGAGCGGCAGATTGTGCGCGGCTTCCGAAATCAGGTTGTGGAATTCCTCATCTCTGGTGTTGAAGGCAAGGAAAGCCTCTTCTGAGGCCAATCCTTGTTCGAACAAGCCCAGCATTTCTTCATGGCATTTCCGCATCGCAGAGATTTCCTCGGGCGTAGCTTTGAGGGCCGCCACAGGTGCGGCGACGAGCTCCAGCGCCTGTCGGACCACGTACAAGTCCAAAAGAGAAGATTCTTCCAACCTGAGCAGCAGCGTTAACGTGCGGGCAAGCGTGGGGCTCGGGATGCTTTTAACGTACGTCCCACTTCCGTGCCTTACTTCGACAATTCCGCGTGCCTCTAGATTGCGGACGGCTTCGCGAATTACGACTCGACTAACACTGAATTGGTCAGACAATTCACGCTCGCTAGGCAGGCGGTCGCTTACGTGCAGGGTTCCCTGGGTAATCATCTGTTCGATCTGGAAGGTCACATTTTCGTAGGCCCTAGAAGAAGTTGCTGGCTCAAATTGAAGTTCAGTCACTTTTTACCGCTTTTCTAGACAGAATGGCCAGACTGGACTAGACTCTATATTATAAATTGGACTAGACACTATACCACTAGAATTATATACTAGACTTGAGGCTTTGTCAAGTGAGTTTCGGCGCGATAGCGTGAGGAGGCACTGGTGCCCGCTGCGGCACACGAATTCTTCCACGCCTCGCAATGGATGTACCAGCGGCCGTGTCCGACATTTGGAACCCTCCAAGTCACTTGGGCGTGGTTCTTTAACGAAGACCTGCGATCGCGGCGCCTTGATGCCGTGGTCGTACGCACAACAGATTCGCGGGTGGACCACAAGATGTGAGCACCCCGAAGGCGTCAATGCATCACTTGTCCTTCAGGTCACGGGCCAGGCGGCCCTGTGATTCAGTCTTGGGTGCAGCACCCACCCTGGTCAAGCTTTTTGACAGGTGTGACCGAGTAGAGTATTATCTCGCGGTAGTCTAATTGAATCTACGAATTGGAGCGGATGGCTCGGGTGTTCAACAGGTTCCCTGCTGATCCATCATAGGGAACCGACTCTCCCCATTTCTCGAAAATCCAAATTGACAAAACCGGCACCGCAGAGGCAGGCGCCTCCACGGCTCGCGCGACGCGGCCGATTGAGGCGCGGCGGCTGTTGGTGTATTGGGCTTGGGCGCGCCATCGCTTTTGCGACCGGCGACGGACCTACCAAGCCCGGGGAGCAGAAGATGATAGCCATTCGCAACGAACATCGTGGTGACGAAGCACAGATCTATGAGGTGAATCTCCAAGCCTTTGGGCGGAAGGAAGAAGCCGAAATCGTGAACGTCCTGCGAGATTCCTGCCCGGAGAGCGTCTCGCTGGTGGCGGAACTGGACAAACGAATCGTAGGCCATGCGCTCTTTACCCCCGCGATCATCGAAGATGGAGAGATGAGAGTGGTCGGCGCCAGTCTGGGACCGCTAGCCGTGCTGCCGGAATACCAGAAAACCGGCATTGGCTCGGCACTAGTGCGAGCCGGACTGGAGGCGATGCGCAGCGCCGGCGAGCCTTTCGTCGTGCTGGTCGGCCATCCGACCTACTATCCCCGGTTCGGATTCGAGCGTGCGTCGAACCATGGTCTCGTGTGTGAGTATAGCGAGGCACCAGACGATGCGTTCATGATCATTGTGTTGGATTGCCAAAGAATGCAGGGGGTGAAAGGAACCGTCAGGTTCCCTCCGGAATTCGCGGCCGGCGTACAATAGGCGCCGCGTGAGTTGAGTTTCGAAATAGGGCGCCCAACGGAGCCTTCGAACAGCTAACTCTGCTCGGGGGCTGATTGTTGGGCGCCTTGTTTTGAAACTCGAACGAGCGGTCCGGCGAAATGGCGGGACTGCCCTTTTTGCATTTGCCGTCCGCCACGGTATAATCCTGCTGGCTAGCCACGCCCGGTCAGGTCAAGTTGTCCCACCTCGTCTGTCTGCTCGTGCTCGTCCGCCGGGCAACAGCACGGCTGAGGGCCTGCCGAGTCAAGAGCGACGGGGGCCCGATAACAAAAACTGACCCGGCAATCGCACGTTATGCGTTTGCCGGGTCAGCTTTCTGGCGGGATAGATTCCCTTGCCCCCATGGGAGACTCGCGTTATTGACGGTATGTTGTTCATGTGCACAGCGCACTTACGTCTACGACCGGTCCCGAGAGGTCGTGCCAGCCCAAAGTACGGCAACCCGTAATAGCCTTTTCCGCCGCTTTCCACCTCTTGGTAGAACGTTCTGATGCGATGTGGATCGTGATAACTGCCGGGCGATTGGTCACTCACCGTTGCTCGATTTGTGCCAGCCGTCAGTTGGGCCTCCCCCCGGAGTCGTTGATCCTACGACCTGTCGAGACGAGCATGCCAGGTAAACAGCGCCTGCGACGCAAGCCAAATATCTTGGCGTTCATCCGGTCCCCGCACACTCTTTGGTCAATGTGACATCGATTCCAGCCCGACTGCAAGCCGTAGGCTGCTACAGATGTAGCCCTCCTGACCGAACGTGTTCATTTGGCGTGGTAGCGGCCTTCGTGCTCTTGTTTCTTGATAAGCAGGCTGTCCTCGTTTCTTTTTCTCAAGTGCCTCGCGCGACGCTCGTTCGCGTGCCGGCAGTTCCGCTTTCAGCGCGGCGTGCGATTCGTCCACCATTAGCGGAAGGGCGCTTCTTTCATTGAGGCTCACGACGCGCAGACTGGGCGTGTCCAGATGAGATCGCACGCCGACGACGACCGTACGCCCATTCTCGCCCCAAAAATCATTGACCTACCCAGAAATCGGTAGTATATTTGTTGTGCAAGCTCGCACAAGGTTGTTCCGATCTTTGCGGCGTCAAACACAGGAACAATCGCGAATGCGAAGGGTCTTCGACGGGTGACGACTGCCTTATTCTGTCCAGGCAGTCGTTTTCATTTGCCCGGGCCGCAAAACCCGATACCGATGAAGCGCGGTAGACCCGTTGAACCCAGAGGCGTCGCGGCGGGTCATGCTGTGCCTTCCACATCGCGTTTTGGGCGGGAAGGCATTCCTCGTTGCCTGTGTGGGCGTGACGCATTACAGTCTACGGGCGGCAAGGGAGGGGACAAGAGCCTTTGTCTGCGACGACAAGGCCCTCGTGCCGTATCTTACCGGTTCCTAGGACGGCAAGTGGGTCGGGAAGTGGGGTCAAAGCGCAATGAAGCGAACACTCGCATTTCTCACGTTTTGTTTCGCGTCGATGGTGCTTCTATCTGTGAGCTCTTGCCGCGAAATTCCACCCGCTGCGGTAACTGCGACTGGGCAACTTCTCACGGCTCTGCCCCCGGGCACAGCCGCGCCGGTGGCGCCGACATCAACTGCTCCAGCCGCTCCATCGCCGACGCACACACCGCGCGCGACGCGCAAGCCGGGAGCGACCCTGACGCCGACCTCGACGCGGACACCAGTTTCCGCACCGGCCGCGGCCGGTACGCCGGCCCCTGAGCCGCCAGCCTTCTTCGAGGACTTTTTCGGAGGCACGATCGACCCCGCACGCTGGAAGATCGAGACAAACGGTTCCCAAGTAGAGGTGGCTCAAGTAGATGGGCGGCTGTTTTTGCGCCGATCTGAAGGATCGGGCGCCGGCCTCGGTCTAGCCAGACTCGTGCCGAATCAATACGCGTCAGTTCCCCTGGATAAGCCGCTGACTGTAGAAGCCAAAGTGATGCTCGCCTCTGATCACAAAGGCGGACAAGCCGGCATCGGAGTTCAAGTATCCGTCACGAAAGAGATGCCTCAAATCGTCCAATGTGGAATCAACGCGGATGAGCAGCGAACGCCAACCGCTGCTTGTTCGATCCGAGGCGAGAATTCACCGGGGGATGTCGGTAGCGCCGCAGTTGGATACGACGAGTGGCATACCTTCCGAATGGTGATCGAACCGGACAAGCTCGAGGTTTTTGCTTACCTGGACGGAAAATTCTTTGGACGAGGAACCTTGGCTGAGGATGCGCGGGCGCCTCAAGCAAAGCTCGCTCTGCAACTCGAAGCAAGCTGGGCGGCTGCCACGTCGGCTTCGACGTACGTGGACGACGTTCTCGTGAAGGACACTCGCGAGTTGCTCTTTTTTGATTATGGATCCCTGGGTTTCAATCGCGTCGGAAGCTTCCCCGCGTCTGATGATATCTTCATCTCCGACCTGCCCGATTGGAATAGTCTCGCGGTAATCTCTCAAACGCACGCGAGTGTGGTTGGGAGTACTCACGTTCCACTAGAGGGAAAGAGGACCGATTACGTTAATCCGGAGCGCGGCAAACTTCCTCGCATCGCGCACGATGCTGGAACGATGTACGCGGCATGGATCACGCTCGACATCTCGAGTCCGATTACCCCTCTTTCAGCCGAGTCGTGTATCGACATCGACGGGAACAAGGTCATGTATTCTGATCCGCCCGGAGGTCGCTACTGGGTTGACCAAAACAGTCCGGTGGTGCGGAGTATTGTCAAGCAAAATACCAAAGACGCGATTGACGCGGGGGCGGATATCATTGCCTTGGATACTTGGGAAGCATTCTCCGGCACTTTGAACGGACATAAGGGCTGTTTTTCCGAATACAGTCTTCAAGGTTTTAGAGATTATCTTGCGAAGAAATATACGGTGAAGGAGCTTGCGGCCTACGGCATCCCAGACATCGCAGAATTCGACTATGCCGAGTTTATCAGAGCACGTTACCTGAGCACTTTCAAGAGCAACGCCCAGTCTCTCATCCCATTGTTCCATGACTTGGAGGACTTTCAGATGACTAGCATCAAGAGCTTCTGGCACGGACTGATTGCCGAGACTAGAGCGTATGCCCAGTCCAAAGGGAAAACTATTTACTTTACTGCCAATACGTGGGAAATGGACTACAATTCGTTGCCAATTGCGGACGAGGTGGATTATCTCAATCCAGAGCATGCTTTCCCTCTCCCTCCGACTGGTAGAAGCATACCCATGTACAAACTAGCCTGTGGCGTGGGGAAACCCGCTGCGACTATACCACACAGCGGTACGACCACGGCAAGGCTTTTCGCGAGGAGCGACGCAACGCAACTTGAGAAAATATTCACCGCGGAGGCATATTCGGCCGGAGGCTACACTTATGTGCCCTATGCCCTCTGGTTGCTCAATGGATCAGATTTCCATTTATACAGTGTCGATATGCAGCAAATGAAGCCTTATTACGATTTCATACACGAAAACCACGCGGTGTATGACGGACTCCATTCGATCGCTAAGGTAGGAGTGTTGTATTCCTATGCCTCGGCGAAAGGGAATACCGCCGCCTTCTACGGGATCTCCAATTTGCTCTTGGACGCCCATCTTCAATACGACGTGCTCTTTATGGGGGACGGCCATTGGATGAAAGACAAGCTTACCCTCGCCGCGTTGAACCAGTATGACGTCGTGGTCTTGCCGGGGCCGCTTACGCTCTCGGCCTCGCAGATCGACCTGCTGCTCGCCTATGCGCACGGCGGAGGCCGAATTGTCGCCTTTGGGGATGCTGCCTGCTCCCCCGACAAGAGCTGTGAGTCACTCAGCGCACATTTTACAGACTCGTTCGCCGATGGCTACTACGAATATGGCGCGGGACTAGTCGTCTACCAGCAGCACGTCTCCGGTTCCTTCTACCGCAGAACCCAAGATGCGTCGACCAGAGAGCAGGTGGCTGCGATCCTCGCCGAGCTACTTCCGGCCGATATCCAGACCAGCGCCAATGAGAACGTTGCTGTCCTGGAGTACCGGGATGACACTGCTCGATCGACCGTCCTGCACATTGTAAACTACAACTATGATCCCAACGCCATGCAACTTACTTCACAGACCGACATCGATTTCGAGATCGCTCTTGACGAGCAACTGCTCGGAAAAGAGCTTGAGGTGAATTATGCCTCTCCCGACGCGGATGGCATTCAGAGAATAGATTACACCATGAGGAACGGGACCTTGAGTTTCCAATTGCCGGTTCTGACCTATTATGGGGTCGTTACTATCAGAGAGAGACAGAATCCCAACTAGGTCGACGAAACCGTCTGACATCGATGGGTACTTCGATGTCAGACGGGAGTTGCGATACTGATTGATCCCCTCGTAAGTGATCGTGGATTCTTCTTGGTCCCGGCGCTGACTGAGAACCCCATCCGATCCGAATTTGACTCCGCCGGAATTCCGCACACAATCTGCTGGTGGTACTAGACGGCTCTTTTGGAGGCCGACTCCCTGTATGGGAGGAACCGAGGGGTGTCTCACTTGAGGACAAGTGGCTCGTGCTCCGCCACGTGGTCGTGCCCGCGAGCCCGCCGAAAAAGAAAAGACGCGCAGTTGCGCGTCATCAAGCCGTTCTATACCGTCAAAAAGACTTGCCCCCATGGGAATTCGAATCCCAGTTTTGGCCTTGAAAGGGCCACGTCCTAGTCCCCTAGACGATGGGGGCGATCCCTACGCCGTTTATTCTACCAAATCTGATGCTTAAGGTCAAATCGACGTTGGGCAACGGGTCAATCGGTCAATTAGTCAACTAGGCAATTGGCCAAGTAGTACCTTGTCTCGCAAGTAATCCGACGGCATAATGAGCTCCTCATCGTATCCCCATCACGCGCATAAGAGCCAGCATGCAGCAGTCCAAATACGTCATTCGTCTGTCCCGCAAGGACAAGCGCGACCTCCGGGCCCTCACTCGGAAAGGCAAGACGGAAGCTCGGTTGGCAGACCGGGCCCGTATCCTTCTGTGGGCTGACCGCAACGAGGTAACAATTGAAGAGACGGCCCGCCGCTTGGACTGCGGCCGGGACAAGGTGATTTTCTGGCGACGCCGCTTCCTCGAAGGTCGCCAAGCCAAACAACCGCTGGTGGAACGCTTAGGGGATCAGCCCCGCTCGGGCCGACCGCCCGCTTTTTCCCTTCGCGACCGGGAGACGGTGGTCTTGACGACTCTGGCGCATCACCAAACCGCCGATTCGACGGGGTGACCGTCTGCACCAGCCGTGACTTGGCCGGCGAACTCAGCCACGCCGCCTTGGAACGCTCCATTTCGCACAGCACGATTGCGCGGATGTGGACGACGATGTCCTTGAAACCGTGGCGTGTAATCTGATTGGGCGAACGGCGAACCGTCAGAATTCAGCTGCGCGCCTTGTCGCTCCGCCGTTGGTGTGCTAGAATGCCGCAATCGTGCGAATTCAACAATTCCAAGTTACTCTCGTCGACAGCACGCGCAAGCAGCTGCCGCGCAAGCTCCGCGATTTTGAGGCCCGCTCATTCTTCAGTATCGTCAAGCTGAGCTATCGGAACCCCAAGCTGCACTACGAAGTGTGGGTCCGCGGCCAAGAACGACTAATCGAAGTCGGCTTGCATTTCGAGGCGGACAAACCGACGAATGACGCGCTGCTCGCGTATTTCGGGAGCCGCGGCGTAGAAATTCACGCCGCGCTGGGCCCGCGCGTCGAGATCGAACAGTGGACGAACTCGTGGAGCCGCGTCCACGAGGTCGTACCGTACACCGAGTTGGACGCCAAGCTCGTGAAGACGTTGTCGAAGAAGCTGGCCGGCATGATCGCGGTTTTGCAGCCGATGCTGGAGGAGTTTGAAGCGTGACCGATCCGGCGGCCGACTGGCGCTACCGGCTCCGCGGCGACCCGGCACCCTGGCTGTTGGACCACGCGGACAACCCCTCTGTGTATTTCTGGTTTCAGCGCGACATCGTCGGTCGACCCGAGGACACGCCGGCGCTGGCGCAGGCACGCGAGCTGATACTGTATTCTGCGCCGGTGCAGGCGCTATTTGCGTCGCAGGACGAGGCCGGGGGCTGGCAGAATTCCGGCTCGCTAGACGAGCCGCGACATACCGCGACCCTCTGGTCGCTCGCCCTGTTAGCGGAACTGGGTGTGCCGCGAAACAGCCGGCGAGCGCGCGCCGCATGCGAGCTCGTTCTTCAGGATCACGTGCGGGACGGCGAATTCGCGGACCTGGGGCCGGAGTCGGCCGGGCTGCTGCTCCACGCTTTGCTCTACTTTATGCAACAAGACCGGCGAGTGTTGGAGGTCGCCGACCGGATTGCCGCCGCGATCGCTCCGGGCGCACCGGGCGCGGCGGCTTGCGCGATCTGGGGATTGTCGGAATTACCGAGCGCGCACCGTTCGCCGGCGATCGAGGAGGCCGTCGCACGCGGGGCGGAGTTCGTGCTGGATGGCCTGGCAGAGGGCGAGTTCCCGCGCGCGGGCGCGTTTCCCTCGTTCGACGACGGGGACACGCTGCTCGCGCTCCGCGCGCTGACGAAGGTGGATCGAGCGAACGACGGGCGTGCGCGAGGAGCGATCGAGGAGGTGTGGGCGAGGCAGCGCGACGGCGCGCGTTGGGCGCTCGAGCGCAGTTTTCAAGGATCGCTCCTGATAGATGTGGATGGTGCAGGCAGAGACAGCAAGTGGGCGACGCTCGACGTCTTGAGGGTGGTCACGCGGCTTTAGGAAATGTACGTCGTTCGATCAATTGCATTCTCCCAGAAACCCATTTCCCGCGTTGTTACCTCCCCTTGGCAAGGGGAGGGCTTCCGTCAAGAAACCCGTTTTCTTCGATTACACCTTCGACCTCAACGCACTTGCAACC
>JAMCQI010000101.1 GCA_023381515.1 Chloroflexota bacterium | reverse complement strand
AAGAACGGCGACCACTACTGGGTGGAGGCCAATGTGCCCCCGGTCATCGAGGATGGCGAGGTGATGGGCTAGGCCTCGGTACGGGTCAAGGCCGATCGCGAGCAGATCGACCCCGACCGCGCGCAGGTCGCGCATCGTCTCGATCACTTCGTCCGTCCGCTCGCCGATTCCCACCAGGATCGATGACTTGCTGATTCGCGTCGGATCGATCTCTTTGATCATGCGGAGCACGTTCATCGTCTGTTCGTAACCGGCGCGGCGGTCGCGGACCGCGCGGGTGAGTCGCCGGACCGTCTCGATATTCTGGCCGAATACGTCCGGTTTCGCCGCCACTACGCTGGCGACGCTGGAGCGATCGCCGGCAAAGTCGCCGGTAAGGACCTCGACCTTGGTACGCGGCGATTTCGTCTTGATCTGCCGCACCGTCTCCGCAAAGATCTCCGCCCCGCCGTCCGGCAGGTCGTCGCGGTCCACCGACGTAATCACGACATAGTTCAGTTTCAGCTCCGCGATCGCATCCGCCACCCGCGCCGGTCCGATCTGCCCCACCACACCGCGCGGGTTGCCGGTTTTTACCGCGCAAAAGCGACACGCCCGCGTGCACGTGTCGCCGAGGATCATGATCGTCGCGGTGCCGGCGCCCCAGCATTCGCCGATGTTTGGACAAAGCGCCTCTTCACACACCGTGTGAAGCTGCAGTCCACGCACCAGGCCTTTGAGATGCGTGTACTGCTCGCCCATGGGGGCACGGACGCGAATCCATTCCGGGTGTCGCGGCCGCGGTAAGGTTGTCAGGGTAATTGGGTCATTCATAACACACTCACTTTATCGTCACCTGCATCGAATAGACTGCGGCGGCGCTCCCAACGGATCTCACGTCGACGTAATAGTCTTCGGTGGAAGGGAGGACGCCGGTGAAACTCGTCGCGCCGGCATGATCGGAGATCAATACGTCGCCGTCCTGCACGCCCCAGATGATCAAAATCACCTGACCCTGCGTGGTCGACGTGTTCACGGTCATGGTCTGGCCGGCCAGGGCGCGCAGCACCCAGCGATCGACACCATTCACGGGGAGCGTGCTTTGCACCGTCGCGGTCGTGCCGCCAGGCGGGAACGAGATTCGTTTGGGCGTCGGCTGCGGCGCGATGGGTGGAATCGTGACCTGCAGCGTAAAGTGAACCTTGGCGTCCCCGACCGAACGCGTGTCGATCAAGTAATCCTGCGTGACCGGGAGCGTGCCGCTCCAGGTCGACGCGCCAGCGTGGTCCGAGATCAACACGTTACCGTCGGCCCCGTAGATGATGAGGATCGCCGGGCCTTCGGTCGACGCGATGGACACGGACATCGTCTGCCCCGCGAGAGCGCCCAGGACAAAGCGGTCCTGCCCCGGCGTCGCCGTAATGCCCTGCACCGTCGCGCTCGTCGCTCCGGCGGCAAAACTGATGCGCCTCGGATCGTCCGCCGCAGTCGGGGGCCCCGGCGGCGGAATCGAAATCTGGAGGGTGTAGCTCGCCGGGGCGCCGCCGCCCTTGACGTCCACGATATAGTCCTGCGTGGACGGCAGTGTGCCGCTCCAACTCATGGCGCCGGCGTGGACCGAGATCAACACGACGCCATCCGCGCCGAAAATCACGACGAGGCCGTCGTTCGAAGGCGCGGTGGTGAGATTCACCATCATGGTCTGACCGGCGAGCGCGCGCAGCACGTAGCGGTCCAGCCCAAAGGCGCTCAGGGTTCCCTGTACCGTCGCGCGGGTCCCGCCGGCAGGAAACGTGATGCGCCGCGCCACCGGGGTCGGTCCTATCCCCGGCGGCGTTCCGGCCAACCCCGGCGAGTCGGTGGGCGAGAGCGGAGAGAGGGTGGGTATGACGGAAGTTGACGATGGAGGCTGTGACGTTGCGGTGACAAGAACGGTGGGAGCCGCAGTAGCCGCTAGAGTCGGCGCCGGCAAGCTCGCAGTCGCCGACGGCAGGAGCGGCAGCGGGGCCGGCAAGAGGGCACAGCCGGCCGCGAGCAGAGCCATCGCCGCTGCGGCCGGCAGTGTCAGAATCCGAGAATGTACGCTCATATGCTTTCCGGGCGCTTCGATTGCGTGCCTTGCCGCATTCATCCTTTAGGCGTCTCGGGGCTTACGAGCGCGTAAATCGGCTCAAGATTTGCGGCACGCCGTAGTTTTCCATGTGCGCCTGCTCGCGCTTGGTCGCGTAGCCCTGGTCGAACGTCGGCCGGTCGTCCGAATAGTACACTCCGAGGTAGAGGGTCTCCTCGTCCATCGCGTAATTCATGGCACTCGCTCGATCGCGCGGATTGTGGTCGGCCGGCAGAGGCTTGGTCACTTGCTTGAAATGATCGTACGTGTCGTAAAAGGTGACGCACGGCGAATAGACCTGCAGGAAGGAGAATCCCTTGTGCGTGATCGCCTGTTTGATCAATTCCGCCAAGTCTTTGGGCTTGCTGGAAAAACCGCGGCCGACCCAGGACGCACCGCTGGCCAATGCGATCAGCAGCGGATTCAACGGCGTTTCGACCGTGCCGTAGGGCGAAGCCTTGCGTTCCATTCCAACCGGGCTGGTGGGCGAGGCTTGCCCTTTGGTCAACCCGTAGATCTCGTTGTCCATGATGATGTACGTAATGTCGACGTTGCGGCGAATGGCATGCGGCACGTGTCCCATGCCGATACTGAAGGCATCGCCGTCTCCGCCGGTGGCGACCACGACCAATTCCGGGTTCGCCATCTTGATGCCGGTTGCCAACGGTAGAACGCGGCCGTGCGTTCCGTGAAAGCCGTAGGCGTTCACAAAGGCGGGAAACCGCCCAGAGCAGCCGATGCCGGAGGCGACCACGAGTCGTTCGGTTGGGATGTGAAGCTCGGATACGGCCTTGTAAAAGGAGGAAAGCACGCCAAAGTCGCCGCAGCCGGGGCACCAGATCGGATGCACGTCACTCTTATAGTCGTTCGGCGACAGATTCGCCGTTTCGAATGTCATGATGCGGGGATCGATCGTGGATATCATCACTCATCTCCCTCTCGTATCGCTATCCCATTACGGGTGGATGCAATCAAGGAGCCGAGGCTCGGGGCGGCGCGGCCGCCGGAAGCCTCGATTCCAGCCTTCACATGCGTCTTCTTTTGGCGGCTGCCTTGCGCGCCTTGGCGGCCGGTTTGCGGCCATTGGTCGCGGTCCGGCGCGCGACGCGCCCAGGCGCCGGCTTGCCGGCGGCGCGACGGGGAGCGGCAGCCTTCGCTTCCGATTTTCCGATCGCCTCGTACGCTTTTTTGATCTCCGCATAAACCTCGCGGGTCTCGAACGGGACGCCGCCGTACTTGCGTACGCTGATGACCTCACGCCAGAACTCGGCCTGGATCATGCGGGCGAACTGACCGGTATAGTTCATTTCCGGGACGATGATCGCCCTGCGCGAGGCGATAAATTCGGCGATCTCTTTCCGCGGAAGCGGATAGATCATCTTGGTGTACAACACCGCGACCGGCATTCCTTCCGACTGCGCCTGCGTGACCGCCTCACGCACGGGGCCAATAGTGGAGCCCCAGCCGCAGATCGCGACCGGCGCATCCAGATCGCCAAACCGCTCCAGCATGCCCCACTCTTCGGCGACCTCGGCTGCGCCCCGAATCTTTTTCCCGCGCTTGAACATGTTGCGCGAGTGCATTTCCGGGGTATAGTCCGGCTCACCGCTCGGCAAGTGCTCGAGACCTTCCGCGACGTACTGGCCGCCCTTCATGCCGGGCAGCGACATCGGGGAGACGCCGCTCGTCGTTTCCTTGAATCGCTCGAAATCGCCGGCGCCATCCCCGGCCGGATTCCACAGCTCACGCGGCACGAACTTGACGCGCCCCAGGTCGAAGGGCGGGATCGTCTGCACGCGCACGGACATGTCCTGGTCGCTGAGGTAAATGACGGGCGTCTGATATTTTTCCGCGAGATTGAACGCGTTAATGATCTGGTAAAAGTTGTCTTCAACCGAGACGGGCGCGACCACGATGCGGGGCGCGTCGTCGTGCGCGCCGAAGACGGAGAGGCGCAAGTCGCCCTGCGAGACTTTGGTCGGCATGCCGGTGGAGGGTCCGGCGCGCTGGACGTCCACGACGACGATCGGGATCTCGGCCATGGTCGCGTGACCCAGCATTTCGGTCATCAACGACAGGCCGGGGCCGGAAGTCGCCGTCATCGACCGGACGCCGGTGAACGACGCGCCGAGCGTCATCGTGATCGCGGCCATCTCGTCCTCCGCCTGGATCATCGTGCCGCCGATCTTGGGGAACTCGCCGGCGAGGAATTCCATAATATCGGACGCCGGCGTGATCGGATAGCCGGCGTAAAAGCGGCAGCCCGCCGCGATCGCCCCGATCGACAGCGCCTGATTGCCGTTCAGCACCAAGCGCTCCTGGTCTTGCCCTCCATCTCGCGGGGAGAGCTGATACGGAGCCGTCCGTGTGACGTTCTGCTCGACGTATTCGTAGCCGGTCTTGAGAGCCAGGAGGTTCTGGTCCAGCAGGTCCTTTTTGCGGCCGAGCTGCTTTTCCACGACGAGCGCCGCCGTCTCGAACGGCAGTCCGAACAGCTTGACCATGGCGCCGATGGTGATGATGTTCCGGCCGCGCTGGAAATTGATCGATTTTGCCAGGTCGTTCAGCGGCAGCGGATACTGCTTGACGCCGTTCGGCGCGGGGGGCTGACTTTCGTTCGAGTTGTAAATCAGCAGCCCTTGGGCCCGAACGAGTGGATAGTAGCGGTCGATCGATTCCTGATCGAACGCGATGAGCATATCCAGATCGTCGCCCTGCGACCAGACCATATCGGGCGCGATACGCGCCTGAAACATTACGTGCCCGCCCTTGATCTCGGCCGGGATCGTGCGCGTGGTGTAAACCTCGAGGCCGGAGTAGGCAGCAATGCGTGCGAACACTTCACCCGTCGTCACGATACCACCGGTGGCAGAATCGCCGCCCACCCGGACGGTTAGATCACTTCCTGACATCTCTCGTTCCTCCAGATCCAGAACGATATCAATTGTGACTGTGACCGCAGCTTCCGCAAGCGCCTCCGCCGCAGGAGGCACAACCGCCTCCGCCGGCAAGCGCGCTCACAGAGCCGCCTTCGCCATGGCTGAAGGCCATCACCAGCGACACCTGCCGCGCGACGCGGTCGCCCTGGCACTCTGGGCAAGTGACCGGCTCGTCGATCTCGGCGAGGCGCCGCTTGAGCTCGAATCGCGCTCTGCAGTCGCTGCACTCGTATTCGTAATAGGGCATCGTCGCTCCCTTTTGCCCAGGCCCGACGCTGGGCTCAATTTATTGTTCCAACATTGTATGCTTTTTCAAAGGGTTGCGCAAGCGCGACAAAGGTATCGTCAGGCTTTTGTCCGCCTGACTGCCGTGCCGTATGCCGGGACGCGTCGCGATCAAGGAGGGGAGACCCATCACTCCGCTCAGGCGAACGCGCGGCTTGCTTCCCGCTTTGCTTGCTGTCAAGGACTGGCTGGTATCGCTTATGGTAGCGCCCAAACATAGAGCCGCTTGGGGCCGTGCACACCGATCGCAAGCGTCTTTTCGATGTCGGCCGTCCGGCTCGGGCCGGTGATACAGTGGACACGCCGGTCCCCCTTGACCTCGTCCACCACCTGGTGGAGATCGGCCCGCAGCGCTCCCGGCCGAACGATCGCCAGATGAACGCGGGGCAGAAGCGATACCAACTGCCGCTTGCCGGGCGACGCACGCAGGACCAGCGTCCCCGTCTCCGGCAGCGCCGCATCCACTCCTGTCACCCCGAGATCACACTCGGCCACGGCTCGTTTGTCGGCGTCCGGGGCGACAAGTGCAACCCCGAGTGCGGCTAAGGCCTCGCCGATGCCCAGAGAGTCTAGGTCGTCGGTTTGCCAAAGCACCGCCTTGCGAACGGTTTCGGCTGCGACGAGCTGGCTCAGCGCCCCGGCCAGGTCCTCCCGGCCCTCGAGGCGCAGGACTTGGCCTCCCAGCTTGGCGATCTCGCTCAGTAGCAGGTCCAAGTCAGCGTCGGCAACGCCGGCGGCTCGCGGCGGAATCCCCGCCGCCGGCGCGTGCAGCGCCGAGCGCGCTCCGTTCCCTACGGCCTGGCGGACGCGGCTGAGAATAGCCTCACGCGATCTGTCTGTCACTAGACACCTTCCGCACGTCGCTGCGATTCACGCGCGTTCCTCCATCGGTCGGTTAGGCCGGTCACCCGGTCCGTCCGTCACTCCGTTTCTTCCACCACGCGCGCAGCCCGCTCCTAAAGGCCGGGAGCGGACGCGCCATCGTCCAGCGATTCAACGGCGGAGGAAGAGAGAACAACCAGCCCTCGCGGCGCAGCGGTGTTTGGATGATTTGCAGCCCTCGCGCGCCCACGCGGTACAGCGTCCGCGAGGCGAGCGCACGCGCCGCCAAGCTCCCGATCGCTCGCGGCGCAAACGGCACGGCCGGCCCCTCCGCCGGGTCGCCTTCGACCACGCGCCTCCGCAAGTGCAGCAGTATTTCCGGGATCGGAATCTTGACCGGGCAGATCTCGGCGCAAGCGCCGCAGAGCGAAGAGGCAAAGGGAAGGTCGCCGGCGATAGCGATCCCCAGCAGTTGGGGCGAAAGGATGGCGCCGATCGGACCGGGGTACGTCCCTCCATAGGCATGTCCACCCACCTGGTTGTACACCGGGCAGGCATTGAGACACGCACCACAGCGGATGCAAAGCAGCGTCTCGCGCGCGGCCGCGTCCTGCAGGATCCTCGTTCGACCGTTGTCCAAAAGCACCAGATGGAATTCGCGCGGCCCTTCGTCCGCAATGCCCGTCACAAAACTGACGTAGGCGGACATCTTCTGGCCAGTCGCGCTGCGGGCCAGCAATTTGAGCAACACGGTCAAGCTCTGCCAGCTCGGGATCCCCTTGTCGATCCCGACGATCGCCGTGTGAATTGGCGGGAGGGTAGTGCACATCCGGCCGTTTCCCTCGTTCGTGACTAGCACCAGCGTGCCGGTCTCGGCGATCAGAAAGTTGCCACCCGATATCCCCATGTCGGCGGCAAGGAATTCCTGGCGAAGACGGGTCCGCGCGATCTCGGTCAGCACTTGCGGGTCGGGCGGCGCGTCGACCTTGAGCTTATCTCGAAACAGCGCCGCGATGTCCTCTTTCGTCATGTGGAGCGCCGGCGCGATGATGTGCGACGGCTTGACTCCCGCCATCTGCACGATGTACTCGCCCAGGTCGGTCTCCAATACTTGCCGTCCGTCGGACTGCAGCGCGTGATTCAGCTCGATCTCTTCCGTCGCCATGCTTTTGACTTTGACGATTCGCCTGGCGTCGTGCGACGCGGCGATGTCGCGAACGATCTGCCGCGCCTCCGCCGCGTCGACGGCCCAATGCACGCGGCCACCGGCACGGACGACGTTCTCTTCGAGGAGCGGGAGATACTGGTCCAGGTGCAGCATGGCGTGCAGCCGCAGATCGTGCGCGGCTTGTCGGAGCGCTTGCCAGTACTCATCGCCGAGAGGGTCGACCACGGCCGCGCGGTGAGCGATTGCGGTGTGCGCGTTCTTCTGCGTGGCCGCGGTAATATTGGCCGGCACCCGCCGCGAGTTGGCCCGGAAATCGATTCGCTCCTGGGTCTGAGTCATCGCGCGACCTCGCGGTTCCTCGCGCTCGGAGGGAATTCTGGCCCGGACGATGCGCGCCCAGTCTTGTTCGCACTCACGATCTCCACCTCCGCTTCGCCGGTCGCCTCTGCACTAACACGTACGGCGGAATGCCAATGGCGGCCGGCATGTGCCGGCTGATAAAAAAGCGCCTCGGGGCGCATTCCTCATGTCCGCGCCGCCGAGACGCTGGAAAGGTCTGCCGTGTTGAGGCCGCGCCGCAACACTGGGTGCAGATAGGCTAGGTCCGCTTGAAAAGCGTCGCCTGGCGGACCTCGTAGATCGCCTTCGTAATATCGATGCCGCGCGGGCACGCCTCGACGCAATTGAAAATGCTCCGGCACGTAAAGACGCCCCCCGCGTCCGAGAGGAGCGCCAGGCGCTCGTCCGTTCCCTGATCGCGTGAATCGAAAATAAAGCGGTGGGCCTGAACGATGGCGGCCGGTCCTACGTACTGTTTGTCCGCCCAGAACGTGGGGCAGGAGGTCGTGCAGGCCGCGCACAGAATGCACTTGGTCGTGTCGTCAAATCGCTCGCGCTGCTCGACCGACTGAACGCGTTCCTTGCTCGGTTCCGGGTCGTTGTTGATCAGGTAAGGCTTGACGCTGCGGAACTTGGCGAAGAAGCCTTCCATGTCGACGACGAGGTCCTTGATGACCGGAAAGCCCCGCATCGGCTCGACCGTGATGATCTGGCTCTCCTTGAGCGCCTGTTTGACCAGAAACTTACACGCCAAGCGGTTTCGACCGTTGACGGTGAAGACGTCCGACCCGCAGATCCCGTGTGCGCACGACCTCCGGTACGTGAGCGAGCCGTCGATATTCCATTTGATATAGTTCACGCCGTCGAGCACGCGATCGGTTGGCTCGACCTCGACGTCGTATTCTTTCCAGTGCGGCTGGGAATCCTTTTCGGGATTGAATCGCTTGACCTGAAACTTGACCTGCATCTTTCATTATCCTCCGACGCTGAACGACGGTTGTTTACCAATGTCCCGTCTTCCAGTAAAAGCGTATCCCCAATGGGATTCCGATGGCCAGGCCGACAATCAATCCCGCGATCAAGCCGACCAGGCAGGTCACGTCGGGCATGCCCACCTGACAAGCCCGCGCGCCGTCGCGCGTAAAGCTCGAGCGGACCGGCCGGCCGCGGCTAGTCCCACGCCCCGGCTCGCTTGAACAACGAGAATCCGACGAACACGCCCAGAATCAGCCCGATGATTCCGCCGACGACGAACCCGACGACAAGCCACATAGAGATCACCCGGGGCGCGCACACACACGCCTGCCGATCAGTACTTTCTTTCCTTCGGCTCAAAGCGCGTGATGACGACCGGCTTGTACTTTAGCTCGAACTGGCCGTCCTTCTTGTAGATCAACGTGTGCTTGAGCCAATTCTTATCGTCGCGGCTTGCGTAGTCCACGCGTGAGTGCGCGCCGCGCGATTCGGTGCGCGCCGCCGCGCTGACCGCCGTCGCCTCGGCAATGTCCAGCAGCCAACCGAGCTCCAGCGTTTCGAGCAGCTCGGTATTGAACTTTATGCCGTGGTCCTCCAGACGGACATTTTGGTATCGCGTCTTGAGCGCCGCGAGCGTCCGTTTCACCTGTTCCAGACCCTCCTGGGTGCGGAACACGCCGCACTGCGCCGTCATGACCTCCTGCATCTCGCGGCGAATCTGCGCGGCCGACTCGCTGCCTGTGGCGGCCAGCAGCCGATCGATCTCGGCGCGTGCGCCGGCTTCCGGTTCGGGCGGGAGAGGCACGAAATCCGCCTGGCGCACGTACTGCGCCGCGGCGCGTCCGGAACGCCGACCGAAGACGAGTATATCCACCAGTGAGTTCGTGCCGAGGCGGTTAGCGCCGTGCACGGACACGCACGCGCACTCGCCGGCGGCGTACAGGCCCGGCAGGACGGTATTCTTTTCGTCGACGATCGCCCGCCCCTCGGTATCGGTGGGGATGCCGCCCATCGCATAGTGAGCGGTCGGCTGCGTCGGGACCATCTCCTTCATCGGGTCGACGCCCAGATACAGCTCCATCATCTCGATGATGTCCGGCAGCTTGGCGCGCAGTTCCTGCTCCGTTACCGCCTTGCCTCCCGGCGCGCTCTTATACCGGGTGATCGATTCGGGGCGGATGTCGAGATAAACATAGTCCTTGCCGCCAATGCCGCGGCCTTCGTTGATCTCCTGCTGCATGAACCGCGAGACCATGTCGCGCGGCGCGAGATCCATCAGCGTCGGAGCGTAGCGCTCCATAAAGCGCTCGCCCTTGTCGTTGATCAGGACGCCCCCTTCGCCGCGCGCTGCTTCGGACATCAGGATGCCCATTTTGTAGATGCCGGTCGGGTGGATCTGATAAAACTCCATGTCTTCCAGCGGATAGCCGTGACGATAGTACATCGCGACCGGGTCGCCGGTGAGGCTGTGCGCGTTCGATGTGACCTTGAAGATCTTGCCGAAGCCGCCCGCGGCGATGATGGTGGCCTTGGATTGAAAGACGTGGAGCTCTCCCGTGGCGATCTCGATGGCGACCACGCCTGAACAGACGCCGTTCTCGATCAGCAGGTCGAGGACCTGGAATTCGTTGAAGAAATGCGTCTCGTGCCTGATGCACTGCTGGTAGAGCGTCTGCAGGATCATGTGCCCCGTGCGGTCGGCCGCATAGCACGACCGCCGGACCGGTCCCTGTCCGTGGTGGTGCGTGTGCCCGCCGAACCGGCGCTGGTCGATCTTGCCGTCCGCCGTTCGGTTGAACGGCAGGCCCATGTGCTCCAATTCGTAAACGGTCTCGATCGCCTCGCGGGCGAGGATCTCCGCGGCGTCCTGGTCGGAGAGGTAGTCACCCCCTTTGACCGTGTCGAACATGTGCCATTCCCAATTGTCCTCTTCCTGATTGCCGAGCGCGGCGCCGATGCCGCCCTGCGCCGTGCCGGTATGCGAGCGGGTCGGATACAGCTTGGTGAGAACGGCGACGTTCACGCGGTCACGCGCGAGCTCGAGCGCGGCCCACAAGCCCGCGCCGCCGGCTCCGACGATTACCGCGTCATAGCGATGAGCATGAATCATGTTCCAACCTCGACGTCGTTTGCGAACGGCCCCACGCGAATGCGGGAGGATCCGGCTCTGCGACCCCGCCCGCGCCGCCGCCCGCTCCCTCTCACCCCGGCAGCGTCGCGGGTGTGAAGGTAAAGATGATGTAGAGCCCCATCGTCATCAAGACGAACCATACGAGGGCAAGGCCGATCTTCAATGCAGCGCGCCAACCCGGGGAATGAATATAGTCGTCCAGAATGTTCCGGGTCCCATTGACGCCGTGAGTGAACGCGAATGCCAGCAACAGCAGATCGTAGGTGCGCCAGAGCGCACCGTGGGGCCCCGTCCACCGCGACACGATGGTGCTGAAGGTGATCTGCTCGACGCTGATGACAAAGTGCAGCCAGAAGATGTGGAACAACGCGAGGAATATGAGGAGGAGGCCGGAAACGCGCATGAACAGCCACATGTTGAACTCAAAGCTGCTGTGCGATCGGCCGCGTGACGACGCCACGCCGGCGACCGCCTCCTGGTAGTTGCCGCTGCTCACCTGCACGTTCACGTTCCCCAGAGGCGCAAACGTGGCCGCGGCGGCCACGAAGAGGGGGATCGCCAGGATGATGGCGGTGCCCGCCGACGCGCCGACGACGCCAAAGAACTCGACGAGCATGAAAAAACTGGCGGGAATGAAGAGCGCGAGGAAGACGACGAGCTGAGCGTAGAAGAGGTCGACGTGCCGGCGCGCCATCCTCGGCACAAAGTCCATCAGCGTCAGGCGCAAGCCGTTGACACCATGATACAGGAGGCCGAAGACGAGGAAGACCTCCATGACCCGCGCCGCCGGACCTTTGTAGAGGAAGAGCAGGTCGTTAAAGAGTGTGGGCCCTAAACCGGCCACAAAAATATCGGCGATGTGGAGCGCAAGAAACAGGAGCACGCCCAGCCCTGCTACACGATTGATCGCCCACGCCCACTGACCGACGCCGCCGCGATACCGCAGTACGCTGTACCCGACACGAAGAGCATTGATCACGCACGCCTCCTTGATTCCGACGATGGAAGGGGATTACGCGCGGCAAGCGCTACGCGAGCTCTGGCTCCTTTTCCGGCGCGGGTCGCTCCGCACCGCCCTGGAATACCGGCACGCGCCCGTGGTCCTCAGTCACCCGATACAGATCGGAGGGTTTCTCCAGCCGGTCCGTGAACAGCACGCCGTCCAGGTGATCGATCTCGTGTTGAAACGCACGCGCGAGCAGTCCTTCGCCCCGGATGCGGACCTCTTTGCCTTTGCGATTCAGCCCTTTGACGCTGACGACCATCGCGCGGCGAACCATGCCGACGTAGCCGGGGATGGAAAGGCACCCTTCCTCGCCGTTCTGCTCGCCCGCGGCTTTGGTGATCTCGGGGTTGATCAACGCGATCGGCTCGCCGGCGTGAGGACTCTCCTCATCCTCGGCGAGCTGGATGACCAGCACGCGCAGGCTGACGCCAATCTGCGGCGCGGCGAGCCCCAGGCCGTGCGCGGCGCGCAGCGAATCAAACATATCGTCGATCAGTTTTTGCGTGGAGGCATCCACGCGCTTTACCTTTTTGGCTTTCTGTCGGAGCACCGAGTGTTCCGACGTGAGAATGGGTCGAGCTGCCATATCTTCACCTTCGATATACTATACTACCCGGGGGTTGTGGTTTACAAAAATGCACTCCGCTGCGCACTCTACGAGTCGCGCTGCTTTGAGCTTCAGCCCGGCCTGAATGGCGGGTTGCCGTCGTCCGTCGGAGCGACCATGGCCGCCTGCGTTTGCAGGCGTCCAGCGATTTCTGCAGCCAGGCGATTCAGGCCAGCCTTGTCAAACGCGACCACCGTGTCTTTGATCCGACTCTCCTGATCGACCAGGACGAGCGTCGGCACGAAGGACGGATCGTAGGCCCGCGAAACGCGCAAATCACCGTCAAGCAGGACGGGAAAAGTGCTGTGCTGTTTGGATGCAAATTTCCTGGAAACGTCGCGATCGTCCTGCGAGACGCCCCAGAGTGCCAGCCCACCGTCATGATATTGGCGGTGGAGTTCTTGCAGATAAGGCCACATCAGCTGGCAGGTTGGACAGGTCGTCTTGAAAAAGACGGCGAGCGTGAGACGCGCGCCGTTTCGGTCCAATGAATATGATTAGCCGTCGATCCCCACGAGCGAGAACAACGGCGCCTTGTCGCCCGCTTCCAACATCGCGTTAACTCAGGTGCGAATGCCCTTGCGCTTGCCCGTCCCGGCGACCGCTCACGCCTGCACGGCTTGCTTCTTCGCCTTCGCCGCGTCCTTTGCCTTTCGGTCGGCTTCCTCGGCGTTCCAATCAGACGGGTGGATCTGCGAATAGTACGTGGTCGACTTGAGCAGCGTCTGCACGTCGTAGATGTGGCTCACGTGCCGCTCGTAGTTGGCGAGCTGATAGTCGTGGTCCATCTTGATGGCGTCGAATGGGCAGTATTCGGCGCAGTAACCGCAGTTCATGCACACGTCGATGTCGATATAGAATTCCGCCGCTTGCGGCTTGGGTTTGCCTTCCGGGGTCTTGCCACGAACGATCCAGATACACTGCGGTGGGCATACCTTGGCGCAGATCCCGCAGGCGGTGCAGCGCTCGTAGCCAACCGCTTCCTTGCCGGTCTGCGGATCGACGATCGGCTTGCCGGCCTCGTCCAGCTTGGGTTCGTAGACCAGAAATGGGACGAACCGGAAATTCTCCGGCACCGGCAGTTTTTCTTCGGGATACTGTACCGTGAAGATGCCGCTCCCCTGAGCGCTCTGTCGCCGTTTGAGCTCCTCGGGGTCGTAGCGTCGTCCCAGGTGCTTGAAATCGCCGACGTAGGTTTTGATCACGTGGCTCATCGTGATGGTCATGCCGCGCAGGACGCCCAATCCGTAACTCATATCAGTCTCCACCGCGTCGAGGCGACGCGAGAGAATTTAGCGATCCACTTCCCCCATCACGACGTCCAGCGATCCGAGCGCCGCGATCAGGTCGGCGACTTTTTGCCCCACGGCCATCTCATTCAGCGTCGTCAGGTTGATGAACGATGGCGATCGGACGTGGTACCGGTATGGGTTCGGACTGCCGTCGCTCACCACGTAGTATCCCAGCTCGCCTTTGGGGTTTTCGACGCGTCCGTACGCTTCGCCCTTGGGCACGCGGACCTGATAGTTCTTTTTGCCGGTCATGATCTCGCCGGCCGGGATCTGCTTGAGCGCCTGCCGGAGGATCTTGAGGCTCTCGCGCATCTCTTGAATGCGGATGACGAATCGGTCGTAGACGTCTCCGATCGTGCCCGTCGGGACGTCGAATTCGAACCGGCTGTAGATCGAATACGGGTCCGCTTTGCGCAGGTCGTACTTGACGCCCGAGGCGCGCAGGACCGGGCCGGCCGCGCTGTAGTTGATCGCGAGATCGCGCGGCAACACGCCGACGTTCCGCGCGCGGGCGTTGAACAGTTCGTTGTGCACCAGATAGGTCTCGAACTCGTCGATGACGCGCGGCAATCGTTCGTCCACCAGATACTGGCACCGGGCGAGAAAATCTTCCGGCACGTCGCGCGCCAGCCCGCCGAAGCGCATATAGTTGCACATCATGCGCGAGCCGGAGGCCGCCTCGAACAGATCGAGGATCAGCTCCCGCTCTTCCAAGCCGTACAGCGCGGGGGTAAAAAATGCACCGAGGTCGCTGTACGTGAAACCGAGCGCCATAAAGTGGCTTACGATACGGGTCAACTCCACCATGATCACGCGGATGTACTCGGCGCGTTCGGGGACCTTGATCCCCATCAATTTCTCGACCGTGATGGCGTAGCCCATGTTATTGGACATCGACGTGACGTAGTCGAGGCGGTCGGTATACGGCATGTTCTGCAAGAACGTGTTGCGCTCGCCGATCTTTTCGTGGTTCCGGTGCAGATAGCCGAGCACCGGTTCCACCGCCACGATCGTTTCGCCGTCGATCGTTGTCTTGAGCCGGAGGACGCCGTGCGTGGAGGGGTGCTGCGGTCCGATGTTCAATACGATCTTGTCCGTGCGCAGGCGGCTGACGGACGAAGGCTCCACACCGGCCGTGCGGACGACGTCGCGCGGCGGCTTGTAGGTGACCGCGTCAAAGTCAGCGGGGTATTGCACGTTGTCGTGCCACGGGTTGCGGTCCTCGGCGATGACGTGGTGCCCCTGGTCCCACCGCGTGCCGAACGGCTTGTGCTCCTCTTCGTAGTAGGGCTCGTGATAGTCCTTGCGGAGCGGATAGCCTTCGAATCCCTCCCACAGCAAGATGCGGCGCAGGTTGGGGTGGCCGGCAAAGCGCACCCCCATCATGTCGTAGACCTCGCGCTCTTGCAGATCGGCGCCCCGGTATACCGAGACCAGGGACGGAACGACCGGCTCGTCGGAGCGGGCATTCACCTTGAGTGTGAGGGGCGCGCCGCCGTGCGCGATCGACGAGAGCTGATAGACTACTTCCAGATGGTCGCGCCAGTCTACGCTCGTAACGTTGTTCAAATAGTCGAATGCCAGGTCGGGCGAGTCGTGCAAGAACCGAACCACGTCGAGCAGGCGATCGCCCTTGACGACTAGCGCCTGCGGGCCGACGGACTCGATCCCGTCCGGTATTCGGGCCGTGATCGACTGGGCGACGGATTGCGGATCGCTCAGATTCGCCGGCCGGGTGGCCGCTGGAGCAACAGGTTCCGCGACAGCCATTCTCAAGACTCCTCGATTCGAGTCAAAAGCAAAAAGTGAAAGGGCAAAGCGCGCCCCGCTCGCGGCGGCTTTGCCATTTGACTTTTGGCTTATGCCCCTAGCGTTTTATGTCTTTGCCGCTTCGGCGGGCTTGGCCGGTTTCGCGGCCGAATCCTTTTTCTCTTCCGCCAGCTTCTCGGCTTTCAGCTCGAGCTTGGTCTGGATCTTGAGCATCCGGCCTTCGAGCTGTTCGGGGTGGCCGGCGAGCTCGGTGATTTCTTCCGCGCGGCGGCGATCGTAGATGTCCGGACCGAGGACCGGTTCAGGCATGCCGTCCGCCTCGCCGCTCCTGTACCACCGGACGTCGCGGATGGACTGCTGATCGATCTTTTTCTGGAGTTCCATCAGGCCGTAGAGAAGGGCTTGGGGCGTGGGCGGACAGCCAGGGACGTATACGTCGACGGGTAGAAATTTGTCGATGCCGGAAACGACGTTATAACCTTCCTTGAACGGACCGCCCGCCGTCGCGCAGGCGCCCATAGCCAGGACGTATTTGGGCTCCGCCATCTGGTTGTACAATCGCACGATCGACGGTACCATTTTCTTGGTGACGGTGCCGGCCACGATCATCAGGTCAGATTGGCGCGGCGAAGACCGAAAAAGCTCCATCCCAAAACGGGATATGTCGAACCGCCCGGCGGCGGTGCAAATCATCTCGATGGCACAGCAGGCCAAGCCGAATTGCGTGGGCCAGACCGAATTCTGCCGGCCCCAATTGTAGATCCGGTCGACCAGATCGATGACTTTGTCCCACGAGGTGACCCAAACGCTGCGCCGAACCTGCTCCTCCAGCCACTCCTGCTCGTCGGCGACGATCTGAATATTGGATCCCTGGGTTACAGCTTCAGTCATATCTCCTCTCCCTCGTTGGGGTCTGGTGACGAGTTTCATTATAGCATCAAGTCGGCATATGGGCAAGTGCATTGCGATTTTGCATTGCGATTTTCACGTCACCGGCGCGTTGACGGTGTATTTTATCTCTGATATAATCGTACCGGTCCACGGTTGCTACATTCACGTCCGTGGCGAGGAGACGCTCGCACATGAGACCGGCAAAGATACTCGTCGTCGACGACGAACCCCATTTGGTGAAGCTGGTTCGTTCGAACCTCGAAGCCCAGCATTTCAAGGTGATCACGGCGATGGACGGGGTCAGCAGCCTGGCGATGGTCGAAAAAGAAGGGCCGGACCTGGTGATCCTGGACATTATGCTCCCCGGAATGGACGGTTTCGACGTTCTACAAAAGATCCGCGAATTTTCGTCCGTGCCGGTCGTGATGCTTACCGCCAAAGATCAAGACGTCGACGTCGTCAAAGGCCTCTCGCTCGGCGCCGACGATTATGTGAAGAAACCGTTCAGCGTGCACGAGCTGCTCGCACGCGTCGAAGCGGTCCTCCGCCGCGCCGGTCCGGGCGAGGACGTGCAGGCTCGCCCGCCTTTCGTCGTCGACGACTTTGAGATGGACTTTCAACAGCGGAAGGTAACGGTGCGGGGCAAGGACGTCCGCGTCGGCCCCACAGAGTACAAACTCCTTTCGCAGTTGGTGCGAAACGCCGGGAGGGTCATGCTTCATGCAGACCTCTTGCGCAAAGTCTGGGGACCTGAATACGGCGGCGAGACCGAATACCTGCGGGTCTACATCAGTTATCTGCGCAACAAGATCGAAGAAGACCCGGCGACTCCCAAATACATCTTGACCGAACACGGCGTCGGTTACATGTTCAAGCGGCCGGAATAGCGCTCGACTTGCTCGACCGCGGCACGGTCCTCTTCTCACGGCGGCGCACCGCCGTCCCTCCCGGAGAGGCTCCCGTGCCGATTTCATTCGCCCCGTCGATCCATCCCCCGTCGTTTTCCATTTCATTTGACCGTTGACCGTCAAGGTGATAAACTGGAATTTGACGTTTTTATCACCTCGTACGACTGGAGACTCTCATGGCAACCGGTGATTCGTTCGACCTCGTCGTCGTCGGAGGGGGCCCCGGCGGTTATGTCGCCGCCATTCGCGCGGCACAGCTCGGACAGAGCGTAGCGATCGTCGAACGGGATAACCTGGGCGGAATCTGCCTGAACTGGGGCTGCATCCCGACCAAGGCACTCCTGAAGAACGCGAGCGTCGTCGATACCATCCGCCACGCGAGCGATTTCGGAATTCAGGTCGAGAAATTTTCCGCCGATTTCGGCAAAGCGATCGACCGCAGCCGCGTCGTATCCAACCGCCTCGTCAAAGGGGTCGAGTTCCTCACGAAGAAGAACAAGATCGAGGTCGTCAAGGGCGAAGCGGTCCTCACCGCGCGCGATCGAGTGGAGGTCAAGCCGGCGGGCCGCACGCTGACGGCGCGAAACATCATCGTCGCGACCGGCGCCCGGCCGATCTCGATCCCGGGTCTCCCGATCGACGGCCAGGACGTCATCACCAGCCGCGAGGCGCTCGAGCTGCGCAATCTCCCGTCGCCGATCGTCGTGGTGGGCGCCGGCCCGATCGGCATGGAGTTTGCCTACGTCTATCACGCCTACGGAGCGGACGTGACGGTCGTGGAAATGCTGCCGCATTTACTGCCGCGCGAGGACGCCGAAGTCAGCGCCGTCGTCGAGAAAGCCATGCAGAAATTCGGCGTCAAGTTCCGCGTAAACACCAAGGTGGAAAGCGCTCAAAAGGCCGGCGGCCGCGTGCATCTCAAGGTCTCGTCGGAAGGAAAAACGGACGAGATCGAGGCGGAAAAGGTCCTGGTCGCGATCTCGGTCAAGCCGAACAGCGAGAACCTGGGCCTGGAAGCGCTGGGCGTCAAGATGACGCGCGGCGCGATCGAGGTGAGCGACCGCATGGAGACGAGCGTGCCGGGCATCTACGCCATCGGCGACGTGACGATGAAGCTGCCTCTGGCGCACGTCGCGTCCGCTCAGGGGGTCATCGCGGCCGAAGCCATCGCCGGTAAGGAGACGCGCCCGCTGGACCTGAACAACGTGCCGCGCTGTACCTACTGCGCGCCTCAAGTTGCGTCGTTGGGTCTCACGGAAGAGCAGGCGTCCCAGGCCGGGCACGACGTACGGGTCGGCAAGTTCCAGTTCCGGGCGAACGGCAAGGCGCTCGGCCTGAACGAATACGAGGGGTTCGTGAAACTCGTCGTGGACAAGAAATACGGCGAGATCCTGGGTGCCCATCTCGTGGGGCCGGAGGTGACCGACCTGACCGGCGAGCTGAGCCTCGCCAAGTCGATGGAAGCGACGCCGGAAGAGTTAGCGCGTGCGGTCCACGCGCATCCGACACTGACCGAAGTCATTGCCGAAGCCGCACTCGATTCGCTGGGGATCGCGATCCACCAATAAACGCCCGGCCGGCCGCCGGCCTGCTCCGGCGGCGAGTCGACGGGCGGGGCCTCGCGCGCTCCGGGCCGTCTGAGCCGGCCGGACTCTAGCCACTGGAAAAGACGAGATGGACAAACGGATCGCGATCATCGGAGGCGGGTTTGCGGGCATGACCGCCGCGTACGAGCTCGGCAAACAGGGCTATCGAACGTTTCTGTTCGAGCGCCTGCCGGAATTGGGCGGCCTGGCCGGCACCTTTCCGATCGAAGGGACGCGACTGGAGCGCGGTTACCACCATTGGTTCACGAGCGACATGCACATCGTCGCGCAGATGAGCGAGCTCGCGTTGGGAGACCGGGTACAGTGGATCGAGTCCAAGACCGGCTGGTTTGACGGCAGTCGGATCTGGAACGTCGTATCTCCGATGGACCTCTTGCAGCTGGGAACGCTGCCCTTTGTCGATCGCGTGCGCCTCGGCCTGGTGCTCTACTATCTCACCTACCTGCAAGCGCGGCAAAACAAGCTGGCCGATTACGAAAAGATCACCGCGGCCGCGTGGCTGAAAAAATACGCCGGCCAGAACGCGTGGAATCGGCAGCTGGGACCCCTGTTTGCCGGCAAGTTCGGCGCCAAGGCCGAAGAAATACCCCTGGAGTGGTTCTGGTACAAAGCCGTGCTGCGGCTCGGGTCGCGCAAGGGCCTGACAAAGGAAGTCCTCGGCTACCCGCAAGGCTCGTTCCAGGTGCTGATCGATGCGCTCGGCGCCGCGATCCGCAAACAGGGAGGCAAGATCTATCTCGGCACGACGGTGCAGCGCATCGTCGTCGAGAACGGCGTCGCGTGCGGGCTCCAATTTGCCGACGACGCGGCGTCGCAAGCGGCGGCAGCGGAACTTGAGCTTGCCCCGACCGAAAGCTATGCGCCGTTCGACCGCATCATTTGCACCGCACCCTCGTTCGCCGCGCTGCGGATCGTCTCTGAGCTGCCGGGCGAGTACGTCGACAAGATGAAGGCGGCAACGTACATGGCAGCGAGGCTCGTCATCCTCAAGCTCAAGCAGCCGATGACGCGCATCTATTGGATGAACATCGCCGACCGGACGATCCCGTTCGTAGCCACCATCGAGCATACCAATTTCATTTCCCCTGACGTGTACAACCGAAAGCGCATTCTGTACGTCTCGAACTACCTCGAGCCCAGCAGCCCGTATTTTCAAATGTCCGGCGACGAGTTGTTTCGCGCCTACCTGCCCCATCTGCAGAAAATCAATCCGAGCTTTTCGGCTGATTGGGTGGAAGAGATGTGGCATTTCAAGGAAGCCGCCGCCCAGCCGATCGTCCCGCTCAACTATTCGAAACGAATTCCCGAATACCGCACGCCGCTGCGCAACCTCTATCTCGCGAACACCACGCAGATCTATCCGGAGGACCGCGGCACGAATTACTCGGTCCGTCTGGGACAAGTCATCGCGCAGATGGTGGACGAAGATGCCCGCAGCGGCAATGGCTGGTCGAAGGAGCACGCTTCCATGGGCGAGGTAACGCGATGAGCCAGGCTTTGAAGCGGGTCGTCCTCTTGGGCAGTGGCGACCCCACTCTCCTCAAGCTGCTGGGCATGATCCTGACGCCGGACAGCTACACCACCGTCGTCGCGAAATCCGGCGCCGAGGTGCGCAGCCTGGCCGTCAGCCAGCGGCCGCACATGCTCGTCCTCGACGACGCGCTCGCGGGCGCCAACGTGCTCGAGCTGTGCCGCGCCATTCGCCAGAATCCGGTCACGCGCTATCAAGCCATTCTGGTGCTTTCTTCACAGACCGACGTCGACGGTAAGATCGCGGCATTCGAGGCCGGCGCGGACGAGTTCGTCGCCAAGCCGTTCGATCCCAAAGAGCTGACCTATCGAATCAAGAATCTCGTCGCACGCGTTCGCGTTCCGGCGCCGACGGAAGCGGCGCCGTCAAAGCACGGCCGCCTCATCGCCGTATTCGGGACCAAAGGGGGCGTGGGCAAGACGACGGTGGCGGTCAACCTCGCGCTGGCGCTCCAGCGCCAGACCGGCGGACGCGTCTTGATCATGGACGCCGATTTTTCTTTCGGCGACGTGGGGGTGCACCTGAATCTCCCGCCGACTCACAGCATCATGGACCTCGTCGGCAGCACCGACGACCTCGAGCCCGAACTCGTGGACCAGGTGGTCGTACGGCATTCCTCGGCCATTCGCGTGCTTCTCAGCCCGTTTAGCCCCGAAAAGGCAGACCTCATCACGCCCGATCACGTCAAGAGAATATTGACCGCTCTGGTCGAGCAGAACGACTACGTCGTCGTCGACTGCCACGCGACGTACGACGAGCGTATGCTTTCCATACTGGACCGGGCGGACGAGATCATGCTCGTCGTCACGCCCGAAGTGGGACCGCTCAAAAACACGCGCATGTTCCTGGACATTGCAGACAAGCTCGGCCTCACGCTGGACAAGGTGCACCTGATCCTGAACCGGGCGAATTCGAACGTCGGAATCGAAGCCCAGGAGATCGAGCGCAGCTTCAAGCGGCGGGTCGAATACCGGATCGCCAGCGGCGGCCGGCCGGTGGTCCTGAGCGTCAACCAGGGACAGCCCCTGATGACGGGAAAGCTCGACAACCCGGTGGCGCAAGAGATTCTCAAGATCTCGGATTGGATCGTCAAAAACTGACTGAGATACAAAGGAAGCAAATAGGATGAAACTCGCGATTACCGGCAAGGGGGGCGTTGGCAAAACCACGCTGACGAGTCTGCTGGCATACGCCTACGCCGCGCGCGGCGACACGGTGATGACCATCGACGCAGACCCCTCGCCCTGCCTTGGCTCGGCGCTCGGTTTCCCGGGCGACAAGCTCGACAGCATCCGCCCCATCGCCGAGATGCAAGACCTGATTCTCGAGCGAACGGGCGCACAAAAAGGCACCTACGGCGGCTATTTCAAGATCAATCCTCGGACGGACGACATCCCGGACAAGTACTCTGCGCTCCACCGCGGGATCCGGCTGCTCGAGCTCGGCGCCGTGGAGCTGGGACACGAAGGCTGCATCTGTCCGGAAAGCGTGCTGCTCAAGTCGCTGGTGAGCCACATCCTGCTCTACCGCAACGAGGTCGTTCTGCTCGACATGTACGCCGGCGTCGAGCACCTGAGCCGCGCGACGACCGACGCCGTGGACATGATGCTGATCGTCGCCGAGCCGACGGCGCGCTCGCTCGGAACTGCGGCTCAGATCCGGGATCTCGCCGGCGGACTGAAGGTACAGCGCATTTACCTGGTCGGCAGCAAAGTGGAGAACCAAGCCGACCGCGAATTCATCGCACAGAACTCGCCCGACCTTCCCATTCTCGGCTACCTCTCCGCCGACCCGGCCGTCCGTCAGGCGGACCGAACCGGCCAGCCGATCTACGATCTCTCGCCGGCGCTCAGAGCCGAAGCGGAGACGATCATGGCAGCCCTCGAGCGCGCGTCGCAACCTTCCTGAGTATTTCTATCCAACCTCTCGCGCGCCCCCCTGGCGAAAACCTTTGAATCGTGTTATACTCGCCCGCGTCGCCGCCGACAAGAATTCACTTGTCGGCGGTTCGATTTAATACCGTTTTAATGTCACGGGCGCGATCATTATGCCGGGTTAATTTGAAATGTGTTATAGTTTCTAGTCTGAAAAAGAACGCGCATCCTTTGAAGCATGCCAGGGTTTTAGCTATCGGTTTTTCCATTGCGATCCTTGGGAAGGGAGAAACAAGTGCAAAAGAACAACATGACGATCAAGATCGGCGGTGAAGCCGGTCAAGGCATGGACACGAGCGGCGCCGGGTTCGGCCGCGCGTTGGTCCGTGCGGGGCTGCACATCTTTGCCAATTCCGATTTTATGAGCCGCATCCGCGGCGGCTACAATGTCTATCAGCTGCGCGTGAGCGACAAACCGGTCTATGGGCCGCACGACGACGTGCACCTTCTGCTGGCGTTCAATCAGGAAGCGATCGACCAGCACCTGAACGAGATCGCGCCCGGCGGCGCGATCGTTCACGACGTCTCCATCAAGGTGGATCCGGCCATGGCGGCGGCGCGCCAGGTCTCCTCGTTCGCGTTTCCGTTCGAAGCCAAGGCGTTGGAGATCGGCCGGCCGGCCGGCATGGACCCCAAGCACGCCAAGCTGATGTTGAACACGGCGGCGCTCGGCGCGACGGCGGCGATCACCGGTTTTCCGTTCGACCGAATTGCCGACGTGATCCGCCAGAATTTTGGAAAGAAAAAGGGTTCGGCGATCGCGGAAGCGAACCTCGCGATCGCGCAGTGGGCGCACGACCAAGCGCTCGAGTACGCCGGTCACTTTGGATGGAAGCTAGCCCCGATCGCGAACGACAAGCCGCAGATGATCGTGAACGGCAACCAGGCGATCGGCCTGGGCGCGATCGCCGCCGGCTGCAAGTTCATGAGCGCCTATCCGATGACGCCGGCGACTTCCATCATCGAGTTCATCACGTCGCAGGCCAAGCGTTTCAACATCGTAACCAAACAGACCGAAGACGAGCTCGCCGCGATCCTGTTCGCCATCGGCGCAGGCCAAGCGGGGGTGCGCGCGCTGACCGCGACCAGCGGCGGCGGCTTTTCGCTGATGACCGAGGCGCTCGGCATGGCAGGCATGGCCGAGACGCCCCTCGTGGTGGTCGACTCCCAGCGTCCCGGCCCTTCAACCGGTATGCCGACCCGGACCGGTCAGGGGGATCTGCTCTTTCTGCTCCACGCGTCGCAGGACGAGTTTCCGCGCATCGTGCTTGCGCCCGGCGGGATCGAAGCCTGCTACTCGGATACCGCTCGGGCGTTCAATCTCGCCGAAAAATACCAGTGCCCCGTCCTCATCCTGACCGAGGGCTTTCAAGCGTTTGCCTCCCGCTCGCTCTACGTGGAGGAAATGCCGTTCGAGGAATTCGTGATCGACCGCGGCAAGACGCTCACCGACGCGGACCTGGAGCGCCTGACGCCCGGCGAATACAAGCGGTATGCGATCACCGAGGACGGCATTTCGCCGCGTGCGATCCAGGGACACCCCAACGCCGTCTTTACCGTCACGAGCGACGAGCATACGGAAACCGGACGCATCGAGGACGAGGACGCGGCCAACCGCATCGCCCAACACGAAAAGCGCATGCGGAAAGTCGAAACGATGAAAAAGGAAATGCGGATGCCGGAGTGGTACGGGCCGCGGAACGCGCCGATCACGTTGATGGGTTGGGGCGCCACGCGGTATGCGATCCGCGAGGCGGTCGACATTCTGAACGCCGATGGCGTCAAGGTGAACGCGCTCCACTTTACCGACATTTACCCGCTCGACGAGGCGCGCCTGGCAAAAGAGCTGGCCAAGGCGCAGCATTTGATCGACGTCGAAGGCAATTTCACGGCTCAACTCGCCCAGGTCGTGCGGACGTACACCGGCCGGTTGGCCGACGACCGGATCCTGAAGTACGACGGCCGGCCGTTTTCCGGCATCGAAATCGCGAACACGCTCCGGATCCGTCTCAAGCACGATCGCAGCCGCACCAAGAGCGCCGCCCGTGAGAACGGGCACGACGGTCGACACGGCAAGACGGCGCGCAAGACCGTCCGGCGCCGAGTTCACGCGTAAAATATAACCTTGCTCCGACACGCGCCATTTCGCTTTCGCAAGAATGACGGAAGGCACGGCCAAGCGTGAGCAGAGGCAGGAGACTCTAATGATAGACACCCGAGTAATGCCAGAATTCAAACTGACTCCGAAATCATACGAAGGGGAGCGCGAGGTCACGTGGTGTCCCGGCTGCGGCGACTTTGGAATCCTGAACGGCGTCAAGCAGGCGCTCGCCGCGCTCCAGGTGCCGCCCCACCAGGCCTATTTTGTCAGCGGGATCGGCTGCGGCTCCAAGCTGCCGGACTATGTGCATTCGAATGGTTATCTTGGCTTGCACGGCCGTTCGCTGCCGATGGCGCAGGGGACCAAGCTGGCGAACCACGACCTCAAGGTGATCGTGACCGTCGGCGACGGCGACGCCTACGGGATCGGCGCAGGGCATTTCATCCACGCGCTGCGCCGCAACTCCGACATCACCATGATCGTCGAGGACAACAAGGTGTACGCGCTCACCAAAGGGCAGTACTCTCCGACGAGCACCAAAGGGTGGGTCGCCTCGACGACCCCGGACGGCGCGATCGAGATCGAATTCAACCCGGTCGTGATGGCGATCGCCGGAGGAGCCACCTTCGTCGCCCGCACCTTTTCGGCCGACCCCAAGCACATGGCATCGATCTTTGCCCGCGCGATTCAGCACAAGGGCTTTGCACTGGTCGACGTTCTGCAGTCCTGCGTCGTCTACAACCTGGTCAATACGGTCGAGTGGTACCGCGGCCGCGTATACAAACTAGACGACGACTCGACTTACAATCCGCACGACTACTAAGCGGCGATCAAAAAGGCGCACGAGTGGGGTGACCGAATTCCCATGGGCGTTCTGTACGAAGAGGAACGCACGACCTACGAAGATCAGGTGGCCGCGCTGCAAAAGGGACCGCTCGTAAAGCAGCCGCTGGGCGGTTACAGCAAAGAGACCTGGGACGAACTTCGCAAATCAATGATGTAGTCCGGCAGACAATCCGTTCGGGGTGGCCCCCACCCCGAACGCGTCACAGGACATCCGACCCCGCGCACAGTGCGGGGTCGTTTGGTTTCGTCGCCGCATGACATCCCCCTACCCATTGAAACTGAGCCCCCCGCGCGGTTCAGTGGACGATTCGTGTCAAACCGGCTATAATGACGACGCCAACAGGGAAAGGGTATAAGGTGATGATAACCGAAGAACAGGTAATGGGTGTTTTGAGCCACGTCCAGGAACCGGAGCTGCATCGCGATCTGGTTTCATTAAAAATGATCAAGGACGTCAAGGTCCTGGACGATTCCGTGAACTTTACCATCGTCCTCACGACGCCGGCTTGCCCGCTCCGCAGCCAGATCGAGTCGGAAGCCAAAGCGGCAGTGGCCGGTCTCGGGGCCAAGACCGTGAACATCAAATGGGACGCCAACGTCCCGAGCGATCAGAGGATCAGCGGCAAGCTCAACATCCCGGTCAAATCGACCGTGGCGGTTGCCAGCGGCAAAGGCGGCGTCGGCAAGACGACCGTTTCGGTCAACCTCGCCGTCGCATTGGCGCAGATGGGTGCGCAGGTGGGCCTGATGGACGCGGACATCTATGGTCCCAACATACCGATCATGATGGGAGTGAGCGAGCAGCCGCGTGCGCACGACCAACGCATCCAGCCGCTCGTCGCCTACGGCGTCAAGCTGATGTCGATGGGTTTTCTCGTCCCGGCCGAACAAGCCGTCATCTGGCGCGGTCCCATGCTCCACAGCGCGATCCGCCAGTTTCTGAGCGACGTGGACTGGGGCAACCTGGACTATCTCGTGATCGACCTGCCACCCGGCACCGGCGACGCGCAATTGACGCTCACTCAATCGGTCCCGCTGACGGGAGGCGTGATCGTCGCGACCCCGCAGGACGTGGCGCTGGCGGACGTCGTCAAGGGCATCGCCATGTTCCAAAAACTCGAGGTCCCGCTAATCGGCGTCGTGGAGAATATGTCCTATTTCCTGTGCCCTCACTGCGGCGAGCGGACCGATATCTTCGCCCACGGCGGTGCGAAGAGAATGGCGGAAAAGCACGGCGCGCCGTTCTTGGGTGAGATCCCACTGGACGTGGCGATTCGGGCTGGCGGAGACACGGGCAAACCGATCACGGCGGCGCAGCCGGACTCGCCGTACGCAGAAGCGTTCAGAAACCTCGCCCGACAGGTCGCAGCGCAGGTGAGCGTGATGAACGTCCAGGCCGCCCAAGGCGAGTTGATCTCCGGCGCGTCGATCCAGGTCATTCGGCGCTGAGCGTCCTGTACCAGACGCATTGCCGATCGCCGTTCCCCCGTACGAGCGGACGCGGCGCTCGGTTTGGCAGAATGCGTCAGGTCAACTCCGGATTTTGAAATTCCAAGGCTTGCTGCGCGCAAGCCTTGTTTTTTCACCGGAACCTTCGCCCACCCGGTCCCGACGAGACGAGAGCGTGTCCCGCGGCAGGCGACGAGCTTGCGGCAGCGCCGACTGCGCCGGGACTCGTTGAAATTCATCCGATTATGCGGTAGAATCAACCCGGCGCATGAGCGACCGGCGGGTCCGGAGCGAACGGAGAGCAAACTCGACGGCCCTCGTCAATCCATCCCAGCAGGGCCGTCCGCTGCAGCCAGCGGACGACGACCCTGCGACCCGGGAGATTCGAATGGCAGACAAACAACACGCGACCGACATCACCGCCCGCGAGGCGATCACCCTGTTCGAGCGAGCGGTCAAAGACAGTCCGCAGGACGCCCAGGCGCATTTCAACCTTGCGAGCGGTTACTATTCCGCCGGGAACCTGGACGAGGCGTTCAAAGAGTTCCAGCAAGCCGCCGAGCTGTCTCCCGCGTTGGATCACTCGCACTATTTCCTCGGCGTGCTGTACGCCCGACGCGGCGACAAGGCGCTGGCACACCAGGAATTCGACAAGGTGCTCAACGGCGGCGCCCACGCGCTCCTGAAGAACCAGGCGCGGATTCAGATCGACTTGCTGGGCGAGTGAGTGGGGCGGGACGAAATCAAGGCCCCACTCCTCGATTCGGGCGCCGCGGCCTCGCGTAGGCGAGATTCGCATATACAAGCCGGAGGCAGATCATGGCCTATCGCATCGAAAAAGATTCCCTCGGAACGGTGAACGTGCCGTCGGATGCGCTGTGGGGAGCACAGACGCAGCGCGCCGTGGAGAATTTCCCGATCAGCGGCCTGAAACAATATCGTGCATTCGTCTGGTCGATGGCAATCCTCAAGCTCGCCGCGGCTCAGGTCAATCGCGATCTCGGGCTGCTCGAGCCCAAGATCGCCAACGCGATCATCGCCGCGGCGCAAGAGGTCGTGGACGACAAATGGGCGGCGCAGTTCGTCGTCGACCCGATTCAGGCCGGCGCGGGCACGTCCCACAATATGAACGTTAACGAGGTGATTGCCAACCGGGCCAACCAGCTCCTGGGCTATACGCTCGAAGACCCAAAGAAGCCGGTCAACCCGAACGACCACGTCAACATGGCGCAGTCGACCAACGACACGATCCCGACGGCGATCCGGCTGGGATGTCTGTGGCGCGTGGACGAGCTGCTCCACGCGCTTGATGCCCTGGCAGATGCGCTGGGCGACCGAGCGCGCGAGTTCGACGGCATCGTCAAATCCGGCCGGACACATCTGCAGGACGCCGTGCCGGTCCGAATGGGACAGGAATTCAGCGGTTACGCGCAGGCCGTCCGCAACGACCGCGAGCGGATCGCGACGGCAGCCGACCGGCTGCGCCGGCTGGGGATCGGCGGGACCGCGACGGGGACCGGCCTCAACGCTCACCCCGAATACCACCGGCGAATGATCGACCAGATCAATGCGCTGACGAACCTGCGGGTGCGCTCCAGCGGAAACCTGTTCGAATCGATGCAGTCGCTGGCGGACGCCGTGGACGTGTCCGCCGGCATGAACACGCTCGCGATCACGCTGACGCGGATCGCCAACGATTTCCGGCTGCTTGCCTCCGGGCCCACCACCGGGCTGGACGAAATCCGCCTCCCGGCGGTGCAGCCAGGCTCGTCCATCATGCCGGGCAAGGTCAATCCGGTCCTCGCGGAAATGCTGAATATGGCGTCCTACCAGGTGATGGGGAATCACCTCACCGTTTCCCTCGCCGCTGCGGCGGGGCAGCTCGAGCTGAACGTGATGATGCCGATCGTCGCGTACAATCTCTTTCAGACGATGGACGTTTTGATCCATGCGGTCGACGCCTTTACGACGAAATGCGTGGTCGGCGTCACGGCGAATCGCGAGAAAGCGGAGGGTTGGCTGGCCAAGTCGACCGTTTTGGTGACCGCGCTCAATCCGGTCATCGGCTATCTCAAGGCGGCGGAAGTGGCCAAGGAGGCGATGGCCCGGAACGTGCCGATTCGGCAGGTCGTCCTCGAAAAGGGTTACCTCAAGCCCGAAGAGATGGACAAGATCCTCGACGTTGCGGCAATGACAGAAGGGGGCATCATGGGAGCCGGTTAGCGCGCGCGGTCTTTGACCCTGCCCGCTTTTGCGCTATAATGGCTCGCAGACATGAAACCCGCATTGCATCCGCGCCGACTCGCCGCCGGCCTGCTGCTGGCGCTAGCCGTCGCATGCCAGCCGGCCGCCGAGCCTGGACCCTCGGCGGCAAACGACACGCCGTCCGCCGGACAAGGCACGCAGACACCCGCACTGGTCTCCTTCCCGACTCTAGCGCCCAGTACGCCAGCCCCCGATCTGACCGCGACGCTCGGCGCGACACTTGAGCCGAGCGCGTCTCTCGGCATCCCGGTCGTGCAATTGGTTTCGCCGATCTCCAATACCCAGATCAGCATCAGCCAGACCCTGTCCGTCGTCGTCTACGCGGCGGACGACACCGGGATCTCGCGCATCGAGCTTACGGACGACGGCGAGCCCGTGCACAGCGAGAACGCACCGTCTCCGGCCCCTTCCATCTATTCCGCCATCATTCCGTGGACGCCTACCGAGATCGGCAGTCACGTTCTGAGCGTGGTGGCGTACGATTCCAACAACCGCGCGAGCGCGCCGGACCGGGCCACGGTCAACGTCACTCCGGACACGCGCCGGCCCACCGTGGTCATCGTTTATCCGCTCGGCTCGCCCCAGGTCGAGCTCGGAAGCGCCCTACAGCTCCAGGCCATTGCCATCGACGAGGTCAAGGTCACGCAGGTCGACCTGCTGGTCGACAGCCAGGTCTTTACGTATGTGAGGTCTCCTTCGGCCGGCGGGCAGACTCAATTCCCGATCGTCTTCTCGTGGCCGGCCCTGAGCGCCGGCACGCACACGCTCGCCGTGCGAGCCCACGACAACCAGGACCAGACAAACGACTCCGTCGCGCTCAAGGTGAGCGTG
>JAMCQI010000026.1 GCA_023381515.1 Chloroflexota bacterium | reverse complement strand
GCGCTACAGCACTTTCATATTATCAGTGACACGGTTTTTCCCCCGGCATGTTTACGAATTGACGCTGCGACACGTGAGGTGTTTTTGAAAGTCGCTTGATGCTGACTACTTCCTCGGAAGTTTACCATGAGCGCAACCATGTAGCACGCCTTTCCATTTTTGCGAAGGGGCTGGGGGGCAGGTCTGCCACGGCTTCGTCCGATCTGGCCGCCGCCGTGGCTCGCACGGCCGACGCGCGCAGACTACGTTTCACGGATTGCGCTGTATGGTCTCCACCCGAGAAGATAAGTCGAAATACAAAAACAGATACCCGTTCTCCGGCGAGAACGGGTATCTGTAAGAAACGTTCATGATTCACGCCGGGGCGCGCCAGAACGCCCCGCCCCGCCGGCTAGTACACCATGTCTCCGCGGACGAACGCCGCCGTACGCGCGTCGGCCGGGCTCTCGAAGAAGGCACGCGCATTGCTTACCTCGACGAGCCGGCCGCCGAGCATCAAGCCGATGCGATGCGCAAGCCGCTTGGCCTGGAACACGTTGTGCGTGACGAGCACCACCGTCGTGCCGCGCGCTTGATTCTGGCTGCGCACGATCTCTTCGATCAGGCCGACGTTGTAGGGATCCAGGTTGGCGGTCGGCTCGTCCAGCAGCAGGACGCGGGGCTCGATGACGAGCGCACGCGCGAGCGCGACCCGTTGCATTTCTCCGCCGGATAGCTTGTGCGCCGGCAGGCGCGCCAGCTCCGTCAAGCCGACGCGCGCGATGATCTCCGTAACGCGCCCGTCGGCGCGCCGTCCGCGCAGCTCGAGCCCGTAGGCGACGTTGTCGTGGACGCTGGCGTGCAGCAGCACCGGCCTCTGGAAGACCGTCGTGACATCGCGGCGGGTCGCCGTCGCGACCTTGGGCGCGAGCGGTTGATCGAGATAGGTGAGGCTGCCCGCCGACGGCGCTTCCAGAAAATTCAAGAGCCGCAGCAAGGTCGACTTGCCGGCCCCGCTCGGCCCGACGAGGGCCAGGATCTCGCCGGCGTTCACCTCAAGGTGGTCGACGTCGACGACCATGCGGGGACCGTACTCTTTTTTCAGCTTGTCGAGTCGATAGATGGTCCCGCTCACGAATCAGTCTCCGCTCCGGCTCTGCAGCTGGAGCATGGCCACGTTCGCGACGAACGCGAGCGAAAGGAGGATGATCCCGAGCGCGATCGCCATGTCAAAGTCACCCGTGCGCGTGTTCAGGACGATCGCGGTGGTGAGGACGCGTGTCTTGCCCTCGATGTCGCCGCCGACGAGCATGACGGCGCCCACCTCGGAGATGATGCTCCCGAACCCAGCCACGATCGCGGCGACGACGCCGATGCGCGCCTCGCCGAGCACCGCCGTGATCTCCTGCCACCGCGTGGCGCCGAGCGAGCGGACCTGGACGCGCAGGGACGGATCGACTCCCTGCACGGACGTCATCGTCAGTCCCGCGACGAGCGGGAAGGAGATGATGACCTCGGCGATCACCATCGCGCTCGGCGTAAAGAGCCATCCGAGCACCCCAAAGGGGCCGCTGCGCGACAGCATCAGGTAGACGAACAGGCCGACGACGACCGGGGGTAGTCCCATTCCGGTGTAGAGGAGCGCGGTGATAAAACCGCGGGCGCGGAGGCGGGACAGGCCCAGGGCTGCGCCCACCGGGACCCCGATCGATGTGCTTATGAACAGCGCGATGCAGGAAACTCGCAGCGCAAGGTAAATGATCTCGAACAGCGCGGGATCGGCGTTCAGGATAAGGCGGAGAGCGTGCGCGACGCCGCGGCCGAGCTCGTCCATCGCTAGTCCTTGGCGATCATGGCTTTTGTCGGCTTGATCACGGTGGTCACTTTGTCGCCGACCTTGAGGTTTAGCTTTTCCGCCGACGTCCGGGTGATCGCCGCGGCGATCTCGTTGTTGCCCACGGCGACGATCACTTTCGCCATGACGTTGCCGAGCTTGACGGACTGGACGGTCCCCTCAAGCTGATTGCGCGCGCTGATCATAGGTGTATTTCCTACTTGGCCGCGTTCGGGTAAAAGAGCGACTGCCCGAACTTGTCCACCCCGTAACTTGAGATTACCTTCTGTTCATCTGGCGAAATGATCCAATTCACGAAATTCATCGCCATCGTGTAACTGACGCCGGGGTGCTTGTCCGGATTCACGGCCATGACGCCGTAGGGATTATACAGCGTCTTGTCGGCATTTTCATTGATGTTGTTGCCGCCCAGGACGACCACGAGGTTCGGAAGCTTGTCTTTGGTCGCCAGCCACGTTGCGCGGTCGGTAAGCGTGTAGGCATCTTGTTGGTTGGAGAACAGGAGAGTCTCGCCCATGCCCTGACCGAGGGCATTGTACCAACTCATTTCCTTGGTCGGAGTGATCCCCGCCGATGCCCAGACGGCCAGCTCCTTGGTGTTCGTGCCGCTCTTGTCGCCGCGGCTTGCGAAAATCGATTTTGTCGTCGCGATGGCTGTAAACGCATCCTTGGCGTTCTTGGTTGCTGTCACTTTCGCCGGATCGGCCTTGGGCCCAACCAGGATAAAGTCATTATACATCACGTCGAACCGCTCTTTGGCATCACCGTCGGCGACGAATTTGTCTTCCTGCGCTCGCGCATGCACCAGCAGCACGTCGGCGTCACCCTTTTGCCCGATGGCGATGGCCTGGCCGGTGCCGACCGCGACCACGTCGACCTGGCAGTTGAATTTCTTCTCAAAGTCGGGCAGGATAAAATCGAGCAGACCCGAGTCCTGCGTGCTCGTGGTGGTCGAGAGACGCAGTGAGCAGCCGGGCGAAGCCGCGGACGGAACCGGCGTTGGCGCTGCGGTGCACCCGATCGCCGCGGCGAGCGTCAGTAGGACGACCGCCAACATAGTCTTCTTCATTGCTTCTCCTCCGTTCGATGATGTGTTTATTCGACGCGCGACTGCTGAGTTGCCGCGCGCTTGTAGCCCGGATGCGAGGTTGCCGAGTGCCGAAAATCGGGCACACTCGACCGTGTGGCAGCATCTGATATATGCAAAGCATATAGTAAACGCAAGCGCGGCAAATGTCAAATACAGCGCGTGGTGAACAAAAAAAGTATCTTGCTTAGCGTACGAAATCATCGTACAACGTGGTTCGAGAGAATTACCCCTAATTCATTGCGGCCTTGCGCAAACAGCGGATTGCGTCCAAATTACTCTTCTGTTACGCGGCGCGTTACGCTTGGCGGATGGGGGCGTAGAACCCGTAGCTGATGAAATACCGACCGCACGCAAGTGGGGGCACGCATCGGTGTGGGGAACGTGGAGTTGAGCAATTAGGTTAGCGTAGTCATTGGCAAGTCGGCGCTATTCGACCACTAAGAACAGTCTAGAGCCCGGCCCACAAAGGAGGTCGAAGCTTATCCCTTCGGGTCGGGCTAATCCATTCTCAATACTGGCGTGCAAAGCGTACACAATTCTTGGTAAAAGGAACAGGCCGCCAAAGATGGGCGGCCTGTTGCCTGGAGACTGCGTGCTACGCGATTCTACTCAGGCAGAATAGCCTCTTTCACTAGCGAAGGAACCCGGCGCCTGACAGCTGTATGCCAGATGGTGATTTGCTAGCAGCCTGTCTTGTAGGCTCTTTGACCACCCGGTAAATGGGAACGCCTGTCGTAACGTTCCCGGGTTTCAGTCCGTCTTCAGAAAGCAGAATGGAAAGCTAGATATCGAAGAAGCGTTCACGGACACATTCCGCACTAGAGCAGAGTCATGTCACGCAACTCCCCCTGTGCTCGTTCGAAAAGTGATGGAGAGATTTCCTGGTAGGGAGCCCGGGGATGGCCTGAGTTTATTCCTCTCATACGCATCAATGCGTAGGTCATCGTGAGCGTCGGGCCATACTTCATAATCGATCTTGCTTTCACGATCTGAAGCTGTTGCTCTCCAGTTTTTCGCGGATTGCCTTGCTGCCAAGTTCTATAGAATGAAGCCATGAACTCTGGGAATACATTGGCCAGCCCGGATATCACACCGCTGGCACCCGCGTCGAGGGCCGCGGATGCAATCGCTTCGGTCCCGATAATGAAGGTGAAGCCAGGGGTCTTGACCGTGTTCAGGTACATGTAGAAATTGATCAAATCGAAGGTCGAATCCTTGACCCCGGCGAGTCCTTCCTTCGCGAGGGTGGCAAGCATCTCTGGAGATATGGGATTACCCGACGCCCCTGGATTATTGTATAGGAAGACCGGAATGTTGACAGCGTGCATGATGGCGCGGTAGTGATCTAGGAGTTGATCGGGAGTGTATTTGTAGTAAAAGGGAGGGATTGCACCTACCGCGTCGGCTCCGATCGATTGGGCATGTTTGGCCAGATCGACGCTCTGGCATGTGTTCGCCGCGCCTACATGCACCATGACGGCACATGAACCCTTCTCCTCGATAACGATCTCCGCTACTTGTTTGCGCTCCTCAGCGGTCATCAGCGGTCCGCTGCCATAAGTGCCACACGGGTAGAGTCCATCTACATATTTTGCTTGGAAACGGACGACCTCTCTTTGTGCCGTCACGTCGATACCGCCATTTTTGTCGAAGCACGTAATGACCGGAGGGATGATACCCTTGAACTGCTTTGGCATGATTGCCTGTTCTCCTCTACCTTCAGGATTTTTCGCCCACACCTATCACTTCGGGATTCAGAATGTTGGAGCAAACTTTGCCCCGCGACGCGTCAATGACCGTTTGAGCACAAACACGGTCCATTCGCTCCATGGATTCATATGTGTATGCGGCAATGTGAGGCGTGGCCAGCACATTGTCGAGCCTCAAAAGAGGACTCTTCTCAGGCGGTTCGACGGAAAATACATCCACGGCCGCTCCGGCGATTCGTCTTTGCTGCAGAAATTCGCACAAAGCCTCCTCGTCGCAAAGTTCCCCTCGCGCCAGGTTCAACAGGTAAGCCGTCGTTTTCATTCGTTCCAACTCCCGGCGTCCGATCATTTTCCTGGTACTATCTGCCAAGGGAGCGTGAAGTGTCACAATATCAGAGTGCTGGAGCAGGTGCTCTAGACTGACGTATCGGAAGTTCAATTGCGCGGCAGAATCCAGGTTTTGCACGACGTCATAGGCCAGCACACTGGATCCGAATCCCTGGAAGCGGCGGATTACGGTCAAGCCTATTCTTCCAGTTCCAACTACACCTATGGTAAGCGCTCCCAAATCATGTCCAACATAGCGATCCCACCTCCCCGCTTTGGTGGAGGAGACTGACTGAAATACTCCGCGTACGAGTGCGAGCGTCATTGCGATGGTCAAATCCGCGACACTCTCTGTATTCGTGCCGGGCGCACTGGCTACGGCGATCTTGAGATCGGTTGCGGCGTCGAGGTCGATGTTGTCAATCCCGACTCCATGTTTCATCACCATGAAGAGCGATGGGCACGCCTCCATGACGCTGCGCGTAATTGGCTCGGCTCCGCAGATCACCACCGTTGGCTTCTCGCGCGTGATGATCTTGACCATCTTCTCTTCAGCAATAGGCCTTTCCTGAGGAGCGATCGACTGAACCCTGAATCCCGCGCTTTCTAGCAGTTTCCCGCCCGCTTCCGAGATGGATCCGAAGGACCGCGAACTGACCAATACACAATCCACTCTATGCCTCCAAACTTGAGAGCTGCCTGGTTTCGTTGTGCAATTAGTCTGGCCAAGCTTCCCAAGGTCTACCCACGACCATCGTGCCGCCGTCAATGCTGATAACCGTCCCGGTGATCCACGCGGACCGCTCGCTACACAGGAAAAGCACTAGTTCGGCAATGTCCTCGGCCTGGCCAAACCTTCGCAGGGCTATCTGTTTGACTTTCTCATCGCCGCGCGCCTCGATCAAGTCCCGGGTCATGGCCGTTGTCGTGACGCCGGGAGCGTAGGCGTTGACGCGGATACCGTACGGGGCGACTTCCGCCGCCAGAACCTTAGTGAGAACTTCCAAGCCTGCTTTCGAGCAGCAATAAGCTGAGAGCCCTATCCCCGGAACTCGCACGCTTACTGAACTGACGTTGAGGATTACGCCCCCTCCGGTTGCCTTCATGCGCGGGATTGCTGCCTGACAGCACAGGAAGGAACCCGTGAGGTTGACGTCGAGGACGTCACTCCACGCATCGGGGCTCATCTGTTCCACGGTGCCTCGGCCGACGATGCCCGCATTGTTGATGAGAAAGTCCAAACGTCCGAAGGTTTCCACGCACTTTGCAACCGCCTGCTGGACACTTTGTGGCTGGCGCACATCCACCTGACAAGCTGCAATCCTGCCTAGGGTTCCGGCATCGATACGGTTTACGGCGCGAGCGGCCTCTTCCAGGTTGATGTCGGTGATCCAGACTGCCGCGCCTGCGGAGTGCAACCTCTGAGCTATTTCAAATCCAATGCCCTGGGCTGCTCCCGTCACGATGGCAACTTTTCCTGCAAAGAATTTGTCTTTCATTTCTTTTCTATTCGCGAAAGAGATTGGCGTTCCGTGAACGCCAAGACGGTGGGTTGGCTTGGTCCTGAAGAAGCCGCTTGACTCGAGGCACTTTGGCCGTAGGGGTTTCGAGCGGAAATCCTAACCTTTAGGGTAAACATGCTCGAATTGATTCAGGATACCTCGGCGTTCCGTGACCATTTCCGCATGCAACGCAAGCGCGGCCAGTCGCCACTGCAATTGTGTTGTGGGTGTTAACGTCGGGGCGCTCGACGCGTTGCCGACTATCGGAGTGGGGATTCCGATAACGCGCCGTGACCCATATGCCATGAGGTTCTGTTTGCAGCGCTCAAATGTCATTCGTCGGTGTATACTGTGCCGGCTGTTGTCACCCACAGTGGGCCGGCAATTGTCAGCCACACTAGGCCGGCCGTTGTCACCCACAGTAGGCCACCCGTTTTCACCCACTCTGGGCCACCCG
>JAMCQI010000086.1 GCA_023381515.1 Chloroflexota bacterium | reverse complement strand
ATCGCGAGCGCGAGATCGCCCGACTACAAAGAAAAGCGACGAAGCTGGGCTTTACCCTTGCCCCCGTGCCCGCTTCAATCGGCGCGTGAAGTTTCTGGGTAGGGTTCGACCGACTGCGTTTTCGGTCGGCGAACCCGTACCCGTGAACTTCACGGGCGCAATCTCACCGTTGGACGGACGAACCCGCACCCGTGAACTTTACGGGCGCAATCTCACTCTTGGCGGCCGAAGCCGGACCCGCGTCCCCCCGAACCCCCCGATTACTTTACTAAACCGCCGCTTTTGCATATAATATTCGCTGTGCCGACAAAGAGAGATTATTACGAAATCCTAGGTGTCAGCCGGAATGCCACCGACGATGAAATCAAACGCGCGTTCCGGCGCCTCGCAAAGCAATATCACCCCGACGCCAACTCCGGGAACGGTGGAACGGACGAGAAATTCAAAGAGATCGGCGAAGCCTACCAAGTCCTTTCCGACCCCGAGAAACGCTCGCTTTACGACCGGTACGGCCATAATGCCCCCCAGGGTGGATTTAACGCCGATTTCAGCGGTTTCGGCGGTTTCGCCGACATCTTTGAAGAGTTCTTTGGGATGGGGCAGCGCGGCGCCGCTCGGCGCGGTCCCCAATCCGGCGCGCATCTCAAATACAATCTGAGCCTCTCGCTCGAAGAGGCCGTGTTTGGCGTCGAGAAAAAGCTCGAGGTCCCGCGGCTTGAAACGTGCCCCCATTGCCAGGGGAGCGGCGCGGAACCGGGCACCACCCCGGTCCGCTGCCCGCAGTGCCATGGATCGGGCGAAGTGCGCCGCGTGCAGCAATCCATCTTCGGATCGTTTGTGAACGTGGCGACCTGCCCGCGCTGTGAAGGTGAAGGCGAAGTCGTCACCACGCCCTGCTCAGAGTGTCACGGCCAAAAGCGCATGCAAGTGACGCGCACGATTAGCGTGCAAATTCCCGCCGGCGTAGACGAGGGGACGCAGATTCGTTTGAGCGCGGAAGGGGAAGCGGGCTTGCGCGGCGGCTCGCCGGGCAATTTGTACATCGTCGTCACGATCCGCAAGCATGCGCTGTTCGAACGGGATGGATCGAATCTGCTGCTCGAGCTTCCCATCAATATCGTCCAGGCCGCGCTCGGCGACAAGGTCAAGGTGCCCACCCTGGACGGCGAGGCAGAGCTCACGATCCCGGCGGGGACGCAGCAGGGCAAGACCTTTCGCATCAAGGGTCATGGCGTGCCACAAATCCGTCGCAACGATCGCGGGGATTTGATGGTCACCGTGCAGGTGGTCGTTCCGCAAGACCTCGACGAAAAGCAGAAAACATTATTGCGCGAGCTGGGCAAGACGCTCGGGACGGAACCGGTCGAACCCCATGAAAAGGGTGTATTCGACAAGGTCAAAGACGCGTTTCGATCGTGAAATGGATAGAGCTGGCAGTTGACACGGATGCTGAAGGGGCGGAGGCTGCCGCCGCGCTGTTGAACGAATTTGTGAGCGGCGGAGCGGTGATTGAGCAGACCATTACCCCTGAAGCAGGCGAGTCGTTGGATCCGGCGCGGGCGTTCACCGTCCGCGCTTTTTTCACACCGGATGCCTCGGAGGCGCTCGAGTTTGCCGAAAAAGGGCTGTGGCATCTGGGTCAGCTCCGGGCAATGGGCGAGCCGCGCCGCCGCGAGCTCGCGGAGCAAGACTGGGCCGAGGCGTGGAAAAAGTATTACTCGATTCTCCACATCGGCGGCCGTTTGGTGATCAAGCCGTCCTGGCTCGTCTACAACCCCCGCGCCGACGAGGTCGTGATCGAGCTCGACCCGGGCATGGCGTTTGGGACAGGCCTGCACCCGAGCACGCGCATGTGCCTGGCCGCGCTGGAAGAACAAGTTAACCAAGGCGACCGGCTGCTCGACGTCGGGACTGGTTCGGGGATCCTGTCGATCGCAGCCGCCAGGCTCGGCGCATCCGGGGTTCTCGCGGTGGACCTCGATCCGATTGCCGTGGAAACGGCCACCCGCAATGTCGAGACGAACCATGCTCAAGCCATCGTGCACGTGCAGCCGGGCTCGATTGACGAAGAGCGCGACCGTAACCGTTACGATCTCGTCTGCATCAACATCCTCGCCGAGGTGATCTGCGATCTCGCGCCCGCCGTCGCTGCCGCGCTCAAGCCGGGCGGAACCGTTATTGCATCCGGTATTCTCGACTACAAGGCGGACGAGGTAGCGGCCGCGCTCCAGTCGCAGGGACTCGACGTGAAAGAGAAAAAGCAAGAAGACGACTGGGTCGCCCTCATCGCCCACTCCCGCGGCTGACAAGACCCGTCCCGCTCGTCGCTCTCAGTTGTCATTTGTTCATTCGTCATTGTTTAGCCAGATTGGCACATTGGGATTTGGCTCATTGAGCCGTCACCTGTCAATTTCTCTTGGCTCATCGGCCCATTGGGAATTGGCTCATTGACTCACCGTTTCTTCGTAACACCTCAAACCATCCGCAACGACCGCGTCATCCTGCGCGGCACGCTCGTGCACCAACTCCGTGACGTCCTGAGGCTCGGGCCGGGCGACAGCATCGTCCTTCTTGACAACACAGGCGCGGCCTATCGCACCGAGCTCACCGCCGTCGACCGCGAGGTCGTCCGCGGGCAAATTGCCGACAAGTGGACTGTGGAATCAGAGCCCTCTGCGCACATCACCCTGTACCAGGGGCTCCTCAAAGGGCAAAAGCTCGAATGGGTGCTTCAGAAGGGGACCGAGCTCGGCATTACGGCCTTCGTCCCGGTGCTCACCTCCCGCTGCGTCGTCAGCCATCTGGACGACGTGAGTTCCGCGCGCTTTGAACGCTGGCAAAAGGTCATCGTGGAAGCGGCCGAGCAGGCGGGCCGTGCGCGCATCCCGCGTCTGGCCGAGCCCGTTCTCTTCCAAGATGCATGCAAAGCCGTGCAGGGTGCCCAGCTCGCGCTGATTCCCTGGGAAGAGGAGAAGGAGCGGCATTTCCGAGAGACGCTGCGGCAGACGGCGTCGGCCAAAGAGATCAGCATTTTCGTCGGACCTGAAGGCGGGTTTGCCGATTTTGAGATCTCGCTCGCGAAAGAGTTTGGACTGCTGCCCGTCACGTTGGGCCCGCGCATCTTGCGTGCCGAGACGGCGGGATTGGTGACGGCGGCGGCGGTCCTTTACGAGTTCGGGGATTTCGGTTAGGAGGAAAACGCATGCCAAGCCGCAAGATCTACATATGCCGCGTCTGCCACAGCGTGGACCAGCGGCCGACGACCTGCCACCCCGGCAAATCCGTGCAATGCGACATCGGCGACTTTGGCGACGAGCGCTCCCGGCCCCTCTTTGACAAGAAGGGAAACCTGGTCACTCGCGCGCCCAAGTGGTGGGTCGACGCCTGCATGGACGAGGCGGCGAGCAGGAAAGAACAAGGAGACCGGGCTTGATGTTCGCGGGTTACCCAAGATGGCAGTCCGCCGTTGACGCTAAACATCTCATAGGAGAGGTGTAAGAAAAATGGCTGAAAACGTACTCATCGTCGGCTCAGGGCCGGCCGGCCTGACGGCCGCGATCTACACGGCGCGGGCCAATCTCTCGCCGCTCCTTTTGACCGGTCAGGAAATTGGCGGCCAGATCGCGTTGACGAACGAAGTAGAGAATTATCCGGGCTTTCCGGAGGGGATCACCGGGCCTGAACTGGTCGATCTCATGCAAAAGCAAGCCAAGCATTTTGGCGCCCGCATCGAAATTGATTTCGTGACGCAGGTCAATCTAAAAACGCACCCGTTCGAGATCCAGACGCAGAACGGCGAGAGCTACACGGCCAAGGCACTGATCATCGCGACCGGCGCCTCGCCGCGCCGTCTGGGAGTGCCCGGCGAAAAAGAATTGATGGGAAGAGGAGTCTCCTACTGCGCCACGTGTGACGGGTTCTTTTTCCGCGGCAAGGAGATTGCGGTTGTGGGCGGCGGAGACAGCGCCCTGCAAGAGGGCCTCTTCCTCACGCGTTTTGCCAGCCGCGTCAACATCATCCATCGCCGCGATCAGTTGCGCGCCCAGCCGGTCCTGCAGGATCGCGCCCGCTCGAACGAAAAGATGAACTTTATATGGGACTCGGTCGTCCAGCGGATCGAGGGAGAAGGCAAGGTCGAGCGCCTAGTGCTGCAAAATACGGCGACGGGGCTAAAGTCCGAATTGCCTGCGCAAGGGATATTCGTTTATATTGGACATACCCCGAACACAGAACTCTTCAAGGCCCAGCTGGAAATGAACGAGGAAGGATACCTGAAGGTGGACGAGCGGTTGCACACGAGCGTTCCAGGGGTCTTGGCTGCGGGCGAAGTCCACGACCACGTCTTTCGTCAGGCGGTCGTGAGCGCGGGGTATGGCAGCATGGCGGCTATGGAGGCGGAAAAATTCCTCGCCAATTGGGAGCACACGGAGGCGACGCGGCCGGGGCGATAGGAAGGCTGTGGGCAGAAGGCAGAGAGCAGCGGGCAGAAAGCACTCGAGAGGGCTTTCTGCCCTTTAATTTTCGACATCGATCAAACCTTTGCGGATGGCATACTTGACGAGCTCGGTGCGACTGTGGAGATTTAGCTTTCCCATGATGTTCGCGCGGTGTCGCTCGACGGTTTTCACACTGATGGTCAAGCGATCGGCGATCTCCTGGTTCGACAAGCCATCGGCCACGAGTTTGAGCACTTCTTGTTCGCGCTCGGTGAGCCCGTCGTAGCTGTCACGTTCGTCTCCTTGTGCCACGCGTCCCAGGTAATCATGGACCAAGGCTTTGGCCACCGACGGATAGAGGAACATGCCTCCGGCATGGACGGTACGAATGGCGGAAACGAGGTCGATGGGCGCGGCTTTCTTCGGGACATAGCCCGAGGCGCCAGCCTGGAGCATCTTGAAAAAGTATTCGTCGCTCTCATGCATGGTCAGTGCCAGGACCGACACGTTGGGTAAAGCCCGCTTTATTTGCCGCGTCGCCTCAAAGCCGTCGATGTCGGGAAGGGAAATGTCCATGAGAACAACGTCCGGCTGGAGCGCGCGGGCTTGAGCCACCGCGGCGCGGCCTTCCTCCACCTCGCCGACGATTTCCATATCAGACTGGGCCTGCAAAAGCATGCGCAAACCCGCGCGGACGATCTGGTGATCATCCACTAGCATCAACTTTATCTTGGACAATACGATCCTCCTGTCGGATGAAGGGGACCTCGACGGTCAACACGGTTCCCCGTCCCGGCGCCGAGTCAACTTTGAACTTGCCCCCGACGAGCGTCATGCGCTCTTGCACTCCCAACAGACCCCAGGCCCTGCGCACAGGGTGCGGTCCCAGCATCTCGTTTACATCAAAGCCGCATCCGTTGTCAGAAACGGACAAGATTGCCCCGGCATCCGCAAACTCGAGGCGGACTTGCACACAGGTGGCGCGCGCGTGGCGCCCTATGTTGTTGAGTCCTTCTTGAGCGACGCGAAACAGGACGGTCTCTACCTGAGAAGGGAGCCGGCGTTTCGTGCCGGCGATCTCGACATCCACCTGCAAATGGTTACGCTCGGCGTACTGTTGAGCAAACCATCGTAATGCTGCGACAAGGCCCATGTCGTCGAGGAGGGATGGCCGCAAGTCGTAGACGAACTGGCGGAGATTGTCAATCGCCTGCATGCTCAGTACTTTTAACTCGGAGATTTGGCGTTTGGCGAGGTTAGAGTCTCGCGCTATAGTCTCCTCGACTCCGCCCAAGCCGACGGCAAGCGCGGTTAGAGTCTGCCCCGTCTCGTCGTGCAGTTCACGCGCGATCCGTTTGCGTTCCTCCTCTTGGGCGGCGACCGTGCGCTCGAGCAGTTTGCCGCGCAGGTACTCTTTCTCCTGTACTTGTTCGTACAACCGCGAGTTCTCGATCGCGATGCCAAGTTGTCGGGCCAGTGTATGGATAACGGGATAGTTGGAAAAGGCAGCGCGATGGGCCAGGCAGAGCGCGCCGGTCGGCTGTGCCTGAGCAAAGAGTGGCACACCGATGATGGAGATGCCAGAAACCGGATCCGTCACGTAGGCGGGCGACCCGGAGTCGAAAGCGCGGCCGGCCGCTTGTTGCGCGGAGGCTGCTTGAGTGGGGGTGAGCGCGGCGGTAGTGTTGCGTACGCGATGCGATTGGAGGACGAGGGCTCGCTCTGCTGGATTATTGAGAAAGATCCAACCCGCCAGCATGGGATCCAGTTGAGCGACAATTTGCTCCAGTGCTTGATCCATCAATTGATGGACGTCCAGAGAGGCGCCCAGGATGCGGCAGGTCTCGAACATGACGGACAGCTCGCGTGTGGCCTCTTCTTGCGCTGCGAACCGTGCACGGTTGGCCTCCTCCAAGCGTCGCGCGTATTCCACCTCAAACACGCGCATCATCCGGATGACAAAAAAGGCCAGCGCAGTAATGTCGGCCGTCCGGACGAGTTCCACCGGTACGCCGACGAGGCTCATGAACGCATCCTTGTTGATTACCGGAGAAAGAAAGAAAGAGGTCCGAGGCCCAATCAGCTGGTCGAGGACGGCATACCAACCGAGCGCGAGGGCGGCGCCGACGAGATCGCGACCGAACTGAGGCATGTTCTCCCGCAGAAAGGCACGCCGCTGCGCCAGCATGGCGATAGCGGCCGCGATCGAAGCGGGAAACCCAATGGTGTAGCGGGCGAGCAAATCGCCGAGATCGATGCGTGCGAAGGCGGCGTTGCCTGGAACCAAGACTCCGGTGGCCAGGAGGCTGGAAAAATAGACGAGGACGGCAAGGGAAGGCAGCCACCGCAGCCACCGTCTGTAGCCTGGAACGAGCTGAATGAGCAGCCGCGCGCCAAATTCAAAGAGGAGAAAGAAAGATAGCGCCATCCAGCCGATCTTGACAATATCTGCCCATTGAGGCTCGCGTGCCACAGTCGGAATCTCACGGGAGATCAATGAAAACATTTCGATCCATTCGTTGATCCCGTGGGTCAAGCCGAAGGCGGCGAGAAAGGGCAAGGCGCGCGAGAGGCGCAGCTGACTCGTGCGTCCCGTCTCGAGCAGGACGGCAAAGCCGGTGACGAAATGGACAAGCCCATAAACGAAATAGATCGGTATGAGGTTGGCTTGAAGAAAGGCGCTCAATTCGGCCATCAGACATCAGTCCGCGGAGGACAGGCACGCAGCCACCCGCAGTGGCTGGAAAAACAAAAAGCCGCCGCGTAAATACGGCGCCTTGTGTCGAGACGCGCCTCTCCCGCAGCGGCAGGCTATCTTTATTATACAGACGCTTACTCCCAATTGCAAGAAAGCGGACGGGGTACACCGTTGAGGGGTTAGCAGCGAATGGCGCCCGGACAAGAATCGAGAGCCGAGTGGCTTCTTTTTTCTCACCACTCGGCTCTGAATATCAGCGGGGGGCGCTGGTGCGAGCGGCCCCGGGCTGCCCAAGAATTGGGGTGTGCTATTCGGCGGGCGCGGCCGCCGCGTAGGCCTTTTCTTCAAAGACCGGGAAGTTTTTGGTGATCAGAGCGAAGGCCACCACTCCGATGCTGAGAAGCGAGAGAGTTCCGATCAACTCGCCGAGAGTTGGGATGTAGACGGGACCGCCGCTCGTGTACGTCCACCAGCCAAAAATCGTTGTGTCCAACCGATTGAGAACGACCCCCGAGACGACCAGGATCGATGAAGCGAGGAGCACCCGTGGATTCTCGCGGCCGCGTCGGGTCGCCAGAATCACCATCGGGACGAGCACTCCCAAGAACATCTCAATCCAGTACAAAGTGCTGTGCAGACCGGGGACCGTCAGGTAGGCGGCTGCGCCGCGGGCCATGAGATCATAGACTTTAAGCGCAAGGTAGATGAAAAGGACCACCGATGCAGCTTTGCCCAAACCGGCGAGCAAATCGCTTTCCAGGCCTTGCCCCAGGAACCGTGCGCTCAAATTCGATTCGAGGATGACCATGCACAGTCCTACGGCCACCGCACTGACGAAGAAGAAGATGGGCAGCAAGGGCGAGTACCAGAGCGGGTTCAGCTTCTCGGGAAACATCAGGAAGAGTGTGCCGAGCGTTGACTGGTGCAGCGTCGAGAGCAGGATTCCGAGAATGATAAGCGGCATCATGACCGCGCGCAAGAGTCTCAACGGGCGTTGCCACCCGAACCGTTCGAAAACGATCGGGCTGAACTCCAAGCCCAGCACCGTCGTGTAAAGGATGACACACCACGCGATTTCAAGCAGCGGCGAATGCACGTTCCAGAAGAAGATCGCGTGCCACACGTTGTACCACCGTCCCAGGTCGAATAGCAGGCCTATGATGGCGAGCACATAGCCGAGGAACGCCGTCAGAATGGCCGGACGCACGATGGGGTGGAACCGTTTGATGTTAAAGATGTGCACGGTGGCTGCCATCACAAAGCCGCCGGCCGAGAGGGCCACACCGCTGATCATGTCAAAGGCCAGCCATAGCCCCCAGGGAAATTGATCAGACATGTTCGTCATAGAGCCCAGGCCGAAAAAGAACCGGCCAATCGTCACGCCGACGAACGCGGCCCATAATGCGGCGACGAGCGTGATGGCAAGGATACCGCCGGCAGAAACGTTCGGGAGCTTGACCCGTTTCAAAACCGACACACGTTCGCTCAACGGCAGGCGATCGGACTCGATCTCAGGACTGAACTTTCTTTCCAACCACTTGCCGATTCCAATCAAGAGAATGAGCGGCACTCCCACTCGCAGTATGAACAGGTAGGCGAGCACGGCGACATCCCGAAAGGTCATCAAGAGGTCGATGAATTGATTCGTCACCAGCGCATATAAGATGACGCCGATGATTGCGAGCAAGACGAGGGAACCAGTGCTGATAAGTACTGGTGAAATGGCCACTCGCCACGGGACCTTTGAGTGGCCATTTCCGTTGCCGCTCGGTTCAAACCGGCGCTTGAGCAGATAGAGGGCGCCAAAGAGCACGAGCACAGGAATGCCGATCCGGGCAACGAACATAAATGCAATGGTTAGAAATTCGAGGGTGGGCGACATGATCAATCCTCCACAGATTTGTCTGCCGATCAGGTTTACTCTTACTTGCCCATGGGCGATCGGGGATCGTGGCGCGACGATCCAACCTGTACTGGTATCGGGCCCTCTGCCCTTTCGCCCCGATGTGTCCACCACGAGATGCCGCTCAGAGCCACAAGAATTGTGCCGAGCACGTAAGGTACTTTTTCCATCACATTCGTGGTGTACTGAGGAAGTGGCTCGTTCGGCAGGTCCGTCCTGAACCCGAACTGCTCAAAGGAAACGGAACTAAGGTATAATCGGGAGGTGCCACCGACTTCGTGTTCGCCATAGATGTGATTGACGTACTTGGAAGGGTCCGCGCTGATGCGCTGCTTGGCGATCGTGAGCAACTGATCCCGGCTGCCATATTGAAGGGCTTGGGCGGGGCAAGCCTGAACGCACGCCGGTTGGCCGAGACCTTTGACGTCGGTGCAGCTCTGCGCGCACTTGTTGATCTTGGGATTGGCGGAGTCCCAGTTGTATTTGGGGATCCCGAAAGGACAAGCGGTCATGCAGTACCGGCAGCCGATGCAAATGTTCTCGTCATATGCGACCGTTCCGTCATCCCTCTTGGTTAGGGCGCCAACCGGACACGCGCCAACGCATGCGGGGTTCTCGCAGTGCATGCAGGCCCATTTGACGGGCTTGACGAAGGGCTTGTCAGGGAGCGCGGAGACGTTTCTGAACTGGACGACCGACAAAGTCGTCGCAGAAAGTACCGACGTGGGAATGCCCTCGTCGGGCGGGAGTCCGTTGATCTTCTTGCAAGCGGCCTGGCAGCTCCGGCAGCCAATGCAGCGGGTCGTATCAATCAGGACTGCGTTCCCGCCGTGAGTGATGGGTACCGCATGGGAAGGGGCGGGCAGACTGGAGTTGCCGAACTTGGCGCCCACACCGAGCAGGGCCGCGCCTGCGCCGCACATTTTGATAAAATCACGTCGTGTTACATTCATCTGTCTCCTCCGAAGGATGGTCCACTCGATTTGAGAATACGTTCAAGCGACCTGTGATTGCATCCTGTAGAGTGCACACGTGAAACAGTCTTCACGGACCTTTTCGCCCTCGACCTGGAGGGCCAGCCAGCAGGGTAGATCGGGATGCCGACAGGCCGCACAACCAGCGCACCGTGCCCAATCCCAGTGCCTTAGTTCCCAACAGTGGGGATAATTGACGACCTTTGGACCTCTACTGGCCTGTCGCTTGAGTTCAACTTGTTCATCCTTTTCCACCGCAGGCGAGAGTTTGCTCTCGAGCCAGTAGCCTAGCGCCAGCGTGATCGCAATCGGGATACCGATCCGCACGAGAAACCCCAGTGCTACGATGGCAACATCGACCAATTCTTGCGACATAGGCTGTGACTCTCAATGCTCTGGGCTCACGAATGTGCCTGGCTCTCGCGGTTGGTCCGGCGAGCGATCCACTGGCCCACACCCAGCAATACAACGAGCGGAAGGATGACCCTGGTGAGAAACAGGAGGGCGATGAAGAGGAATTCGTTCAGCATGTTGGCCTCCTTGCTCTTTGTTTACATCTTCCTTATACCATCCGGTGCTCTACATTTCTATTCGTTATCCTGTCCATCTTTAGGGATGAAAAAGACCCCATATCTAAATGGGGTCTTGCATGTATGGGAGCTGAGGAAAACAAAAAAGCGGGCACGGGTTTCCCCCCATGCTCGCTTTTTCAGAATGCAAGAGCCACCTCAGAGACTTGAACTCTGGACCCACGCTTTACGAAAGCGTTGCTCTACCGACTGAGCTAAGGTGGCGCTGCCCGTTCAACTGACCGGAGACCTCTCTAATATAGCATAGCTCCATGTTTTTCGCAAATGGCGCGGCTTGAAGAGTGTGTAGTTCATTTTGGTGGCAGCTCGGCACAGCCGAGCGTCAATGCGAGGAGCCGCGAAGCGGCGACGTCCCGTGGAGTGCCATCCCGCAGACCCCGCGGGACCATAGCGGGGCGGGTGCAATCTCGGCCGCGGGTGAGATTGCCTCGCTCCCTACGGTCGCTCGCAATGACGAGTTGCCCCCAAATTGAACTCCACTCGCCTTGAAGGGGCCAGCGGGTTCTCGACGCCTTCCTCTACGCTTTAGGTGTCGAAATGCAGTGCGGATAGCGGATCGCCCGCAGCGGAACATCAGACCAGGGGTAGCGGCACTCTGTGATGGTCGTGGCGGCCGGCGCCGCTTGCGTTTGACGATTCAGGTGCCGGCGATGGATTGAGCCCGCTCCCTTTTCTTCCTGTCTTTAACGCCGATTGCAATGGCGGTGCCAAGCAGGTAGCAGATGACGGCAGAGAGGAAAAGGGCCGTGTAGCCGAGGTTGTGCGACCGGCCGTTGAAATAGTCTAGCATGAATCCCCCGATGCCCGCAAGCACGCCCGAGCCTGCAGTCGCGATATTTGAAACTCCCAGATAGCGACCGCCCTCTTCGGCAGGGATCAGATCAGTCCCCCACGCCCAGCTGACGCTGAGGAATATGCCGAGGCTGATGCCAATCAGGCCGCCGTCGATGAGGACGAGAGTCAGATTTGTCGCGGCGATCAAGAGAAGCGCCCCGAGGGCCCCGAGAAGGCCCGATAGAACGGTCAGCGACTTGCGGCCCCAGCGATCGCTCAATGCGCCGGATGGGTAAACCACTACTGCAATCGCCACAGCAATGACCGCGAGCAGAGTGCCTACCGAAGCCGCGGGGTTCTCCACTCCCAGGACATCACCAAGAAAGTAGAGAACGTAATTGCGGACAAGGTTGCCGCCGAGGAGAATGAGGAGGCGTGAGATCATCCATAGAGTAAAGTCTCGACTGCAAAAGACGGCGCGCAGTAGGCCGGACAGACCGGCTTCCTCTGTGAGGGGGTGGGCGGGTGTCTCTGTCCGGTGGGCGGCTGCCTGCTGATCCGTTCCCACCGCCCCGTCAAATGGTCGGTCGTTCACGAATATGGCGGTCAGGATCATCGAGAAGAGCAGACAAAAGATGATCGCGATGAAAGCTTCCAGAATCTGACCGCGACCAACGAGTTCGCCCGCCGCAAGCGAGGTGATGATGATGCCAATGATTTCCAAGAGGCGCGCCATGCCAGAAACCGCACCCCGTCTCGCCTCGGGAACAAGCTCAGGGATATACCCCTGATAGGCTCCGTGGGCAATGTTCGAGGAGAACTGGAGCAACAGATAAGCGACGAGGAGCATAAGGTAGCTGGGGGCAAAGGCCATCGCAAGGAGGAAGACCACGTCGAGTATAGTCCCTCCCACAATGTACGGACGCCTGCGGCCCCAACGTGTGACATGCGAATCGCTCCAAGCGCCGGCCGCGGGCTGGACGACGATGGCGATCACAAGCCCAAGAGCCGAGAGGAGGCCGAGCGCGCTGCCTTTTTGCGATTCGGGAACCAAGAGGGGGACGAGCGTGGGGAGTAGAATCGGCCCCATGGAATTCCACAAGAAAGAGAGTGCAAACCAGTAGATGTTGAGAGAGATATAGTCCCAGGCGCGAAACGGATGTCCTGCGGATGGAGCTCCTGCCTCTAAATCGACGATGGTTGTCATTGTGCAATCTCTGCGGCCGAAGTTGAGCTCATGATATCATGCAAGGGCGTGCAGCGCAACGAGGGAATGCGCGTAGAGAAACGCAGCTACTTCTTTTGACATTCACTATCAACTGTGTTACAGTCGCCTCGGCTTGAGCGGCCGCTCCGAATTCCCATACGCGTTATACGAAACCTACAATCACAAATGGTCTTTCCCCTGAGTACGCGCGTCAACGACCAAAATCACCTGGAAATTAGTGGGTGCGATTTGGTCACATTGGCGCAGCGTTACGGCACGCCACTCTACATCTTTGACGAACTCCACCTGCGCAACCGGGCCCGGGAAATTCGCACGCTTGTGGAGCAGGCCTTGATGAAAAACGGCGTGAGCGGAGGGTTGCTCCTCTACGCGACCAAGGCTTACTTTTCGCCTTTCCTCGCGCATATCCTCAAGGACGCCGGCTGGGGAATAGAGGTCACCTCCGAAGGAGAGCTCGAGGTCGCCCGGCGCGTTGATTTCCCATCTGAACGCATCTACCTCCACGGCAACAACAAAACTCCTGCCGAGATTCGTGCGGCGTTTGCGCTGGGCGTGCGCCACGTCGTCGTAGATGGTCTGAGCGAAATTGAGCTGCTGAATAGTCTGGCCGACGAGCTGGGCGTCCAGCCGAGCGTTTTATTACGCTTGGCACCCGCGATTGACCCTCACACTCACAGGTACCTGGCGACAGGCGTCGCGGATTCCAAATTCGGACTAGCGCTGTCCACGGGCGCGGCCATGCAGGCGGCTCGCCGTATCATGTCCTTTGCGCCCCGTCTGAATCTAGTCGGCTTGCATGTGCACATCGGATCCCAGATTTTCGCGATAGAGCCCTATTATCAAGCGGCAATGAGGATCTTTGAATTCGCCGCGGAGTTAAAGGCCGGACTTGGCATCGAGCTGCAAGAGCTGGACTGGGGTGGCGGGTGGGGGGTTGCGTACACAGGCGATCAAGAGTCACTCTCCATAGAGGCACTGGTGGAAAAACTGGGCAGTGCGTTCGCCGCGAATCGGAAACCCGGATTTCGGGATTCGGGACTGCAGCTACTCTTTGAGCCCGGTCGTTCGCTCATCGCCCAGTCCGCCGTGGCTCTCTATACCGTCGGCTCTGTCAAATCTATCGCGGGAATCCGGACCTACGTGTCCGTCGACGGTGGGATGGGAGACAACATCCGGCCCGCGCTGTACGGCGCACGCTACACAGCTAGGGCAGCCAACAAAGCCAACTCGCCGCCTGTGCAGCGGGTCACGATTGCAGGGAGATATTGTGAGCAAGGGGACATCCTTGTTCAAGATTTAGACCTTCCTGCTATGGCTCCTGGCGACCTGATTGCCATCCCCGTGGCGGGGGCGTATCAACTTTCGATGGCGAGCAACTATAACTTGATCCCGCGGCCGGCGGTGGTAGCTGTCCGAGAGGGTCGAGCGCGGCTAGTTCGCCGGCGAGAGACCATAACCGATCTCTTGGGATGTGAACTGGATGAATAAGCATCGAATCCACATTCTGATTGTTCTCTCTTTAACGCTCCTGGCAGCCTGCGGTCAGGCGCCCATTCCAACCTCCGATGCAACCCCCACTCCACCTCCGCCCCCGACGGTAGCGAAAAGAACAGTTGCGCCGGCAGTGACCCGGGCGGCTGCGGTCTCTGGTTCGAGTCAGACGGTAGCACAGCCTCCCGAAGGCGGCGCCATAGCGATTGGCGCGATTGGCAATGCCGATCTGGATGTGAACACGCTGGTCCCATTTCTGCAGAGCGCTCTTTACGACTCGCTTCTTCGGCCAAATCCGGAGACCGGCGCGCTTGAACCAGGACTCGCGGAATCATACCAGGTTTCGAGTGATGCGGCGACAATCACATTCAAGCTGCGCCAAGGAGTGCACTGGCATAACGGGGATGCGCTGACGGCGGCCGACGTCGCGGCGACCATCAATGCGCTAGCCAACCCCGACTTGCGTGACACGCCAGTGACCGATCTGAGTTACTTTAAGAAGGCAACGGCACCTGACGATCGCACCGTCGTGGTCTCACTGAGCGAGGGGTATTGTCCTGCCCTAACGTCTATTGGCACGCTCAAAATCCTGCCCCGTGCCGTTGCCGAGAGCTCCAATTTTCCGGTCCTCCAGGCGAACCAGCTGATCGGCACTGGCCCGCTAAAGCTGGTTTCGACCAGCCAGAATCTATACCTTTTCGAACCCAACCGTGACTATTATCTGGGCGTACCGCACATCGGATCGTGGACCTTGAAGTTGTATTCCGATGCGAACGCCATGCGGGCCGCATTTGATGCCAAGCAAATCGACTTGATGGTCTTGGAGCCGCGTGAGGCGAGTGCGCTCAAAGGCATCCAGGAAGCGACGGTGTTAAAGACAGCCTCGCCCGAGCCGGTGATGCTTCTTTTCAACTTGGAGAGCGTTGCCCTCAACGACCTTCGGGTGAGGCAGGCTGTGTCGTTCGCGCTCGATCGGGGGACACTACTCAAGGATATAGGGGGTCAGGGTGAAGCGCTGGACACCAGCGCCCTGCCAAACTACTGGGCGCTACCAAAGGGCTTGGCCAGTCCTTCGTTCGATGTGGCCAGAGCGAAACAGCTTCTTGGCGAAGCGGGCTGGAACGCAGGCGGCGATGGCAGCTTGAGCAAGGGCGGCCGGCCTCTCACCATCGAGCTCTGGACAGAGGCGGATGATCCCATATTGGAGCCGCTGGCCTTTGGCATTCGGGAAATGATTGCGGCGCTTGGAATCAACGTCCAGATGGAACTGGACGACCAACCTGGTTGGATCACGCGTGCCTTTAGCCATCGTTTCGATCTCCTTCTCATCACGCGCAAGCTCCCGTTGGACCCGGACCAACACTGGTACTGGCAGTCAGACCAAAACGCCCCGGGGAGCGGCTTTAACTTTGGGTCGTACAGCAACACACGCGTCGACGCGAGTTTCAAAGCCTCAATGCAGGCGAACGGGTGCAACAGCACCACCCGCGCAAACCTCTTTGGCGATGTGAGCAGGCAATTGATTGCCGATGCACCCGCGGCATTTCTCCTCACGCCGAGCCGATTTATGGTTGCTCGCGACCGCGTGCTCGGCCTGGACCCGAGCTCATTTGCAGGCGATTTCTGGAATATGGCAGACTGGCGAGTCAAGTAGATTTCAGATTTTGGATTGCAAACCAGCCGCCTTCTGTCCTTTTAGCTGCCATTATTCAGTTCGCTTTAGGCGGGCGTAGAACTCTTCGTCGGGTACCTCGACCGGCTCTGCGTCGAACACTTCCACCAAGCGTGCGGCGACGCGCGACCGGACCGCCCCAGGATCGACGGGGTGCCCGAGCACGCGGGCCATCGAAGTAACGGCCTTGTCCGAGATGCCGCAAGGAACGATCAGGTCGAAATGGGCGAGGTTCGGGTCCACGTTCAGAGCGAAACCGTGATACGTGATCCAGTCCTCGATGCGGGCGCCGATCTGCGCAATCTTGGCGTCCGGAGACATGGGACCGGGCACCCCCTCTGGCAAGCTCAGCGAAACCGGCGACTCTCTTGAATTGAAAGCGGGATTGTCCACCCACACGCCGACGAGCTTTTCGATTCGCCGCGCGGGGATCTCGAAATCGCCCAGTGCGCGGATGAGAGCCTGCTCCAGCGAGCGCACGAACCAGCCAACATCCTGGCGAAAGTTGCGGAGATCGAGAATCGGATACCCGACGAGCTGATTCGGGCCATGGTAGGTGACATCCCCGCCGCGCTCGACGCGGTAAACATCGATGCCAAGCTGCCGCAAGTAATCGGAGGTGGCGAGGATGTTCGAGTCATGAGCATTTCGGCCGAGCGTAAAGACGGGAGGGTGTTCCAAAAGTAAGAGGGTGTCTTGAAGCGTCGTGCGTTTTCGAGCCTTGACAATCCGGTGCTGCAGCGCTAGCGCCTCGGCATATGGCACCGTCCCGAGATTGACTATCCAAATACTCTTCATTTCATCTTGCGAATTGCGTCTTTCAGTTTGCAGATCGGTTGTTTTCAATCCGCTGCCTGAGATGTGAGATCCTCAATCATAGCGGTTGTCTGGCGGCAAAGCCAGAGTCAAGCGCATGCCAGAACCGGATGCGGTCTTCGCCGCGCTTCCAGCAGAGGTACACCAGTTCTTTGCCGCGGTAGGATGGAAAATCCACCAGTCCCTGCTCGAGGTCTTTGAGTTCGCAGCCGAAATCTTGGATCGCGGTCAGAGCGGCATTGAAATGCTGGAGCAGAAGCACGTATTCACTTCCTGCTTTGCTGCCCCCGTCCCCGGCGGCGTGTTTCAAGATGGATTCGAGCTTGGCGCCTTCGGCGACGATTTGCGCACGCACCTGGCTCAGGTCATCGAGCAAAGCCTCAATTTGAGGCAGGAGCGCATCGGCCTCTTGCACCGTAAAGGTTTTCATCACGCCCCCTTGTCCGCATGATTTGTGGTTTAGGACGGGCGATTGTCTTCAACCATTGGAGATTACTCCGTTTGCCAGCATCGAAAACGGCAATCGCTTTGCGCAGCGCAGCAGGGCAGGTTGGGAATCTTGAGATCCTTACCGACGACCGTGGGGAACACGATTAACCCCGTGCCTCTCCCCGCGCGAACTCAAAAGTCGATTCCTTTCTGGGCGAAAATCCCTTTCTGATAGGGATGCTTGATTTCGCGCATTTCGGTCACGAGATCGGCGCGATCGATCAACTCGGGCGGCGCCCCGCGGCCGGTCAAAACGACATTAAAGTCGGGGGGCTTTTGATCGAGGAAATTCATCACTTGGGCGAGTGGGAGCAGGCCCGTACTGACGGCATTGTTGATTTCGTCCAGAATAAGCAGGTCGTATTGGTTGGAAAGCATTTTGGTGCGGGCGAATTCGAGCGCGGCGACCGCTGCCGCGCGATGCTCTTCGTCGGTGTAATGGTCGTTGAGGATCTTGTAAAAACCCTTGCCCATGGGGATAATCTCGAGATCAGGCGCGAGCCGCTTGGCTGAGTCCAACTCGGCGTAATGCCAGGTGCCTTTCATGAACTGGATCATCGAGACTCGCCAGCCCCGGCCGATGGCCCGCAGAGCCATGCCCAAGGCGGCCGTCGTTTTGCCTTTGCCGTTGCCCGTATAGACAATGATAAAGCCGTGTTTGCCCTTTTCTTTCACGAAGCCTCTTGGCTAGGTCCGTTGGCGAACGATTTCAACACCCGCGTAATCGACGACGCCGGCGATCGGCGGCGGCTGTTTTTTCACCCGCACGCGCACCTCCTCCGCCGGGAAACGGGCCAGGAGCGCCTGCGCAATCGCTCTTGCAAGAGCTTCGATCAAACGAAAAGATTGACCTTCGACGATCTCGTGCACGCTGCGATAAACATCCGAATAGCTGATGGTATCTTGCAGATCGTCGCTCTGGCCAGCGCGCGCGAGATCATACGTCAATTCGACGTCCACGACAAAGCGGCCGCCGACACGTTGTTCCTCCGCCGTCACGCCGTGGCGGCCAAAAAACTGCGCGCCATGGAGCAAAATTCTGTCTGTCATGACAATTTTCGATTGTAGCAACAATGGCGCGGCTTGTCAAACGGTTTTGTTTCAGATATAATCAGAGTGGTTGCACGACCTTTTCTTCGCCTCCTCACATTTCCCACGTGATCCTCGGGTGAGGACAAGACCTCAAGCACGGGGAGCATTGGTTGGCCCAGACCATCAGCACGGCCGAGCCAGTTCGATCTCAGGTCACCGCACGGACTCGAGCGACGTTCCGGCGGCGCATCCAGTGGGTGGCTTACCTCTACATTCTTCCCGCCTTTGCGATCATCGGCGCGTTTCACATCTTGCCGGTGTTTTACGCGATCTATATCAGCATGAACAAGGGCGCGATCAACAAATTCGTGTTCGTCGGCCTCGACAATTATATCCGCGCGCTCTCCGGCGGCGAGTTTTGGAATGCGCTCGTGGTGACGTTTTCGTATGCCTTGATGACCACTCCTTTTACGATTGCGCTGGGACTCTTTTTTGCCTATCTCCTCTACCAGGGCGTGCGAGGCCGGGGCGTTTATCGAGTCATTTTCTTCCTTCCCTATGTTATCTCCACAGTCGGCTCGGCCATTGTGTGGGCTTGGGTATTCGATCCGCAGAGCGGCTTGGCCAATTTCATTCTGAAGCGGATCGGGCTCGAACCTCTGCGCTGGTTGATCGAGCCGAGCGGCATTTTCGAAGTCATCGCGGATGGGCGGCACTGGACGATCCCAACTTGGGCGTACGGTCCGAGCGTGGCGCTCATCGCTGTCTCGATCTTTTCGATCTGGCAGTCCATGGGCTTTGACGTCATCATCTTCCTCGCCGGGTTGACGAATATCCCCGGCGAATTGTATGAAGCCGCTCGCATGGACGGCGCCAACCCACTCCAACTGTTCCGCCACGTCACCATTCCCTTGCTGGCGCCTACGACCTTTTTTGTCGTCGTCATTTCCGTCATCGGCTCGCTGCAATCCTTCAACCAGATCTTTACGATGAACCAGGCGGCGGAGCAATCGCTGGGCGGCCCGTTAGGGAGCACGAGCACGTTGACGGTCTACATGTTCGACCAGCTCTACACTTTTTCAAACTATGGCTATGCCTCTGCCATTGCGCTCTTGCTTTCTCTCATCATTCTTGCGCTCACGCTCTTCCAGTTCAAATTTCTTGCGCGGCGGACACAAATTTGAGTGGGGGATCAGGCACCGGAGATGACGGCAAAATGGCTGTAGCCTCCAGACGCTTGCCGACGGCCGATCGGGCCAGATTCGGTTTGGGACGCCTCGTTCTGCACTTGATGCTGGTCGCGGGCGCGTTGTGGGCCGTGTTTCCGTTTGTGTGGATGGTGTTGACCTCGCTCAAGGGATATGCGGAAGCATCGGCCGCGGAGACATTTTTCCCCTCGCGTTGGCTGTTCTCGAACTACGTAACGGCTTGGAATCAGGTTGGTACCTTTCCGCGGTATTTCGCGAACACACTCTTTATTGCCTTGGCAACTGTCCTGGGCGTCCTGGTGACCTCCACGCTCGCCGCGTATGCGTTCGCTCGTATGGAATTCCCCGGTCGGGACACCCTCTTTCTGATCCTGCTCGCGACGATGATGGTGCCGTTTGAAGTGACCCTCGTCCCCAATTTCATCATGATTAGGAATCTGCAGTGGGTGGATCACTACCAGGCCATGATCATTCCCTGGGCGGCGAGCGCGTTCAGCATTTTCCTCCTGCGGCAGTTCTTTATGGCGATCCCGCAGGAGTTGTACGATGCCGCGGTCATCGACGGATGCGGTCCGTTGCGGTTCCTCGCCACGATTGTGTTGCCGTTATCCCGCCCGGCGCTCGTCACGAGCGGTCTGCTGACGTTTCTCGGGAGCTGGAATTCGTTGATGTGGCCTATTCTCGTGACCAATCGACCGGAGATTCGTCCCATTCAGGTTGCGATGTATAGTTTTATCGGCGATGCCGGCACGCAGATTCAGCTGCTCTTGGCTGCCGTGACCATCAGCGTGATTCCGGTGATCGTTGTTTACCTAGTCTTGCAACGGTGGTTCATCGAAGGAATCGCCACCGTCGGAATACGAGGGTAAAGAAAGACAAAAACGAAAAGGAGGAGTTTTGCAATGAAGAGGACCATCGTAATTCTGCTCGTTCTTGCACTAGCGGTGATCGCGGCCGCGTGTTCACCTGCCTCTGCGCCGGCGCCGACCGCCGCACCTCCGACGGCCGCACCTCAAGCGACAACTGCCGCGCCGACGACGGCGCCGACGAGCGCGCCGGCGGCCAAGACCGTCGAGCTCCAGTTCTGGCACGGGCAGAGCCAGACTCAGGAAAAGGCGCTGAACGCGTTAATTGCCAAGTTCAACGCCTCCCACCCGGGAATCAAGGTGACCGGGACGTTCCAGGGCGGCTACAGCGATCTCTACAAAAAAGTGACGGCTGCAATCGCCGCGGGCAGCCCGCCAGATCTGGCCATCGGGTATCAGAATGACATCGCCAATTACATCAACTCGGATGCCGTCGTTCCGCTCGACGACTACATGAAGGATCCGAAGATCGGGTTCACCGCGGATGATTTGAAGGACATTTCTCCATCATTCATCGACAAGTATCCGCAATTCGGGAACAAGGTCTACAGCCTCGCGTTCATGCGCAGCATGGAAGTCATGTTCTACAATGCGGATATGCTGAAAGCAGCGGGCTTTGACAAACCGCCGGCGACCTGGGATGATTTCATGAAAGCCTGCGCGGCTGCGAGCAAGCCGCCGGATGTCGTCTGCTACGAAATGCCGGGGAGCGGCGCGGCGTCCACCTTCTCCTATATGGTCTGGACCCGCGGTGGCGAACTCATGAGCGCGGACGGCAAGAGCTTTACGTTCGATCAAAAGGCTGGACTGGATGCGATGACGATGCTGAGCGATTTGTTCACCAAGAAATATGCCATCCTCCAGGCAAAATCGTACCAAGACCAAACCGACTTTTCGCTGGGCAAGGTCCTGTTCACGTTCGGGTCGACGGCCGGTCTCCCTTACTACACTTCCGCGATCAAAGATGCGGGCAACAAGGTGAAAAACTGGGGCATTGCGGTTCCGCCTCACAATACCCCGAACCCGATCGTGGACGTGTACGGACCGAGCGTGGCGGTCTTTAAGACCAATGCCGACAAGCAGCAAGCTGCGTTCGTCTTTATCAAGTGGCTGATGGATAACGATCCGAGCGCCGAATGGGTCAAGGCATCAGCCTACTTCCCGCCTCGCGCTTCGACCAAAACGGCTCTCGCCGACTATATCAAAGCCAATCCGTTGTACGGAGAGGCGCTGGGTTGGGTGCAGTATGGGCGTGTGGAACCGACCTTTTACGCGGCCTGGAATCCGACCCGCAATTTCATCGGCGACGCTATGGTCGCGGTGGCAAATGGCAAAGCCACTCCGGAGCAAGCCTTGAAGGACGCTGTCCAGAAGGCAAACGCCGCTTTGGCAGGCAAGTAGCACCAACTCTTTAGGTCTGGACGACCGGTGGCGGGCTGGAAGAAACAGCCCGCCTTTTTTCTTTTGAATCATGAAACGCCTTTTTGCGCTTGCACTCATCTTGCTGTGCGGAGCCAATTGGCGAAAAGGAGCGTGCTGCGTTTGTCTTGCTCAAATGGCTCATGGAGAGTGAGCCGAACGAGGGATGGTCCCGGGCGACTTTATATTTTCCCGCCCGCCAGTCCACCCGGGAGGCGCTGGCCGATTTCATCAAGGAAAATCCGCTGCTTGGGACTGGATTTGAATGGCAAAACTACGGGCGGAAGGAGCCGGCCGTGGCGGCATGGGGTGCTGTGAGGGGTATTCTTGCGGATGCGGTGACTGCCGTCGCGAACGGCAAGGCATCGCCCGAGTCGGCCCTTCAGGTCGCTGCGGAAAAGGCGATGAGTTCAATGAGCCAATAAGCCAATCTGCCAATGAGCCAAGAGAGCGGGTGTCTTCGAGGGGCTCCGCTGCGCTCCGAGCAAGCGATACCGCAGGATTCTAGGCTTGAGCCGGATGTCTGGTCATCCAATCAACGAAACCGGCCGAAGCCCAAAATCCACAGCCGTCCCCGGTTGAAGGCGGAGGGACCGGCGCAGCCGGCGATTTTGTGGTCCACTGAGGTTCAAGGCTCGAAGGAGAAGGTGAGAACTTGCGTCGAACCTGAAACCTGGAACTTGTCTCGGACCAGAAACTTGGAACTTTCAATGGAGTTGTAGTATCATGTGGACAGAGCTGGACGTCGCACCCTCATTCCCCGAAAGGATGGCATGCTCAAGCCCTCCAACGTGGCAAGGTTCTTGGTGTGGACCCTGATTGCATTATCGTTTCCATTCCTTTTCCCAGCCGGCTCCTCCGCGTACTTTAACGGAGGCCCTCTTGCTCCTGCTCCGATGTCTGGCGCCCTGTCCACCGGCGACTCGCCCAAATCCGTCATCGACGCGGACATACTTGCACAGAACAACCACGACTGGTCGCGTTTTCTCCAGCTTCGTTCTGCCAATCCCAAAGCACCCGAGAACGTGAGGGACTGGACGATGTTGCGGGCGAAGCACCCGGAAAATGACTTTATGCGGAATATCGTGTCGGCCAAGCGAATCGGAATTCACGAGCTGGCACTCGTCGCGGCCGCACCTCTCACACGCCTGGGCGAATACCTGGCGCTCTATGGTGAGGTGAAGGTCTTTTACGTGGGCATAGAGTATGAGCTCAAGAAGGAGACCAGGGCCTTTTACGATGGAGTCAACTACCGGCTCTATGTGCTTGCCCCGGAAGCGGGACGCTGGGTCATCGTGGAAGCGTCCGAGGCGCCCGTCCGTCGCCTGGTGGAAGAAGGTTATGGGTTCAGAACGGCGGAGGAAAGAGACGCCGAGAGTGTGCAGATGGAACGCGAACGGAGCGGCAGATTCTACAGCCCTAGGGGAGCGCTCATCGACGCGGTTACAACCACCGATCATGCGCAACCGAACCATATCAGCGTGTATCTCACGGGTAGCGGGCAAATTACCGAGATCGATTTTTACGATTATGTGACGAATGTCGTACCGAACGAGTGGGTCTCGACATGGCCGCTGGCCTCTCTAGAAGCCGGCGCTATCTCCGCCAAGATGTACGGTTGGTACCGGGTGTATTACAGCAAGTACCCCGGCGAGGGCTATGACGTCCGGGATGATACCGACGACCAGGTCTATGTAGCAGGAAGCGCTAAAGCGAGCACGACAGCCGCGGTCGACGCCGTACAGGGCGCCTCGTTCCAGCGCAGCGACGGGGGGTTGTTTGAGCCGCAGTATTGGAACGGCAAGGCAGTCGTTACATCCCAATATGATCTGCGATCGGCGCCGGGGTCGAGCTCGACTGTGGCCAATGGCCATGTGAGCGCAAACGCCGAAGTGGTCATTCTAAGCAACGGAACTACCACGATGGACGGGGGCTCGACGTACTGGTGGCAGGTCAAAACGGGGAGCAGTTGGAACTGGACCAATTTTGTCGTCGGATGGATCCCCGAGTCCAACTTGAAGTCGACGCTGACTTTTCCGATCTATATCTTTCGCGGCCGCATGGGGCAGTGGGGGACCCGGTATTGGGCGGACCCAACGAGTCAAAACAAGGGCTATGACTGGATTTCGCACTATTTCTATGATAATTCGCCGAACGCCAATGACCAGCCCATCGCCAACTTTGCCTACACACCCAACCGGTCGCCGGATCAACCGACGAACACGAAACCGGTCGACGGCGCAACCCAGATCTCACTGTCTCCCCTACTGTGTGGGTCGCCATTTAGCGATCCTGATTCCGGGGACTATCACTGGAAAACGTTGTGGCATATCACTCGAGCGAGTGATGGTGGGCTGGTGTGGGACAGCGGTTGGCGCACGTATGACCTGACCGGCACAATCGTACCTGCCAGCCTGCTCGATTACAACACGACCTACAAATGGCAGGTGAGATATATGGACAACAAGGGGGCTTGGTCCGAGCCGCCGTCCACTACCACCCGGTTCACGACAAGCCCCAACCCTGCCGTCCTGACCCAATCTTTCTTGCCCTATCTCAGCTTCGGCCAGTTCCAGTCTCGGCCTTACTCGTCATATTCGCTCTACCTGCCCGTTGTGGCCTATTCGCCGGCGCCCCCCCCGACCTGCCCGTAATCCTTTCATCCCCAAAACCGGTGAGCCAGGGCGACAGCTGACGCCGCCCGCCACACTTTTCCCGTCCGACCTTCAGCGTTCCGCCGCCCGTTGTTCCCCTGCCCAGGCAATCCCCAGTTCGGTCAGGCGCGCGGGCGTCGGCACGCCATTGTCGTCCCAACCCATCTGATGATAGTACTCGCGCGTCGCGGCGGCGAATTGGTCTTGCGGCAGAGCGGTCCCCTTGAGCGGGCCGCTCGTAAATTCTTGAAAAAAGCGCTTGGGCAAACGATCTTGCTCGGACTTCCAGCCCTCACGCAAGTTGTAGAGCCGCGCCAATGTTGCCGCGCGCTCACCCATCCTGAGATATTCCTGCGTGTCCGCATTCCAGCCGGTCACCGCGTTCATCAGATCGGTCATCTGCTGAGGTGAGTAGGGGAGGAATTGGCACATGACCGCGCTGTCCCAAAAGTGCATCCAGTTGCTGAGCGCGAGGACCATGCGGACCTTGTCGGCGCTAAGATCGTCGGCGGGCAGCGCGTGGACGAGGGGATCCAGTTCTCGTAGCTGTTGCGCGAGGTCGCCTTCCTTCGTGTAGGATGTATCGTGGAAATTGTGGTTATGGTCCGCCCCGGTGGGAGAGACGACATAGCCTAGACCGAGGCCGCGCTTGAGGCGAGGCTCGTGCATCGGAATTTCCTGGCCATGTACCTGCATTGCAAATTCCTCAGCGCCGCGCCCGATCGTTTGCGCCGCGCGCGCGACGCCTTCGGCGAGCACATCCCCCAGTCCTTCGCGTCGCGTGATCTTGTCGATCATCGCCAACATGGCACGGGCATTTCCAAACCTGAGTTCGATCCCATCCAAATCTTTGGGCGACAGAATTCCTTCGCCGGCACATTCCATCGCAAAGGCGATGACATTCCCAAGCGAAATAGTATCGTAGCCGTAGGCGGCAGCCAGTTCATTCGCCTTTGCCAGAGCGATCAAGTCGTCGATTCCTTCAAGCGAACCAAAAGCGGCGAGCGTCTCGTATTCAGGGCCGCCGTAGAGTGGATCCACTGAGCCGTGGTCGCTCGCGTCGACGCGAACGACGCGCTTGCAGCGGACAGCACAGGCATAACAGGTTTCTTGCTTGACGAGGATCGTCGCGCTCATCGTCTGGCCCGTAATTTTCTCGTTCGCGTCAAAGTGACCGTCGCGAAAGTTGTAGCTGGGGAGCCCACCCGCCTTGCTCAAGCTGCGCAAGATCCGTGCGGTGCCGTGATCGTGCAGCCCTGCCACCAATTCGGGATGCGAACCCATCCACTTGGCGAGAGCTTGGACGCCCTCCGGATGGGCCAGTTCCACTTTGCCCTTGCCGGGCGTTGCCCGCACCGCAATCCCCTTGAGGTTCTTGGAACCCATCACTGCGCCCAGCCCGTTCCGCCCGACGACATGCGAGCGATCATTGACAATCGCCGCAAAACGGACGCGCTTTTCCCCGGCGGGCCCGATGAGCGCCGTCCGGATCGCGCGATCATTCAATTCTGCCCGGATGATATCTTCTGCCTCACCGGTCGTCTTGCCCCAGAGATGAGAGGCGTCGCGAAATTCGGCGACACCGTCGTGAATCCAAAGGTAGACGGGCTTGTCGGCGCGTCCCGAGACGACGATACCGTCGAGCCTCGCACGCTTGAGTTCTGCGCCCCAGTAGCCGCCTCCTTCCGCATTGCCAAAGCCGTCCGTCAGCGGCGACCGGGCCCCGGCACCATTGCGGCCCTGACCCGAGACGGCCGCGCCCGTCAGCGGCCCGGCCGCGAAGATGAGCATGTTCTCCGGGCTGAACGGCTCGACGCCGCGCGGGAGTTCCTTGAGCAAATAATAGGCCACCATCCCGCGCCCTCCCAGGTACATGCGGAAAAAGTCATCGTCGCGCGTTTCGACTTCACTCTTGCGATTCGTTAGGTCCACCCTCAAAATCCTGCCGGTATAGCCGTATCCCATCTGTGCCTCCCATGCGGTGGAAGAACTCTTTGAAAGGATTATACCATGTGCCCGCAGCGATTTCAATTTGATTTTGGAATAGTTCACTGCTACAATGATGGTGGGAGGCCGACATGCATCTGACACGGCTTGCGCTCACCAACTTTCGCAATTACACGCATCTCGAGTTGAACCTCGCGCCCGGCCTGACCCTATTGCAAGGCAATAACGCGTGTGGCAAGACTAATTTGCTGGAGGCAGTCTTTTATTTGGCGACGGCCCGCTCGCCGCATGCCGGCGCCGAGCGCGAGCTCTTGCGCTGGGGCGCGAGCGAAGAACCGATTCCTTTTGCACGCGTCGAAGCGCAAGTCGAGCGGCGAAATGGAACGCAGACAAATCTGGAGATTGTATTGCTGCAGGCAGGGGAGGAAAAGGGCCACCAGACCGAGAGTGTTGAGGCGCACAAGACAAGCGGTCGGATGAGCAAAAGGATCAAAGTCAACGGTGTCCCCAAGCGCGCGCTCGACCTCTTGGGGCAGTTGAACGCGGTGCTCTTTTTGCCCGAAGACCTGGACCTCGTTTTTGGGTCACCAGGAGACCGGCGCCGCTATCTCGACACCACGTTGGCGCAGATCGACCCGCGCTATGGACGTGCGCTCTCCCGGTACAACCAGGTACTCGAGCAGCGCAACAGTTTGCTCCGCGAGTTCCACGAACGGCCGTTCAAGCCGGCCGAACTCGAGATTTGGGACCAGCATCTGGTCACCGAAGGAGCATACATCATCGCCCGCCGCGCCGAGACAGTCGAGCGCTATAATCAGCTCACGGCGGAGATACACCCACGGCTGACGGGGGGAGCAGAGTACCTGGCCTTGGTTTACCAACCGAGCGTCGGGCTTGCGGCCGGGCGCGCAGTGGAGCCGGCGCTTGGCCCGGGGGATTTGCCCGCCGGACGCGCGAGCGCAGTCGCCCCGCGTTTTGCTCAACAGCTCGCGAGCATGCGTTCACGCGAACTGGGCGCAGGTCTCACCTTGGTTGGCCCACACCGGGATGACTTGCGTTTCCTGGTGGACCGCTCGCCCGAAATGACCCACGCGATGGACGCGATCACCTATGCCTCGCGCGGTCAGGGGCGCACGATCGCGTTGTCGTTGAAGCTGGCGGAGGTAGCGCTCATGCGCGCGGAGACTGAAGAGGAACCAGTCCTTCTTCTGGACGATGTGATGTCCGAACTGGACGCGCCGCGGCGGGCAGCGCTGTCCCAGACGGTCATGAATGCGTCACAGGCCCTCATCACCGCGACGGACCTGGAGGACTTTACTCCCGAGCTGCTCACTCGGGCCAAAATCCTACGTGTGTGTGAGGGACGTGTCCTATCAGAGGACACCGGGGGGCCCCAGATCCCGGTTTCTTGAGGGGCCGCCCCGGCTTTCTGTTCTGTCTGTGTTTCGTAAAACCGCGGCACGGCGTCTCGTCAGCCGCAGCATGAGCCTTTCCTCACGGCAAGGGCCGCGTCGTCGCAGCAGGACCCTGCATTTGCCACGGGCACCATATCGTCCCAGCCGGCAGGCAAACGTGAAACATCTCCGGGCTTGCGAGCGACGATCTTGGCACTATAGACCGGCTCGAGTCTGTTCGCGCCGCCGGCCACCTTCTTCACCCCCACGAACCCCGCTTTACGCATTTTCGCCAGGTAATCTTCGTCCACAAGCGCCCCGCTCACGCATGCGGCCCAGGACTCGACGCTAGCGCGAATCACTTCAGGCAGCGGCAAACGCGAGACCATATCGGAGATGGCGACACGGCCCCCAGGCTTCAGGACTCGAAAGGCTTCCCTAAAGACGGCGTCCTTATCAGCAGCGAGGTTCACGACACAGTTTGAAATGATCACATCCACGCTGTTGTCGGCGACGGGAAGCTCCTCCAGGAACCCCTTACGAAATTCAACATTCGTCGCCCCCAGCTTTTCGGCATTCTTGTTCGCGAGCGCGAGCATGTCCGGTGTCATATCCACGCCGATGACACTGCCTTCAGGACCAACTCGCTTCGCCGCCATAAAGCAGTCGAGGCCGCCACCGCTCCCGAGGTCGAGCACGGTTTCGCCGGACTGGAGCCGTGCGATTTCGAGGGGGGTCCCGCATCCGAGTGATGTCTCGACAACGTCCTGCGGGAGCGCGTCTTGGACTTGGATCGCTTCCAGTGGAATCACATCATCCGGGCCGCAGCAAGCGGAGCGTTTCCCCGCGAGCGCTTGGCGTGCAATGCTCGCGTAATGCTCGCGCACTCGATCTCGAACCGCAGATTCCGCCGACGTAATTTCCGCCGACGTAATTTCCGCCATCGTAATTTCAGCCATCGTAATTTCCTCCATAGAGTGATTGAAATATGTCGATATGTAATCTGGAAGAAAAGCCGCTTGTCTAGCGGCTGGCTCACCTGGCCTTTTTCTTGCACCCATCCCAGGGAAATGTTACGACCTGGCATTAGGCCCGCGCTCTGCGAGGCGATTTGCCGGCGAGGAGAGCCCCGCCTTCCCTTCAGCGAATTTCGCCCAGAGCATCCCGCAGCATTCCTCGACATTGTTCTGGTTCAGCGCATAAAGGATCTCTTTGCCCGCGCGGCGGCTGGTCACGAGACTCTCTTGCTTGAGTACCTTCAAGTGGTGCGAAATGGTTGGCTGCGACGAGCGCCCAAAGGCGGCGACAATGTCGTTCACGCGCATCTCGCCTCTGGTTTGCAGCAGCTGTAGAATATCTTGCCGCGTCTCGTCGCCGAGCGCTCGGCAGAAGGAGACACAATCCATTTCTTTCATACGAATCGGCCAATCACATAGAGGAATTTCAATATGTCGATATTATACGACAAGCCGGCTTGATTGTCAAGTAAGAGTTTGGTCAAAAATGGGAGTCAGCGCAGAGGTTTGTGCTCCGGGAGGCCAGTGCGGCGGGGATAGGCGGGTGGAGTGGGGGCGGCTTTATCGACGATCACCAAATGGCGGACTTGGAGTCCCGGCAGTTGGACAGGCAAAGTCTCGCGCAGGTGTCCGCCCAGAAGACGGATGGCCCGCCCCCCGCCGCGGATTTCCTCTTCGACATCTATTCCCTTCTGAGCTACAAAAACTCCGCCGACGCGCAAAAAGGGAAGGGCATATTCGACAAGGGTCGCGAGGTCAGCGACGGCTCGGGCGACGGCATAGTCATATTGTTCGCGATGGGCCGGGTCGCGACCGAGATCTTCGGCGCGGCCCTGGATGGCCTCGGCGCCGTGAATCTGCAGACTAACGAGTATGTGCTTGAGAAACTGGACCTTTTTGCCGGTTGCCTCGAGCAAAGTCACGTCGAGTTGGGGCAGCGCAATTTTGAGCACGATGCCCGGGAAGCCGGCGCCAGTGCCAATGTCGATCAGTCGAGCGTGAAACGGCGCGTTTAGGAGAGGAGCGACGGAGAGCGAGTCCAGCAGGTGCTTGACCATTATCTCATTGGGGTCGGTGATGCCCGTCAGGTTCAAGCGCATATTCCAATCCAAAAGTGCGCGAACGTAGTCGTCAAATTGCTCGAGCTGCCGGGGGGTGAGTTCGAGTCCCAGCCGGCGCGCTTCAGCCGCGAGTTCCTCGAGATCCATGGTCGCATTATAGCACAATGGCGAATGAGAAATGACAAATGCGCAACGGACGTTCCATCTGAATAGGAGCGCGCCGTCATGTGTGACATCCATGCCAAGCGCCTGAGAGCGGGGTGGGACCAAGCCTGCTTGCTAAAGGTGCTCCATGGTTAAGCTGCGATTGACCGGGTGTAGTTCAGTTGCGGCGGCGTCCTGTGAAGTGCCATCCCGCAGACCCCCGCAGGAGTCGCGGGGTCTAGGGACCCGCGGGATCGATGATCCCGCGGGAGATCGCGGGACCATAGCGGGGCGGGCGCAAACTCGGCCTCGGGTGAGATTGCTTCGGCCAAAAATGGGCCTACCCAGAAACTTCACGCGCCGATTGAAGCGGGCACGGGGGCAAGGGTAAAGCCCAGCTTCGTCGCTTTTCTTTGTAGTCGGGCGATCTCGCGCTCGCGATCCCGCTTGAGGTAGGCGTCCGCACT
>JAMCQI010000066.1 GCA_023381515.1 Chloroflexota bacterium | reverse complement strand
AAAGCGGGGCAGATCAAAAACCGGGTTCTGGTGGGCGGCGACACGATGAGCCTGGTGCAAGCGGGCAAGCGTCTCGGCGTGAGCTCGATGTCTCTGGAACGCGAACTCCGCGCCCGCTATCCGGGCCGGGACTGGAGCACGATCGATCTCCAGGACGTGATCGGAGACTGGAATCTGAAAAGCGTTACGGGACAGAAGGCATATAGGATCCCGAAGCACGAGGAGGGGGGCACCATTGCAACCACGGGCCCTGCTATCGTGCATGCCGGCGAAGCCGTGGTTCCGCACGCTGATACGTTGAAGCGCAGCATCGACGCGCTCACGCTTGAACTGCATTCGAACACCGGCGTGCTGGGCTGGTTCGCGAATTCCATGATCCAGCCCATGCTCGGTGGCCGCGCGCCGTCGCTGCCCGTGCCGATCCCCGGCGTTGGCACTGTGAGTATCCCGCCCTTGTTCGGCGGTGGCGCCTCGGAAACGGCCTCGGCCAGTACGATTCTGTATGCGCCGACGCCGGTGTCCGGCGGCTCGACCGGTGGCGCAATGGGCGGAGGTTACTCGGCCGCTGGCGGCTATACGCCCGCGCCTTGGGCCGGCGGCGGCACGGTGTACGCGCCGACTCCGGTTGCCATCGCCAACGCGGTCAGCGGCAGTCGCGGGGTTCCGGGCTCCGGGTTCAATCCGCGCACGATTCTGGACAATTTCAAGGGCACGGATTGGGGAGCGTTCACTCATTCGCCCTCGCGCTGGATTATGGACGAGAACGGCGAAATGACCCAGGTCCGCGGGAGCCACATCACCGGTATGCATGGCGTGGCGGGTGCCGCCGTGTTCACCGGCGGCATGATGGTGGCCGAGCGCGGTCTCCTGGGGTCAGACCGTGGCACGTGGACTGGCGTCGGCGAGGGTGCTGCGGGCGGCGCAGCTATTGGTTTCACGATGGGCGGTCCGCTCGGTGCCCTCATCGGGGGCGTGGCGGGACTCGGCATCGGCCTCGGCGAGAAACTCGCGGGCGTGGAGAGCCCCGAGGCGCACGCCAGCAAGCTGATCAAGCAGGTTTACGGCATCGACATTCCGAAGAGTAGCGGCACGGTCAAGCAGGTCGTCGCTATCGCCCAGCAGGAGTTCGGCGGGCAGATTTCGGTGGCCGTGCGGTCCCCGGGCGTGCGGCAGTTGGTGATGCTGTACTCGGAAGCGACCGGCCAGAAGATGCCGCTCTCCGCGGCCACGCCTTACGGCGGCAGCCTCGTGGAGACCGGCGGTAATCTCTACCAGCAGGCGAGCTTTCAGAACAATCAGTGGCACGCCTACCAGTCGGGCATCCCCACGCTGGGCGGGATTAGCACCGTACCGTATCCCACGCCGGGAGCGGGCCCCTCGGCTGGGATGGGGAATACCACCATCGCGCTGAACATCAACGGTACGCCGATTACGCCGGAGTTCGTGATGGATCAGTCCATGGCGGCGCAGGGCGGGAGCTACGGCCGCACGCAGCAGGCGGCGACGATGCAGGTGCCGGGACTGATGGTGGCGTGAGTCAGTTGATTCGCTCGGTCCCAGGTTGATTGGCGTCATCCGCGGGAGGCGGCATCAGTTCCTCTACTGCGGCGCCCAGCCGTTCGATGGCGGCAGCCAACGCCGCAGTCAACTGGACAATGGTCCGGCATTCGATGAAGATTTTGTCTCTGTCGGTCATGGTGGTTTCTCTCTTTACCACCCATTGCTTGGCGCGCCCGAGGTCGCAAGAGGTATTTCGCCATGCCCGGTAACCTCCAGCCAGCCGCGCCGAACAGCGTGATGCCAGCATCGTTGTGCACGGCGTTCACCGAGGTGCGCGAGTATGCGCAACTGCAAAACCAGTATCACGACGGCACGATCCAACGCTCGCAACTGGCGCAAACTTCGCGCCGGACGTACCGGTTGAGTAAGCGCCTGAGCGCGGCGGCGTTGGCGGCGCTCTGGAGTTTCTGGGTTTCGCAGAACGGAGGGTTGACGCCGTTCGCGTTCTACGACCCGTTCGACGTGGCTGCGGACGAGCAGATCGGCAGCAATTACGATCCGACTGGCAACAACACGCAGGGGCGCGTGACGGTGGCATTCCGCGGGAATTGGGCGCAGGCAACAGATCTCGCGCGCTCGAATGTGCAGGGTTTGGAGTTGGTGGAGGTGGCCTGACCTACCAATACGAAACCGGGACATTGAGGGCCAGTTGGTCGGGCCAAGCTACTTCTTAGTTAACAGTATCTCATCGTATGGTTTGATGTACTCGTCACCGTATACCTGCTGAATCATGCTGCGGTGCTCCTCGGACGCGGCGGTTACAATCTGCCCCAAATACGCCAAAAACTCGGTACGAACCGCGGCGGAGAAGACCTTACAGCCGTAGGGTGGCTTGCGGTTCTTGGGGATGTCTTCTACAAGAGCCCTCGCAGCGTTGTCTACGAACATGGCATCACAATATGGAAGCAGATCCGCGAGTACGCTTATATCGGTCGCCATTCCCTGGTTCGGTGCGCGGACCTGTCCGTTCTGAGCTCGCATTGCGAGTGCAGCGTACAACAGCCCGGATACTTGGCGGCGTGGAGCGGCGGTCGGCACGTCGGATCGGAGGAATTCAAAAGCCTTATGCGGTGCCTCATCTTCCGATAAGCCCCTAGTACGAAATGCGGTAATTAAGGCCATGAGAATCTCCACCCCGGGGGTTGGGTACAACTCGCGTGGATCGACTGAGTTCAACCCAAACTGAGCTTCCCGCACCTTGTCGCGCCAGTTAAGTAAGTCTGCCAAGAGCTTTGTGCCGTATTGGCCGGCCTCTCTCGTAACCCGCTCGTCAAACGAGAGCTTCTCTGACCGCCAATATTCGAAAGCGATCTGCATTTCCTGATGCACTCGTTTCCTCGTTTCCCGAATCCCCTCAAGGACTGCGTCTGCTTGAGGTAATGTCACTGAGACGCCTATCGGGCTCTGCCAGCCGTGCAAATCGCCGCTTGTTATGAGACCCGGATCGAGGGTGCACTCCGGCTTCTTCCCATCCAGCCATCGTTCGGCCATTTCCACAAGTTGTATGCGGCGGATCGTTCGTGAATCGTGAAACGAAACGCCGTTCGAGAAATGCTCGTATATCCGCTTCAGATTAGTATAGAAGGGAGCGACCAGAGACTCAGTTCGATGTTCATCGGAATCCGGACAGACGATGAGCTGCATCTTGGCCGCAATTTCGAGCGTCTGAAAGAGCTTGGTCCAAAACGGATCGGCGACCGTTCGCGCGTGACCTTTTGTGCGCGGGTCCAAAGCCTTCACGAGATTACTGATCGCGAACTGATCGAGGTAGAGGATTTTCTTTCGCAAGACCGGCAACGTGAATATGGCTGAATGAAAACACGCCTGACATCTGCGGAAGTATGCGTCGCGCCTGACCATGACGACCCCAAACAGCGGCTGTCCGCATTTTGGGCAGGACTGGAAGGGGCCAGCAATCAAATCCCGTGGATTGAATTCAGATTCTTGCACTACCCCAACATTACAGCCGTAAACGCGATGCCTGCAAACGCGTTCCTTATTCGTTAGCCGCAACCTGCCGCAAAACGCCCGTCTCTCCGATCTCGCCAGGCCACGCGAGCTTGAAGTCCCGTTGCGGGAATTCCCGGCCGGATGACGCGAGTCGGAGTTGGCCTGACGCATCGACTGCCATTCCTTTTCGCCTAGTAGGCTTTGAACGCGCTGCCGAACAGCGTTCGCTCTTCTTCTCAGCACATCATGTCCGACTCCATCGGCCGTATCGCCGTCCCGGCGGTAGTCAATTCCGGCCAGACATTTCCGCTCACCAGCGAGTACCCGTTCGGCTTCTCCGTCGAACGCCCGGTGATCGTCCACCGCTTCGGCAGCCTCGACGCCAAGCAGGAGCAGCGGTATTACGCGGGCATCGGCCCGCGCAAATTCCAGTTCCGGAGGCCCAACCTCAACTGGAGCGAGGCACGCGCGTTGCGCGCCTTTTGGGAGGATGTGCAGGGCCCTTGGAAGGCGTTCACGTACAACGTCCCGAATCCGGATGGCACCGCGACGGCTACTCTCGTCACCTTCGACCAGGCGCCGCTTTCGCTGGAGTACCTTCGAAATGCCGTCCAGGCCGGCCTGACATTCGTCGAGGTGGTTGATCCCACGCAGGCGCTCGGCTACACGGTCGCGTCCACCTGTGTGCGGTTCCCCTCGAGCGCACTCTCGACGGCGCTCCTTTCCGAGGTCCAGCAGATCGTTCCGCTGATTCATATCGCGCCCCGCGAGCCCGCCTGGAGCGCGACCGTGACATACGCCGTCGACGATTGGGTCAGCTACAAGGGCGTCACGTACATCTCGAAGGTGGCGGCGAACACGGGCCACCAGCCGGATACCAGCCCCACGCAGTGGCGCGTGGGCGACATCTACCTCTCCGACCGGCGCGTGACGGTCGGCGGCCAACTGTACCTTCCGCGGCTCATCGGCATCGGCGAGTCCGGCTCCGACGTGATCATCTCCCAGGACATCAAGGGGTCCTCGGATAACGTTCGCTTCACCTTCGGCAACGCCGACCGGGCGATGACCCAGTTGGCGAACGACACGGATCTAAAATACGCCGAAATCGACCTCTGCCTGTTCCACGTCAACTCCGGCATCCTGCTTCAACTCTGGAAAGGCGTCATCCAGAACTTCGTGAGCGACGGCACCGCGAACTTCCCGGTGACCTGCTCCGATGGCTTCTTCCAGATCATGAACCAGTACCCGGAGCGGGTGGTGAGCCGGCAGTGCTGGAAGATCTTCAACGACGGCGTGAACTGTCCTTACGCGGCCCACGGCAGCGGCGGCGATCCGGATTCCTGCGACTACTACCTCGAATCCGCCAACGGCTGCCAGGCGCACGGCATGGCGAAGTACTTCGGCGGCCAGCAGGCCGATCCGCAGGGCGTGAACATCCTGGACAACTCGACCGGCTTCGCCGGCCTCGGCCGCAACAGGGTCACCGCCACGTCGATCATCTCCGATACTGTCTGGGGCATCGCGCTGTCCGAGATCTGGTGTAACTCCGGGGGCAACCCCCTGTTCGCCTTCTTCGCCGCCGCCCTGATGGTCGCGTACCGCGACGAATCCGACTTCTCGGATTCCCTGGGGATCCTGGGTGCGGGCCCGCTGGGCGGGTTCACCGCCTCGATGGTGGTCCAGAACGCCGACGGCTACCGCTACGTGGTCGCGCCGATGGTCGATGGTTTCCTCTGGCAGGGGCTCAAGCTCGATGGCAATTTGAATGTTTCGAAGTACCATCCGGGATATGGCCTTCGGTACGTCCCCGGAAACGACCCCGCGAACCCGGCGAGCGATTCCTTCTCCCTGGGCCAGGGCACGCCGCAGGTGTGGCAGCCGGATATCTTCGCTGCGGGCACGGCGGCCTGCGAGATCCGCATCCAGAAGGACAGCAAGATCCAGCCCAGCACGCCGGACCAGCACCAGATGAAGGTCCCCATCGATTTCGGCCTCTGGGGCTGGACTTGGGACAAGGACGGCAACCGCAGCGCGGTCCGCGGTCTGGTGAACCCGTTTTGGATCGCCGTCAACATGCTGCTGCGCGCCACGGGACTCTACGGCGACCCTTCTACCGGTTCGAACCCTGCCGGCGGCTCCGGGCCCGCGTCGGAGGACCAACTGGCAGCGTTCGTCCTCCCGTCTGTGGTGGCCGGCGATGGCAGCGGCGCCGCCGAGATCGCCGCCGACCAGGTGGCGCCGGTCCTGGGCGCCACGTCCGGCACCGCGTACTCGATCACCGCCGAGGGGTATGCGCTCAACGGTGCGCAAATCAACCGGAATCCCGACGGCAGTTGGACGTTCCAGTATTACGACGGCGAGCAGCCCTATTACGACGGGCAGCAGAATCTGGTTGTCTTGCCCATCGCTGACGCCGTGGCCGCCGGTTACGCCGAGGAGGACACCTACGCGATTACCGAGACGCAGTTTCAGTTTCAGGGCGTCATCGGCAGCCAGAAGCCGTTCCGGGATTGGCTAGCCGAGGTGCTCAACTGCTGCCTGGGGTTCTACACCTGGGAATTTGGCAAGCTGAAACTCGGGTGCCGCGTCAACGCCAGCGCCGTGGACGCCTACACCGCGGCCAACATGCTGTTCCAGAGCCTCCGGTTGACGCCCATCCAGGCGGGCTTCGAAAAGCTGGTTCTTTCCTTCGCCGACGTGGCATACGCCTACCAAGCCAACACCGCCGAGTACTGCGACAAGAGCCACGCCGCCTACTACGGCCGCGCGCAGTCCCCTCTGACGGCGCAGATGCACTCGGTGGGCTGCTCCACGCTGAGCCAGGCGCTCCGCATCGCAGCCACGCGCGTGCGCGAGGAAATCGGCGGCATCAATCCCGCGGAGTGGCGCGGCGCGCGGGTGGCCACGTGGGGCACGACGCTGCTGGGCTTGGGCAACGAGGTCGGCCAAGTCGTCTCGATCACACATTCCGACGTTCCGGGCGGGACGGGTAAGTTCCGGATTCAACGCTGGTCACTCCGGAAAGACTGGTCCGTCCAGATTGAGGCGCAGACGGTCACCGACTCGATGTACGACCTCGATACCGGCCCGAAGCCGGCGGATGTGGCGCCCGCGCCCCTGCCGGGCTTGTTCTATGCGATCCCCCTCGGCCCGGCCTGGGCGCCATATCAGGTGCAGGCGCCCTCTTGGGATGCGCTGTTCCCGAACGAATGGACGTTCGATTCGAACCAGACCTACACGATCCTCGCCGACGGTAGCGCGCTCGCCAGCCTCATCATCACCGGGAAACTGCCGGTCAACCAGTTCTCGCCGGGCGCGGGGGCGCCGGGGATCAAATCGGCGTCGCGGTCAGCCACCGGCGGCTCGCTCCCTGCCAATACGACTTTGCGCGCCGCACTGTGCGCCATCGATTCCGAGGGCCGGCCTTCGCCGCCATCCAACATCCTCCTCGTGGGCACGGGCCAGCAAGCCGGCGGCTCGTTCACGCTAGAGAACA
>JAMCQI010000094.1 GCA_023381515.1 Chloroflexota bacterium | reverse complement strand
CTCGCGGGCGCGCTCAAAGAACTCGGCGTCCTTGGGGTTCGAGCCCGGCCACCCGCCCTCGATATAGGCGACGCCAAACTCGTCGAGTAACGCCGCAATATTCAACTTGTCCTGGCAGGTGAGCGACAATCCCTCGCGCTGGGTGCCATCCCGCAGGGTGGTGTCATAAATTTGAATATCCATGAGAGATTCCCCGGTCGTGAGAATCCTATTGGCGTGCTTCGTACGCTGCAATCGCCTCTTGCCGTGACAAGAGATAGCCCAGCTCGTCTACGCCGTCGAGCAGGCAGGTTTGGGCGAACGGGTCGATGGGGAAATGCACCTGGCGGCCGCCGGGCAGGGTCAAGGTCTGCGCGGCCACGTCGATGGTCACGTCCGCATTGGGCGCCTCGGCGACGAGATCCAAGAGATCGCGGTGCGTGGGCTTGTCCACGATGATGGTCAGCAAGCCGTTCTTGAGCGCATTGTTGGCAAAGATATCGGCGATGGAGGTGCTGATGACGGCGCGAAAGCCAAAGGCGGTGAGCGCCCACACGGCATGCTCGCGCGAGCTGCCGCAGCCGAAATTGTCGCCGGCTAGGAGAATTTGGGCGCCCTGCGCCTCAGGTTGGTTCAAGATAAAGTCGGGCCGCGGACGGCCGGAGGCATCATAGCGCCAGTCGGCGAAAAGGAACTTGTCCATGCCCGCCTTGTCGGTCACTTTGAGGAACCGCGCGGGCGTAATTTGGTCGGTGTCAATGTTCTCGTTCGGGAACGCGACGAGACGCGAGGTAAGGGTTTTCAATGGTTGCATGGGTCTATATCTTTCTTGGGTCGGCGACGGCGCCGGCGATGGCGGAAGCGGCCGCGGTGAGAGGCGAGGCGAGCAGAGTGCGTCCCCCTTTGCCCTGCCGCCCCTCAAAGTTGCGATTGCTCGTCGAAACGCAATATTGACCGGGCTCGAGCATGTCGCCGTTCATGGCGATACACATGCTGCAGCCGGGTTCACGCCAGTCACAGCCGGCCGCGCGGAAAATCTCGTCGAGTCCTTCTTGCTCGGCCTGGCGCTTGACCTCTTGGGAACCGGGCACCACAAGCACACGCGTTTGTGGAGCAACGCGGCGCCCTTTGAGAACCGACGCCGCGAGCCGGAGGTCCGAAATCCGCCCGTTCGTGCAACTGCCGATAAAGACGACGTTCACCGGATGACCGAGGAGCGGCTCCCCCGGCTGCAAATCCATATACTCGAGCGCCTTGGCGAACGCGCTCTTTTGGCCTGCATCCGCGAGGGCGGATGGGTCGGGGATGCGGCTCGTGATCGGCATCCCCATGCCGGGATTGGTGCCAAACGTGATCATCGGCTCGAGCGCCTGGGCGTCGAGCGAGACTGAACGGTCGAATCGGGCGCCCTCGTCGGTCGGAAGAGCCTTCCAGCGCGCGAGCGCGGCCTCCCACGCTGCCCCTTTCGGCGCAAACTCCCGCCCGGCCAGATACTCGAACGTCTTGTCGTCCGGAGCGATCATCCCCGCGCGAGCACCAGCCTCGATGGACATATTGCAAATGGTCATGCGGGCTTCCATCGGGAGGGAGCGGATGGCTGACCCCATATACTCGATGACGTGCCCCGTTCCGCCTCCAATCCCGATTTTGGCGATCAGCGCGAGGATGGTGTCTTTGGCTGTCACCGCGTTGGACAGCGCGCCGTCAATTTGGACCTGCAGCGTCTTGGGACGGCGCTGGAGGAGGCACTGGGTGGCCAGGACGTGTCCGACTTCGCTCGTGCCGACTCCAAAGGCGAGAGCGCCCATAGCCCCATGGGTGGCCGTGTGGCTGTCGCCGCAGACGATCGTCATGCCCGGCTGGCTGAGACCCAGCTCAGGGCCGATGACGTGCACAATCCCCTGGTGCGCATTCCCCATCTCGTAAAGCGGAATGCCGAAATCATGACAGTTGGTCGCAAACTGTTTGATTTGTTTGGCCGCGAGGTCGTCCACAGGAGAAGCACCGCGGAGGGTGGGGATGCTGTGGTCCATGGTCCCAAAGGTCTTGTCGGGACGGCGGGCGCGCAGGCCGCGCTCGCGCAGTTCCTGAAAGGCCTGGGGAGAAGTGACCTCGTGCACCAGGTGCAAATCGAAGTACAGGATAGCGGGGCCGGTCGATTCCTGCAAGACGACGTGGCTGTCCCAGATTTTGTCAAAGAGCGTTCTTGGCGTCATACGGGTGCAACAGACTCCCCATTGAGATTAGACCGGCCAGCCTCCGTTTCCTCGCGCTTGGACTCGGGCCAGATTTCCCTGACGTCCCATTGCAAGGCGTACCCGCGCGGCTCGGCAAACAGATCGGCCCAGGGCTGCAGCTCTTCAGCTGTTTCAGTCTTTTCGGGCAGCATAGTCGGTGCTCCTTTCGTTTTCTACAACGGGGGTGGTCACGCCGAGTGACTCGGTAGGCTTTTGGTGAGAGACCAGTTTGTTCAGGGCGGCGAGATACGCTTTCGCGCTCGCGACAATGATGTCGGTATCCGCCCCGTGCCCGCCAAAGCTGTGCGGTTCGGTTTCGTCGGACTGTAGGCGGACGGTCACCTCGCCCAAGGCGTCAATGCCTTCGGTCACCGCATGGACGCTGTACTCGACGAGGGTGTTCGGCGCCTGGACAATGGCGTCGATGGCCTTGTAAGCAGCATCTACGGGGCCCGTCCCCACGGCGGCGCGGACGACGCTCTTGCCGTCCGGCCCGCGCAGTCGCGCGGTGGCGGTGGGCATCCCGGGATTGCCGCAGGTTACCTGCAGGTTCTGGAGCGCAAAGACTTCGGGAGGCTGGTAGAATTCGTCGGCGATGAGCGCGACCAGATCGGCATCCGCGATCACCTTTTTCTTGTCGGCCAGTTCTTTGAAACGGCGGAACGCTTGATCCAGATCCCCCTCGCTTAACTGATAGCCCAGCTCCTTTAGGTGAGACTGGAGCGCATGCCGTCCCGAATGCTTGCCGAGGACCAGGTTCGAGGCGGCCATGCCGACGGTCTCAGGGCGCATGATTTCATACGTGAGATGGTTCTTGAGCATGCCATCCTGATGAATGCCAGCTTCATGGGCAAAAGCGTTCGCGCCGACGACGGCCTTGTTCGGCTGGACGGCGATGCCGGTATAGTTCGAGACCATCCGGCTGGTGCGCGCGATCTGGGTCGTATCGATCCCCGTCGTGACGTTGTAGAACGCATGGCGCGTGTGCAGCGCCATGACCACTTCTTCGAGAGACGTGTTGCCGGCGCGCTCGCCGATCCCATTGACCGTCACTTCGACCTGCCGCACGCCCGCGCGGATCGCGGCGAGCGTATTCGCCGTCGCCAGCCCAAGGTCATTGTGGCAGTGCGCGGAGACAATCGTGCTCTCGATGCCGCGGGTATTCCGGAGGATGCCGGCGATAAGCGCTCCGAATTCTTCCGGCATCGTGTAGCCGACGGTATCCGGGATGTTGAGAGTGGTCGCGCCGGCCTGGATGGCGACCTCGAGCACATGATACAGAAACTCGGGGTCGGAGCGGCCGGCATCTTCGGGGGAGAACTCAACATCCTCGCAATAGTGCCGGGCATGAGTGACCGTGTCGCGGACCCGCTCGACGACCTCCTCGCGCGTCATCTTGAGCTTGTGCTTCAGATGAATGTCGGAGGTCGCCAGAAAGGTATGGATGCGAGGATGGGCCGCGTGCCGCACAGCTTCCCAGGCCGAGTCGATATCGGCCTTGTTCGCGCGCGCCAGACCGGCGATGATGGGAACGCGACCGCCCGCTTCGTGCGGATGGCCGACCTCGAGCGCGATGCGGCGGACGGCCTCCAAGTCGTCGGGAGAAGCCGCGGGAAAACCGGCTTCCATGATATCCACGCCCAAACGCGCAAGTTGGCGCGCGATCTCCAGTTTCTCGGCGCTGCTCAAGCTCGCGCCCGGCGATTGCTCGCCGTCTCGCAAGGTGGTGTCGAAAATGCGAACGTAATTGGAGTTCGAGTCCATGGGCACCTCCGCTGGTTTACTCTTCGATGGTGACCGGATCGAGGAACGGCATCATGGCGCGCAGGGAGGCGCCCACCTTTTCGATCGGATGGTTGCGTTCCTGTCGGCGCTGCTCGTTGAACCAGGGCCGGCCCTCTTCGTTCTCGGCGATCCATTTCCGAGCGTACGTGCCGTCTTGGATCTCTTTCAACATCTTGTCCATCTCGCCATACGTCTCTTCGTTAATCAGGCGGGGTCCGCCGGTATAGTCGCCGTGCTCGGCGGTGTCGCTCACCGAATAGCGCATATAGTTCAAGCCGCCGCGGTACATCAAGTCGACGATAAGCTTTAATTCATGCATGCATTCAAAGTAGGCGATTTCCGGCTGGTAGCCGGCCTTGACGAGCGTCTCGAACCCCGCCTTGACGAGCGCGCTCACGCCGCCGCAGAGAACGGCCTGCTCTCCGAAAAGATCCGTCTCGGTCTCTTCCGCAAAGGTCGTCTCGATAACGCCTGCACGCGTCGCGCCGAGCGCCCTGGCATACGCGAGCGCGTTCTCTTTTGCCTTGCCGCTCGCGTCCTGGTGAATGGCGAGGAGCGCCGGAGTCCCCCCGCCGTCCTTAAAGACCTCGCGCACGCGGTGCCCCGGCGCTTTGGGAGCGACCATGCTCACGTCGACGTCCGCGGGCGGAGTGATCGTGCCAAAGCGGATATTGAATCCATGCGCGAACATCAGGGTCTTGCCCTTCGTCAAATAGGGGGCGATCGACTCTTGATACAATTTCGCCTGACCCGTATCCGGGGTCAGAATCATGATGAAATCGGCCGCTTTGCTCGCCTCGGCCACGGATTTCACCGTCAGTCCCTCAGCCTCGGCCTTGGCGCGCGATTTGCTGCCATCGTGCAGGCCGACGACCACGTTCACTCCGCTGTCGCGTAGATTGAGCGCATGCGCATGTCCCTGGCTCCCGTATCCAATCACGGCAACAGTCTTGCCTTTCAGGGCTTGGACATTCGCATCCTTGTCGTAATAAATAGTGGCCATTTATCCTCCCTTTGTTATTGAACCGTACTCTCGACCCGGCGTCCATTGCCGCTCGCCGGAATCCACGAATCCATTTCCTCGGCCACACGATCGTGGCCGTTCCCACTGCCGCGCTCCATGGCGACGAGGCCGGTGCGCACCATCTCCATAATCCCGCGCGGCCGCAACAGTTCCACGAGACCGCTGACCTTTTCCTCGTCCCCGGTGACCTCGATGATGACGGAATCGGTCCCGACGTCGACGATCTTGGCGCGAAAAATTTCGGCCAACTGGGCAATCTCGGCGCGGGCGCTCGCGTCGGCGGACACCTTGATGAGCGCGAGATCGCGCATGACCGTCGGCGTATGGGTGACGTCCTTGACGTCGAGGACATTAATGAGTTTCGAAAGATTCGCCTCCACGAGCGTGGCCGGGGTGTACTCGGTGTCGACCTGAATCGTCATGCGGGAGATGGCACTTTCGTGCGTCCGCCCGACCGTGAGGCTTTCGATGTTAAAGGCCCGCCGTCGAAAGAGGCTGGCGACGCGATTCAAAACTCCGGGTTTGTCCTCCACCAGCGCTACGAGTGTATGCTTCATGTCTGCTCTTCTCCGTTAATCTGCATCCCTAGAGTCGACCTACGCTCACAGCCAAGAGCATAAACCGCAGAGAGCGCAGAGAATCCTTATTTCTCTCCGCGTTCTTTGCGTACTCCGCGGTTAATCTTTTCCTCACCGTACCGGGATCGGCCGGCGAATCATCGCGTGCAAATCGGCGCCCGCGGGGACCATCGGATAAACCGAGTCCTCTGCCTCGACGCGGAAATCGAGAATGACCGGTCCGGGGTTTTGGCGCGCCTGTTGGATCGCGGGGATCACCTCGTCCCGTGTCGTGACCCGCGCGGCCGAGATGCCATAGGCATCCGCGAGCTTGCAAAAGTCCGGACTGAGAATGGGGGTCGAGGCATAGCGCCGCTCGTAGAAAAACTCTTGCCACTGGCGCACCATTCCCAGGAAACCGTTGTTGATGATGGCGATATTGATCTTGAGGTGTTCCTGCACGATCGTGGCCAGTTCCTGCAGGGTCATCTGAAAGCCCCCGTCGCCGACCGTCACCCACACTTCCGCTTCCGGCCGGGCGAACTTGGCCCCGATGGCAGCGGGGAGGGCAAAACCCATGGTGCCGAGGCCGCCGGAGGTAATCAGGCTGCGCGGGGCATCGTGTAAATAGTACTGGGCCTCCCACATCTGATTCTGCCCCACATCGCTCGCGATCAGCGCCTTGCCCTCGGTCGCCTCCCACAAATCGTGGACGACCTGAGCCGCGAGAAGCGTCTCCGTCTCCTCCTGCCGGAGGATATCGCGCGCCTCACTCTCGCGGCGCCACTCGGAAATCTGGTCCCGCCACGCCTCGTGCGCGGCCGGAGCCACGCGGGGCGCGAGCTCTTCGAGGACCTGCTTGGCATCCCCGAGAATGGGAAGGTCCACGCGCACATTCTTTGTGATTTCCGACGGATCGATCTCGATGTGGATCTTTTTGGCGCCTTTGGCGTAGGTCTTTAAATTGCCGGTGACGCGATCGTCAAAGCGCATGCCCACCGCGATCAAGAGATCGGCGCCCTGGACCGCACGATTGGCATACGCCTCGCCGTGCATGCCCATCATGCCGAGGCAGAGCCGGTGCTGCCGCGGAAAAACGCCCAGACCCAGCAAGGTCAGCGCGACCGGAATCTGGGTCTTTTCGGCAAACTCGCGCAGTTGGTCGACTGCGCCGCTCATGAGCACCCCATGCCCGGCGAGAATGACGGGACGCTCCGCTTGATTGATCCACTCGACCGCGCGCTCCAAGGATTCGAGGGGCACGCGCCCAGGCGTGCGGCGGCGGGGCAGGCGGATCTCTCCTTCGGGATAAACGAATTCGCATTTGGCGTTTTGGACGTCCTTCGGGACATCCACCAAGACGGGGCCGGGACGACCGGAGCGCGCGATATGAAACGCCTCGCGGAGGATCGCCGCCAGGTCCTCGACGTGGGTGACGAGGTAATTGTGTTTGGTGATCGGAAGGGTGACGCCGGTCACATCCGTTTCCTGGAACGCATCCGAACCGA
>JAMCQI010000012.1 GCA_023381515.1 Chloroflexota bacterium | reverse complement strand
GTGATTAGAGATTGGTGCCTGGCAACTGGAAAGTTGCGATTGGCGGGCGGCGAGTAGGCGACGGTCATGGCAAACTTGATTTTGATCAAGCGTTTTCAAGTTGATTTGGAAACCTCGAAAAACGGCCGAAAAAACGGCACTTCGACTTGATTCGGAAATCCGTTTTCAAGTTGTAATACCTTCGCCAGAAACCCGCTTTCTGGCTGAAAATGGGTTGCGATCCACGCTCGCGAGAAGATTTGGCGAAGGTCTTGAAGTCGGACACACGGTGAATTACGTTCTGGCTGCAGCAGGCTTGTGTCCCACGACATGGACCGGCGACCCGAATCCGGCCATCAGGAGCGGGAGCGTCTGTCGCGCGAATTCCTCCGCAGTCAGCATCCGGTCGCCCTGGCCCCAGCGCAAGGCTGCGCCGTAGATCGCCCAACTGGTGATGGTCGCGCCTAGCTCTGCGGCATCGTGATCATTCTCCCGCGCCAACCGAGGCTTGCGAAACCACGCGAGAAGAAATTCGTACAGCTGGATTTTGGCCTGCCGTTCAACCAACGAGTCGAATTGCGTGCGGATGGACGGTGAACAATGCGTCTGCAATTGGTCGAGGAACTCACAGACCGTCTGGACGAGCAGCTGCAGGTTGGCCGGCGTGAACTCGGAGCCGGGGGGCAGCCGACTGTAGAGGGTCTGCTTGAACCAATCGGTAAATGTGTTTTCGAGAAGAACGTATTTGTCTTCAAAGTGAGCGTAGAAGGTGGCACGATTGACGGTCGCCCGATCCGCGATCTCCTGGACGGTGATCGAATCGAAACTTTTTTCCTTCAGTAATTCCACGAATGCCTGCATGAGGAGCTGACGGGTCCGTCTGACACGCGGATCGACTTTCGCTTCGCTCGCCACCGGGTTTGCCAACATTTGGGCTCCTTTGTCGTCAAAGCGACAAAATCGAAGTTTTGCATATTGACCCGCGACCGCGGGTCTAATATATTATACCCGACAAACGTTGGTTATGCAACTGGTGTTTGGCAGTCGAATGATCACACGGCATGAGGAGGCGAGGAATGAGTTTTGTAAAGATCGGAGGCATGACTATGTCACAACCGCGGACGACTTGATGCGGCGCGTGACATTCCAACGGGTACGTCACGTGTCGGGTCTTGGGACGAGTGCAGCAAATGCCTTGAGAGTATTAGCCCCCAGGGCGCTTGAAATAGCTCGAGTAGTCCGTACAAAGGAGGTGCAAAGGGGGCTCGTCCTCCTCGATCGCCGGGAATCGGCCGATGGGCTCGTAAAAGCGATTGTCACGGTTGTCGTCATTGACCATGGAGACTTCACCAGCGAGCACGGTGCTCTCGAGACCCCAGAACTTGTGGTAGAGATACGGCGGCAATGTGATGCTTTCGCCCGGGCCAAGCTTGACGGTACTGCCGGCCTTGACGGTTCGCGTGACTCCGTCGACGCTGACCATGATATCGGTGTCGGCCAGGCCTTCGTCGGACGTGGAATTGTATAACTGGATCGCCAGCACGCCGCCACCCCTGTTGATAATGTCCTCCATTTTCGTCCAGTGGAAATGCAGCGGTGTCACCTGGTCGACGCCCACGACCAGGACCTTTTCGGCGTAGATCTTGCCGCGCATCGTTTTCAGATTATCGGGACGACCGTTGCGGAGAGTAAACAAAAACAACCCGCGATTGCGATAGTCCCCCTGACCGAAGTCGGTAATGTCCCAGCCCAGTCGATTCTCGACAATCTCATGGACCTCTTCCCCCTTGCCGGCCCATTCGGCTGGCGTCCAAGACGCAAACGGGGGAAGACAGAACCCACGGTGCGCGATAAAAACGCCGGCATCACGCATGATCGCATTCACTTGTGAACGTTTCAAGACGGGCCTCCCTCTCTGTCTGAGTATGTAACATGACTCGACGAGACCAAGGCACAGATACATCCGACCGAAATCATTTTCGTCCGATTTCGTCGAGCACCTCGCTCAAGTACGAGAGATCGGCGACGTCTTGCGTGTGCAGGCCATTGAGCGTCGGGTCGATCTTGCCGAGGAAATCCAGCGTGCTCTGGATATTCTCCGCCGTGAGTCCGCCGTTGCGGTCCCACGTGTTGTATCCAAACTGGATCTCGCCGGCCTGTTTGGCGACTTCAGGGTCGATTCCCAGCCGTTTGACTGATTCGTCGTACAGGACCTGGGGGTTGTCGTTCACCTTGCGATCTGCAAACAGGAGCGCACGGACAAAATCCTTGACGACGTCCGCATTCTGATTGGCCCAGTCGACCCGAGCGTGGATGCCGCCGGATTGGACCTGCGGGAATACCTTGGCCAGAGCGACGAGCGTGTGAAAGCGCCCAGGCGCAGTCCGGTCCAATTCGACCGCATCCTGTGACTCAATCTGCGCCGCGTCGACGTTGCCGGAAAGGAGCGCCGCCGAGCGCGTCGGGGCGGAGGCGATCACGACTATCTGCGGCTTGCTGCCGGGACAGGTCTGTTTTACATACTCATTGAATAGCGCCGGGGAGACGCCGGTCGTGCCGCTCAAGGCGACCGACTTGCCATCCAAATCGGCGCAGGTCTTGACAGCCTGCGTCGCGCCAATAAGGGGGGAGGTGACGTACCGCCCCATAATTGTTCGAACGGGCGTGCCCTTGGCAATCGCATCCCACGCGGTCTGATTATTGAACGAGGCGATGTCGGCGTCGCCGCGCGCGAGCGCCGCAGCGGCCAGACTACTGCTGGACACGTCGACCGCGTCGATCGTATAGCCCTGCGCCTTTAGCGAGTCCAGTGCCATCAGAAACGGGACATCACGAATATCCAATCCGGAGAGGGTATAACAGTGAATTGTCCTTGTTATTGGCGTCGCAGCCAACGTCGTGGGCGTGGGAACCGAAACGGCGACGGCGGGCGCTACCGGAGATGGCGGTTGCCCCGCGCAAGCAGCAGCCGCAAGCATGATCGAACCGAGGAATGCCACAGCGATCTGGGACATACACTGCCTCCACCGACTTTAGGTATTCTTTGTTCGCGCCAACGCACGCTGGCGCGATTACACTTTAGGCTAATGAGATCGAATGCGCAGCGGGAGTAATTTTCCACGCGGGGAAAGAATGGGTTCGGCGTGCCTGACTCGAATCGTATCGGTCTGCTTCCAAACGGAACGCGCCGCGTCCGCCATGGACGACGATTCCCGCATCGCCCGCAAGACGGTATCGACCACCTCTCGATCATTGTCGATCTGGACGCGCGGGCTGACGATAAGGCAGACGCGGGTGTAGCCGCGCGCATCCTCTTCTTCCACCAATTGATAGTCGAGTGGGGTGCCGCCGAACCGCGCCGGCAGTACCTGTTCCAGAATGCGCAGCATCTCGCTTCCGATCAAGGTCACGCCCTCGCCCACCAGCTTGCTGTAACTGTAGATTTCTCGAAGGTGCGTGGTATAGCCATAGCTTTCCATCTCGCATCCGCAATGACGTTCTTCCACGATCCCATAATCGTCCATCTGCACGTTGAGCATGAGCTTGGGGACGCCGGGCAGGAGGGTCGTCAAATTGATCGCCGGGGCCGTGACGCCAATACCCTCGACGAGATGAGGATGGGTGATCAGGGCAAAGGCGTCGCGAAGCAAGTGCACGTCGCCGGCGGCAGCGGGCTCGACGCAGCCGGATGCCACGTAACCCGCTTCGGACATGGCATAGGTGGGGAGGTAACGCGCGCCGACGCGCTGCATGGCCGCGATCTTGGCGGCCGTCACGGGCTCGCCGCCGCCTCGAAACGCGGCGCCAGTCAAGTCCAGGTCGGCCTGCTCGGCCGCGACGCACACTCGCATGGCCCGGCTCACCCCCGCGAACAAGAGACACCGATCATTGGTCTGGAGCGTCCGATGCAGCCACTGCGCGATAACGGCTGGCTGATCCGGCCTCACTACTTTCGGAAAGGGAACACGCATCCCGAACACGCGCATCCACGCCAACATGTAGAACATCGCCAGGTCGTATTTGAACCAATATTTCGAGTCGCGCCAGCCGGTTGGAGTAAACCAGCGGCGCAGCCGTCGGTCGAACGAATCAAGCTGGAAAAGACGACGCATCCCGCTGCCGGGGAGGATATAGCCCCACGTCCCGAGCGGCGCGTCCAACACGCCGTATGCGGCGAGCGAGATCAATTCGTACGTCGCGCGGTCGACGTTATAGTCGAGGTCTTGATTTACCTGGGTCGCCGGCCCGGTGGATCCGCCCGATTCCGAGACAAAATCCCGACGTGCGAACGGGTTGTCGAAAGCGTGCGCCGGGGCGCAGAACTCGACGCCGCCACGGACGATGGGCTTGCGGCCTTTGAATTCCTCAAAGTCGACGTAGACGCCGGCGCCGCGCAGTTCCGTCAGTGCGCCTTCGAGTCCTTTGGACCGGACGAGCGCCCGGACGTCGGCGAGCTCGCACCCGGCAAGCTTGAGGAGGCGGAGATACGGACTGGCCGGATAGCCGTACACATTTCGTTCGAGAATTCGCAAGAAAATGTCTTCCCGCCGTTCCATCCGTTCGCGGATGACCTGCCGCGCCGAGTCCAAGGTTCACTTGCGCTTGCGAAAACGCGCCAACGCAAAGGGAAAACGCGAAAAGGTTCTTATGTAATCGAGGTTCTCATTCATGACGGGATCGCCCATGGGCCGGTCGAGCCGCATTATAACATCAAAAGGCGGAATTCCAGAATTCTGATTCGCGCTGGGTGCGCATGCGGCGGCAAGTCTTCGCCGGCCGCGCGGTCGGAACGTGGAAAGACGATGTCGCAATGGTCGTGCACGATCCGGTCTCGGGGGGGGTGGCGTGGAGCACGGGCTGCCCAACCTGCTCCGATTGGCGCATGTTGGGCAGCGTGCAATTCTCTACTTGAGCGAGTATGTCCGTGCTAGAGGTGCTGTTGAGGTCTAAACGCGTCCTACTCTACCATTGATCAAGATGCTCGCGTGCAAATTGCAGATTGGTCCTACAGGAGGGACACTGCATGTCGCCAGGGTTCACGGGATTTGCACACTTGGGACACTGGTTTGCCGCGATTCTGGCCCGTCGTTCCTCTATTGTCGCCGAGGAAACCTGAAAATCAATTGGGGGCGCGGCTGGCTTGTCTTCGAACGGCTTGTCTTTGCCGGTCACTCCCCTTGTTAAGTACACAACACCTATGATGATGGCTATTGGCCCAGCCAGCACCGCGGCGACGCTGATACTGCCTTGCGAGGAGAGCGCAGCCCAGGTGACCAGGACACCGCCCAGGAAGAACACAACTCCGAATAGCAGTGAACCGAGACGCCCGGACGCGCTGACTTTGCCGGTCCGTTTCATTTGCGTCTGCTGGAGCATTTTCGCGTCGCCCTTTGTCATCTTTTCGCGGTTGACGCAAATATCCCATCCTCTCGCCTCACCCCATGCAATTGCATCCCCCGCCGTGTCAAACTGTGCGGCTTGAGCGAGTCCCTGTCTATCGAACATGTCGCCGCTGGTGAATGTACCGTCGGCCCTCGCATAGCCCGCCAGCTCAAATTTGTTACCAACCCGAAGCCTTCTTTGGATTCTGAACTTTCCACCGAACAGGTGAAGGTTCGAATGTTCCAAGGGTTGGAGCCCGAAATGCTGTTCCTGCATTCGTGTGTCCTCCTTGCGTTGTGTGAATTTGGTTGATCCCAGCGTGCGCCTGGCGGGCGCCGTTTTTGGGTATCGGAGTGTCCAAAAACGCTATCGCGACTAGCCTGTTTCGATGTCGCGCCAACGTCCGGCGACGCTTTCTGACCTGGGTTACCACATGTCCGAGTACAGCACTGTAAGGTGTAGAGTGATCCCGCAATTGTCGTGCCGTCCAACCGGACGACGGCGCGCGGCGCGACTAACCAGCGCCGTTCGAGGCCGGCGGTAGAAGGCGCCTTCCACCCTTGTAACACGCCGCGGACGGCGGCTTTGCCGATCACCCGTGCACAACGATACGGCTGATATGACCGTGTTTCGCGTTATGTCGTGCGCCCCTGAGGCAATCCGATCCGGTCAGCATGCGCGCTATTTTTTCATTTTTTCCACGAAAGTATTGACGGCCGCCTTGAGCGCCACGATAGAGCGATTGAATACGGGCTTGAATTGGTCAGGCCGCTCAAAGAAAAGTTCGATGCTTGCTGTAACTTGCTTGCCGTCGTCTCGAACGCAGACTTTCGCCGCTTTGGTCAAAGTCGTGACTTGATTGGCTGCAGAAAGCGCGTGACTGAGATCACTTGCCTCGCCGATCTCCCAGAAATTCGGATAGACTAGACGAAAGTACTGCTCGTCTTTGTCGTCGACATCAAGACAGTAGGTCCCTCCCTCGTGTTTGAAAAACACGAAATTGCCTTCGGGGGCGACGGTTGGGCGGTAACCCTCCCCCTCCAGGAATTCCTTGTAGATCGTTGCCTTTCCTGTTGACGCCATTTCCTTTTCCCTCCTTGGCTCGTAGTTCTTCTCGCTATTCAGGGGCGATCGAACGCGATCCATTGCATGTATTGCCAACTCGTACGTGGGAAGTATGGATATTGCGGCTCGGTAATCCGCGCGGGCGTTTGCGTGGTCACCCTTACCTTGAAACGCGAGACCGCGCACGTAGTGCGCCGCCGCTAGCACCAGAGCATAGCCAGGGCTACTATGTAATTCGTCGCTTTCGATCAATTGAGCGAGTCCGCTGATTGCGTCAAGCCATCGTTCTTCCTTGACTGCGCGATAGGAAAGGCCAATCTCCCAACGGTACCACGTGACAATGGAACCTGGATGAAGTGGGTCAGACCGGCCGTAAGAGGACTGGATCCCCAATTCGGCCAATTCAACATCAATCGCGGACGGCGCCTGATTACCAGTAGGCTCCTCAGTGAACATCGGCGTGGTTGGCGCTTGGATATGCGCCGGGATCGCCGGTACACGCCGGGTTTGATACATGTCGGAAGTCCAACGTTCTACTTCGGCAGCGGGCCTGGCCCTTCCGCTCCAAAAGAAGAGGGCCAGTGACAGCGCCAAGACCGCACTAAGCGAGAGTTTGGCCGCATCCCTGTGGAAGTTCGTCTCATCAATCGTCTTTTGCTGCCAGTCGCGAGCCAATGCGGTCAGCGCGGCGTAGTCGCCTACGTTTGCCGCACGAAGCGGCACCATCGGGTCCAGCTGATTTACAGAGTCCTTTAGCAACTCCAAAAAGCGTCCCCGCCCTAACTTCGACTCGAGATAACCGAAATTCATGCCATACTGCTTGTAGTCTTCGGTCGGACCGACCTGTACCTCGACTCCCTGCGCATCTACAGTGCGACTTCCACTCCCTCCACTGATGTAGATTGCCATTCCCTCGTGGAACCAGACGGGAAACCTGTTTTCGTTTTGTAGACCGATTCTAGAGTTCAAGTACGCGTGAACCAACTCATGCGAAATCGTTTGTTCGAGTGTCTGGTATGTGACGACGCTATCGATCGTCCCTTGACTCGCGCCGGTGAGTACTGCGACAAATCGCGTCTGCATGGTTACTCCCGCGACATGCTCATCGGCAAATGCGCTTCGTACTTCGGGAGGCATATCGTCGCGAGAGTCATACAACCGGAGAAAAATGTAACCCTCCGCCGGGCTAATTCGTGCCTCATCTCTGAGCGTGACGATTGCGGGGAGTCTCGATGTTGCAGCCGAAGTAAACTACCACCGCCAAAGGCGGTGGCTTTGAACCATTGCGCCTGGAAGGCGCGCGCTTACTTTAGCCGTTAGTCGAACAGCTTGGTTTGCA
>JAMCQI010000007.1:7639-7995 GCA_023381515.1 Chloroflexota bacterium | reverse complement strand
ATAGTCGGCCGCCCGATAGGCTGCCAACAGATCACGCGAGGCGGCCGAGCGATCCTGATCGAGCACGACCAGGGGCACGTTGCGGACGTCGTTCGTCGCCGCGAAACCCAGCAGAAAAAGCTGGAGGAGAGGCATGATGAAGGTGATCATCAGCGAGCGCGGATCGCGCAGGATTTGGATGAACTCCTTACGTGTCAACGCCCATAGACGGGTAACGCTCACGCTGCCTCCAGTCCACGCAAAAAGATCTCAACCGTCGTGTCGACGATGGTTTCGATGTCCTGTCCGGCTCCGGCCACTTCGGCCGGGCCAAACACCTCACACGACAGGGCAGAGACGACGAAGGAGCCCAGAAA
>JAMCQI010000007.1:4805-7629 GCA_023381515.1 Chloroflexota bacterium | reverse complement strand
CACTTTTTGCCCATAGATTAGGCGCGAGATTCTTCGTCGCTGCGCTCCTCAGAATGACAAAGTGCGGTCGTCATACTAACCCCCAACCCCTAGTTTGCGGCAGCCCTCGGATCCATTTTCCGCAGTGCCCCGGCCTGCATCTGAGCATCCAGGTAACGCACCAACGCCCGCCGCACCGGCAGTGAGCTCGCACGGTGCCAGTCCGCAGCGCCCGCGGGATCACGCAGGGCCTCGCCGATAATCACACGAAATATACGCTGATTATCGGGATCACTGAGGGCGCGCATAAACATGGACCCAAGCAAACGCAGCGCTTCGTGCGGGGCCATGGTCGTGAGCGCATCGTCGCGGGCAACGCTTTGGAGAAACGGCGAGCGGGAAGCCACAGCCTGCCGTAACAGGTCGGCTTTGTTCTCGAAGTAGTGGTAGATCAAGCCCGGCGAGCCGATGCCGGCCGCCTCAGCGATTTCCTGGTTTGTGGCCTTGTCAAAACCTTTGGCGGAAAAAACGGCCAGGGCGCCGTCAATAATCTGTTGGCGCCTGCGCTCGTATTCCTCGTCATCGCGCGAGACCATCATGCACGCTCCTGATAGTTGATTGATTAGTCAATCAAGATTATAGCCTGGGACCGCGCGATGTCAAAAAGCAGGGGTGGTGTTGGTTGGGATGGATGCGGGGAATGGGGACTAGGGGTTGGGGGTTAGTATGACGACCGCACTTTGTCATTCTGAGGAGCGCAGCGACGAAGAATCTCGCGCCTAATCTATGGGCAAAAAGTGGACGACGAGATTCCTCGCTCCCGTTGATCGCTCGCACTCTGCGTGTCAATCAGCGTGAAATGTGGTTGTGGGGTTGTGGGGTTGTGGTGATGGGAGTTGGGCACTGGTCTCCCCCAGCCCCCAACCCCCAGTCCCTTCTACCGCATCTCCTGCCCGCCAGTGACGTTGATCGCCTGCCCGGTCATGTAACTGGACTGATCGGAGGCGAGGAACACCAGCACGTTGCAGATATCCTCATAGGTGCAGCCGCGCTTCATCGGCACCTGGTCGATGTATTTCTGGCGCACCTGCTCTTCGGTGATGCCCTGGTTGCGCGCATACTGCTTGAACAGCGCGTTGGGGCCCTGCGTCCACAACGGCGAATCGAGCAGGTTGCCGGGGCAGATCGCGTTCACGCGCACGCCGTATTCGGCCAGCTCCAGCGCGATGCTCTGCGTCAGGCCGACGCCGCCGAACTTGCTGGCCGCGTAAGCCGAATTCTTGAAGCTGCCCTTCTTGCCCGATTTGGAGTTGATCTGGATGATGGCGCCGCTGCGCTGCTCTTTCATGATGATGGCAGCGTGCTTGGCGGCGAGGAAATAGCCGAACAGATCGACATTCATCACCGCACGCCACTTCTCGGCCGGGAAGTCGGTGATGGCTTCGGCAATCAGGATGCCCGCATTGGCGACCATGACGTCCAGCCGGCCGAACTCGGCCATGCACTGCGCAAAGCCCGCCTGCACCGAAGCCTCGTCCGTCACGTCCATCCGCACCGCGAGCGCGCGGCGGCCCGTCTCATGGCTGACGGCGTCGGTCGTGGCCTGCGCCTGCTCAATCTTGATGTCCGCGACGACGACGTGGCAGCCCTCGTTCGCCAGCCGCAAGCAAATCGCCTGCCCCAGCCCCTGCGCGCCGCCCGTCACGAGAGCGATTTTGTCTTGTAAGACGCCTGTCATATCCTCACCTCAGCGAATGCTGAACGATGAGTGATGAATGCTGAATTCTACGGTATTCATCGTTCATCATTCAGCATTCATCATTCACTCAAGCATTAGCCGCAAGAACTCCGCCTCGGCCTCGTCCGTCCACTCCCGCCCGTCCTTCAGCCTGGCGAAGACGGTCGGCATCTTCTCTTTCAGGTCGGTGATGGGTGTCAGCGGCAGGTCCTTGATGTTCGGGTAGATCACGATCTTGCCGGGGAACGTCTGCTCCTTGACCGCCTTGAGCCCATCCCAGGCGGCATCCAACGAGCCGACCGCCGCGACCGAGCGGTTGGGCGACAGCGTGCCCGCCTCGGCCTGGAACAGCATCAGCCGCATATCGTCGATCTTGGAGCCGGACTGGCCGATGTAGCGCGCGCCGCGCAGATAGACATCGCTGAGGTCGAGCTTGGCCATCGTGCCGCGCGCCACACCCGCAAAGACGTTCATCACGCCACCAGCGCCCAGCCACGTCGCCGAATCGGCGATGAGCGCGGCCACCGGCGCCAGCACGATCACGTCATCGAAGCCTTCGGCCTTGAACCGGGCCATGCCCGCCTGGTAAGCTTCCTTGTTCATCGGGTTGAGGCTGACGAACTCGATGCCCTTGGCCGCGGCTTCGTCGGCGTACGAATCGATCAGGTCTTGCAGACGCATGTCGCTGATATCGGTGCACACGATGACCGACGGCCCATTCGGGACCTCGATGGCGCGCTGCACGTGCATGCGGCCCATCGGCCCGGCCGCGCCCACAAACCAGGCTTTGCCGCCCGGCTTCAGCTCGGAGCGCACCGGCGCAGCGCTGTACGCGGCCGTGATGTCCGGGCCTGTGCTGCCGACGTAAACCCAATTGTTGTAGTGCACGCGGCCCACGTCCACACTCACCTTCCGGGGCATCGACTGGTTCGCGATGATGGCGAAGACGCCGTCCTTAGCCAGACGTGGGCTCGCCGCCTCCACCAGGTCGGGATCGGCCCCCAGAAGCACGATGTCGTCCACCTCTTTGACCGGCGGCTCGGCGACGTCGGGCGCGTCCAGCACCTCGACGCCCAGCGCGGCCGCGCGCTCGCGCAGCCAGCCCGC
>JAMCQI010000007.1:0-4794 GCA_023381515.1 Chloroflexota bacterium | reverse complement strand
GTCAGCAGCAGGCGCGCCGGATGCGCGGCCGCGTCGAAACCGGCGCTGATGGCGTACCGCTCCCCCTGACCCCCTCCCCTCCCAGGGGAGGGGGAAGGCGGTGGGGTTCCGATCACCCACAGCGTCCCGCCGGCTTTCAGGCTGGCGCGATAGCTCAGGCCATAGGCGGCCGTGACACATGCCCACGGCTCGGTGAGGGCGCTCTCGGCGTAGCCGGTGCCGGGTTGGACGGGAATCAAATATACGCCGTCGTCACCGTTGAGCACGCGCTCGTCGAGCACGCCGTACTGCGACAACCCGCCCTGGAGCATATAGCCGTAGGCCCAGTTGACGCCTTTGTAGTAAATCTCGGCCTGGACGATGAAGCGATCACCGATGTGGTACCGGTCGCGCAGGTTCTCGCCCACGCCGACCACCGTCAGCGACACCTCATGGCCCAGCACCACCGGCTCGGTCTTCATGTCGCGGAAAATGCGCGGATGCCCCTGGCCCAGGTTGATCACCTTGGTGTCGGAAAAGCAGAGGCCGCAAGCATCGTGACGCACCAACAGTTGATCTGGGCCGTATTCGGGAAGTGCAACCTCGATCGGCTTGCGATCAACGCCCAAGTTATCGAACCCGGCGCCGTAGAGGGGCCACGCGTGGTTGGGGCCCGCAATCGGCTGGGCGCCGGCCTTATATTCGGTCAATTTGTCCATCTTGCATCTTTCTCCAGAATGGGCCGGCCGCGGCCGTGCCCGACTCAAATGATCGAGGGCTGTGAACCGGAATTCTTCGCGGGTCCAGCAGCCTTGCCGAGCCGTGGATCAAAAAATGCACTGATCCACACTAAACGCGGCACAAATGGTCCGGATCTCCTCAGTGGTCAGGCCCTCGCCTTGCTCGCCGTTGGTCAGATTCATGTATTCGTAACGGGCGCCGGTTTCGGCGTACTCCACGCGGTCCGCCGCGCGCTTGACCGACTGGTCGGAGCGGGCCATCACGCCGTGCTTGCACCAAAGGACCACGCGGTGGGTACGCAGCGACTCCACCGTCGCGGCCATCAGCTCCGGCGAGCCGGGCAACAGAAACGGCACACAGCCCAGACCCTCCGGCAGGTTGACGATCATCTCCGGCTGCCAGCGCAGCAGGTGGCGGTTGAGATAGCTCTCGTCCCGATAGCGCACGATGTGGCTCAGGTAGGTCAGGTGCGGCGGCTGGGCGTGGATGATGGCGTGAAAGTTTGTGCCGGTGAGCTTGACCTGGTTCGCGTGCACGGCCAGGTGCGAGTTGAACTCACTGGTGAGCCGGGCGAACAAACGCCGCGGCGAGGTGAAGAGGCGTGCGGTCCGGCCGCCCTCGTCCACCGTCACGAAACCCAGGTTCGCCGCCGGATCGTGCGTGATCTCGCGCAGCCGCCGGCCCGAACCGCTGACCAGGAACGACCCGCCGGCCAGTTCCGGGATCGCCGCGGGCAGTTGAATCGTTTCAACATTCGAGAAACGCCGCCGAGGATCGACAGGCCAGCCGAGGTACACCGAGATGTTGCCGGCGGCGCCCTCACTGGCGTCAATCTGGGACAGCCGCTCGCCGGCCGCGCCGATCAGGGACATAAGTTCGTCAAGTTCGGGGTAAGGTGGATCGATCGCCATCGGTGCTCACTCCTGACACACAGGCGGTTTGCCTACGGATAGCGACAATTCGTAAGCAAACGAAAGTATTACACCAAAACTCGAAAATGTCAAGACCCCACCATAGCTTTCACCGCTGCCCGTACACGTGCGTGTACCGGTAGTGCAGCCTGGCGACGTTCTCCGGCGCGATCTCCTCCGGCTGGCCGAGCTGGAGCGCCAGCCAGACCGTGCGCGCCACGTCCTCGGTCATCACCGCGGCCTTGACCGCGGCCTCGGCGCTCTTGCCGATGGTGAAAACGCCGTGGTTTTTGAGCAGGCAGGCGACCGACCTGCCGATCGACTCGACCACCACCTTGCCGATCTCCTCCCCGCCGATCAGCGCGAAGCCGCCGCACGGGATCGGCCCACCGAATTCGTCGGCCATCGCGGTGAGGACGCACGGGATGGGCCGGCCCAGCGCAGCAAAAGCAGTGGCGTAAGCCGAATGGGTGTGGACGACGCCGCCCACGTCCGGCCGGTGGCGGTAGACGTACAAATGGCTGGCCGTGTCGGACGATGGGCTGAGGTTGCCCTCCACGATCTTGCCGTCCAGGTCCACGATCACCATATGCTCGGGCCGCAGGGCTTCGTAGCGCACACCCGACGGCTTGATTGCCACCAGCCCGGTTTCCGGGTCGCGCGCGCTCACGTTGCCGCCGGTCCAGGTGACGAGGTTGTTCTTGGGTAGCTCAAGATGAAGATGATAGAGCTGTTCGCGAATGGCTTCTAGCAATGCAAGCTTCTCGGGTAGCGACCACGGACGGCAGACCGCCGACCGCAGCGGTTGTGGGAATCAAGAGATCAATACTCGCTTACGATGATCCTGTCCATTTGCTCCAATAAGAATTCATATACTTCAGGCATTTTGGCGATGGCCTTTGCGTCGAGTTTGGCATCCAGTGTTTTCTCGCCAGCTTCTCGGAAGATACCGTATGTCATCAACTTCTGACGCAGAGCCTTGTTTTCAGTGTCAGGGATAGGCAAGAGGCCAAGATAGACCTGGAAGTTACCACTGGGCCATCCATACGCAAAGGTGAGTACGCGTTGCTCCTTTGACAAACGTGCCCGAACCGAGAAACCAACCTTGCCCCAGTAGATTATATACCCTCTGCTCACAGCCTGATCGAGTATCATCTCGAAAAGCGATCGGGTCTCAGGGGGGCACGTCGACAAGAAACGCCCACGACCCGTGGTCCCGCTTCGACCATCACCTGTCTTGCGATCTTTCGCTTCTTCGGTCAATCCAACGACACGCGGCACTAATGCGCGCTGATCCTTGCCCTTGAATTGCTTGATTTCAACGGCCAAGACTTCAACATCGGCCATCTTCTCGTTGAGAAACTCGACTAATCGTCGCAGCTCCTTTGGAGTGCGGTCAGCCACGAACACAAGGCGCACCTTGCCATGTCGGAGATTATCGGCCACTTTCTGCCAGAAGCCCTCGACATCGGCGGCATCATCCCGCATGAGGGCCCGTATCTCGTCGTCCAATAGCCGGTTGCGCCCTTTGGCTGTTTCTGCCGCGGCCTGACGGAGGTCACTCATATCCCAGTATACAGTGCCGTTGGCCGCATAGTCGAGCATCTGAGCTATCACCTCACGACGACTACGGGTGTCGGAGGCGCGTTTGCACTCAATAAATGTGGGGACACCGTCCTGATCGAGGAAGAGGTGATCCAGACTCCAGCGACCAGTTTCGTCCACATCACCGGGTATCCCTACCTCACGAGCAACCAACAACCAGCGGCGAGGATCTTCGGGATCAATCTGGTCACCGGCCAACAGGTCAGGATAACGCGCCAGCGCCGTCTGAAGCACATCCTCGGTTTCGTAAGCAGTTTCCTCCATCGGTGTGAGGTTCTCTTCGTCTTTGCCGATCAGGAATATCTTGGCTGTACCTCTGGCCGTAGTCATAAGGCAATACCCTTCGGTCATTATGTGGTGCAAGTTGGTCGATTCCTACCTTACCGCCGATATGCAACATAATGACGGTCACACGCCGCGCTTCCGCACACTACTCACCGTTCGGATGCTCCTCGATCCACCTGGAGATCGCCTCCGGTGTAGCATCGTTCCCCAAAATCCTACGCGCCCGGCGCAAAACCGACAGACAGTTGGCTTCATCATCTGTTTCATCGATCACGATATTGAGATCTACCGGCTTCTCGCGCGATCGAACTACATCTTCTTTGATCCGAGGTTTGCGCGGTGCCATATACTTCCTCCAGAGTCCTGCTGATCTTCTTGATACCTCTTTTTGGGGTTATCCGCTGGTGTTGGAGATTGTGTCATCCACACACGATCCCCTGGCAATACTCACACCGCGATGCGCACGCTCACGCACCTGCCGGACGAGACGCTTGGCAATCCTACTTGTCGTCATCGGTCATTTGTTTCTCGATCGGGCGAGCCAGTCATGGACGAACACAGTTATCCCAATTGAATGGCCTGCTCAATCTCTTCCAAGACGCTGCTCAAGTCAGGAGCCTCGCCAGCAACTACGTTTTCTTCGCTGCCATCGTGCTTGTGATGTGGATGAGTGGAGAGCTTCAGCTTCTTGTGGTGGCCGGTATTGTCATAGCGGAACACAAAGGCGCCTATGGAATCCAGGTATTGGTAAACGTACATCAAACGCTCGACAACTGTTTCAACGTCCACGTATTCGCGCACGTGGAGAACCGAGCCATCCACGAAGTGCAGCTCGCCGCATACAAAGCCTTCGTGCGTGCTTCGCCTGTCGTAAGCGACACTAAAGGATGCCACCAGCGGATTGGCTTCGATGAGGCTACGAAGCTGCTGGAAGTAGACTTCAACTCGCAAAACGAATACCTCGCAATGTTTCAATCTTTTCGTTCAGCCGCTGCAACAGCCGATATTCTCCAATCCACTCAGCCCGTTCCAGGGTCTCGTCTAACTCGTCGTTCTCGAAGCGGCGTACGAACTCCGCGGTGGTCATCCCATGCGCCGTTTCAAACTCGCGCAAACGCCGTTCTGTTCGGCGAATACCGACTTCGAGCAGGCGCGCCTCATTCGTCAGGGCAGTCTCAACCAACGGCCTGAGCGGCAGTTTCCGATTGGACACCAATACCAATTCTGTCATCGCATTGCCTCCTCTCGTTCCATCCTGATTCCCATGAAGACT
>JAMCQI010000067.1 GCA_023381515.1 Chloroflexota bacterium | reverse complement strand
CAGATCGAACACGCGAACGACGTGCCCCCGGCCGGCCAGAAGCGTGGCCACCTGTCGTCCCAGATTTCCCGCGCCTCCCGTCACCGTAACCAGGCTCATCCCGCCGCTCTAGGGTTGAACGCCTTGCCCGTCTGCGTATCGAACAAACGGACAAACTCCGGGTTGAATTTCATATAGATTCTTTCGTGCCGGGCCGGGTTGAAGGTCGGTGGCGCCGTCACTTGCAGCCGGGTGCCGCCTGAATCGATGGACACCACGGTCCAGTCACACAGGTTCTCGCTCACGAACACCTCGCCGTCGGCATCGTGCGGCGCGTTCGGATTGAGGCTCAGACTGACGTAAAAGGGCCGAATCCCCAGTTTGACCTGCGGCGGCATGCGGTCGAGATTGGAGCGGTATGCACCCGGGAGTGGGATGCGATGCGGACCGAAGGAAAAGGCCAAATGCCCGTCCTCCTGCCGGATCTGCCCGTCGAGGAAATTCATCGGCGGCTCGCCGACAAAGCCGGCCACGAATTCGTCGTCCGGAAACTGGTAGACCTGGTCGGGGGTGCCGATCTGTAGTATTTCGCCCTCGCGCATGATGACGATCCGGTCCGCCATCGCCATCGCCTCTTCCTGATCGTGGGTCACGAGGATCATGGTGAACTTGAGCTCGAGGTGAAGGCGCTTGATGAGCTGGCGCATGCGGAAGCGCTGGCGGGTGTCCAGGTGCGAGATCGGCTCGTCGAGCAGAAAGACCGCCGGTTCTCGCACCAGCGCGCGGGCGAGACCCACGCGCTGCGCCTGGCCGCCGCTCAGCTCGCCGGGCGTTCGATCGAGCAGGCGCGAGAGCTCCATCAACCGGGCGTACTCCTTGACCTTCTCGTCCACCTTGTCTTGGGTCCAGCCGGCCGAACGGAGCGGAAACGCGAGATTCTCGTACACGCTGAGGGTCGGGTAGAGAGCATAAGTCTCGAACGCCATCGCCACATTGCGGTTGCGCGGCCGGACCTTGTTGACCGGGACGTCGTCGAAAAAGATTGCGCCGCCGGTGACGGATTCCAGGCCCGCGATCATACGCATGGTCGAGGACTTGCCGCAGCCCGAGGGGCCGAGCAGGGCGACGAACTCGTGGTCCTTGACCTCGAACGAGATGCCGCGCACGGCGTGGACGTCGCCGTATTTCTTGTGCAGATCTTGCAGCTTGATCGATGCCACGAACTCACCTCGCTTCCGCGGCCGCCTGGGCAGCCTGCGCGCGCGTGCGCGACGGATGAACGCTGGCCTTTTGTTTGTAGAATAGGTGCATGTGTTCCGCGTCCAGGTCGAGCCAGACGGATTGCTGCATCGACGGCGTCGTCGTCGGATCCGTTACGACGCTCAGCAGGCCGCCGCCCAATTTGACCGAGACGATGTTGGTGTACCCCATGTGCTCGACGTAGTAGACCTCAGCGGGAACGCGATGCGTGGCGTCTTCTTGCCGCGCCAGCGTGATTTCGGTGGCGCGCACGCCGAGCCGATAGCCGCTCGTTTCGCCGTTCAGGCTCGCCGCCAGCCGCCCGGGGATGCCGATGCTGGAGGTGCAGTCCTTGATCTTGAACAAGCGCTGGCCATCCTCCTGGCACGGCTCGATATCAAGGAAGCTCATCGGGGGCTCGCCGACGAAGGATGCGACGAACTCGTTGGCTGGACAGTCGTACACCTCTTGCGGAGTCCCGATCTGCTCCAACACGCCGTTCTTCAGGATGGCAATGCGATCGCCGAGGGCGAGCGCCTCGCGCGACGACGTAGTGACGAGCGCGATGGTCGCGTTGAGGTCGGCGGACATCGCCTTGAGCTCACCGCGCATGCGGTGGCGCAGCTTGGCATCCAGGTGTCCGATCGGCTCGTCCAGCAGATAAAGGTTGGCCGGCCGAATGATCGCACGGCCGAGCGAGACGCGTTGGCGCTGACCGCCGCTCAGAAAGCCGGGGCGCCGTTCGAGCAGGTCGCCGATCTGGAGGACACGCCCGATGCGCTGGACGCGTTCCTCGATCTCCGACCGGGACATGCCGCGCGCCTTGAGCGGGAAGGCGAGGTTGTCGTACACGGACATGTGCGAGTAGAGTGCATAGTTTTCAAAGGCAAAGGCCATATCGCGATTCTCGGGCGAGACGTCCAGGAGCGATTCACCGTCGCGCACGATATCGCCTTCGGTCGGCCTGGTGATGCCGGCGATCAGACGGAGGGTGGTCGTCTTGCCGGCGCCGGCGGGCCCGTAGATGACCAGGAATTCCTGATCGCGGATATCGAAATTGAGGTTCCGCACGCCGAACGTGGTCAATCCGTACCGTTTGGTGACCTGACGCAGCTCTATCATCCTATCTCTTCCTCAAAGCGAGCCGTCGCCGCGTCGATCTGGCGCTGCGCCAGTTCGCGAGCGAGTTTGGCCTGCCGCCAGCCGCGAACGAAGAATACCCCCGCGCCCAGCACCGCCAGCGCGGTCATGACGGGGAACGACAAGTCGAGCGCGGGGAGCCGCGGTTCGACCAACCACATCCAGAGGACCCCCACGCCGATAAAGACCTCGAAGCAGGTGAAGCAGAGATCCCAGAGCTGAGACAGGGTCATGGGCATGCTTTTCATGTCTAACCTCGCACCGCGCCGAAGGTCAGCCCGCGCACCATGTAGCGTTGGAGGATCAGCACAAAGACCAGCATGGGAAGGACGCTGGTGTTCCCGCTCGCGGCGACCGGGCCCCACAGGATTCCGCGCAGCGTGAAGAAGGACTCGACGCCGACGGTGATCGTGCGGGCCGCATCGCGCGTCAAAATGTAGGCGAAGAGGAATTCGTTCCACGAAAAGATCAAGCAAAAGATCGCCGTGACGGCAATGCCGGGCGCCGCGAGCGGGAACACGACCTTGCGGAGTACGTCCAGACGGCTGTAACCGTCCAGGCGGGCGGACTCTTCCAGTTCACGCGGGATGTCCTGGAAAAAGGACACCATCAGCCAGATCGCGAACGGGAGATTGAACATGGTGTAGCTGACGATCAACGCCCCCTGGCGGTCGAGGCCGATGCCGACGGCTTGGCCGATGCCGGTCTCGCCGATCTGTTGGAAGATCAGAAAATACGGGAGGACGACGGCGATGGCCGGGAACATCTTGGTGGTAAGGATGAAGAAGAGAATGTTGCCGCCGCCGACGTTGTAGCGCGCGAAGCTGTACGAGGCCAGCGCACTGAGCACGATCACAAATACGGTTGAAATGACGGCCACGAAGATCGTGTTCTGCAGAAACATCCCAAAGTTCGCCTGGTGGATGGCGTAGAGATAGTTGTCCAGCGTTGGCGAAAAGACGAGTGTCGGCGGCCACACCATGATGGTCTCCGCCGGCTTGAACGAGGTGATGATCATCCACGCGATCGGGAACACGGTCCACAGCAGGGCGATCAGGATGACGCCGTAGCGCAAGACCTCGAGCGCCCGATTCTTTTCCTGTCCCATAGTCACACGCTCCTCATCTCTCCCCAGCACGCAGGGCGAATCGGTTCAACAGCGGCCGAAGTGCAACGCCGCTCGCGACGACGACCGCGAACAGGAACAATAAAGCCATCGTCGACGCATAGTCCATTCGGAAGAACACGAGTCCCTGTCGGTAGAGGTAGTAGGTCAACGTCTCGGTGACCGAGCCGGGGCCGCCGCGCGTGAGGGTTGCCACCGCATCGTAGAGGCGGAGCGAATCGATCGCGCGAAGGATGAGCACGAGCGTCAGGACGGGCGTGAGCATGGGGAACGTGAGACGCCGCAGGATCCGGAATTGCGACGCACCGTCCAGCTCGGCGGCCTCGAAGGGTTCCCGGGGCAGCGACTGGAGGCCGGCGAGAACGATCAAGGCGACGAACGGGGTCCACTCCCACACGTCGAAGATGATAACGCTCCAGAACCCGATGTGGATATCGCCTAGCCAATTCGGCTCCGGCAAGTGGACGAGGTGGAGAAAATAGTTGATGAGGCCGAACTGGGTATCGTACAGGTATCTCCAGAACAAGCCGGTCACAGCCGGCGCGGTGGCCAACGGAAGGATCAACAGGCTGCGAATGATCCCCTTGCCCACGGTCACGCCGTTGATGAGAAAGGCCAGCAGAATGCCCAGCCCCATTTCGATGGCGACCGCGAAGAAGGTGAACCGGACGGTCGTCCCGACCGTCTGCCAGAAATAGGGCTCCTGGAGCATGAGGCGATAGTTTCGCAGCCCGACGAACTGCTGAATGCCGCCCATGGTCAGGTCGGCTTGTCGGAACGAGATCACGATCGCGTAGAACAGCGGGACCAGGGCGAAGAAGAGAATGATGATCATCGCCGGCGTGATGAGGAGGAGCGAGTACCGCGTGTCGGACATGGACCGCTTACGAGGCGGATGGGCGGGTCGCGCCACGCTCTGGGCGGAAGTGGACGCTGCTGTTTGCATGGGTGCTCCCAATCAAGGTGCTGCCGTAAGGGCAGCCGTTTGCCTGGGACTCGACTTGCGTCGAGTCCCAGGTCTAGCTTCACTGCTACCGGTTAACGGTGCACTTGGGACCGCCGCAAATCTTTTGGAATTCGTCTTTCAATTCCAGGACGTCTTCGTCCACGTTCTTTTCGCCGGCGGCGGCGGCGTGGTAGATCGGCCCCATGGCGTTGTAGAGCTTGGCGCCGTACGGGCTGTAGAAGAGGTTGGAGGTCTTGCCTTTCATGTTGTCGAACACTTTAAGCAGCATAGCGAAATGCGCGGTTTTGGTGTAGCTCTCCGGGCTGTTGAACTGCGGCGCGCTCAGCACGCTGACGCGAGTGCTCGAGCCTCCCATCGACGCGAAGGTGGTCTGGGCTTCCTTGCCGCCGACGTAGGCGACAAAGTCCATCGCTTCCTTCGGATGCTTGGAGGAAGAAGAGACGCCCATGAGGAATGCGCCGATGTAGACGGTGTTCTCGATCCCAGGGCCGATGCCCATCTTGGCGCCGGGGACACTCGCCTCGGTCTTGACGGCGTTCGGCCACTGGTCGAGGAAGAAGTTGGCGGTCATGGCGATCTGACCGTCGATCATCTGGTTCATCACGCCGTCGTAGGTGACGGTCAGGGCGGCGGGGGGCGCGTACGGCAGCAGCTTCTTGACGTAAAAGTCGAGGGCCCACTTGTTGGCGGCGTCGTCGACCGCGATGGAGCCGTCAGGCTTCAGCCAGTCGCTGCCCTTCCACAGGATCATGCCCGAGAGCTCGTCCTGGATTTCCTGGAAGCGGCCAGCCATGAGGCCGATGCCGTAAAAGTCTTTCGTGAGCGCCACGCCCTTTAGTTTGTCGCCGGTCTTGCGCGTAAAGAACTGGGCCATGTCGGACACCTGGGCCCAAGTCGTCGGGGGTTTCAGATCGTAGCCGTACTTGGCCTTGAATGCGGCCTGTTCGGTCTTGTCGTCGAAGAGGTCCTGCCTATAGAACTGACCCTGAGTGTAGGTGTAGTACGGAAGCCCCCAGATGTGTCCCTTGTACTTGGTCGTGATGTCGGCGAGGATGGGCGCGATGTCGTCATAGGCTACCGCGTCGGCGTTCGCCTTGATGTAATCGTCGAGCGGGAGGATGTAGCCATTCTCGGCGAAGCCGGCCTTTTCCGCCGTCTCGATGTTGTAGACGTCGTAGGCGCCGGTCTTGCCGACCGCTTCGATGATCTGCTTGTCGTACAATTGGGCGTTGTCGATGCCCACCACGGTGACTTTGACGCAGTGGGTGGCTTCAAAGTTCTTGACGATCGTGGTCATCGCGTCCGTGTAGAAACCGGCGATCGTCGACCACGAGATGGGGACGCGATTCGCGTCGACGCAACCGGCTGCGGCGGGGGCCGTAGTGGCCTGTGCGGCGGGGGCGGTGGTCGGCTGCACGGCGGGGGCCGGTGCCGTGGTCGGTTGGGGTGCGGCGGTGGGCGCGGCGCATGCAGCCATTGCAGCCAGCGCCACGATAAGCGCTAACGAGACGAGCAGCTTGTTCCTCATGGTTCTCCTCCGTCGTCCTCCGGTCCTCTGCGGCCGGACGGGCGACCAGTCATCGTTGATTCTCCGTACATACGGTGTGAGATCCTGGATCAGCCGTTCGTGACTGGGCGATGTTGTTCTCTTCTCCTCGCTCGTGGGTAGAAAGCATCATTGCATTCGGCTCGTCATGGACACCACCCCTCGGGTCTGGAGCCTGATACCGGATGAGCTTTCTCCCCGTGCACCTCCTTCCTTTCTGCAATGCGGCGTGTGCCCCCCGGAACCGGACCGGTGAAATGCAAATGACTGGTGCGTCTGCGAGTTCGGGGGGACGGGCGGAAACCGGACGTCGAAAACAATACGGTACCGAGACCAAGCCAAGCGCCTGCAAATGCTATATGGAACCCTGGGCCGGGAACTTTGGGGGGAGAAATGAGAAGACACAACATCATAATGTCACTATGTAGTGACATTCCGACATTTCGAGTGTATCACTTTCTGGTCAAAATTGGGTCCCAAATTGGTCAAAAATTGCGACTTCGGGAGGGCTCCCAACCGAGGATTTTTACAGAGGTACGCAACCGTTTCGGGTGTTGGTAAAGCGCGTGGTGCGGAGAGCCGCAGCAAGCACTTGCCGTCTACACGTCGCGCGGACGCGACAATACAGATTCATGCGTTTCGACCTGGCGTGAGTCGACTCAAGGCGGAGAACCAATACTACATAGACCATCCACGTCTTCAAAACCTGGTTGAAAAGAATAACATCAATGCCGAGAACTTGCTGGCGGGTGCCGAGGAGGCCGAAGCCTTCCAGAAGAAGGAGTATGTCAAACTCCATTTTTCCACTCTGCGAAAAGACGTCCGTCTTGGCAGATTTTCTGCAGCTGGCTGACGAAGGCAGATTCGACTCATTTGCCAATCGCAACTCGAGTTGGATCAATCTCCCGAAGCAGACGGAGCTCTTCATCGGTTGGCGCCTGGGTAACACCGACCTGTCCGGGAACGACGATTTCGAAAGAACTGTTGGAACGTACGTCGTCCAGCGCAATGCCTGGATGAACGGCAAGGAGTGTCATTCGTTTCGTTTTCTCGTCAAAACCGTATTGTCCCAACTGGGTGATGACGCGGTATGGACCTGTGCGTGTGGGTAACCCCACGCGCTCTCTTGCCCCATCTCCATCAAGATAACCGGGGGTAGTAAGGAAATCAACGTGCGACACAAACTTGCGCTTGTCCTGTCGCATGATGACGATCGTGCGATGGCAAAGCGAGCCGATATCGTTTCCGCCGCCGCTGCCGGGAAGTCGTACTTTCGGGTGTTCCCAATCGCCGATCACCGTTGTGTTGAGGTTGCCGTAAGCGTCGATCATCGCCGCGCCGAGGAAGCCGTAATCCACGTAGCCAGCCTGGCATGCGCTCATTACGTCGTGCATGCTCGACGCCGCTATCGCTCGGTGAAAGGTGCGGCTATCGCCGACGGAGATGGGCAGCACCGGCGACTGTGGTCGAATGCCCCCTGCCTCAAAGATTAGAAGTAGGTTTGGCGCATGGGTCCTTTGCGCCAGCAACCCAGCGATCATTGGAAGGCCCGTGCCGACCATGACAGACTTTTTGTCTTCCAAAAGTCGAGCTGCCACGCAAGCCAACAATTCAGTAGGAGAGTATCGCTCAGCCATGACGGTGCCGCCTCACTTTGTTCCTAGCCAGGGAGCTTTCATCGGCTCCTTGAACTGCATCACCCGTTTCAGATAATTAAGCTTCCTGACGCCGCCGACTCGTTCCAAGTATTCTTCAAAATCATTGACGCCGAAGACGTACTTTTCAAGATATGCCGCGGCGCCTTCTTCCGTCTTTGCCATTTCGAGCCACTCGCCGATGTTCTCTTCGTCAAAAAAGTAGAGGTAGGGCATTTGCGTCGGGTGGGCGCCGTACGGAACCTCACACACGGCATCCACGACGTAGAACGGGATCATCGTCCGCCAGGGAGCGGACTGGATCACTTCGGTATCGACGATTTCCTCAACCGTGACGATCACGCGGCGCGCGGCACGAGCCAGTTCAAAGTCCTCTACCGCGATGCCGTCGATCTGTACATTGCCGTACATGTCACAGCGCGGCGCATGAAACATCGCCACGTCGGGATAAGCGGCGGGTATCAGGCAGACCGGTTTTCCGCTCCAGGGATCTTGGATGACTTTGCAGGCACTGCGGTCCAGCGTTTCGCTGCCGAGCATGGTGCGCGCGGGGATGAAGGGTATCCCCATCATCCCTGCCAGAAACCGCCATTGGTATCCGGCGTTGGATATCTCTGCCACAACCTTGCACTGCCCCGACTCGACCGCGCGGCGACCGGCCGGTGAGAGCCCTCGCAATTCGTGCCCGAACGCGTAGGCCGCTTCGACTCTGTCCACGCAGCCGGCGCCGATGAGAAGATCAATATCGTGCACGGCGGTCTTGCCGGCCATGACGAGGTTCCTTCTGCGTTGACGGATGAGTTCGTAAACGAGCGACATGGGAACTCGGACATGACCAAAGCCGCCAAACGCAATATAGTCGCCGTCACGGACAAACGCCGCAACCGCTTGCTTCACGTCCATGCGTTTGTCGCTTAGCTCACGCGACTTGTTCGCTTGGATCCACGCGCGATTTTCGTCGGGGTCGTGCCAGCCCACCAATTCGCCATGCCCTTCGGCGAGGATTTCCACGTCATTCACCTCAACGATCTTTTTCTGGCGACGGAGGCCGCCAGTCCGGTCCCTTTCAAGAACGAGCCAAGCGCGCGATCGTCGAGTCTGGATGGATTTGTTGGCCAACGTTATGTCGGCCAATCATGCCTTTTTGACCTCGACGAGCGCGTTGTTGTACGTCCCCGAACCGCCAATGCGGTCGATCGTGTCCGTCGTCAGGACGTTGACCGAGCCACCGCGATCGACGCCATCGGGGCCCGGATCGTACCACGGACCCTGCGGCAGCACGAGGACGCCCTGGCGTATGCCTTCGGTTACCCGAGCCGTCCGCCGCGTGGCTCCGCGATCGTTAAACACCACTACCGCATCCCCCTCTTCGATCCCGCGCTTGGCCGCATCCGCCGGATGGATGAACACCTCGACCGGAAACTGTTCCTTGAGCAAAGGATTGTTCGTCCGGCTGTGCAGCCACCCAATCAGGTGTGGCGTCGCGATCGCTAGCGGGTACTTTTGGGCAAGAGGGTGGCGCAGGTTCTCAAAGTCATCCAAGTAGGTCGGCATTGGCGGCAACCCCTGTTTTTCCAGTTCTTTGGAATAGAGTTCGATCTTGCCAGACTGGGTTGGGAATGGCTTGAGCCCTTTCACCTGATCTTGGAACGGAATGAATGGCCGAGGCCCGACGAAGATGATGCGCTCTTTCTGCAGGCGTTCGAGCGTCACGTCGGCCAGTCGTGGGTTCGCGGCGGTAGAAACGTAAAGGGTCTCGCGCATCCAGTCGACATCTTTCCAGTTCGAACCGTATTCGTCGCCCAGGCCCAACTTGTCCGCAACCGCTGCCCAGATGTCGAGGTCGGAACGGCATTCGTACATTGGCTCAATCACCTGCTCGCTGTAAACGATCGCGTGGCCGGCTGTTGCGTAGAACCCGGCATCGTTCCCTTCAAACACCGTCGTCGCGGGCAAGACGAGGTCCGCGTGGCGGACGAAGGGAGTTACAAAGTGATCCGCCGCAATGATATAGTCGAGCTTTTGGAGCGCTTGTACGATCTTGTTCGAGTCGCCGGCCTGGTTGACCACGCTTGAGCCATGCCCGATCAACATTCGGATCGGCGTGTCGGCAACGGTTCTGCCATCGGGTTGCAGCGCCCTGCCAGTCAGGATGGCATCTGCGATCTGGCACTCGTTCACCTTGACGGTGGTCTTCCGTTTGTCCGCCGCAACCAAACTGCCGGCAATAATTCCCTTGTTGTACGCTGTGCCCGACGTCGCGTTCGTCCCCGGTTTGCCGATGCTTCCCACCAGCGCGGCGAGCGCGCCGCACGCGCGCACCCATTGCGACGGGTCACGTCCTGCCCGGGAAGGTCCGTCCCCTGGAAAGAGCGCCGCCGGTTGCTGGGTCGCGTAGTCGGTCGCGAGCGTGACGATCGTCTCAGCCGGCACGCCGGTGATTTCGGCAGCCCACGCCGGCGTATAGGGCTGCGCGTGGCGCTTAAATTCGTCAAAACCCTGAACGAATTTGGAAACGAACTCGTGGTCGACCAGACCGCGGTCCATGATGACGTTCGCCATGGCCAGTGCCATCGCGCCGTCCGTCCCGGGCATGATCGGAATCCATTGGTCCGCGACGGCCGCCGTACGCGAAAAGAACGGATCGATGACGACGATGCGCGTGCCCCGACGCTTCGCCTCCGCGATGATCTCCATTGCTTCGCCTGCGAAATCGCCTCGGCGATTGCTGTCGGCGAAGCCATAGCCCCAAAAGATCGCAAGGCGAGAGTCCTTGATCGTATCCAGGTCACTTTCGGATGCCGGTGTCCCGAACATGGTTTGGGCTGCGGCTGTCTTGTTCGCGATACACAATGAGCCCCAGCACGTGACCAGCCCACCGAGGACGTTCGGGAAGCGCTCCTTCGCCGCAAGACGCGCCAAGCCGCCGGTGCCGCGTGCTGCATAGAACAGTATCGCTTCGAGGCCGTATTCGTCGCCGATCTCCTTGATCTTTCCCGCATACAAGTCAATTGCCGCGTCCCAACTGATGCGCTCGAACTTTGCTTCCCCTCGCTTGCCCACCCGTACCATTGGGTACTTTAGCCGTGTGGGATCGTTCACCGTCATGTGTTGGACATGACCCTTGACGCAGGCGGGGTAAGCCGGGTGGTCAGAGATGTGCGTGATTCGACCGTCTTGAACCGTCACCTCCAGTGGGCAGGTCGCCGTGCAGAGGCCCATGGCCGGACACGCGGCTAGATATCTCCTCTCATTCGCCGATAACTGATTCACGCTATTTCCTTTCATATAACAGCCTCTAATGCCGCTTGCGCGTTTACGCGACCACACGGGGCGCCTTTTGCACGGTTCCCCGCGAACAAACGCGCCTTCAATGAGAAAAGGATACCGCGGGCAGATTGCAGCTCGATCAAGTCGATCCCGCGTCTCCCTTATAGCACGATCGTGCCGACGTTGAGGCTAGCCTTTAGATCTAGCTCGATCGTTTTCACGTCGTGACCCGGGTATGTGAGTTGGAGAGAATACGCCCCGCCATTCTCGACTAGATCGTCGAACTTGAAATCACCATAGGGGTCAGTTGTGCGCTCGCCAACCTTTGTTTTGGACGCATTTAGCAGTGTCACTTGCGCGCCTTCGGCGCACTCTTCTTTGCCGTCGACCCGTACCGCCACGCTCCCGCCAACGAAACAGCGGGTAACTCGGTGCAGGTTTTTGTAGTAGAGAAGGGGGCTCGTCCTGCGTTCAGGCTGGTAGACCTCGAGATGCTCCTTTTCCGCGACTTGGCGCATCTCGTCATCCTCGATGTAGAGCAGACTTTGCGCGCCGGTCGGACAGGATTGGACGCAACGGGTTTTGCCCCAGCCATCGTCGAGCAAATGGGCGCAAAGGGTGCACTTTTGCGGTAGCTCCAGTCCTTCGTTCCACTGAATCGCGCCATACGGGCAGGCGTTGACAAGGTTCTTCATGCCTTTTGCCTTGACCGGGTCGATGATCACGATGCCATCGGGTCTCTTGTAGACCGCTCCGTTGCCCGCTTTGACACAAGGCGCATCATCACACTGCATGCACAGGATCGGCCGGTAGGCGACGTCAATCAGGGGGTACTGCCCACGTTCTGTGGCCTGGATTCGTATCCAGCCTTGTCCCTGACCCGGTTGGGGCGCGGCGTACCCGGGCCAGTCGTTATCCACATGCTCGTCTTTGCAGGCTAAGTAGCAGTTGTTGCAGTTTTCGCACAAGGCCACGTCGATGACGAGGTGCCATTTTCTCATTTTTCCGTCCATTTCTCGATTTGCACGAGACATGAATTTGCAGCGATACTGTGTGATTTGGCAATGATGGGCCGGCTGGGGGTCAGAATATTCATACAGCCGCCGCGATCCGGCGAGGAACCCGGCTCGCCGACGGGATCGTAAACTGCCGATGATTCATACGAGTGCACCGTTCCGGGACGGATTCTTTCCGTCACCCGAACCGCGCAGATCACGGCGCCTCGGTCGTTGAACACTTGCACCAGATCGTTCTCTTCAACCCCGTAGGCACGAGCGTCTCTAGGATTGACCCGCAGCACCCAGTAATAGTGTCCGCCGACCCTTACCCGGTGTTCGGGCAGATCGTTGACCCAACTGTGCTTGCCGTCTCCCATCGTATGAAAGCTGTACCGTGGATGCGGAGTTATCAACTGCAGTGGAAACTTGTCAAACAGCTCAGTCGTGTGAGGACCCTCCCAGGAGGGAATGTATTTCGTCATCACCGGCCGCTCTGGGTCGTCGGGATCGAACCGTTTCAAGCTGGAACACACAAACTCCAGTTTGCCCGATTGGGTCTGCAGCCCTTTGAACACTTTTTCGGCATAGTCCGCCGGCAGTGGCGAAATCTCCGGCGTATCTTTCAGCCGGTCCTCCGCAAAGGACCTGAAGGAAACGGGGGCTCGCATCTCCTCTTTCGGCGCGGGAAGCACATAGTAGCCCTTGGTGAGGAAATCTTCCCACGAAGTCACTTTGGCCAAGTCCGTGGCATCAAACAGCCGTTTGCACCAATCGAGTTCTGTGGCACCCTCGGAAAACATTGCGGAAAATCCAAGCCGCTTGGCAAGCTCTAAAAAGATCTGATAGTCCGATTTCGACTCGCCCAGCGGTTCGATGCACTTGTGCTGCATGACGAGCACACGGTGATTGCACTGGTTGAAGCTGTGCTGTATGTACCCACCGCAATTTCCAAACTCGCTGATATCCCACCTCTCAAAACTCGTGCAGGCAGGCAACAGGACATCGGCGAACTTGGCCTCACCTTCAAACCAAATCGACTGGTTGACGACGAATTCGAGATTTTCCGAGCGGTAGGCCTTGACGTAGCGGTTCGTCTCAACCATCGTGCCGATGTGAGAACCCCCATATTTATAGTACATCTTGACGGGTGAATATCCCGGCGCCGGATACTCGAATCGACGGAACTGACCTTCGATCGTCTTCGAATCCGTGGCATAACCGTGGGTGTGCCCGTCCAGGATGGCTTCGGGGATGTTCAGTCGAGGCACCTGTTGATAGACGGTGTTCACCGTGGGGAGCTGGGGAAATCGCGAAAACAGTGCCACACCCAAGGCCGTCCCGGCCAGATCTCCGGAAAGACTGCCTTCCGAATAGCCAGGGAAATAAAAGCCCATATCCACAGGCGTTCCCTGCTGCATTCCTCCGAGATTGACTCCCGGCTTGCCTAGACCCTGCATCGCCATGAGGCAGACCATGGAACGCGCCCATTCATTCCCAGTCGCGCTCCGGCACGCGCCTCCAAAGCCGGACAGTCCGCCGGCGGCGAGATACGTTTTCTTGCTTCCCCATTGCCTTGCCAAAGCCGTCACATCCTTGGCCGCAATGCCGGTCTCCTCTTGCTGCCATTCTGGCGTCTTGGGAATTCCGTCTTCGTCGCCCACGATGTAGGCCTTCCATTCGTCGAAGCCGACGGTGCGTTTGGCAACATAGTCCTTGTCGTACAACCCTTCCTTAATCCAGACGTAGGCAATCGCCAGCGCCATCGCATTGTCCGTCGCCGGCTTGGGGGCGAACCACTTGCCGCCCAAGAAGGCAGCTGTATGGTTGTAGTAAGGATCGATGTGTACCATCTGGATTCCCAGCTCTTTTAGCCACTGGCGCCGGACGGTGCCTTCAAACGCGCCGTAGACGCCGCTGGTTGCCTCTGGATCGCTCGACCAGAAGACAACCATCTCGCATTCCTTGAGGCAGTCTTCTACGGTTCCATAGCTTTCTGGTGCGCCGAGGTGCATGCTCTGTCCCCAGTGATGCATCGCTCCCCAGTACCAGCCTTCCCAGCTGTCGGGGTTGTGCACGACCGGTGTCCAGCCAATGCTGTTGAAAAATCGGAGTCGAACGCCGAGCCAGTAGCCCAAGACTCCCCAGAGGTGGTGGGAGCCGCTTCCGTTCATGATGGCTCCCGGACCATGCTCTCTTTTCACTCGCCTTATCTCGTTCGCCACAACATCTAGCGCCTCGTCCCAGGTAATACGGACGTAGCCCGAGACGCCTCGATTTTGACAGTTCCTTTCGCCGTTGGGGTCGAAATCGACGCGTTTCATTGGATAGAGGATCCGGTCGGGCGAATAAACCATCGATTTTAATACCTGGGTGTGGGGGGAGACAGTCGCCTTGCGCGGCGGTGTGAACGCCCTTCCTCTGGCGCGAATCGTCCACGGCTTGGCGTCCCGATCATCAAACTCGATCGGAGTGATCCGAACGATCTTGCCGTCTTTGACATAGACAAAGACGGGCCCCCCATTCGTATTACTGGTATAGCGCATGACTCCCTTGCCCACATCGGTTCCGAACCGGGTGCCGGCGTTGAGCATGATACTCAAAGTCTCCATCCACCAGGAACTCAACTCGTCGGGGCCTTCCAGCCCCAACTGGAAACTCTTCATGGCATTGATAGTCGCCAATTGATCCCGAGGAGGCACAAGCACATCCAGCGCCACGTGGACGTTGCCGAAGTTGATCGTCACGTCCGGGGCGACATGAATACCGCCTCTGGAAGTGATCCTTCCGTCCTTGAGCGTGAAATACCGGCCGCGCGAATTGTCCTTGAGCTTGATTTGGGCTGTGAGGTTCTTTTCCTTGAGACGATTCTTGAAGAATGGATATCGCGCCGCTGTCAGCCCGAGCATCAACTTCAAGCCAAGGAGGAGCATAGAGAAGACCATATTCGCGAGTGTCTCTGACTTTGCAATCATGCTCACAATCGATTTCATGTGAATGGTAGTCTCCTTCTATGACCACGAACGTCGATCAAACGCGCAGAGCTAGCTCTTACGCCGCGAAAGCGCTTCAAGCAAATAGGTTGTTAGTTGATTGCGAACAGCCGCCATCGACTCTTGCGTCCAGGAGAGAAATCCACTGCCCGTTTTAAAGCCCAGTTGGCTTTGCTTCACCTTGGCACGCAGCGTGGTGGAGGGTGTTGGAGACGCGTTGAGGTGCGGAAGAATATAGTCATGGATCGCCAGGGTGAGGTCAAGCCCGACGAGGTCAGCATTGGCGACCGGTCCGAGAACGGGAAGACGAAACCCAAAGCTGTTGCGAACGGCGATGTCAACCGTCGCCGCATCACAGATGCCCTCGTCGATGATCGCAAAGGCCTCGCGCCAGAGCGCGTGCTGCATCCGATTGCCGATGAATCCTGGAACATCCTTCTTGACGCGTACCGGGACTTTGCCCGACTTTAGCAAAAGGTCGAACATGGCGTCCATGCATGCCGGCGCAGTGTATTCGGTCTGCACAACTTCGACGAGAGGAACGAGATAAGGGGGATTCCAAAAGTGCGTGCCAAGGATACGCTCGCGCCGCGACGCTTGTTCGGCGATCTGGGTGATGCTGATGACAGAAGTGTTACTGCACAGGATGACGTGTGCGGGACACCGCCGGTCCAGCTCGGCAAACAGCCGCTGCTTTAAGGATAGGTTTTCGCTGACCGCCTCGATGACAATATCTGCGCGGGCGCAGGCAGAACCAAGGTCTGAGGTCGTCTGGATGCGTTCGAGGATGGACGGAATCTCCTCCTCCGAAACTAAGTTGTATTCCGCCATCTGGGTCAGATTGGCCTGAATGCGCTCCTTGACCGAAGCGAGCATCTCGACTGCAATGTCCTGTACCCAGATCGGATGTCCGCGGCTTGCAAAGACCTGGGCAATGCCGGGCCCCATCATGCCCGCTCCGACGACTGCAATGGTTTCCATGAGGCAACCTCGATTTCCTAAGCCTTTTCATGACCTAAAAGTGCCTTATGTACCCCTGGTGATCGTCCTGGGTGTACCAATCGCTCCGGAAAATATCCCGGATGCGGACTCGCATCGGAGATTGGCATTCACGGCGAGGAGGCGTGACAGATCAGGGCTTCAAGTGAGTCGCCTCCTGCCTCGAGCAAGTAGTCGTCACCCGGCTCAAACCAGAGTGCTGATTCGGGCTCGAGCTGGAGTGCCTCGGAGGCACTTCGCGCGAACCCTGAACCTCGGATCACGTAGAGAAAGCACTCGGAATTGGGTGCGGCGGCTACTGAGGTCCGCGTGCCGGGATTCAGCTTGAGTCGGTCAACCTGCAGCGATCCCGCGCCTACCATTGGCGGGTTCGCAAGCAGCGTGTGGGCCACGCCGTTCAGGCCGGTCGTGGCCAGTTCGGGCGGATTGAACAGAGTTGGCATCGACACTCCAGGTCCTGTCTGCGCCACTCCACTCTATGGCGCCCGTCCTCGTCTTTTAGCCAGCGTACGTGCCGGCTGTATCTGGAAACATGGATTTCACAATCTTGAAGCGATGAATGTCTTGGGTGCCGTCCATGTGGAGAAAGACGGCGGCGTCGCGCAAATGCTTTTCGACCCCCACTTCCAGCATGACCCCACTCCCGCCGTGTAGTTCCATCGCTTGCTTGCAAACCTCGAAGGCCGCGTCTGCGGAATAGACCTTCGCCATCAGACAGAGCTGGTCGGCATCCGACGCGCCCTCGTCTAGCGCGCGAGCGGCATAGCGGATGAAAGCGCGGACGGTGTGCAGCTTGATCGCCATATCGGCCACAGTCGCTGCAACAATCTGATGCTGGATGAGCGGGCGGCCGCCCTGCACTTGTTGATGGACAAAGGCCACCGCGTCGTCGAAAGCCGCCGCGGCTACCCCCAGCGCTTTCGCCGCCTGAAGAATCTTACCCGGACGGAAGTAGACTCCCGCCTTTCTGAGAGCGACATCTTTGACGAGCAGATGATCCTCTGGAATCCAGCAGTCGTCAAAGACCATTTCGCCGTTGTTCATAAAGCGCGAACCGATCTTCTCGTTGACTCGTGTCGGAGTAAAGCCGGGTGTACCGCGGGGCACGAGAAAACTGCTTGTCCCGTCCAGAATGCCGACATTTGGGTTCGTGTCGGCATAGACCACATAGAGTTTGGCGTCATAGCCGTTGGTGATGAATTGTTTGCGTCCGTTCAGCACCCAACCACCATCATGGTGGACGGCTTTGGTCTGCATGTTGGCTTCCGGAACATTGTAGGGCAGCCATCGGTCCGATGCGCCGCGCGGCTCGGTGAGGGCATGAGCTAACAACAAGTCGGGATCACCCGCGATGCGAGGGAACCACTCATCCTGGAGGCATTGGGGAGCACAAGCGCTCAGCAAGACCGACACCTTCCAGGTCTGGCACAGCATATCCGCAAAACCGGAGTCCCCGCGAGCCAGCTCTTCGCCGATCAGGGCGAATGTTTGGGCTGGGGCCTCGAACCGGCTCCCGCCGTACTTTTCAGGCACGCCCAGCGTCCGCAGTCCTATCTTGTGAGCGCTGCGGAGGAGTTCCATGGGAAGCCGCTCTTCAGGCGGAGCGCGCCACTCCCGCTCGCGATTCGCCCGGACGAAGGGGATGACTTGCGCGTCAACAAAGTCATGGCATACTTGCCAGATCTGTTTTTGTTCTTCCGAAAGACCCACCATGCGCATTTCCATGCGGGTTCCTACTGGTCTCCTTAGCTGTGATTCTTGGGGAACGCCTGAACCTCAGGCGTGACGCGCCCAGGTTCAACAATCGTCCGTTTTCACCCATCACTTGGGATTGCAGACCATCAACTCCTCGCACGGCCACTTTGTGATCACGCGGTGTCCGTCCTTGGTGACGATGACCTGGGACTCGATCCGAGCGCCGTCGTCTCCCTCGCCGTAGAAGGTCTCCAGCGCAAAGTGCATATTCGCTTCGATGGGTACGGGATGGTCGAGCGAATAGGCACGCGAGATCCACGGTTTTTCGTGGTGACTCAGTCCGATCCCGTGACCCAGAGCCAGCGCAAATGCTTCCTCTTCGCTCGCGTAGCCTAATTCCTTGGCCGATGGCCACTGGGCCGCGATATCCGCCGTCGTAATGCCCGGTTTGACCACGTCGATGGATGCTTGCAGCCAGTCCATGGCACGCTTGTACACGTCCCTCTGCCGCTGAGTCGAGCGCGTGACCGCGAAAGTCCGATAGTAGCACGTGGCGTAGCCGAGGTAGTGGCTCATGATGTCGATAAAGACCAGTTCACCGGGTCGGATCATGCGGTCTGAATAGTCGTGCGGATGCGGATTGCTCCGCGGACCGGAGACGCAGTTGACTCCGCTGATTCGATCCACCCCGTGCGAGATCAGCCAGCCGTAGATCATGCCGACCACTTCGTCTTCCCTGACGCCGGGCTTGACGAAATCAACGACCTGGGCGTAGACGCCGTCCACGAGCGAGGCCGACATCTCGATAAGCTTGAGCTCCTCGGGCGACTTTACAATTCGCGCATCAAACATGGCGTCGTACCCGTTGGCGACGCGCAGGCCGGCTTCTTGGAGCGCTTGTAGGGTATACATCTCGACTTCGTCGACACCAACCGGCAGGCCCGCCGCCCCGCACTTGACCAACTCGTTCTTGATTTCGGCGATCGCGCTGCGAGAGAGCGCCAGGTTGACCTCCCGCACGTTCGTGCCGCGATTCCACGTCACAGCCGGCCGGATATTTTCTGGTTTGAGCCATGGGCACAGTTCGCGTTTCACGACCGCTGCCGTGCCGACCTCGTAAAGGATCGGCTCGCCGCCTCGCGGAAGCAAGCACCAGCGCCAATACTTGCCGCGGGCCCATTCCGCCAGGTGAGTGCTCGTGATGTAGCGGATGTTGTCCAGGTCAAAACACAAGAGCGCGCCCAAGTCGTACTTTTCCATTTGCTCGCGCGCGCGTGCGAGACGATACTTTCTCATCGTCTCAAAGTCGACGCGCTGTTCAACGTCGGACGCCATCATTCCAAGTGTCATTGAAATACTCCGTTTCTGTGGTTCGTTAAGAGCCTGCCGAGGATACGCGCGACCTCGGTTCCGCTTGTTTTTGCCCTGAAACCTCGCCTCCCGCGAGCGGGGAGCTCCGCTCGCCGGGAGCGCTGGCCCGTAAGCCCAGTCGCCGGGCAGGTTAAGCCCCTCCCGCCGCCGAGGTAGAGTGAAGCGAGCGCAGGATGAGCAATCCTCAACTGGGGCGACGCCTGGGTCAGGTGAGCTTACGAGAACAAGTGAAGCAAGGAAATAAGTCCATCGCCCAAAAAGATCTGAGCGATCAGTGTTCCGAACAGGAACACATTGAAATCCCATCCCTTGCCTCTGGGCAGACTGAGATACGGCTCGTGGTCTTTCCAAATGCTGACGTACGTTCCCACCAGCATGACGACGGCAAGGATGAAGGCGGCGACGCTGCTGAAAACCCCCACAATCATCGCGAATCCGCAAACGACCTCCAAGAAGCCGGCCAAAGCAACGGACCCGGTTGGCAAACCGTACTTTTCGCGCCATTTCTTGTTGAGCGTACCCAACTCTTGGAGTTTGTGCGCGCCGTGAGGAATCATGACGAGGCCCATGAAAACTCGAAGAACCAGAATTGCCACGTCGATCATGAGAAGCCTCCTTCGAGCCTACTTTGTACTTTGCCTTCTTGTATTCGCTATTGATGGGCTGGCCAGCGCAGCCAGATCCGATGAACCATACTTACCCGCTGCAACCGGCGGACCAATCCGACGATCCCCTGCGGGGCCGCGAGCATGATGACGACGAGGATCAGACCTTGGATCAGGAGGCTGATGTCGGCATATCTCGCGAGTTGAAACCGCAATGCCACCACAATGACCGTCCCCACCACTGGGCCCCATTCCAGACCCTCGCCACCGATGACGGTCGCGAGCAGAACGATCATCAACCAGTTGATGTCAAATGCGTTGTTCGGCTCGATATAGCCCTGATTCATGTAAAAGATCGCGCCGGCGACCCCCATGATGAATGCCGCGATTACAAACGAGGACAGCTTGAGCCTGAAAACGTCAATCCCGGATGCTGCGGCACTGACGTCATTATCGCGGATCGCGGCCAGTCCCATTCCAAATTTCGACCGCAAGATGACCAGCACGACGATCATGGAAGCCACTCCGACGGCGAGGGCCAGCCAGTACGTTACGGCCGGAGGAATGCCGCTCACACCCTTGACCATGTAGCCCGCGCCCCCGCCGGTCAGGTCACCGCCGACCGGTTTCCACCGTAGAAAGACCAGGCGCAGGACGGCTGGCACCACCAGGGTGCCGATCGCAAAGTAGATGCCTTTCATCCTAAAGACGGACACTGAAATGACCACCGCAAACAAGCTCGCTACGGCGCCCCCCGCCAGAATTCCCACATAGTACGGGACGCCCACCCAGGTGAGTATGGTCATGGAGTAGCCGGCAAGCCCAATGAACGCTGCCGGGCAAAGCGCCAGCAGCCCACTGAAACCGGCGAGCAAGTTCCACATGTTGGCGGCGGCCAGGTAAACGCCGAAGTAGAACAGGTACAACAGCCAGGTCTGAGGCGCGCCCACCAAAGGCAAGATGGCAAGCACCCCAACCGTCGCCGCGAAAGGAATCCAGGGAAGCGACCTCGGTATATATTCTCGCATCGGCGCCCTCTAACGACCGAATAGACCCTGCGGACGAACGCTCAGGACGACGAGGACCATCAAAAACGGGATCAGCAATTGTCCTGTCGGACCCGCGAAATAACCGCCGAGAGTCTGTGACAAACCAAAAACGATACCGCCCACAAACGTCCCCACCATGCTGCCTAGCCCCCCCAAGATGATCACGCCAAAGGCGATGATGAGGAGTGCGGAGCCGGAGGTTGGGTTGAAAGGAAAGGTCAGGCCAAAGAAGATGCCTCCAATCGCCGCTATCGACATGGAGATGCCGAAAGCGACGTGGTAGACCCGGTTGGGATCGATTCCCATCAACTCCGCGGTTTGCCGGTCTTGCGAGGCAGCCGTAATGGCCTGGCCGAGATAGGTCCTTTGCAAGAATTGATGAAGGGCTACCATTACGATCAGTGCGGCGGCGAAATCGAGTAAGTAGACGAGAGGCACGTTCAGATCCCCCAACGAAAAAGTGCTCATGCTGTAGGACGTAACGAGAGACCGGCTCTGCGGAGTCCATAGGATCTGGTCGGCGTTTTGAACGATGAGCGCAACGCCGAATGCGACGATCAGAGCGGCATCCGCGGACATCTTGGCCGCGCGGTTCAACAGGTACTTTTCCAGCAGGAAACCGAGCACAAAAAAGATGAGGGCGATGGGAAGCAGCCACAGCAACGGGTCGAGCTTCCACATGCTCAGCGCCGAAAAACCCATGTAACTGCCGAGGATCACCAGGTCCCCATGCGCGACGTTGATCACTTTCATCACCCCGAAAACGAGGGAGAGACCCAGGGCGATGACGGCATACAGTCCACCCATCAAGATTCCGATGACGATAGGCAGCATCAGGCTGTTTAGCGATTCCATTTCGTTGCCCCCGCCCTAATTGATGTCACTACAGCGCGCCGAAGTAAGCATTCCTCACCCTGTCCTCCTCTATTAGTTGCTGGGCCATGCCGCTCAACACAAGCCGTCCAGTCTCGATGACGTCCGCGCGATCCACTTCGTGCAGCGTTCGCCAGACGTTCTGCTCTACCAGGAGAACGGTGATCCCGCGCGCTTTGATCTCGTGCAAGATGCGAAACAGCTCGTCTACGATCAAAGGAGAAAGGCCGAGCGACATCTCGTCGATGATGAGCAGCTTGGGGTCAGCCATCAATCCCCTCGCAATCGCCACCATTTGCTGCTGCCCCCCGCTTAGGGTCTTGGCGAGCTGGTCTTTGCGTTCCTTCAGGATGGGGAACAGCTCGTAGACTCGTCTGAGATTCTCTTCCCGTTTTGCCCGCGCGGTGTGATTGTACGAACCGATCCGTAAGTTCTGAAAGACCGTCATCTCGGGAAACAGTCTTCTCCCCTCCGGCACGTGAGAGATGCCGAGGCTGACAATGTCATAGGGATTCTGGTGGGTGATCTGTTGACCCGCGAACTCGATGGTGCCGTGGGCGGGATGGAATACGCCCGAAACGGTCTTGAGCAAAGTGGTCTTGCCTGCGCCGTTCGCGCCGACGATGGCGACCATCTCGCCACGCTTGACCTCAAGCGAGACTTGCCACAAGACCTGAAGACTGCCGTAAAACACGTCGATCTTGTCTATTCGCAACAAAACTTGTTCTTCCATCCCGCCCCTTTGATCAGTCCAATTGCCGCCGCACGTGTTGCGAGCGCAGAGCGTCGCCTCTAGCCGGCGGTGTAGCCGCCGTCAGTGTAGATGATCGCTCCTGTAATAAAGTCAGACGCGTGTGACGAGAGGAAAATGAGCGTGCCGATCAAGTCCTCCGGTTCGGCCAGTCTGCCCAACGGAATCCGCGTCAAGAAATTCTTGTAAACCGACTGGTCGTCGAACATCCACTGGGTCAGCGGAGTGCGGAAGACGGTCGGCGCAATCGCGTTGACGTTGATCTTGTATCGTCCCCACTCCCACCCCAGAGTCTGCGTCAGGGAATCGACCGCCCCTTTGGACGGGCAATAGCCGGAGTAGTTGGCCATCCCCAGCTTGCCCCGCGTGGACGAAACCAGGATCACTTTGCCGCCGCGACCTTGCGCGATCATTGCCTTGCCCGTCTCTTTGCAGGCCAGGTAGGTGGCTTTGAGATTTGCGTCCAAGATCGCCTGCCATTCCTCTACCGATTGCTCGACGATGGGCTTGGGCTTGTTCATGCCGGCGGCGGTGATCAAGATGTCAATGCCGCCAAAGCGTTCGACCGTGGCCGCGACGATGCGCTGCATGTCGCCGACGTCGTCGGGGCGGCCGGCAACGTACGCCGCGTTTCCGCCGCAAGCCTCTATCTCGGCGAGCACCGGCTTGAGCTTTGCCTCGTCACGGCCGGTCAGCATCACCTTGGCACGAGCCTGAGCGAGTCCCTTAGCCGCCGCTTGTCCCAAGCCGCCCGTGGCGCCGGTGACGAGAGCCACTTTGTCGGAAACGTCGAAGAGCGATTGAGTATCTGGGATCTTGTTCACGTGAACTTCTCCTAGGCCGCGGCGGGCGGATAGGGCATCACGACCAGCATCGTGGCGACACGATTGGTGTCGTTGCGCACCTGCCGGTTCTCGCTCGGCCCTATGTAGATCGAATCCATCGGCCCTAACTTGACCTCTTTACCGTCGAAGGCCATGGTCAATTCGCCCTCGAGCACGATGTAGATCTTGGCTAACGGCGTAGCATCCCAATCGGCTTTGCCGCCAGGAAGATAGTAGGAACAGCCCACCCAGTAAGGCGCCTCACAGCCCATGTTCTTGTGCTGCAGGTACATGGCGTAGCAGTCCAAATGTTTGGGCGGGCAGTACTTGACCGCTTCTTCCACGCGCGTGACTTTCATCAGAGCCCCCTTTCGATTCGATACTCGCCGCTTGGATCGACCATCGCGACCATGCGCACGATGCAGCCATCACCCTTCATCCAGCGCCACGGAAACGCCGCGAGGGTCACACGCTTGCCGGTAACCTTGTCAATGTCTCCGCCGACGTTCTCGAAACCGACGATGCCGTTGCCAAGCAAAAGCCGGTGGTTAGGCTCCCATTCCGAAAAGACCTCTTCGACCTTATGGCCGGTCTCGAGCTCGAATTCCTTGCAGACGTTCGGCAGCAGGGGACCGGAACCGTGGGGACCGATCGCAGTCGCCAGTGGATGATCGAGCGCCTGGTTGTCCACGCCAACCGCTTTGACGCCGCGCGCCACAAACCATTCGCCCGCCTCGTGATACAATCCCGGCGAATAGGCAAAGTATTGTTGGTTATCGCCCCAATACTTGTGCCAGCCGGTATTGATGATCACAATGTCGCCCGGCTCGATACGCGGCTCGGCACGTTCGAGGTCTTCCGGCATGATCTTTTCCCACTTGTTCTTGGGGATGGAGACCACGACCGCCGTGCCGAAGAACTTGGCGAGGGGTACCTCGTCCATGTACGGTGCGCCCTCGATGACGTGGGCTGGCGCGTCCGTATGCGTCGTGCAATGCATGAAGGTCGTGATCTGCTGAGAGAGTACACCCGACCGGGCATGGTAGTGCATGCGCTCGATTTTGACGTCAGGGAAGTAAGGCCACAGTGGAACTCCGTGACCCCACGGGTAACTCAAATCATAGAATTCAAGTGCGTTGGTTGACGAAGCCATCGTTTGACCCTCCTGTCAGAAATTAACGGCGTCAAGCCCTTTTAGCCCAAGTATCTGACGCGCCTCGCTCGGTGTCGCAATCTCTCGCTCAAACTCCGCGGCAATTCGCTTGGCTTTCTCCACCAAGTCCACATTAGCCGCCAGTTTGCCCCGTTGGACGTAAATGTTGTCTTCGAGCCCAACTCGGACATGCCCGCCCATCATGATGCCCATCGCCGTCATGTTGAACTCATTGGGATATCCCACGCCGATCACCGACCAGCGATAGTTGTCGGGGCCGAGCAGTCGGTCGGCCGTCTGTTTCATAAGAATCAGGTCTTCGGGATTGGCGCCGAGGCCACCCAGGACCCCTAGCACAAATTGGATCCAGTAAGGCGGTTTGACCAGTCCCGCCTTCTCCAGGAATTTCAAATTGTAAAGGTGCCCGACGTCGTAGGCCTCGAATTCCGGCTTGACGTGGTTCTCCTCCATCGTCTTGGCAAACACCTCCATGTCCCCGAAGGTATTGCGGAAGATGAAATCCTTGGTGCCCTCGACGTAGCCAGGCTCCCATTCGAACTTCCATTCTCCCGGTTTGTAGCGCCGCGCGACCGGGTGCATGGAGAAATTCATCGAACCCAGGTTGAAGGTCGCCAATTCGGGCCGGCAGGATGCAGCGCCCCGCAGCCGTTCCTGCGGTGACATGCCCATCCCGCCGCCGGTGGTGATGCAAATGATCGCGTTGCAACCTGCCTTGATGCGAGTCACGATCTCGCGCACAAGCTCCGGATCGGAGGAGGGGCGACCGTTTTCCGGTTCCCGCGCGTGAATGTGAACAGAAGTCGAACCGGCGCGTGCACAGGCGATAGCATCCTCGGCAATCCCCGCGATGCTGTATTTCAAGTGCGGGGTCTGTGTCGGAACGGTGATCGCGCCAGTGAGCGCGGTGGTGAGGATTAGCTTCTCCATGATGCTTCTCTCTTAAAGGGTAGGCGATGATCCTAGGCGTGTTCGCCCAGGTAACATTCCACGACTTGCTTGTTGCGCATGACCTCTTCCGGTCGGCCGAATGCGATGGTTTGCCCTTCGTTCAGCACAAGAATATTATCCACCGCCTCGCGCATGACTTTCATAATGTGTTCGATCAGTATGATCGTGACGCCTCTCGCGCGGATCGCGGCGAGGATTTCCAACATCCGGGGAAGCTCGGACTCGTTCAAGCCGGCAGCTACTTCGTCTACGAGCAAAAGACTTGGATCAGTGGCAAGCGCCCGCGCCACTTCGAGCCGCTTGAGCGTTATCGTCGACATGTCACGCGCCAGTGTATCCTTCCGATCGAGGAGATCGGTTGACTTGAGCACCTCCAGGGCTTGTTTTTCAGCCGCCGCTTTGCCAAGGCCTTTTCCAAACATGGCGGCAACGGTGACATTTTGTTGTGCCGTCAGTGTCTTGAAGGGTTGAGGAATCTGAAACGTTCTCGCAATTCCGTGGTGACAGCTTGAATGCGGCGAGCAGCCCGTGATGTCCGCTCCCTTGAACTTGATCGTGCCGGCGTCTGGCTTGTAGGAGCCGCAAATGATATTGACGAGCGTTGTCTTGCCCGCGCCGTTGGGTCCCATCAGGCCCATGATGGCGCCCGCCGGCAAGTCAAAATCAATGCGATTGAGGGCTTGTATCCCTCCGAAATGTTTCTTGACGCCGCTGACCGACAGAATTGGCTCGTTCAACCTACCACCTCAACCATCTAGAATGCAGGGCAAGAAGGCATTCGGCTATCCACAAAATCGCAGTCGGATGGGGTCGGCTGTTTCCGGCCAACCCCACCCTGATTGGTTGCGCTCCCTACTGGGCCGGGGCTCCAGGAACTGGGAAGATGTACTTTGCGGTAGCCGGCAAAAAGTCATGCTTCGAGAAGGTAATCGGGGACTCCCAAACCCACGGTTTGTCGGTCTTTTGCCATTGACCCACGAACACCGGAATCCAGCTAAAGTGCGTCGCCGGATCGAATTTCACCAAGTAGTTTATCGTCTGCATGTTGGTGTCCGCGAGCGCCGCGTTGATGGCTTTCCCGTCCAACGAGCCGGCGCGTTGGATGGCATCAAAGAGCACTTGCATTGGAGTGTAGCCGTGGCCGATACCGCGGTTTAGCGGTTGATTGGTAGCTTTAGCCCATCGATCTGCGAGTGACTGTGGAGTCGTGGTGCCGATCCCGGGGCCGGTGAACGCTGGATCCCACCAAACCTCTGAACCGACGCCTTGAGGCAGGTCTCCACCCCAGGAATTCACGTCCGTGTAGAAAAGCGGAGCTCTTCCCACCATGACTATCTTGGGATGAAAGCCCAGTTGAGTACATTGCCGCCACAGCGGGCCGAACTCTGGACCGGGCGTATTGCCCCAGAGAATTTCGACGTTGGCCTTCTTCCACGCGGTACACATGGAGGTAAAGTCAGTCGTGCCAACCGGATAAAAGCCCAATTTTTGGTCTGCGCCGACGACGGTTGCGCCCCATTCCTTCAGCAGACCGGGAAACAGGTTGTACCAACCGATGCCGTCCGGCTCATCCGTCGCGAAGACACCTGCGACCTTGTTCGTCTGATTGCCGTAGGCATCCAGCACGGCGAACCAGGCGTCTTTGATCGTGTAGCCGGGCTTGCCGTACCTCGGATCTCCCTGCGGAGGCGGTGTGGCAATTCCAAAGCCGCTGAACCAGGTGTACTGCCACTTTGTCTCTGTGGAGTTTCGTGCTTCAAGCCAGGGTTCCAAAGGTCCGCCGCCCACTACGTGCGGAATCCCGTACTTTTCAGCCGTTTCGGCTATCGGGATATGCATCGGCGGGGGGTTATCCGGAGAGAACAATGCGACGACTTTGTCCCGGAGAATCAGATCCTCGGCTAGTGTCCCCGACTTGGAAGGATCACTCGCATTATCGGCGAGCACGAGCTTGACGGGAATCTTCTTGTCATACGCTTTGATGTAGATTCCGCCCTGAGCGTTGATATCGTCGACGGCGGCTTGCGCGCCCCATACGCCACCCTGCCCGAAACCGGCATACATACCAGTCTCCGGCACGCTTCCGCCGATGAGAATGTAATCGGGGGCGGCAGCTTTGGGGGCTGCTGGGGCGCTTGTGGCAGCAACCGGGGCGCTCGTGGCTGCAGCAGGGGCACTCGTAGCTGCGGCGGGCGGTTGGGCTGGCGCAGCGCACGCGCTCAGTGCAAGCACTGCGAGAACGCTAACGCCGAACAAGAACCAGAGAATGCGTTTCATTCAACTCCTCCTTTGGAGTGAAACGAAATCAACCTGAATCAGAATCGTGTGCCGCTCAGCGTAATTACTGACTCCCTCCTTTCTCGCCTTGATTCGACATGCCAGACGACCGTACGAGAGCGACGTTATCCCGCCCATTCCTTCAATTGCGCACCATCCAGTCGGCCGCCTCACGCAACCGCGCGTGGCAGACAGCTGCATGGCACTACGTTCATATGACGAAACGGGACAGTCACGACACTAAGCGAGTATGCTCCAGGGTTCTTGAATCAGGTTCGCGAGGTCGTCCAGGAACTTGGCGGCACGCGCGCCGTCCGCCACGCGGTGATCGGCGGATAGTGTGACCGTCATCATTGGTTGTACGGCGGGTTTTCCATTTACCGCGACCACCCGCTCGGCGATGCGTCCGATCGCGAGAATCGCGGCTTGCGGCGCGTTGATGATCGCGTTGAACGCATCCACATTGTACATTCCCAGGTTGGTGACTGTGAACGTGCCGCCGGTGATATCTGCGGGGCCAAGTTTTCCTGCATTCGCGCGTTTGACCAGGTCTTTGCGCCGCGCCGCGATTTCGCCGATGCTCAAGCCGTCAGCGCCGTGAATCACCGGCACGACCAGGCCGTCCTCGACTGCGGTCGCCAAGCCGACGTTGATCGCATCACTCCATCGAATATTGCCGTTTATCCAGCTCGCGTTTACGCGCGGATGATCGCGCAGAACCACGGCCACGATCTTCACGAGCAGATCCGAGTACGTCGGCTTGACCCCATTGCGCTTTTCGACAGCCGGTGCGATCCGGGCGCGCAGCTCGGCCAATTCGCTTGCCGCAATCTCGCGCGTCAGGTAAAAGTGCGGCACCGTCGTCCAACTCTGTCTCATGCGCTCCACCATCAAGCGCCAAATAGTCGGGAGCGTAGGGGACGATGGCTCAGCGAGGGTTAGCGGCGCGGAAATGACGTCTGCGCAGAGAACCGCTCCTTCGGGGCCGGAGCCCTGCAGGGTGGTAATGTCCACACCGCGTTCCGCGGCCAGGCGGCGTGCTTTTGGAGAAACGGGTACCTGTACGGGTACTTTGGCGTCGCTCTCGCGTGCAACGGGCGCGGGGACCCGAGTTGGGGTCGTGTCGAGGTACGCCAGCACGTCGGACTTGTCGATTCGTCCGCCGCCGGGCTTGACGAGGGCAAGGTCAATTCCATGTTCCTTTGCGATCTGACGCGCGACCGGGGAGGCGACGAACTCGGGGGATTTGGGCGATGTTTCGGTCGGTTCAAAAGGCGGCAATGCAGTCGCGGTAGATTCACCCGGCGCGAGAATCCAGGCAACCGTCTGCCCAACCGGGACCACGTTGCCTTCACGCGCGGCGATGCGCGCAAGGGTGCCAGACGCAGGGGCTTGTATCTCAACCGTGACCTTGTCGGTCTCGATCTCCATGATCGGTTCGCCTTTCGTCACCAGCGTTCCCTCGGCTTTCAGCCACCGCAACACTTTGCCGGTTTCCTGCGCCAACTCCAGCGCAGGCATGATGACTTTCGTAGCCAGAGCAACCTCCAGCAATCAGTAATCTATGCTTTTCCGCAAAGCGTCTTTGCCATTTCGAAGACCGACTTGTCCGTCGGCACGGTAACGTCTTCCAGTGCCGGTGAGAACGGCACGGGCACATCCTTGGCACCCATCCGAGTCACCGGTGCGTCGAGATAATAAAACGCGCCCTCCGCGATCACTGAGGCAATTTCCGCTGTTACACCGTATCGTTCGTACCCCTCGTCAATCACGATCGCGCGCGACGTTTTCTTTGCCGATTCGATCAATGTCGCCTTGTCGAGTGGGAACGTCGTGCGCGGATCGATCACTTGTGCGCCAATTCCGATTTGCTGCAGCATTTCAGCCGCTGCGAGCGCGACCTGGACCATCGAACTCGTCGCGACCAGCGTGATGTCGGCGCCTGCACGCTTGACGTCGGCGACCCCCAAGGGAATCGTGTAATCGTCGGCCGGCACTGGACCCTTGAGCTTGTACATCATCTTGTCTTCGAAAAAGACGACCGGGTTCTCGTCGCGGATCGCGGACTTGAGCAGCCCTTTGGCGTCGTAAGGCGTCGACGGCAGCGCGACCTTCAATCCCGGAATATGGCTCACCCACGCGTGCAGCGACTGCGAGTGTTGGGCGGCGGAACGTCGCGTCGCGCCGAGCGTCGTGCGGAAAACGATCGGCACCTTCAATTTGCCGCCGGACATATAGTGCACTTTGGCAGCTTGGTTGACAATTTGATCCATCGCGAGCGTGAGGAAATCTCCGAACATCAAATCGACCACCGGACGCATTCCGGTCATTGCCGCTCCAACGCCAATCCCGCAAAAACCAGCTTCAGAAATCGGCGTATCGATCACACGATCGATGCCAAATTCTTCGACTAGACCCGAGAGGACCTTGAAAGGCGTGCCCGCCTCCGCCACGTCTTCGCCCAGGACGAACACGTTCGGATCGCGGCGCATCTCCTCAGCGAGGGCCTCGCGGATCGCTTCGCCGTACGTGAGTTCGCGTCCATCCGTGCTAGGCGTAGACATCTTCCTCCACCTCGCCGACGTTGGGGTACGGCGCGTCGAGCGCGAACTGAACGCCGGCGTCCATTTCGGCTTGCACTTGTCCGTCAATCTGTTGCAGCACACCTGATTCGGTGAGCTTTTGCGCGAGCACCCGCTCAGCCAGGATCCTGACCGGGTCGCGGTTCGTCATCCATTCATGCTCTTCGTCTTTCGAACGATAGTACGTTCGGCTGACGTCTCCGACGTGATGTCCATAATAACGGTACGTGTTGCACTGCAAGAACGAAGGGCCCTCGCCGCGCCGGGCGCGTTCGACCAAACTCTGCATCGTGGTGTAGACAAGTTGCACGTCCTGGCCGTCGACGACTTGCGTGTGAATGCCGAACGCCGTCGCACGGGCGGCAAGCTCGCCCGCGGCAGTTTCGGTATAATGGGTGTATTCGTTGTAGAGGTTATTCTCGCAAACGTAGATCACCGGCAGTTTCCAAAGCGCGGCCATATTCATCACTTCATACAGCAAGCCCTGACCTAACGCGCCTTCGCCGAAAAAGCAGACGGCGACCTGACCGTTGCCGCGTCGTTTTGCCGTGAGCGCTGCGCCGGTCGCGATGCCGGCGCTTCCGCCTACGATCGCGTTCGCGCCGAGGTTGCCAGTCTCCGGATCGGCGATATGCATTGAACCGCCCTTGCCGCGGCAATAGCCGGCTTCCTTGCCGAGCAGTTCCGCGAACATGCGCTCCACCGATGCACCCTTGGCGAGACAATGCCCGTGGCCTCGATGCGTGCTCGTGATGTAATCGTCGCGTTTAAGTGCCTCGCACACGCCGACGGCGACGGCTTCTTCACCACTGTAGAGGTGGGCAAGTCCAGGCATCTTTGCGCTCTTGTACAAATCGTTCACCCGCTCCTCAAACTCGCGAATCTTGACCATCTGCTGATACATATGCAGCGACAGTTCAACATCCATGTTCAGATCGGCGGTCTCCATTTTGGTTTGAAGCATCCCATAACTCCAGGCGCACTACGTGAGACGTGATGCATCGCTTGCGGCATGCGCCTTACGCCGCGGCCACGCCGCTCAATTTTGCCAGCACCTCGAACATCACCGCGAAATCCTGTTTCTCGAATCCCATCCCGCGCGCGGCGGTGAGCCATTCGTTCACGGACGCCGTCATCGGCAACGGCACCTCGAGCTGGCGGCCCATTTCGAGGGCGAGCAGCACATCTTTTTGCATCATGTTCACGTTGAACCAGGCTTCTGCCGGCATTTTCAAAACGAAGGGTCCGCGATACTTGACCATCGGCGACGCGATGACGCTGTTGAGCAGGACTTGCACCGCTTTCTCGCGCGAAATGCCGAATTTCTCCGCGAGCAAAACGCCTTCGCTGAACGCAAGCATTTGCACTGCGAGGCTTAGATTCGTCGCTACTTTCATCAGCGCCGCATGTTCGTTCCCGCCGACGCGCGTCACCTTCGGCCCAATGTCCAAGAGGATTGGCTTGACCTTCTCGTATACCGCTTCGTCGCCGCCGACCATGATGGACAGGGTGCCTTGCTCGAGCGTGACAACGCTCCCGGAGACCGGTGCGTCGAGCATCGCCGCGCCCTTCGCGGCGACCTTTGCGGCGAGCTCCTTCCCAGCCGCCGGGCTTACCGTGCTCATGTCGACGTAGACCTTACCGCTCGTCAAACCGGCGAGAATACCCTCCTCGCCCAGCGTAACCGAGTCCAGCGCAGCAGTGTTTGTCACCATGGTGAAGACGATATCCGTGACTTGCGCTACCAATCGCGGCGACTCAGCCCATTTCATTCCTGCTTCAATCAGCCATTGCGCTTTCGACTTGGTGCGATTGTAACCCGTAACGGTGTGTCCCGCGTCGAGCAAGCGCTTGGCGATGCGGCTGCCCATTAAGCCCAAACCCACGACCCCTAGATTAGCCATTTTCTCTCCTACCCAAGATAGGAGACGAAGGAAGAAAGCAAAAGCGATCTCATCCTTCGTCCCGCGAATCGTGCCTTGATCCTTTGCCTTCGCCGTCTTCGCGCACTTGGCGAAGATGCGCACGCATCGCCTCGCGTGCGCCTTCCGCATCGCGGTTAACAATTGCTTCTAGTATGCGGTTGTGGTGAAACTGACCGTGCCTCGTTCCCCCACGCCGAAAAATACGCTTACGCTGCTCGCGCAGAAGGTCGATGACCGAGTCCATCAAGACCGGGATAAAGGGATTACGAGTTGCCTCGGCGAGCGCAAGATGAAAATCGAGGTCGGCTTCGACGAATCGTTCAATGTCCTCCAATGCTGCATCCATAACGGTGACCGCGTCGCGCATCGCGGCGATCTGATCGTCAGTCACTCTGGAAGCCGCAAGGGCGGCGATCTCCGGTTCGAGTATTTCACGAACTTCTTCCAGGCACGCGAGACCTTCTTCAGTACCGACCCGGGCAGCCAAGCCCAGCGAGTGTCGCATCGCTTGCGAAGTGTTGTCCGTGATAAACGTGCCGCGCCCCGGATGGCTCTCGACCAACCCTTTTTCGCACAGCGCCTTGACGGCCTCGCGCACCGCTGTCCGGCTGACGTGGAATTGCTCGGCAAGATCACGCTCGGTCGGAAGTCGATCGCCAACCTTGAGTTCGCCCGCCAGGATTCTCTGTTCGATCTGGTCGACGATTCGCTCGTACAGGCGCTCGGTTTGGATTCCCTTATACATATTTCGTGGCATCCTCCGCTACTCTTCCATAATCCTTTGAATTGCGAGCCGACTACTCTCGTGACTTGCACTTCCACGCCCGGCTTTCGGCTTGGTCTTTGCGGGAGTCAACTTCTTGGGCCTGGCGCCCATCGTTTTGGCTACCGCGGCGTGGATTTTCCTCGAGGGCTTGGGCAGAAGGCTGCCATTGGGCAGCTCAATATAGCCGGTCGCCATAGCATCCTGCACCATGCCGCGCGCGCTGGGTGAGCTTCTTGGCGTACGCGTGCTCCTGGTCGTAGGTGACGTCGGCGTACTTGGCGATGCCTTGCTCGATCGCTTTCATCGCGACCGCCGCGGCCTCGCGCGGAAAGACGTCGACCTCGTCCATGGTCGGCATGATGCAATCCGGGCACAGGCCCTTTTCTTCGGCCATCTTCGCCATTTCGACAGCCGCCGCGACGCACATCTCATCCGTGATCATCTTGACGCGCACGTCGAGTGTGCCCTGGAAAATGCCCGGGAAACCGAGCGAGTTGTTGACCTGATTTGGGAAATCGGAGCGCCCGGTCGCGACGACGACGCCGGCTTCCTTCGCTTCCCAGGGCCACATCTCGGGTACCGGGTTCGCACAGAGAAAGACAACCGCGCCTTTCGCCATCCTCGCGATCCACTCTTTCTGGATTACATCGGGGCCGGATTGGGAAAGGGCGATGCAGACATCCGTGCCTTCCAATGCCTCTGGGATACCGCCTTGCCGTCCCTCCACATTGGTGATATTGCACAGTCTCCACTTGTCGACGAACTCGGCTTTGCGCATCTCTATATCGGTGCGTCCCTGGTGTAGGATACCCTTGATGTCGATCATCGTGCAGAGCGCGGGCGTCGCCCCGTATGCAAATACGAGACGACTGATCGCGACATTCGTCGCGCCGCAGCCGATGAACGCGATTCGTGCGTCGCTCATTTCCTTACCTACGACCTTGAGCGCGTTGATTAGGCCTGCGAGCGTTACGGTCGCGGCGCCTTGCTGGTCGTCGTGCCAGATGGGGATCTCGCATTCGGCCCGGAGCTGGTCGAGGATGCGGAAGCATTTGGGCTGCGAGATGTCTTCGAGGTTCACGCAGCCGATGGCGGGCTGCAGGGGCTTAACCGTGCGGATAATCTCGTCAGGGTCTTTGGTGTCGAGGGTGATCGCGGCGCCGTAGACGCCACCGCGATACATATGGAGGAGGGCATCGCTTTCCATCACCGTCAAGCCGGCTTTGGGGCCGATGTCGCCCAGTCCCAGTACGCGCGTACAGTCACTGACGACGGCGACGGTGTTCCATTTGTTGGTGTGCTGGTAAACGAGTTCGGGGTCTTGTTCGATCGCTCGGCAGGGCGCCGCGACGCCGGGGTATACCAAATCGCATAGTCATTGAAATCGTGGACACAGCACTTGAGTGCCGTTTCGACCTTGCCGCGATAGAATGGGTGGAGTTCCATCGCGTCCGCGGATGGCTTCTTCGCCTTTGCCAGCAGTTCTTCCTTGGTCTGTTGCTGGGTCATGTCAATCACTCCCCTTTGAGTGTGACCAGTCGACGGTAGTCAGTAGCCTACAGCGCTATCTATGTCATTGTCGCCCAGAGCGGGGGAAGGGCGTCGAGGCCGCGAGAAAGGAATTCTACGCTACCCCGCTGCCAAGAGGCAGGAGAGCCGACTATCCGGTTCGGATAATTTACGGACAAAAAATACCCCTCACGACCACGCGTGAGAGGCATTCATCAACCTCAGAAACGAACGACGGGCTAGCCGCACCGCTTGCCCTGCCATCTGGTATGATGGTATAATGATTATACCACCTTCGGAGATTTTGTCAAGACATATTCTCCCTTAGGGCACGGCTTCTCAAAAGTCAGACAACCTGCGTAGGACAAGCTGCTGCGCCTTGGCCGGATGAGCGTCGAAATAGCGCCGCGCTTCAGGGA
>JAMCQI010000034.1 GCA_023381515.1 Chloroflexota bacterium | reverse complement strand
GATTGACCGTGCAGGCGTCAATCAAGAGCGATTCTGGAACGGAGGAGCGAATCAGCCTATCCGAGGCTCAGCCGGGTGTATTCAGCGGCGTGTACCTCGCCCAGTCAGATGCCAAACGCGTCTTGCACCTAACCGGAACCAGCAACGAACCTTCCGGCAAGACAATTACGATTTTCGATTTTAATGCTGCAACATGGTCAGTCAAGCCAGTCACGTTCACGATCGATGCGCTCCCTTCCCAGTTGTGTCAGAGCAGCCCAAACAACGTTGGTGTGCGATTTGTGGACGATGAACGTAATCCGATCACCGAAATACCGGATTCACGCTATGCGTTAAGCGCTGCGCTCACGTTCAGGAGCAGCGGCGTGACAGAAACAGTGCCGCTGGCCCGCATGGACAACGGGATTTACCGCGGACAATGGACACCGGCCAGCGCCGGATTGTACTCGGCTGATTTGAGCGCCTCGTCAGTCGACGCCCAGGGAAGCCATTTCACGAACTTTGACGTGGCGGATGCAATCAGGGCTGCCAGCGTGAAAGCGTCAACAGCGCTCAGCGCCGCTTCGACCACAGGCAAGCTTGAAGAGCAGCAGCCTATCTACTTTTGGTTTCCGATATATTCACCTCTGCAGTTGGATTTCGAATTACGGAACGAAAAGGCGCAGTTGTTCGATGCGGCTGCCGCGGGTATCTCGCCAACGGATCTGGTCGGAGTCAAAGTCACCGATCCGAATGGTAAAGCGGTCGATCCCAAGGACATCAAACTGCGACCCGCGAACCAAAAGGGCGAGTTGCATCTCGAGGGAAACGGGTTGGACACCCGGGGAAAGTGGTTGATCGACATCACCCCGAACACCCTTTCTTTAGGAGAAGGATGTTCTGTGGCAGCGTCGACTTCACACTTTGTGGTCGAGCGAGATGACAATTGGTTGCCTTACGTTGTCGACGGGTTGGTTGTTTTGGCGCTCGGTGCCCTTTTTGCTCAACGAACCGCACGCTTCATTGGAGACCACCACGGTTACATGCTTAGCGGCTCCATCTACATTCAAGATGGGATAGGCACCAACCTCCCAAACGGAACGAAGGCACTCCGATCCCTTAAGGTAAACCGCGTCGTTTACACCAGCCGGGATCTCCCCGCAGCCGCGGGGATCAAGAAACTGACGGTCAAACGCGTGCAGCTTCCAAAGCGCGAAGCAGTGGATATCGAAGCCGAAATGTCGAGAGGGGGATCTCAAATCTTCAAGGACAGGTCCTACGGCTCACGTTGCGATCTTGGCAACAAGTACTATATCAAGTACATGCAGTACTGACGGCTGCGAGTCTCACAATCTAGCGCTCTCGTCATTCAACCCTTCAGAGGAGGTTTCAAGATGGCCACACCGGCATTGATCGTTGGCCTCGGCGGGACCGGGGTCAAGGTACTAACACAGGTCAAGCAGGACCTACTTGCGACACACGGCGGCGTGATGCCTGAAGAGGTGCAGTTACTTGCCTTTGACACCGAACGCGAGAGCGATGTGCAGGCCGGCATTGCCGCAGTGCAAACGTCGTCTGGCGCTGCATCGGCAGTCAAACTCGGCGACAGAGAGTACGTTTGGATTGGCGGGAATGTCTACACCTATGTCCAAGACGTCGCGAAAGGCAAGCATCCTCACGTCGGGTCTTGGCTGCAGGCAGGCTACTACCTGGAGACACTTCCGCAGAACCTGTTCTTTCTAGAACGTGGCGCGGGCATGCTGCGCCAATTCGGGCGACTGGCAATCTTCAGCGACGTGCAGAAGGGTGAAGGTCTTTCCAAGATTTACCAGATGCTCTGGCAATCCATGACCCGGGTTCAAAAGGCAGCCGGCACCAAGACAATCAACGTGATGCTGGTCAGTTCCGTGGCGGGCGGCACTGGTGCCGGAATGTTCGTGGACATTGCCTACCTACTGAGACAAATCGCCGACATCAAGATGACGCTTGGCGTGGCATTGCGCGGATTCCTGGCAATGCCGGAGGCCTTCCAAACTATCCCGGGTGGCGTAACGCGTGACATGCGTGCGCGAGCCTACGCGGCGATGCGAGAAAACAAGCGGTTCATGGTGAAATTCGATTGGGAGAACGGATACCCGATGTACTATCATGGCACGAACGTGGTGGCCGACGGGCGTGACGTGTGGCAGGGACGCATCAAAAGCAAGCTATTCGATTTCCTCTACTACATTGACGGGCGACGCGCCAAGAACGACCTTAGCGCGGTTCCGCTCGACCTCGGCGTTGCTCCAACTATTGCAGATACGATCGTAGCGGCATTGGACGAGGAAGGCGGACATGCTTTTGCACAACACCAGATCAACCTCAACAAGGTTGTTTCCGATCAAGGGAATCGCGAGGTCACGGCGACATACAGTGCGCTCGGGACGTTCAGTTTCGTTCTACCTCTCTACTACATCATCGAAGCTTTCTCGCATCAACTTGCGCTCGACGCGCTGGATACTTTCTTGGGCTGTGATCCGAAAGACAAGGACAAAGACGGAGTACCAATTCGCCTCGCGCCCAATCGCAACATCGAAGCGGGCGACGGCAAGCCCGGCAATGCGGAGGCGCGTGCGTTCTTGGGCGTGCAGTCGGTTACGGACAACCAGGACGCCACGCGGGGAGCCGAGAATACTGCGTTGGTGCAGGATATCGTTGGCGTTACTGCGCGCTACAGCCCCCAAAACAAAGACGATATCGTCTCCGAGCTAGCGGGCCGCGATCTAAAGACTTGGTCGCTCGCCTATACGCCTTCGGGCGCCGCGTCAGCCGGCGTCGCGCAGAAGGTGGAAGCCACAATCAATCAGCAACTGCTAGAGATCGTTCCGCCGAGCAACAAGGTGTCGCGCGAAAAGCCGCAGGACGGGCTGCGTCGGATCATCGACGGTGTGAAGAACTACAAGGCACAACACCTTGGTGCGGAGAAACCTGATGGTCGGCGTGACGGGGGTGAGTATCGCAAGGCGATAGAGGAATATCACAGGATTCATCTCGATCGTTTCCGCGTGCTGCTTAACCTTTACGCCGCGAACATCCTCAATGGCAGCAGCACTCAGGACTATCGGCAGTCGCGCGGAGGCAAACTTGGCTTCCTAATTGACTTCCTCGACGGCGTGGCGAAAGAGTTGGACCTCTTTCTGGATTTGCTCAGGCAGGCACGTGAAATGCGTGAAAGCCAAGGGGCGCGGCGTGACGCGATGCGTGGAGCCCAACAACTGCTTGCGGAGATGGAGAAACAAGCGTCCAGCCGTTTTCCGGGGGCGGCAACTCGAGCTCAAGAAAACTACCTCAACTCGGAGCAGCGGCTCATCGATACCCTGCGCCTAGAGACAATCGAGCTCATGGCAGTCACGACCATCACGGCATTGAGGGAATACGTGCAGGACGCGCATACCAAAGCCATGATTTGGTCTAACGCATTGGGCGTCGGCCAAAACAGTCTCTATGCCGATCTGGTAACGGGGAACAAACAGGTGCTGGTCAACCGGCTCAATGAAGAGAAAATCCCGGTACGCCAAGCGGTGCCCAGCGTCAATCCTCAATCACCGTACTTCGATCCCGGCTATGAACAGCGTCTGTTCCATGAGTACGCCGTTCAGCGAGGCGATAAGGTCAACGAAATGCTGCGCGATCTATCGTGGCAAGTGACGGCAACGCAGACGGGTGCGCGGACCGAGTTCTCGATCGGCTTGAACGTGGTCGTACACAAGGATGGCGAAAGCAAATCCAGTGCGCTGACAGGCAACGTCCGTAAACACAACGTAGATCTGATTCTCGACCGCGCCCGCGAGGCTTTCGCTGAAGCATGGAAACGGGAATCGGTACTCAAATATCTAAAGAGCAAGTTCGCCTCAAGCGGCCAAGACGGACTGGGCGAGAAGCTCTTTGACAACAGCGGCATCTTGCTCGAGTTCGGCAAGCGTGCCCCCGCCAGCCCCATTCCTTCCAACTATTTGCGCGTCGCGTTCGGCGAGTCGGCCGACGATCAAGATTACCTCTTCCAGCTCAAGCGCGACGTGGCTGATCGCTCTCAAGTGGCAGACGATCGGTTCGCCCAGCTTGTGCAGTCGGCAGATCGGTACAAACTGACGCTCATTTACAATATTGATCTCATCCCGGTCCAGAGTATGGAATCCTTCTGGGAAGCGGAGGGAGACTATATGTTGTGGCGCGGTACCGGGCCGGTAGCCGGACGGGGGCGTGACATTCTCCACCTCTACCCGGCTGAGGTGAACTCTGTCAAATATGAAGATCGTGCGCAAACCGAATTGGAGCACAAAGCCCGGATGTTCGAAGACAAGGTGGTCATTCAGCTGGAGAACATCGATCGATTCCGACTGTTCGCCAATTGTTACGCATTCGAGCTCATTACCACTGGAGCGGAGCAAGAGGGTGGGGTGACCAAGAACTATCTTCAGTTAGTTCTGCCCGAAGAGACAACGAAAGATCCGACCCAACCGAAGCGTCCCGCTCAGGAAATTCGCTTGACCAAGAGCGGAGAAGTGAGCCTGCTCGCAGCGTTGGGCACATTCAACTACGTCGAGAAAGATATGCGGGAGGGAATAACTCGCCCCATTGACTTTGATCGCGTGAGGCGGGCAGTGCAGGATGTTCGTCGCAAGCAAGCCCAAGAAATCTTTGACAAGGGGCCAGAGCTGACACCGGAGCTGAAGATGGCTCTTGAGTCCAAGTCGGTTGAAAAACAAAATCGGATCAAGGTGCTGATTGCCGAGGCACAGTACATTGCCGCACAGCGAGAAAGGCTCGTAGGAGGTCAGACAGTCGATCGTTACGTTTCTGAGACAGGCACTGAAGTCGAAGGAGAAGTAGATCGCCTTCGGCACCCCGATCGCCAGAAGCGCGATCTCTACACGGCTCTGTATCTTGCGCTCAATGACGAGACGACCAGTCTGCGCGAGATGATCCGGAATGAAGTGCAATAGCCCTGTTGGATCAACGTGGCGGGTGGCGAGTTGATTCGCCACCTGCCGGCTCACAGCATCCTACGGGTGAACTCAATCAAGGAATCACCCGGCGCCTTCCGCCATGGCCTTGTCGGTTTCACGTACTACCCCGACTCGAGACGCGCAGTGGCGAAGATGCACGCGGTCATTAGAATTGAGGGAAGCACCTGTGTGCGAATAACTTCTCCATCAAGTGTCGCCTGAATCAGTGTTCTAGTTCAGGGCAAGGCTCCGTGGACCGTCGTTCCTTCGTCCGTGCTGTAGAAGAGGAAAGTCACTTCTTCTCGTTGTGTTACTGAAGCTCAGCAATACATTGGGGGCAGAAGATCGGACAAGATGCCCGCTCCTGCCGAGTGATCGAATTGGCCGGCCGGGTTGCAGGTAACTCATAGATGCCATGATACCATGGAGGGCTACGATGAGGGGCTTTCGGCGTCATTGTTTCATCGAGTTCTTGTTCGCCTCATGTTTCGTGTTTTTCTTGGTAGCATTTCAGTTCGTCCCTCAATCGACTCTTGCACGGTCGGATTCGATTCCGGCTGGACCGACATTCGGGCAGCAAGTTGTCGAGCTCACCAATCGTGAACGAGTGCAGGCGGGTCTGCTGCCATTGAAGGAGGATCTTAAACTCGACTCGGCAGCAGAATCGCAAGCACGTGCAATGGCATCGATAGGTTTCTTCAATCACATCAATCCGCAAACCAATTCCAATCCAGGGATTCGCGCAACCGCCGCAGGCTACGCTTGGCTTTTCATCGCAGAGAATATTGCCGAAGGGCAAGCCACGCCAGAGGCAGTGGTTCGCTCGTGGATGAATAGCCCTGGTCACCGGGCGAACATCCTCAGTACGAGTCCTCGTGAGACCGGGGTCGGATATGCCTACGATCCAGGCAGTGTCAATGGCTGTGGGAGTGGGTCATGTACGCACTTTTGGGCACAGCTGTTTGGCGAACGCCAAGATGTCTACCCACTAATCATCAACAGTGACGCGATATTGACAACTTCGCCCGATGTATCGCTTAGCCTCCACGGCGCTGGATGGGCACAGCAAATGAGACTCAAGAATGATACCGATTCTTTCGGCGCGTGGGAGCCATTTGGTCAGACCAAGGCTTGGCAATTGAAGGCCGCCGAGGGCATACATACTGTGAAGGTCGAACTTCGGAATGGTGCGGCCGTTTTGACCTCGACCGACAGCATCTACTTGCAGACAGGCGGCGACCCAGCGCAGGCTGCCGCGACGGTCACGGTTCCTACGCCATATCCTGTCCCTCCGCCCGGGCTTCCGCCACGAGTTCCGGACAGTACCACCATCGCTGAAAGCATCCAGCCCAGCACGCTGGTGCCGGGCCAAAATGCCCTAGTCACCATCAAGCTGACCGGGGCAAGTATCCTGGAATGCCGAGGGATACCCACGCAACCGCTAGACGCTATTTTTGTCTTTGACATTTCTGAAAGCGCTGGCAATGGACAAAACGGATCAAACTGGGCAAAAACGCGCGACTTCACCCACCAGCTGCTTGCCCAGCTGGAGCAACCTATTTATCGCGACCGTTCCAAACCGGAGCTGTCCACACTGGCGATTGTGACCAGCAAGACGGAAACGACAGGTCCTCAGGCCTTTCTCTTGCAAGACCTCACCCAAGACTATGGATTGGCACTCAAAGCAGTGGACGGCATTGTTCCGCAAGGAGACACCAACATCGCGGAAGGAATTCGCCTTGCCAAGCAGATTCTCGACAAGACTCCCAAGGATCGTGCCAAAGCAATATTCTTGCTGCTGCACGACAATGATCCGGTGACCGCTACCGCTACAAAGAACGCTGCGCGCGAAGTTGGAACTCTCTACCCGATTTACATTGTTGCCAACACGCTCAACATCGCCGACGAGCGAAAGATCAAAGATGCAGACGTATCGGCGATGGGTGTCGACACTCGTCGGTTCTTTACAGATCCAGGTACTGACCAATTGCGCGACCTGTTTCTGTCCGCAACCAACGCAGATCTGAATGCTGCCTCGCTCAAGTTCCGGATCGCCGACGAATTCGCGCCGGATGGTCTCCTACAGCTCTCCAACATCAGCAGTGGCGGCCAACTCGCAAGTCCAGGCAAGGTTGTTTGGGAATTGCCACGCATCGGGAAGAGCGAGACTTTGGCCCTGTCCTATCAGCTGAGTGTGCCCATAAGCGCAGCCGGTCAAAGAGTCGTTAGACACATCGGCGCAGCGGGAATTGACTGCAATGGCTACCTCGAGAATTCCGTCTTGGATGAAGGTGGCCAGGTCGCTCCCGGGTCGCCGCCGACACCCTATGCGCTCATTGTTGGGACAGTAGCGCCGCCACCGTCGACCATAACACCAGGACCGAGTCCAACGCCCTCAGCAACTTCTTTCGTGCTTCCTCCTGGTCCAGCCGCAACGCCTTTGCCGCCGTTCACCCCCAGTGCGCCGCCCAGCATTCTCAAGCAACTTCTTTTGGATGGCGGGGCGTACTGCAACGATTGGTACATCTGGCTGCCGCCGCTGTTGCTGCCTCTGTTGGTGCTGCTACTTTGGTTTCTGCTATCGCGTTGGCGTCACATAGATTGGCTTTACGAAATCAAGACACATCGGCGCTGGTGCTGGCTACCCTGTTTCTTGCTCTTCATATATCTGTTTGTGCTCGCGTTCTTCGTTGGGCAAGCGCTTGCTGCATCAATGTGCGCGTTGCCGGTCGCGGCGGCGCCGCTCGGCACCGGCTCGACCGCGCTGACCAAAACGCCCTTTGCTGGCAACTCCGGCTCGAATGTCGCGCCTACCGCGGTTAGTCCAATCGTGGGGGCCGTAGCCAACATCAGCGCAACTGTCGGGGTCAGCGGCAGCGTGAACGTGGCGATTCTCGACGCCGCTAATTTCATGCCGCGACCACGCGGGTTCAGTTTTATGGACGTAAATGCTTCACAGGTCACGACCGACGTACTTGCCAACTATGATACGGTGGTGATCTCACAGGTCTGTGATATCGGCGCACAGCTCTCGGCCTCGCAAAAGGTCGCATTGGTGAATTGGGTTAACAATGGAGGCAAACTAATCATCTATGATTCCGATGTCTGTGGCAGCTGGGGTTATGGCATCGGCAACTCGTTTTCGGTAGATTATTCGTGGTTACCCTATCCATTCGTGACTGATAACCCAGGCGGCCGAGGTTCGAACAGCGGCATCTTTGCAATTGTAAGTGACGATCCCATGATGAGTCGTGATCCGAATTCGCCAAGCTACGTCGACGCCAGCGCGATCACTCGAGACACCGAAATCGGCGACGCGAATGTGATGATGACTCGGAACTATGCGTGGTGCGGCGACGCCCAGGCCCGAAACGTGAACAACCAGCAAGGCTTTGTGCACGCATACGCTTTTGATGGTAGAGGGCTCATCGTATACAACGGCTTGGATACGGACGATATTCAGTACCCCGAGATGCTAAAGATATGGCAGCATGAACTGCAACAGCCTTGGGATCCCTCCGGCAACCACCTGCCACCAGGGCTTACCTGCAACGTGCGAGTCTTTGGTGGAGCTGTTGAATTATGGCCATGGTTCCTACCGTTGATCCCATTGCTGTTTCTGTGTTGGCTGCTTTGTCGGAGGAAAACTGTGATCCCCCAGCCACCCCTTCCACCACCGCCGCCACTTTCGCCGCCGCGGCCTGGCTTCATCTCCCAATTCGCCCCACCAATCATCTGGAATCCTGACAATGCTCTCATCATTGGTCTGGGCGGCACGGGACGGTGGGTTCTAACTCAATTAAAGAAGAATTTGCTAGACGCGGGCGGCAACCGAATGCCAGAAAACGTGCGCTTGCTCCTGCTCGATACCGCGGAATCTGAAACAGCCGGGGATAGACAAACGTCGATACGATTCGCCGGCGTGGAGCTGGACGCGTCGGAAAAAACCGTCCTTACCGAAGACCTGAACACGCTTATCGATCAAATAGCGACAGACGGGACCGCGGAACCGGAAATACGCAGTTGGTTCCCGGCAAAGGATTATCGTGAACACCTTAGCGTTGTGGATCGCGACATTGCGCGCGGCACACATTCCAATCGCCCGATGGGGCGCGCGGCACTTGTCCGAACAATACAGCAGGACCGACCAGAGACCGGCCTTTTCAAACAATTGTGCGACAATCTCGGCGCAGTGAAGGAACCGATTGAGGAAAACTACCGCGCCCACGTCATCATCGTCGGTTCACTCGGAGGCGGCACCGGCAGCGGAACGATCAACGACATCGCGTACATCGTCCGGCATGCGGCCCTGGCTGCCGGCATCAAAGCCTCAGTCGCCATCGAAGCATTCCTGGTCGGCGAGGGTGCTTTCCGCGCAATTCCCCACGCGAATCCGGAGCGACAAAGGATCAATTCCTTCGCCGCGCTGCGTGAGATCGGTCGCTTTCAGCTCGCCAAAGATCGACCGTATCCAATGCAGTACAAGGATAGCGCACCGGGAAGCGTACTGAATGGCTACTGTACAGTAGGTTTGTTTGACAACGTCTATTTGCTCGATACCGCGGCGTATCTCGCCGGCACACGTCCAGAATATGGGGTTTTCCCTGCGCTCGCGGATGTGCTGATTTTGCTTCTTGACCCCGCCAGCCGATCTCGCGACTACGCACTGGAGAAATTCCGCGAGACGACGCGTTCCTACGCGGTGAACGTGCAGACGAATCGCGGCGAAGCGGTCCTCGGCACCGTGGGTAACTTTGTTTACCGTTTGCCGCTGCCCGATATTGTTGCCGAGCTTCGAGCGCGCTTTGGTCAAGCCCTGATACGTGCATATGTCACGTCCCCGCGTTATGTCGGCACCGACTTGCCACTCACCGCGGAGTTCAACATGGAAGAGACAAGAGGCTTTACGCTCGAAGACAAAGCGCACGAGGTGCTCAATTGGAGCGCGAGCCTGAATCCACCGTTGAACGAAATCTGGCCGCTCGTCGATGCGTGGGAGGGAGGACAACTCGAAGAATTACGCGCTCGCGCAAAGACGTTCCTCGTGACGATCGACAAACAGGACCCAGACGCATTCGTTCACGCGCGCCGAACCCTGTTCCATGATTTTCTCGCAGATGCCGTGCTGCGAGTGCTCAATGGACGGGAGGGAAGCACAATCGAACAGGCTCGCTGCGGCAAAATCGGCTACGCGCCGGCCTTGCTGGAGAAAGTGGAAGGCATACTTGCTGGAATTGCCTCACAACTGAGAACGCTTGAATCGGCAGTGATCAAAGAACAGTCAGGCCAAGCCCGTACTCTCTGCGATGTTTACGATGCGTTTCTGGCGGGGGCGCGAGAACTAAGGTCCGAACTCTATGACATGGCTTGCCTCGTAGCCGGAGGCAAACCGAACCAGCTAGGCGCCTACGAAATTCTGCGGTTACGCGAGCAAGATCGCCGCATGCAGCGCGCCGAGATGGCGAAGATCGAATCGCGGCGGTACCTCGTTTCGGATGATCTGATCGACCAGATATACCACGACTATCTGAATCCCCTCGTCGACCAGCATTATGACCGGTTCTACTGGCAGGTTACGGACGAGAACGGCCAGCGTCGAGTCCGACTAAATTTTGTGACATGGGAAGACAATCTTGTGTCACCTGGCAATTCGAACGCTCGTGTACTTGCGGATCATCTGGAAGAGCTTGCCGGAGTGCTGCTTAAGGGTCTATGGGACCGAAAGGACATGCTGCTAGCGGAGATCTTGAGCCGGGAACTACTGAATGCAGATCATCTTCAAGCAACCGAGAAGGCGATGTGCGAGCGTGCCGTTCCGCTTGCGCCCATTGAGCCGACGCTTGCGCCGCCTGAAACGCCGCAAGCCGTTAACGTGATTCCCAATCAATACCAGACAAAGTACTTTGTGAACGTAAATGCCAATGTGTCGGAAGCTGAGACACTACGTCGCAAAGTGGAGGAATCGCTTCAGGGACCGAGGGTCGAGGTCGTTCCGATCACCGAACCGTTGACGTGCGGATTGCTCTCGATTACCGAGGTTGTGCCTGTGTCGGCATTCCTGCTTCGGAAGCAAGCGAACGACACGTATCGCTGGGCATTTGGGATTTCGGAAAGCGGCGCCCAGGGGCAGATTGGCTGGCGCGAACCAGCACACGTTTTTCCGGCCGAACAGAATGCTCTTGTATTGGAACAGCGGATGATGCGCGACCTTGAGATGCCGTCGCGTATTTCCAATCCGTTATTCGTAGCGGCGCTGGAAAATCACGCGAGAGCTCGGATTTTTGCGTTGGCGGTTCTGGGTGGACTTGTCCGGCGCGAGATGCTGCCGCAGTCCGATAACAAGTACCGCTATCGTCTGTATTTGTCAAACCAGTCGGTGGATGTCGCGCTCGCTTTGCCGGAGGACATAACCAAAATCGAGGCGCCGCTCGTCGTCGCAATGCGAACTTTTGTCTTAGGGCTTCCGTTGAACGATCCAGCCCACATCAGATCCAATCTGGACGAGCTCGGCCATGCCGTCGAGATGGAACTCGAACATGACGATGTGGCGCTCGCCGACCGGCTGGGAAGACTGGACGCGGCGCGTTTCGTATTGCCGGACTCGGCGCGCGAGGATGCGACTCGAGAGGCGGTGCCCCTCTATGCGTGGGAAGAACAGGAGCGTCCCGGCGGCATTGAAATCGTTGCATTTCTGCGGTTGGTCGCTATGGATGAGCTCGCGGCGCGACGCGCCAGAAACACCAATAGGCCGGGCAGCAGATGAGCAAATCAAGTCATCCTGGGGACAAAAAGAGCGAGTCAGGAGATGTGAGATGATGAACGGCGATGCAACCCTACAACCGCGGAACAAGGGCAAGACGCCAAGTTTCCTTCGCGAGCGAATCGTGAAAACCTATACCGGCGAATTCAAGTACCTCTTAGGTGACGTCATCGGCGGGGGTCACACGGCCCAGGTATTCCGAGCGGTGACAGTTAGTGAAAGTGTCTCTCACAAAAAAGGCGAGGTGTGGGCGGTCAAGGTTGCCCGAGAAGACAGCCTGCAGCTCAGAAACAGGTTCATCAGCGAGCATAATTTGCTCAGGCAGTTGTGGGACAACGGCGCTCGTCAAGTGCCACGGATTGATTCGCTCGATCGAACGGAAGGAGAGCCAGTAGTACTCGTTATGGAGTTCGTCGACCTCAGGCTGGAAAAGGGGACGGCCAAGAGGCTGTTGGATTACGTAAGCGCGAGAAACTCCGCCGTGCGCGAACGGTTGTGCGTCGATGCGGCGGTGCAGTACGTCGAGCTGCTTCAAACTCTTCATCGGATTGGACGAGCCGCACCAGACCGCAAACTGGGTGATCTTCTGTGGGACGAAAACCGGATACCGCAATTGATTGTTCTCGACTGGAATGTAGTTCCGATTTCTGACGAGTCAGGACGGCGACACGATCTCAACCAGTTTGGTTCATTCTGGTACGAGCTTATGCTGGGAACTCCGCCGCCCTCCGAATCAGACCGGGATGCCGTGAAACCTGAAGATCACCCTGCATGGGAGGAATTCACGTGGGGTATGCAGCAGATCGTAAGGCGCGCGCTCCGGAAAGGGACCCCCGGTTACACACAGGCGGGAGATCTGCTCCGCGACCTCCAAAATGAGCGGAGCCTCATCGACACTGCACCGCAAGTGCTCTTAGGGCTTGGTCGGGAAAGTCTAGCGAATTGTATGCTCAAGCGTGAAGAAAGCCCGCTCGAAGCTCTCGCATCAGCAGAAAAGGCGCTGGTCAGCCTCGATGTGATTCGAGTTTTCAGGCCCAGTTCGGATGAATACGGTTCGGCGCAAGAACTGTTTGGTCAAGGGCGGAAGGCTCGCGAAGAATTGAGCTCCGGTTTGAGTCAGCGTGCGATTAGTGACCTCAGGAACGGATTCTATGGCAAGGCAATCGCTGAGATTGAGCGTGTTCGCCAAATGCACGGCGAGACTCACGGTAGCAGCCATGAGATTGAGCGCTGGCGCCTATTGGCGCGATTTGGTCAGTCGCTGGGTGAAGAAGAGATGCTGTTCCGAGAACACATTCTTCCCGTTTTGGCGGGCGATCACTCTGAACACGCGTTGGCCGCAAGGCCCGGAGTGATCCAGTGTCTTGAAACAGGTGAACTTGAATCGGTCCGAAAACAGTTTTGGGATATGCTGCAAACGGCTTTCAACGCCCAAGTCCTTCAACTAGCTTTCTCACAGGCATTGGAGGATGCGCGGAACGCTCTGTCGGCTGGCAGGTTATTTGAGACGATGAGTCATTTGGGTTCGGCTAGAATTTCTCTCACCGCCGGGGGAGGCCATCCCGCGTCGAATGACGATGAAGAACGCGAGTCAACGGCAATGACCTTGTTCGCGAAACTCTATGCGGAAGAGACGGGCTTGCTCTATATTATCTGCGAAGCTGAAGCGCGCAGCCAAGACCATCAGGCAAGAGAATTGTGCGGCAAGCATGAGTTCAATCAAGCAAAATCGGTTTACGACCGCATTGACAGAATCAGGAGGTTGATTCCGTACGAACTCGAGCTTGAGAAGGCTGGTTTGCTTGCCCCACGATACTTCGCCATGGAGCAAGTGGGCAAGTTGTCGAGGACTGCCGAAGAATCTAACAAATGCCTCCGAACTGCGCTCGGGTTGATGGAGCAAGAAAACTTCGCGGACGCATGGAACGAGTTGAATCGAGGGCTAAGTTTGGCGTCCGTTGGAGTTCCGGAGGAGCAGCCGGCAAGCCTGTACTGGTCTGGCCAAGCACGAGCAGATTTAGTAGGAGGTCTAACGAAAGAACGGGAACGCGCTCGTCTCAGTCTAGTGCTGCAACAGATCATTGAGTCTCCAGGTCTTCCGGAGGTGTTACCAGCGGCGTGTCTGGCCCTAGAACACTTGCGCCAGTGGGAAGATCGTCGCGAGAGTACCTGGGGAGCGCGGCAACACGAGCGCATCAAGCAAGCACTTAAGATGGAGTTCGACACCAGGGCCGGATCATTCAATCTCGAGTCGATTGGCATTTTGGATCTGGCGAAGCGATACTTTGTCGCCGATAACGACATTCGCAGCCTCTTGCCCCAATGGGAATCTCTCCTTGTCGGACTCTTCGAAAAAGATGTCGAAGCCCTAAAGCAAGCGGGCAACGTAGACAAACTGCGTTTGCCTCAAGATCTCACGTGCATGTCCAAGTCCTTGGAACTGACGCTGGACCGCTACCCGTCAATGCTGAGGCTAGAAAACGTATCAGCCCAAAGCGCACTGCTTGCTTCGAAATCGAAAGTCACCGAGATGATTGACAGGGTGCAAGGCGACATTCGGAAGCAAAGAGAACTGCGGGGTGAGTACGAGGCCGCGCGGTCGCGAAATCTACATCACGCCCGAGCCATCTTGGATAACGCCAGGACGGTCAAACTTGAGTTGTACGATAGTCCTGAAATGTCTCTCGCTTCGCTGACTAGTGAGATCGAGAAAGAGCTTGACCAAATTGACTCCCTGCGAAAAGAAGACCTGTTTCGAGAAGCAGAACTGGCAATCAACAATGGACAGTTTGAGCTTGCGAAAGACTTCTTTGAAAGAGTCTCGCAAGAATTCGATGTCTCCGATTGGAGCAGGGAAGTCGACCGAAGATCTGATAACCTCAAGAACCAGTCAAGCCGATATGAGCAACTGGAAAGAAAAAGACACGAGCTTGAAAGCAAGTTGCAGATTCCCATTTCAACTTGGGAATTAGGCAAATTGTCTGAACTGGAAAACGCCAATGCTCGCCTCGTTTCCGTGCAATCCGAATGCGATGAGGTACTCGCGGACTGGCCGCGAGATTTGCTTTCGGAACAATCTGTCCTTCACAAAAGCTTCGCGAATCTAAGCAAAACAATTCGCGAGCGCCGCATCGCATGGTTTGACTGCTTGCTGGGTTTGATCGAAGCGGACTTGAGAGCCAGAGATTGGGTAAGCGCTGACGAAAAGTATGGCTTTGCAAGCGCCGTCAGCCGGGGGCTATATGACACAGAAGACGGTGCGTCAAAGCTCTACCGATTAAACGCAGACATCGCTGTGCTTCGCGATCGCTGGTTGAGTCGTCCCAGTAGCGAAGACCAAGCGGCATGGGAGGGACTCCCCACCGTCGAAGAAGGATCGCTTGTAGAGATCGCTGTCGGCAGGCTTGCTACGTTGCTCGCCTTGCATGCCACAAAGACTCTCGAGCCGACTCTCGAAGCGCTCGAGAGTCGTGAAGCACAGCGACTCGACCGTTTGCGGGCTGAGGTTCTGTATCGCGATGCGCGTGACAGGGCACAGAAGGAACCAAATGCTGCTTTGGACATAACGAACCAGGCGGTCGAATTGGCAGACCATTTGAGTTTCGCACCATGGTGGAAGGGGGCTGCGGAGGAGCTGCAGCGGGGTCTGAAGACTCAGATCGACAAAGCAAACGCAGGGCAGACCAAGAGAAATGACGAGGAGTATCGTCAACTCGAGTCCCAGATCCGAGACCTGGTGCAGAAGGGCCACTATTCGGAGGCGAAAGAGAAAGCAGAATCGTTCAGGCAGCTAGTTTCCCCAAGGCTAGAAGAAAACCTGAGGTCCCTCAGAGGAGATATAGAGTATTTCGCTTCTGTTGACAGCCGCTTTGAAGCGCTCCACGGCCAGAGCCCGTCTATTCTCATAGATCTCGCCACAAGCGCCAAGGAGCTGGATCCCCACACGAAAGGTTGGATCGAAGAATATCTGGCATTTCATAAGGACGTAACGCTCAAGAGACTGCCGGCCATGTTGAGAGACAGGATCATCGAGTTCGATCACTCGATACTGGAAAATACAAAGCACAAGAAAACAGGGGATCGCATGAGTGCGAGGGTTCGCTTCAAGGAATTTGACGACCTGAAGAAGCAGAAGCCTTGGGAGGGTGAATGAAATGGAGCGAGGGGACTCCGATCCGGTAGATCAATTCGCCGAACAGTTGTTGCGGGCCGGAGAGGATGACGACCAGATTGAAGTCATCTTGGACAAGGCCAGAGAAGCGCAAGCCGATCTAGGTGATTTGGGGCGATTGGTCGAAGAAAAGCAAAACGAGAGGATTCGGCGCAAGAAAAGAGTTCGCACGATTGTGGGCGCCTTCGGAGCCGTCGCCGCCGTGCTTGTCCTTTCTCTCGTTCTTGTGATCGTGGTCAATCCATTGGATTTGAGTCTGTCACAGTATCTCGGCCAACAAGCTGCGTCATCTCCTACCGTGTCGACACCTGTCCAAAGTGGACATGCCGAAGCACCTTCCGGCTCGCGGACTGTGGCACCGACTGAAGTCGTTCAAGAAGCTCGGACGCCCACCGCTGTGTCACCACTGACGCCTACCGCGACTTCCAAACCAGAGCCAAGCGTCACGCCAACGCGGCCGCCATGGAAATACCAAGGCTACGTCTATAAGGAGGGCAGTTCAGAACCCATCCCTGGTGCCAAGGTTGAGCTGACGGATGGATGCGAGTCTACCATTCCCGTTGGTCAAGGCGGCGTCGCAGACGCGCAGGGCCACTTTGTCATCACCGCACAACAGCCGCTCACGTCTAAAGCGTGTCTGAAGGCGAGTGGGGTCGCTCCATGGCTCAACCCTGCTGGCAACGTTCCAGCAGGACCGGGTGCGACCATAGCGCTGAGGTGGCATAAACTCCAGCCAGATATGATTGAGGCCATGCAAGTGTTCACCGCTCCTAGTGCGATTTCCGACGATCAACAAAGATTCTATTTCAACATCAAGCGCGAGCTTGTCGGAAGAGTTCTGGGAGATCAGCTTCTCCCATTGTCCACTGCCGAAGTGCAGCTTTCGCTAAGCAACGATTTGGCATTAGAAAACGGCGAGCCAGCAAGTTGGTTCCCGTCAACGCCCATTACTGCCAGCGTCCATATTGCGAGCGGCGGGTTCTTCACTCTCACGTTTGGCGTGACGAACACCGAAGGCTACTTATACGAAGTGCGAGTCGTCAGTCCGCAAGGAACAGAATTTACCCCTAAAGCATCCCTCCCCTCAGGTTGGAAGCGAGCAGATTCGGGCAACGACACGCGAAACGCAGCCGTCATTCGAACTACAAAACCGATAACAGCAACGAGCGAAATTGCGATACCTGCCCGCGCGAGGTGTTTGAATGGTGTATATATTGTCAACTACATCGGGGCTTCACTGCAAGTCAACTTTACCGGAGCCAGACAAGTTTCGGTTGCTGCCGACGGTCAGTATTGCTACAGCCCGCTGGAGGCTCGCGTCTACACTTTGAACCCTACGGTGCCCAATAAGCAGCCAATACCTGGAACTGTCACTATTACGAAAGACCAGGAAGCCATATTAGTTTGCCAATCAATCGAAGACAACACCAAAGTGAAATGCGCGCAGCAATAGTATTCCCAAGACAACCCAGGACGCACAGTGGTCGATGCTGATGGTCGCAATGTCCAGAATCGATGGCTCGTTCACAATTCGTCTGGGAAAAGCGTTGATTGAGAGTGACACCGCGCACGAACAATGCGACCGAGTTAGTGATTCAGCGTTTCAATCAGCATTACCAGCGCATGTCCGGTCTCGTCATTCGATTCAGCCCAGGTCTCCTTGCGGCTCTTCAAGCTCGTCTATCGCCCCACCCCGTTCATGGACGACAATCCGGGCAACAGGCGCGGTAAGTGTCCGCTGGAACTCGCGGGCTTTGATCTGAAGGCGTTGCCGAATGCCGATTTCTGTTCCAACCTGAACCTTCCGGCTCTCACGATACCACCCCAGACCTTCCAATAGCGCAACGGTTCTCGAATTGCCCCTTGACACAGAACAAAGGTTCTGTTATAATGTGTCAAGATGAAATCGTTTTGCTATGGGGACAGGCTCTGGGCCGCTAGGGTGAGTGCCGGCAGCTTCAAGTTGGCAAAGAAATCCGCAATGGGAAGTTGTTTGAGATCATACCCCGCGAGTTCGAGCGGACACTTGCCGCGCTTGTGACCCGGGTTGTCGTCCATAAACGGAGTCAGCCGGTACACTAGCTCGAAGAGCCGCAAGTAGACCTGCGCCGATTGGAAACTGTCGAGACCGCCCATCCCCTGGTAGTGCTGATCGAAACGCCGGATCACCAACTCGGTCGCATTGTTGGTGCGCGGAATGTCGGCGCTCTCGATCGCATTGACCAGTTTGGGAAAGTGCCGTTCCAGGCTGTCGAAGACACAGGCAATGTCTGGGGTCCGCGTCACATAGCCCGAGCGCAGTTGCATCAATTCAGCGTACCGCTTCTGCACCGTCTTCTGGCTCTGCGCTTGGAAGAGGTGGATGATCGCATCGTGGAGCGGCGCGGTTGCGGGAACCTTTTCCTGGTAATGGCGTCCATAGACCTGGGTCATTTGATTCAGTGCATTTTGCAGGGCATGAAAGATACACTCGTGGTGCACGGCCTGCGGAAAGACCAGCGGCAGCATCCGGCCATAGGCCGGGTCGAGATCGGACACGACGACCCGGGGACGAATACCTTTCGCCTTGAGTTCCAAGAGGAAGAGCCGTACGGCTTCGTCACCATGCTCGGGATAGAGTTCGAGTGCGAGGAGGTCGTAGCTGTACACATCTACGGCGAAATACGCGTAGCGCCACACCGCCCGCGGCCGGGTCCCGTGCGGGCGCACGGCCGAGGGCGAACAGACTCGCACCCACTTATCATCAATCCCGATGACGCCACTGGTGCGCACGGCGCCGAGATACGCGGCGAGGCAGAAGGCGGCGGGACTGATGGACGCGATCCAGTGATACACCGTGGACGCTTTCACCTCCAGCACCCGCGCACTGCGGCGATAGGTCGACAAGAGTTGGACGTAGACTTCCACAGCCAGCACCCGGACTTGGACGGGATACGGCGAATGCGGCAGGATGCCGTGCGGTAGATGAGTGAAAGTGTGGTAGGGACAAGCCAAGTTTTTGCAGTAGTAGCGTAGCACTTCCACGACGTGCTTCTGGCCGAACGCGTCGACGATGGTCTTGAGCCGGGGCTGTTTGCTCTTGGGGGCGACTTGGTCGCTATCGCAGTAGGTGCAGCGGACGGGTTCGGTGGGCATCGGTGTTTCGGCCGGTGCATCAAACAGCGCACTCTTCAGAGCCGCGGCGAGGGGTGCGGGCTCGGAATCCGCTGGTTTTTCAGGCGTTTTGAGGCGCCAGGGCTCGATTTCAATGAGTTCTTGTGGGCTGAGTCGTTCGCCTTGCTCCAACTTGGCGACGAGGCGTTCATTCAGCGCCAAGAGGTTTTTCAGCCACCAAGGGTCGCGGGCGATCAGTTGGCCATTCTGCAGGTGGAAGCGTTCCAAGAGCAGATCGCGGACCTGATTGAAGCCGGTATGCTGGGCGAGGGCATGGAGGGCTTCCACATCGAGGGCCTCGCGGTTCGGGATGACGGCCAGTTGGATCAACCGTTCGCGGACATCCCAGGCGCTCAACCAAAACGCGGGCACCCAGACCTGGAGAATCGCCTGACTCATTGCCGCCGCCGGCAGGACACTCTGGAGTGCATGCCGGAAGCGATCCGAGAGGTAGTGCCAACTGTGGGCGCGGACGTGGCGTTCCCAGAGACTGACGTCCGGTTGACAGACCCCAAAGGCCTCGGCCATCTGCCGTTGCGTGAGCAGGGGACGGGCCGCGCCGCGGGGCTGCAACTGGCGCAGGAACAAGATGAGCAGCCAACGCTCGAAGTCATCGCGGGGTTCCCAGATCAGCGTGAAGGCACCGCGCAAGGTGACCGTATACTGCTTCGCCGGCGTTGTGGCAATGGAGATTTCAGTGTCGTCGTCGGGACGCGTGACCCAGGTGGTGAGAGCCATCGGGAGGAACAGACCATCCGGAGTCGTGGGCAATCGACTCACGAGTTGCAGGCCGGTGCTGACGAACAACAAGACGACGGTCAGTTGGTAGAGACGTTGGAGCTCAGTCGCTCCCCGTGCCCGCCGGAGCCCGTGGGCGCGCGACGGATCGTAGAGGGGCCATAGCCCGCACACCGTTTGCACGAGCGGGATCAACAGGACGCTGGCGGTGAGGGGTGTGAAGGCAAGCCAACCACGGGTGTGGAGCAGAAGGCTGAGCAACGTCCAACGCGCCAGCAGACGCGGGGCGCTGTGGCGCAGGAACGGCCACAGGTAGCAGTGCAATCCCACCCGCCGGGAGGCGCGTTGCCGGCGGCGAAGTTGATGCCGGCGTGCTGGGGTCATCTGCAGTGGAGGCAGCAAGTGCGAGGAGATCAAGGCCAACCCGCTAGTCTGCAGCAACAGACTGAGGAGGAGCAGAAGGGCGAGTGTGCGCGGGAGAATTGGGACAATTCCAAAGCTTGTGCTACAATGCATGGCGACCGCTCCTTGGCTTTGCGAATGGAGATTTAGCCATCACCATTCTAGCACAGCCGTGGGAGCGGTCACCTTTATTCCTTAAGAAACCGACTCGCAAGGGGCGATTTACCCCTCACGAGCCAGCGCATCGTAGCTATTCTGAGCACGAATGAGGACGATTCCTTGTCCCCGTTCCGAAACGGTCACTGCAGAGGTTATTATACCAGAACATTTGTGCTATGTCAATAGGGTGGAAAAATTTTAACATGGGCTTAAAGTTCATTTAAGTCAGTGTTAACCCTCGACTTCGCTCGATGCGTTAATCTAGATGCCGAATGGCAAGTCGCCCGGGAGCCGGATTCGGCCGTGCATTGCGGGCGGCCGATCGGCCCGTTTCGCGGCGTCAAGTTGTTGGATCCGCGCGAAACCAAGATGAAAGGAGAAACGATTTGAGCAGTATTGCGCAGGCCTTGTTTGCGATCGTGGCGGCGCTGTCGGCTGCGCTTGGCACGCCGCAGGACAGCCCCAAGTTCCAATCGCAGGCACCGTTCGCCGCACCGGCGGCGATCGAGGTCTCTCAGGATATCACCTCCACGAACTCGGTGGAGATCACCGGTACGATCCAGAGCGTCACGAGCACGGTGGGCGTGACGGGCACGACGACGATCGTTTTGGATACGGGCGTCACGGTGACGCTGGGGATCACGACCGAAGTCAAGGGGAACTTGAAGCCGGGCATGATCGTCAACGTGGAAGGGACGCTGCAGCCGGACGGCTCGGTCCTCGCGTCGGAGATCAAACCCGGACTGGGAGCCGGCGACGACAAGGGGAACGGAATCGACAAAGGCAGAGGGGACGACCGCGGGGACGTGATCACCGCGACGATGACGATCACGGATGACGATCGCATCGGCGACGGCAAGACGATCACCGGGACGAGGCCGATCACCGACGAAGATGGGTTCGGCGGCCACAAACCGATCACCGGAACGATCGGCGGCGACAATAAGAACAAACCGCACGACGGCGACGCCAACAAGGGCGGCCCGCCCGCGGGAACCGGCCCAGCCGGTCCTTTCTTCGGACCGCTGAACGGCAACGGCGCAAACTCGGGACCGCACTCGAACGGCGACCCCAGCCACACGAATGGCGGCGGGGGCGACGGAAATCAATCGCAGGACCACCCCAACAACGGCAACGGCGGAGACGGCGGGAACTCGAACAAGGGGAACCACGGTGCCGGCAAGCACGGCGGCTAACGCTTTGCTCGCAACGGTACGATGAAGGACGATGCGCTCTGAATCTCGGAGCGCATCGATTTATGTACGGCGGGGCCGACCTCGATGGAGCGACCATTACGCCCGGCCGTTGGCCGGGCTTCAGAGACGCTCCATCGCCCCGGCCCACTTCCCTGCAGGCGAAGGGGGAGTCGCGTTAACGAGAGGTTGCAACGGGAGGTCAGCAACTGACTTTGCAACAGCCCTGGCTGGGGTTCTGGTTGACTAGCAATCCGGGGTGTTGTATGATGATTTTCGTGATCAGCAAATTCGTTTTGGCAGTTCCAAGTGACAAAATCGCCGAATTCTGCGAGCGCTGGAAGATTCAGGAGCTGGCGTTATTCGGTTCTGCGCTGCGTGATGATTTTGGCCCTGACAGCGGCCTCGATTTTCTAGCCGCCTTTACAGACCACGCTGACTGGGGGTTGTTCGATCACATTCAAATTCAACTGGATCTGTCGCGCCTCTTCGGCAGAAAGGTGGACCTGATCAGCCAGCGAGGTTTAGAGCAAAGCCACAATTGGCTGTTGAAAGAAGAAATTCTAGGCACAGCGCAGGTTTTGTTCCGAGCCAGCGAGGCGACGATTGACGCCATCGGTTGAAACCGACGGCTCAGAAACACCAGACCCGCTGATGCGGGTTCTGAAAGACGCTCGCGCGTTCGTTTGATCGGAACCGGTTACAGCCGAGATCGGTTTGAGGCGCGGACAGTCACGATTGACTGACCCTGTCCGATGCGAACCGGAATTCCGGGACGCATAAAGGACCACCTGGCGGATTTATATGCTGGGTGGTTGTTTTGTTCCGAGGAAGAACGAATACATTCATGCTGTGTATTCGGCGTAGTCCGGCTGAGCCGAGCGGCAGGGCGACGAACGGCTGAAATGGGACGCGGACTGTACGGATTGACACGGATGAGGGAACGGGGGACCGACGTAATGCCGGCAAGCTGGCGCGCCAGAGACGCGCGACCAGGTCACATGTCGTGTGGGTTAACGCCCTTCGGTTGGGGTCGGGTCTGGGAAGGTGGTGTTCGCTAAGTGTTCAGGGGTTACTGCTCCGCGACAAGATCATCCGGCCCTTTTATCCGTTAAGCCACGCGATCCGATCGAAGTCGGCATCAAAGCTCGCGAGGAACGGAATGTCGCGGTCTCGGCAGGCAAGCGCGATAAGCGCGTCGTTGGAGCCAAGTCCACCGGCCGATTCTTTGACGAGGTCGATCACAGTGTCATATTAGAGTATGCCGCGGCCAGGGGGATGAGTCAATTCACTCACTGCACGCGGTATGCGTTCCAGCGCCTGGAAGCGCAGTTTACCGCGTTACGGCTCGCCACGCCGTCCCATCGCCCGGAGGCGCATCATTCATCGACGACCATTAACCGGTGGCCCGGTCTACGATGGCGTGAGCGCGGGTCGCCGCCAAACGCGAAGGTATGCGAGGGACGCCCTGGAAGCAGTTTTTCAGCAAGCGCGTGATCGCTATAAACGATCATCCTGCTGTCACAGTTGCGCCTTACACACCGGACAGATCAGCCGCGCACGGTTCTGCTCGATTCGCTGCCGCATGATCTCCGACAGCATCGACCCATCGCCGCGGGTATGGAACAAATGAATGCCATTTCGCACGGCCTCAATCGCACCGGCGGTTCGGCGAGGCAGCAGTTCGGCCAATTGTTCGCCCGTTAGATCGTTGTGGGCGAGGAAGATTTCGAATTTCGCAATGGTCCAGTCCGGCGCGCGGTTCATCTCTTGTTCCCCTCTTGAAGGTCCTTCAACTTGTCAATCGACTCATTGATCTTTGCCGCGTCCGCAAGTCAGTCGTGGAAGCCGGCGCCGAGCGTGCAGACCGCGCCGATTCCACAACGTCACATATCACGTGGCGGCGATGCCCCGCGCTCGCGACGCGTTCACGGTACTGTGGCCGCAGGAAGAGCGCCCCAAGATGTCCTAGAGACAAAAACGCACTTGTCACACTACGGTAACAAGTGCGTCGAACGTTGCGTGATGCTATGATGGTATCGGAAGAACCTGCAGTCCTGGCAGCGCCGTTTGGTTCCCGTTGGTCGGCGACGCCCGGTCCTGACCCAGGTCACGCGGGTTTAGGCCAAACGGTTGGGGGCTAGGAATAGGGAGGTGGTGTTCGAGCAGATGTTCAAGCGTCATTTGCGTCACCTCCGCGAGATTCGTCAAGGCCTCCTCTACGGTCTGTCCGTCGCTGAAGCAGTTCTCAATTTCGGGATGACGTGCAATATAGTACAAGCCTTCCGGCGCTGACGCGAGTTGCACTATGGTCGTATAAGGGGGCATTTGTTTATTCATGATCTTGCTCCAGTTCTTTCAGCCGCATAATCAAGCGTATGGCGGCAACCACGTAGGGTGACTTGACCTGTCGGTGGCGAGGCACAAATGCGTAAGCTCCGGGTGTCGAGGATGCCAGTACTTGCGGTGTCGCGTGGCCTCTTTGAATTGAAAACCGAATGTCAGATACAATCTCTCAATATCCCTCTCGGCCTAACCATGTTGACTTTTGAGCATGCGCTCAAGCAGTTTGTCCCCTTCGTCCATCTCTATTATATCCGATTTTGCTCGGGAGGAGTAGCGCCGACAACGTCGACAGGCACTTTAATTGGTAAGGTCTGACCGTCTAGCTCCACGACGAATTCGTAACTCCCAAAACTAGGGAATACGATATTTTGGAGCTGCATGACCTGATTGAGAATGATCGGATCCGGGCCTTGATGGCTGGGTACGTTCATTGTGCCGTCGACTGACAATACCAGTTTCCCGTCTGCATCTTGCAACGTGATCCTAACCCGGGGCTGTTGCAAGGTCCCTTGACAACTAAAGAAAAGTGACCATCCTCCAGGGTGGTAGGGAGTTGCCACGACCTATCACTCGGAAGGAGGTCACCATGGCCAAGTATACCTCAATTGCGTTTGAAATCAACGTGCGGCCGGAGGGGCTGGTCTTCGAGGTCGGCAGTTTGGTCGAGGCCATGTGCGGCTTGCACGATCAACGGGATGCCCGCGGTTTGCGGTATTGTCTTGCCACCGTGCTCGTCTTGGTCCTCCTCGCGAAATTGGCGGGCGAGAACCACCTGCGCGGGATCGCCCAGTGGGTGAAGCGACGTGCGACCCTGCTCGCCGGTTTCCTGGCGCTTTCCCAAGAGCAGGCGCCGCACGCCACGACCTACAGCCGCATTCTGGGGCACGCCATCCAGATCGACGAGTTCGAGCGGCTCAGCCGGGAGTTCTTTGCCCGTCAACCACAGGCAGGCACCCGCGTGCAGATTACGTTGGACGGCAAAACGATGCGCGGCACGATTCCTGCTGGCCAGTCGCACGGCATCCATCTGCTGGCGGCGTTTCTACCCGAAGAGGGCTGGGTGCTGTTCCAAGTGGAAGTGGGGAGCAAGGAAAATGAAATTCCAGCCGCGGGGCGGGTGGTGAAATGCCTGGATTTACGGGGGAAAATCGTCACTGGGGATGCCCTGCTGGCGCAACGGGAGTTGTCGCTGGACATTCTGCAGGCCGGGGGAGGCTTTATCTGGATCATCAAGGACAATCAGCCGCAGACTCGGCAGGACATTGCGCAGCTCTTTGCGCCCGAGGTGGTGGGGAAGGGCTTCAGTCCTGCGTCGCAGGATGATTTTCGCACAGCGGAAACGGTCGAGAAAGGCCATGGACGGATTGAACGGCGAACGATCACGGTGAGTGGTGCGTTGAAAGGTTACCTGGATTGGCCCGGCGTTGAGCAGGTCTTCAAGCTAGAACAGCGTTTCACGCGCGTGAAGGACAACAAGGAGAGCGACGAAGTGGTCTACGGGGTGACCCGCCTAAGCGCACGAGAAGCCGACCCCAACCGCCTCTTAGTATTGATTCGCCGGCATTGGATGATTGAGAATGGGCTCCATTATCGGCGCGATGATACGTTGAAGGAAGATCGCTGCACTCTGCGGCGCGGGCACGCCCCCGAAGCGATGGCTGTCATCAACAACCTAGTGCTGGGCTTGCTCCTACGCCGCGGGGTGAAAAACGTGCCCGACGCGCGGCGCGACTTTGATGCGAACCCCCGACAGGCTTTCGATCTCCTCGCGGGGCACGCCTGACGACTTTGCAACAGCCGTGGTTAAGAAGCAGGGCGAAAGCGAAAGCCATTCTCCGCGAGCGGATGGCCGGCGGACGTTCCATATTATGATCGGCGTGGCCGACGTCACCCGTATCCTTTTTTCCCCGCCGCCGCGTCTATGTTAGCGGGAAATGCCCACGAATCACAGCGAATTGGACTTGGCGCAACACGGGCTCTACCAGCCGAAGTTCGAGCGTTACCTTACGCGGCTGGTCGGCGAGCGGGAAGCCGAAGACCTGACGCAAGAGGTCCTGCTCGAGGTCAATCAGACGTTGGAGGTGTTCCGCGCTGAAGCGTCATTGTCGACATGGGTCTATCGCATCGCGACGAATGCCGCGATCGACCGGAGACGAACTGCGTCGTACCGTCAGGCTGCGCACACTCGCTCGCTGGATGAGTCGACTTCCCGATCAGCCACTGATCGGCGGAGCAGCGTACCGACGCGAGCAGGTTCGGCCGGGCGCCGGCACTAGCGCGACGCAGGCCGGACTGAGGATGGAACCGTGAGGTGCACTATTGAAAGCTTCGTGCCCGCTCGTCCAGCGAGGTTGTCGGCAATAAAAGACCTGTGACAAGCCTTTGGATCGGCTTCAAAGCAGAGCAGACAGCACCGTTCGCGCTCGACCAACTCGGCAAGAGCGTTCAAGGCTTGCTTTTGCGTCTTCAAGTAGGCCAGAAATCGTTTTGTAAAGAGTCGCCAATCCTTGTCCTTGCGGTAAGCGTGCCGAATGTCGCGCGGGCACCCGAGCGAGGGGACGTGAGTGTAACGGATACCGTATCTTGCGGCAGTTTTGGCCAACGCGGATTTTGAGAAGCCGGGCTTGCGGCTCAACGGCAGCTCGCGCACGTCGACGATTGTCTCGACCTTGTTCTTCTGCAACGTCGAGAAGAATTGCGAGGGCGTGGCGCCCTGGTAACCGCAGGTCATCAGTCTCATGAGAATGCTTTCTCCACCACGGAGGACATTGTATCCGCGCTCTTGAAAAATGGGAAATTCGAATGCGACCGCATGTCACATGGACATTTCCACCCTGGTTCCAGATGACTCGCGTCGCTTGGCGTCAATGAAGACGTACCTGTGGGATGCACCCGCGTCGGGTTTCACTCGCCAATGGAACGCGAGACGCTGTCGATCCTACTGCGTGGGAGGCAAGTCGTGGTGCTGTGCCATGCGCGGAGCACCGGCGCCAAGATAGGGCGTGAGTACGCCGAGCCGCTTGAGCGAGGGAATCTGTTCCTCCATCCACAGTTCCACGACAAGTAGTGGCGCATTACAAAGGAAACCTCCCTCGACCTGTATCCTTTCCCCTCTCCTCCCCGTCTATAGTATTGGGAGAACCCAATGAACCACACCGTATCGGAGTTCGAGAGCATTCACGACCTCTACCGGCCGAAAATCGAACGCTATCTAACGCGAATGGTCGGCGAACGGGAAGCGGAAGACCTGACGCAAGAGGTATTGCTCAAGGTCAATCAGGCCTTGAAGGCGTTCCGCGGTGAAGCGTCATTGTCGACCTGGGTGTATCGCATCGCGACGAACGCTGCGATCGACCGGATGCGAACGGCGTCTTTCCGGCAGGACGCGCACACCCGCTCGCTGGATGAGTCGACTGACGGCGAGGACAAGGCGTTAGCGGCAGCGGCGGACGCAACTTCGCTCGAACAGCTAGTCCTCCGAACGCAGCGGACCGAGTGTTTTCAACGACTTCTTCGGCAGCTTCCCTTGACCTATCGAGCGGTGATCGTGTTGAAAGATCTAGAGGAGCTAACGGCCGCCGAGGTCGCCGAGATTCTTGGAGTGAGCTTGGAGACGGTCAAGATCCGGCTGCATCGAGGCCGGTCGCGGCTGTTGCGGGAGCTGAGGGCGCACTGCAAGCCGGAGGATTGGCTGTGACGAATGGAGTTTGCTTTCGGGGAGTGTGTGAAGGGTGCGGGGCGGGTGGATGCAGGCCCGGACAGTCTGCGGGTGAGGCAGAGGCTTTACTCATACGCGCGAGACTGCTTCGTCGTTCCTAGCGTAGCGAGGAACTCCTCGCAGTGACACAGTGACACTGACACAGTGACGCGATCTGTTCTCCGCACTCTCGTATCGTTTCCCGACTGACCTCCGTCTATAGGGTCAGAAGCGAGGTGATACGATGGAGCTCGACAATCAGACTCTTGCGCTGATCGCGGTCGGAGCGGCGGTGTCGGCGAACTGCCAGCCGTGCCTGGAGCGCACGTTCGACACGGCATTGCGGTGCGGGGTCGACGCGAAGCAGATCGCGCAAGCGATCGAGATCGGCCGGCGGGTACGGCAGGGTGCGGCGAGCAAGATGGACAAGTTCGTCGAGAGCCGGAGTTGTGCGGCTGTGCCGGCCGCGGGGGGAGGGAATGGCGGGTGTGGCTGCGGATAGAGCCGACGCTCGCCATTTGTTATTCAAGGAGGACTGGATGGAAAACAATCAATCGCTGAATCGGATGCACGAGACGATGGCCTGGGGCGCGATCGTTGTCTGGTGGGGCAGCGCCGTACTGCTCAGGCTGCCCAACGGCATGGACGCGCTCGGCATCGGGGTGATCTTGCTCGGCCTGGTTGGAGTGCGATCGCGAATGGGACTCGCCAGCAGCGGCGTGACGATCACGTTAGGTATCGTCGCACTCGTTTGGGGGCTGCTCGATCTTTCGCGTTCGGTGCTGCATCTGCCGCTGGAGTTGGGCGGCGAGTTTGCGATCCTGATCATCGTGCTGGGACTGGCGCTGCTGGCGGTGGCACTGACGCGAAGTCGCACGGGGATCCAAACGGGAGAAGCGTAAGCGCGCTGAGCAAATTGCGGCGAGTCCGCCGGCCATTCTGAGCGCGAGTCGTGCCCCGGCGCGCGATCGCCGCGTATCGGCTGTGCGAGATGGCGGCGAACAAGGTCGACGCGGTGGAGGGCGAAGGCAGGCGGCGGCGTTCGGGCCGCGCGTGGATAAAAGATGACCTCCGCGGAAGCGCACACCGCGGAGGTTCGCAATCACACCGATAGTTTTGACTTTCGGGAGCGGCGTTAGACGGAGTTAGTGTGCTTGCGGATGACGTGACGTTCGATCTCCCCTCTTCGCTCGCCTCTGGGTTTCTCGACGAGTTGCCTCTCGTGTCGTCAAAGCAACAGGCTAGCCTTTTTGCCGGTTGACCCGAAGGGGCAACCTGGCTATATTATGTGCGACAAGATTCGGTGAATGGACCAATCCGGAGGATAGGCATGACGAACAATTTCAATCGATCGCCCGGCGCCGTCATCCCGATGGTGGTGGAAAACACAGGGCGGGGCGAGCGGGCGTACGACATCTTTTCACTGCTGCTGCGCAACCGCATCGTCTTTTTGGGCACGGCGATCGACGACGACGTCGCCAATTTGGTGGTCGCGCAAATGCTGTTCCTGGACAACGAGAATCCGGAACGGGAGATCCGGCTCTACATCAACTCGCCGGGAGGTTCGGTCACCGCCGGGCTCGCGATCTACGATACGATGCATATCATGAATGCGCCGGTCTCGACGATCTGCGTGGGTCTGGCGGCCAGCATGGGGACGGTGCTGCTTTCGGGCGGGACCAAAGGCCGCCGCTATGCGCTGCCGAGCTCGACGATACACATCCACCAGCCGCTGGGCGGCACGGAAGGGCAAGCGGTCGATATCGAGATCGACGCAAAACGGATCATGCGCGATCGCGAGCGGCTCAACCAGATGCTGGCGGCGAATACCGGACAGTCGATGGAGCGCATCGTCCACGACACCGACCGCAACTATTACATGGATGCGCCGGAGGCGGTCGAGTACGGCGTGATCGACGAGGTGTTGGTCAGCGCGAAAAAGGATAGGCAGGAAAAGCAGAGTTAGAACAACTCCTCACATTGACGCGGTCGTTTTTTCACACTCACATTCCTTGCTCGCTTGACTGGGCATGTGGAGAGAGTTAAAATGGTCGCGCTGGGTAGGGCATTGGCGGTCAAGCTAAACGCGAAGCACGGCGCCGCGATATGCTTTGGGCGCGGCTCCTTCCACTAGAGGTTAACGTTGGTTTCAATTCGCAAACGAACAAAGCGCACAGTCAAACGCGCGACGCGCAAGCCTGCAGGTATTTCTCCTGATGCGCGTGAGATGCTGACGAAGATCGACACTCTGATCCACGAGCTGCAGTTGATGCGGAAGGAGATTGCCGGGGCGCGGCCATTGGCTTCGGAAACGGGTCTAACCGACCGGCTCTATGGCGCCGCAGGTCACGGTACCCCTGACGAGTATGATATCGATCTCGACTGGCAGAGATTCGGCGCATGGCAAATCCGCTGATCGCGTTCACGGGCAGTGTGATTTACCTGGACACAATACTGCCGTACTTGTTGTTGAGAAGTAAGGATGTTGGCGACATTCGCGCCGCGGGTGAGGGCTCTACTTCAGCAACTGCGTGCGTACGCGTCGCTAACGGTGCTCGACGCACTGACTGCTGATCTGGATACCTTGAACGACAGCATGGTGAATTATCGTCTCCGCCCGCGCGATGCCCTGCATTACGCCGCAATGCGGCGGGTCAGCTGTGCGGACCTGGCAAGCAGCGATCCGCATTTTGATCGAGTGCCAGGCATAAACCGATATACGGTGTAATATTCGGGTATTCGAATTTGGTTTTGCCCTCATCTGACCTTTTGCTCGTCCCCCCGTTCTGGCTCGTCGAATTGAACCAGCGACGCATCCTTTGATGACTCCTCAGAGCCGTGAATCACGGCCAGCCATCGCCCGTTCGCGATATTATTGGAGCCCCGACATTCGATTGTTCATTCGCCTCAATGCCCCGGCTCATTTCCCCGTCCCCCCATTGCATCCTCACAACGATATGCTACAATTGCGCCCGTCGAAGCAGCATTAGAATGTGCACGCGATCGATGAAACTTATCCATGCGCATACAAAACGGCGCGGCGCCTGTACCGCGCTTGGCGATACTCCTGCTCGGACCACCCCAGCTTGAATTAGACGGCCGCCCGCTCGAAGGCTTGCGGCGCAAAAACCGCGCCTTGCTCTATTATCTTGCCGCGCAATCCAAACCCTGTTCCCGCGAACACATCCTCAGCTTGTTTTGGACCGATCGCGACCGCGCGGCGGCGCAGCAAATCCTCCGAACGATGCTGCACGATCTTCGCAAGCGCCTCGGCGATGCGCTCGTGATCGAGAACGAAATGCTTTCGCTCACTCCCGAGACGGATATCGACGCGCGCCGATTCGAAGCCGGATTGTCGGCGCACGCCGGCGATGCGACGATGTTGGCCGGCACACTCGACCTCTATCACGGCGGTTTCCTGGAAGGATTTGCATTGGCGGACACCCCAACCTTTGACGATTGGGTGTTCGCCGAGCGTGAACGCTATGAGCAGCTCGCGATTCGCGGGCTGACTGCGCTCGCACAACGGCACGAAGCACGGCGCGATTGGACGGCGGCGCTGAATGCCGTCAACCGCGCCCTGGCTTTCGATCCACTGCAGGAAGACATCCAGCGTACGGCGCTGCGTTTGGACTATATGATCGGCGACCGGCCGGGCGCGATCCGGCGATACGAATCGCTTTGCAAGATGCTCGACGCCGAAATGGGTGTCCCGCCGATGCCGGAGACGCGTGCGTTGTACGATTCCATCATCACCGACGCGTTGGCATCCGAGCCGATGCCTCCCCCAGCCGTCAATATCCACCCCGCCTCGACGCGCTCCGAATCGCTCGCGCAGGAATTGCCGTTCATTGGGCGCGCCCACGAGATGAAGACCATGTCGCAGGCTGTCTCGGCCGGCAAGTTGATTCTGGTCGACGGCGAGCCCGGGATCGGCAAGACGCGGCTTGTGCGTGAGTTCATCGCGGCACAGCCGCCGGCGCTGGTCTTGAACGGCAGCGCGCACGAACTCGAAGTCGGACTGCCGTACCAACCTATCGCCGAGGCGCTGCGTGGATTGGCGTCGCTGCCTGAATGGAGCTTGCATCGCGACCAGCTTGATCTTGAGCCCATTTGGCGGAGCGAGCTGACGCGGCTCGTTCCCGAGTTGCTGACGGAACCCAGTCCATCGACGACAAGCGACGAGTCCCGAATGTGGCAGGCGCTGTACCGTTTTCTGGCGAGCCTGGCTCAAAGGCGGCGCGTCGTTCTCTTTCTTGATGACTTGCATTGGGCGGATGCGTCCACCCTGGCTTGGCTGGGCTATTTGTTGAGGCAGGCGACGCCGCCGGGACTGCTCCTGGTCGCCGCGACGCGTCCGATCGAGCCGCGCAGTAAACTAGCGACCCTGCTTCAAACGCTGCATCGCGAACAACGCGTGCTGCGACTAGAAATGAAGGCGCTTGAAGCAACGGATTTGCGCGCCCTGGCCGAGCGACTGGAACCGGCGCATGCCGATTCTCTTGCGCATTGGCTCGTGCGGTATGCAGAAGGCAATCCGTTCTTTGTGACGGAATTGGTGCGCTATGCCGGCGAGCGGCGGCTGTTGGATAGGGAGGCGGATGCATCGCCGGCAGCGCCGGCAGCGCCGGCGCCGCCGGCGGTGCCGGAGAACATCCAACAACTCATCGTCGCGCGTCTGGCGCGATTGTCGGACGGCGCGCGGCGTGTGCTGGACGCGGCCGCCATCATCGGGCGTGAGTTTGACGCGGGCTTGGTGATACGGGTGTCCGGGCTGACGGAAGACGCGGTGCTGGACGCGTTCGACGAGCTGCACTCGGCGCTGCTGGTGCTGGGGCGTGAGGGTGGGCTGTACGCGTTCGATCACAGCTTGACGATGCAGGTCGTGCTGCAAAAGATGACGGACCTGCGCCGATTGGCGCTGCATCGCCGCGTGGCCGAAGCGATGGAAGAGATTCATCGCGATCATCTGGATCAGGCAGCCGGCTTGATCGCGCGACACTGGGTGGAGGCGAACGTGCCGGCCCGCGTCGCTTATAGCGCTTTTCGCGCCGGTCAATACGCCGCCGGCCTTGCCGCGTGGGCCGAGGCGATCGCGTTTTATGAACAAGCCCTTCAGGCTGAAACCAATGACACAAACCGGACCGACTTGTTTCTTGCACTGGGCACGGCACGCTTCAATCATGGGGAGTCGGCACGCGCATCTGAATCTTTCATGTCTGCAGTGACGCTGGCACAGGCCAGCCATGATCTAGCGCGTTTGGAAGAGGCACATCTTGCATTAAACACATCGCTCATCCCGCAATCGCGCTATCGGGAAGCCATTGAACTGGCGGAAGAATTGCGGCGCGCTGGTCCACCGGAGCTCGCGCTTTGCGCGGAGATTTGCTGGGGAACAGCGCTTGGCTTGGAAAGCGCGCATCCCGTTCAAGCGGAAGCGCATCTACGCTTGGCAGAGGAATTGCTCGCCGCGCCGCGTGGTTTTGAAACGCGGATCACGCGAGCCAGAATGATATATCAGCTCGCGGGCGTGACCGGACAGCAGGGCAAAATTGCTGAGGCGGTCGCTTACTATTGGCAAGCGCTCGCGCTGGTTCGAGAAAATGAGACGGCGCTTGATTTACAACGGCACGTCTTGCTCTACAACAATTTGGCTTACCATTTGCACTTGCTGAACGATCCTGAGGCAAGCGAATTCGCACGCACGGGGCTGCAATTCGCGCGAGAAAAAGGCACGCGCACGCATCAATCCTATCTGCTGTCGACTTCGGGCGAGATCGCGCTCGCGCAAAATGACCTGGATGCCGCCGAACGCTTCTTCTCCGAAGGACTAGAGCTCGCTGAGCAATTGACAATTCCCGAACGGATCGCCGGATTGACCGCCAACTTGGGATTGGTAGCCCGACAGCGTGGGGATACGGCTCGAGCGCGTGAGCTGTTGACGGATGCCCTGGCGCGCGCGAATCAAATTGGCGCCAGCCACCTGGCTGTCCGAATCCGGATGTGGCTCGCCCCCTTGCTACCGCCGGATCAAGCGTGGACCTATCTACGCGAGGCGCGCGAGATTGCGGAAGCCGGCCATTACGCCCGATTGCTCGACGATATCGCGCAGCTCGAACGGGAATCGATTTAACGCTGGCGTTCACGTTCATTTGACGCTCTCCGGTTAAGATGCAGACAAATCTGATACGAGAAGGAGAGGAGATAATGAACGCACAACAGATCACCCAGAAAGTGCTCAAGGCCATCGAGGACCAGGACTGGGATGCCGCGATGGGCTTGCTGACCGACGATTTTCGGTTCAGCGGCGCGGTGCCGCAGCCGATCACGGCGCAAGAATGGATAGGTGTTCATCGCGCGTTGGCGAACGCCATGCCCGATCTTCGGTTCAATTACGTGGCTGGACAGGGTGACGAAAAATCGGCGGAAGGCACGGTTGCTCTCACTGGAACCAACACCGGCGCATTGAACCTGCCGCTTCCGGGCCTGCCGAAAGTGCCTGCAACCGGCAAGCGCATCGCTCTGCCGAAGGAGCACGTCCAAATGACGGCGCGCGGGGACAAGCTTTCGAACTATGAAGTCGAGGCGGTGCCGGACGGCGGAGTGCCCGGCATCCTGAAGCAGATGGGCGTGGCGGTTCCGCAGCATTAGCCTGGAAATCAAACACATAAACAAAAACCCGCTGTAAAGACAGCGGGTTTTTGTTTATGGCCGGCCCATTCGCCAGCCGGCTACTGTATCGCTCCGCAGCAAGTCAAGGCTACAATTCGCGGAAAGAATCCGCGAGCTGGCGCGAACGCCCGGCCGGCGATGCGCTCGCCTCGTCAGCCGGCTAGGGCGGAGCCGTAAACCCGCCCGGCCCGCCGCCGGGTCCTAGCTGAAAACCTCCGCCGCCCGGGCGTCCGCAGTGGTGCTGCGCATGGCGCATGTAGACGGTGTGGCCGAGGACCGTCTCGTGGCCGAAGGTTTCGGGTCCCCCCACCCGATCGCCTCCAACTCGACCCCCGCCGGGCGGGCCCGGAACCGACGAGTCGAGATCGTCATCCTTCCTGAAAGGGCTTGACCGTGGCCGAAGCGACCCTGACAACCGAACAACCCGACGGCAAGAAACGAGCCGGACGCCGCCCGCGTCGTCGGCTGATA
>JAMCQI010000010.1:33132-36521 GCA_023381515.1 Chloroflexota bacterium | reverse complement strand
GACGGTGAGCTGATTGTCGGCAAAATATACCACGTGAACTATTCACCTATTGCACCATTTCCCAGTCTGTGTTACTATTGGCAACAGTCGCATGCGTTTCCGCCTGAAGGGTAGGGCTCTGTCAAAGTTGGCCGAAGCCGTGCGCAGGTCCAGTTGAGTAGATGGCGAAGGGTGAGATTCCGCCCGCGGGACTGGCGGGACGGGCAGTCTCCAATGTGTCGGTGAGGTTGCGCCCGTTGAGTGCCACGGGACGAGTTCGCCTACCCATAGTTCCTGTGGGCGAACTCTCGTAACGACGCACAGGGGCGATCTTGCTGCAGCCCTGGCTGAAAGGGTCACAATGGTTGACGTTGACAAGATGCCGGATTATGAGCAAGTCGGCGCGTTGGCAAGTGCTCTGAGAAGTCGTCAGTTTCCACGCCTCATCGTCTTTGCCGATACAGTCATTCGCTATGTAGACTCACGGCTTCAGAACCGGGCGAGTTGGCTTGAGATCAACCTGGTTTCCCTTCTGATTATCCGGGGCGGCGCGCTGACACCGAGCAAATTGGCTCACGAGATGCTGCGCTCCAAACACAGCATGACGCGGCTCATCGACAGCCTGGAAGCGCAAGGGCTGGTGATCCGAGACAGGAGCGGGAGCGACCGGAGAACTGTCCAAATCCGAGTCACCATGAGCGGTCTGGATTTTATCCAAGAGTTCCTTAAAGAGATCGACCTCTTTGAGGAAAGAGTGATGTCCCGCCTGGATGGTACCGAGAGAAAAATGCTGATGCAGATCGAAAAGAAGCTTGGAGAGATCATTCGAGAGGAAACGAGCAACGGCATGAATGCAGAGGCGCCCGAAGCATCGGCCGGGACAGATGGCCGCGGGGACAACCGCGATAACCTGGCTCAACCGATCCGGGTTGATCGTCCAACCGCCGTGGGCACAGGCTCATAAGCGATCCTATTCCCAGTTCCATCCCCTTCTGATCAGATTGTCAAAGGCGAGGCCGTTCGGGCCTCGCCTGTCTTTTTCGTTCCTGCGCGCAGGAGGAATGAGGAGCACAATAGACATTCTCGGAAATAAGAGTATGCTTGGGGCATATGGACGTATGAACCATTGAGACGAGCACATCGCCGGCGACGGAGAGGGCGCTGACCGTATCGCCTGCCCACGGTTCCGCGCGGCCTGCGGACAGCGGGGCCGGATCGGAGAGAATGGATGAACAGCGGTAATTCGATTTTGCAGGAATTGACTGAACTGTCGCACCATCTCGGCGAAGAGTGGCGTGAATATGTCATCGTCGGCGAGGGGAACACGAGCGCGCGTGCGGACGACGAGACCTTTTGGATCAAAGCGAGCGGCGCGAACCTGCGGACGATCGGCGAACACGAGTTTGTGCACCTGTACTTGACGCGCGTGTTGGATCTGCTCGAAACGGCGGAATCCGATGAGGACGTCACGCGGGGATTCGAGCAAGCCAAAGTGGATCCGAGCGTGCCCGCGCGACCTTCGATCGAAACCTTTCTGCACGCGTTGGCGCTGGCCCACGGCGGTGCGCGTTTCACCGGGCATACGCACCCGGCTGCCGTGAACGGAATTCTTTGCTCACAACAAGCCGATATCCTCACCCGGCACATTATGCCCGACGAAATTACCGTCTGCGGCGCCACCCCGATTTTCGTTCCTTACCATGACGTCGGCGTCGCATTGGGCCGGGCGGTGCGAGATGCACTCCGGCACAACATTGAACAGAATGGTGAGCCGCCGAGAGTCATCTATCTGCAAAACCACGGGATCATGGTCCTCGGGCAGACGACGAAGCAGGTCGAGAACGTCACCGCGATGGCCGATAAGAACGCGCGCGTGATGGCGCAGACCTTGGCGATCGGCGGGCCTCATTTCCTGGAGGAGCGCGACGTGGCTCGGATCGACAAGCGGCCGGACGAACTTGTCCGCCGTCATAAGTTCGAAGGAATCTAGACGAAGGGAAGAGGTATGCAATGGCGAGTCCGTGGGACGATCTCGAACCCCCCCGAAGAATCTTTACGGGCGAGGTTGCCGTCGTAACCGGCGCGGCTTCGGGCATCGGCAAGGCATGTATAGAGGCGTTTCTCGCGCGCGGCGCCAAGGCGGTTGGGCTAGATATCAATCCCCACATCCTGAACCTGTTCAGCGCGCCTGACTTTCTCGGGATCGTCGCCGACGTTTCGGATGAGGACGGCATCCGCCAGGCACTCGCTCAGGTCTCGGAACGATTCCGCAGGATGGATATGCTGGTGCTCAACGCCGGCATCTTTCCGCCGGGGCACCGGATCGAGGAATTGTCCCTCGGGGAGTGGGACCGCGTGATGCGCGTCAATCTCAACGGCAACCTGGTCTTGCTGCGAGAAGCGCACCCGCTCCTCAAGGCGGCGCCGCGCGGCGGACGAGTCGTCATCAACGGTTCGCGGAACGTACCCGCGCCCGGAGTAGGCGCCGCGGCCTATTCCGCTTCCAAGGCGGGATTGACGCAGCTCGCGCGTGTCGCCGCGCTGGAATGGGGCAAGGACGGTATCCGCGTCAACGTCGTGCACCCGGATTCGGTGTTTGACACCGGCATCTGGACCGAGGAGGTCTTGGCCTCCCGGGCCGCGCATTACGGCTTGACGGTCGAGCAGTACAAAAAGCGCAACGTGCTCCAGGTCGAGATCACGAGCCGCGATGTCGCGGAGTTGATCGCGGAGATGTGCGGGCCGTTGTTTGCAAAAATCACAGGGGCACAGGTATCGTTGGACGGAGGCAACGAGCGAGTGATCTAGGAGGTCAACAACCTGGTCGTGCGATGAGGGCGGGGGCGAGGCGGTTGAAGGATGAAGGATGAGGGCGGAGGGATGAGGGATGAGGGCGGAGGGATGAAGGATGAACCCCGCTGGGGAGCGCGGGGTCTATGACCCCGCAAAGCACGCGGGGCAGGGAGCGGGGGCGAGGCGGTTGAAGGATGAGAGGGGCGAGGCATTTGCCAGATCAATATGGTCATGGCGGCGAGATACGCTCGAGCCAGGCAGTTCTCTATCCGATCTCGCGTTGGCAGATGCCTCGCCCCTACGCGCGGCATCCACGCGCCTCGCATCTTCTGTGACGACAATAATCGCGTGCAGATGGTGATGAGGTAGGCGCCCCGTTGCGCGTCATCATAGCCGCGCAGGCGGATGGATTTGCGGTGGTGTGGGTCGGGATCGTGTTGCATGGACGGTAAGCCTCTGTAGGGGCGGCCCTATGTGGCCGCCCTGTCTTGAGGCGGCCTCGAGGGGGCGGCCGGCCTGTCGCCCGAACGACGGTGACGCGGGAGGCGGAGGCGAGGCGGTTGAAGGATGAAGGCGGAAAACGCGGGGGCGATTGAAATCGCCTCTCGGGGCATTGC
>JAMCQI010000010.1:0-33119 GCA_023381515.1 Chloroflexota bacterium | reverse complement strand
TGGGCGAGTGCGCCTCCAGCTGACCAACAAAATAGGGCACGCGGATCCGAAGCGGCAGCGGGCCCAGGGCGGCCATCCTTCGCGCGGCTCAGGGCGACCATCCTTCGCGCGGCCCAGGGCGGCCATCCTTCGCGCGGTTCAGGGCGGCCACTCAGAACCGCCCCTACAAGACGCCCTGCGGGCCGCCCCTACAGGAGATGGGCGTCGCGCAGATAGTCTTCGATGGTTCTGGGGGAGGTGGATTTCGCAGAATGAATCGGGTTGTCGATGTCGAGCGCCCAGGGGGAGGGGTTTGCGAGGATGTAGGCGCGAAAGGCATCGAATTCGCGTTCGTTGCGGATGATGTGATCATGGTAGCTGCGTTGCCAGACGTGGCGATCGAACGGGGGCCATTGATTTTCCTTGACACCGCGGATGTATTCATTCGTGGTCACCGTCTTGAGCCAGTCGACGATGTCGAACAGGGAGGGATGGTTTGTAGGGGCGGCCCCGTGTGGCCGCCCTGTCTTGAGGGGGCCTCGAGGGGGCGGCCGGCCGCTCGCCCGAACGATGGTGACGCGGCAGGCGGGGGCGAGGCGGTTGAAGGATGAACCCCGCTGGAGAGCGCGGGGCAGGTGCCGAGGGATGAAGACGGCGCGGATGTAGGGGCGAGGCATTTGCCAGATCAATATGGTCATGGCGGCGAGATACGCTCGAGCCAGGCAGTTCTCTGTCCGATCTCGCGTTGGCAAATGCCTCGCCCCTACGCGCGGGATCCACGCGCCTCGCATCGTCTGCGATGACAACAATCGCGTCCAGGTGATTTGGCATCACCACCCATTCGTCTGATTCTATATGGGAGAAATGACAAGGCAACGGGCGACATTGCGTTTCCACGACGGAACGCAGCACCTGGTCACCGAACAGACATTCCCGATGATGCGTGCAGATGGTGACCAAATACGCGCCCGGTTGCGCGTCATCATTGCCGCGCAGGCGGATGGATTTGCGGTGGTGTGGGTCGGGATCGTGTTGCATGGACGGTAGGTGTTTTTTGTAGGGGCGCCCCGATGTGGGCGCCCTGTCTTGAGGCGGCCTCGAGGGGGCGGCCGGCCGGTCGCCCGAACGACGGTGACGCGGGAGGCGGAGGCGAGGCGGTTGAAGGATGAAGGCGGAAAACGCGGGGGCGATTGAAATCGCCTCTCGGGGCATTGCAGCCGGGCGTCCCTCTGCAGGGACGCCGAGCGTGTATGGGGGGTCGGCCTACCATGGGCGAGTGCGCCTCCAGCTGACCAACAAAATAGGGCACGCGGATCCGAAGCGGCAGCGGGCCCAGGGCGGCCATCCTTCGCGCGGCTCAGGGCGACCGTCCTTCGCGCGGCCCAGGGCGACCATCCTTCGCGCGGCTCAGGGCGGCCACTCAGGGCCGCCCCTACAAGACGCCCTGCGGGCCGCCCCTACGAATCATCGCGGTCCGTGCCGCCGTGCGGATCCGGGCGACCATCCTTCGCGCGGCTCAGGACAGGCTCCGGGTCGCCCCTACGGGTTGTCGGGTGCAAACGATCACATGAGGTCGCACGTTCGCGGTCGGGGAGGGTGTCCCATGCGAGCGGCGACGCGGTTGGGGCGAGCGCGCGGTGTCGGGCGGCCGCGCGGTTCCGGGGGACGCGCGGTTCCGGGGGGACGCGCGGTTTCGACCGGTCGCGCGGCCCAGGGCGGACGCGCGGTTTCGATCGATCGCGCGGTTCCGGGCGGACGCGCGGTTCCGGGCCGCCCCTACCGGTCATAGGGTTGCGGACGGTCCCACGGGCCACCGGAGCAGCCCTCACCTACGCGCGGCGAGTTCGGTTCCGGTGGTGACGCCGGTTACTTACGCAGGCGCCTGAGCAGCCATTCTGTGAGTTGGCGTCCTTCGAGCTGAAGCGTGCGGTTGCCATCGCGGACGTATACTGCCTTGTCGTAGTGTGTAACCTCATCACTCGGACGGACTTGAACGCGGCACACCTGTTGGTCGCCAGCGGAAATGAAGGCGATGTCAATGAAACCGAGTGGCACAGGGTCAAAGTGGTCCTTGATGAGATCGCGGATCTTGAGTTCGAGTCCGTCGGTATTCTTGCTCCTTGATAACAACTGAAAATCCTTTTCCAACCCTTTGATTTGACCGTTGTCTGCGACGCCAATGAGAAGGATGCCGCCGTTGGTGTTCAAGTAAGCCGCAAGGGTCTTGAGCGACGTCTGGACCAGAGCCGGTAAGCGTTCCCCAGTGGTGTTCTTTGCCTCGAGCGTTTCCTTGAATTCGAGGGTCTCGCTCTCTCCCTGGGCGATCAAAGCCGCAAGCTTCTCGACATCGCTAAGAGGCGGAGTGTTGTCGATGCCGGGGCCGGTAACGCCAAGCTTGTCGGCGATAAGAGCTTCAACGAGCTTGCTGTCAAAGCCCGGACCCTCCTCTGAGGTAATCACGTGATCCCAGTAGCCGTTCTTTTTGTACCACGCCTTCTTCTCTTGCCAGTGGTTCTTGTAGCGCTCGTCGTGGAGGAGGCCAAGGTGCTCCCAGTACCATCGCTCGCCACGCAGGTTGATGGTAAAGTCCGGCAGGTAAAAAGTGCCGTCAACGGGAGAATAGAGCGGAACTTCGTACTCGAAGGGAATCTCGCGATCCGACAGGAGGTTGGCGATAATTACCTCGCTCTTGGAGCGTACCATCTCATTGGTCAGGGTTCGGTGGATTCGCCCCTCAACGTACCAGTCGTGCATTCGCTGCAAATCGGGAGAGATGGGTCTGAAACGGAAGAGCGACGAGTTAATGCGTGCCAGGTAGGAGTTTTCGGGCCGGCGGAGGCTGAGGATAGGCGCGATGTCCTCTTGTATCAGGAGGGTGCTAAAAGTCTGAGCGCGGGTAATGCCAGTGTAGAACAATTCGCGTGAGAGCAGACCGCGTTTGTACTTGGGGAGCACAAAGTAGAGGAATTCAAACTCGCTTCCCTGGGCTTTGTGAACGGAGATGGCGTAGGCCAGTTCAAGATTCTCCGTCACTTCGCCCTCGGACCCGTAGCTCACCCAGAGATCGGGCTTGCGGCTGAACACAACCTGCAAGCGCTCGACGTGAAAGGTCGGCCATTTCCACTTGTTGTTGTGCGTATCGAACCCGTGAATCTTGGTGGTGCCAATCTCGCCGTTATACGCCTGCACTTTGATGTTCTTTTTCTGTCGGGTATCGTAGGCCCAGATCATGTTCGACTGCGGGCGGTTGATGATCTGAATTACCTTGTCGTCGATAGTGATTCCTCCAACGGACCCCTTGTTGTCGAGCCACCAACTGTTCTTTTGTCTTTGGAGCAGTGCGTTGAGGTGTTCGACACCAAACGGCTCGCCTCGGTAGGGGGAGATCACCTGATTGCGCTCCGGCTGAGATGGGTTGTTTCCGTTGTTCCAATATGCTTTCCAGAGCTTGTCGGGGCGGGACGGGTCCACTGTTCCCCCATGCTTTCGGACGTAGTCGGTCATGTCTGACCGGATCGTGTCGAGCAACCGGGATTCCAACTCTTCCTGTGTCTTCCAATACAGCACACGGAGATCGCCCCTGACGAGGCCCTCCTGCTGCAGCTCCTGTAAGAGCGTCTCTTCCTTTGCTTCGTCATCTGCAGATTTCTGACTTGCCAGGTCGCGGCGGATAAAGAGCGAAGCCAGATCGATGATGCCAGTGCCCCGGCCCAGCAACTCGTTGAGTTTATTGCGCATATTGGTGGTCAGTTCGCCAATATTGGAGGGGATTTCGGCTTTCAGCCAATCAATCAGGTCGGCAAAGACCTTACCGGTGCCAATGGGCGGGAGCTGGTTGGGGTCGCCAATGAAGATGAGGCGCTGAACGGAATTCCAGTTGATGGCGCGAAAGAGAGTCGCGAGGAGCGGCAAGTCCAGCATTGAGGACTCGTCGACGATGTAGGTTGTGATGGTGTCGGCCCGCTTGCCACCTTTGGGCCTGAAGGCAAAATTATCGTTGAGCCAACCCTGGCTTGCCAAGAACGAGTGTATCGTCGAGGCGGGCTTTCCGGTTCGGTCGCGGAGCCGATCAGCCGCTTTGCCGGTCGGCGCGAGCAGCAGAAAGGAAGTACCCGTCCCATGGCCTTTTTCGATGGCCTTGATGATCGCGCTCGCGACCGTTGTTTTGCCAGTTCCTGCAGCACCAGAGAGGACGCTGAGGGGCCGGCGGAAGATCTTTTGGCAAACGACGACCTGCTGGGAGATCGCTTCCGCGTACTCGTTGGGGTGCTGCTTGTAGAACGGACTGTTGGGGTCGGTCAGGTAGGTCTTCCAGTCCCCTTCGACTACCGGGGAGCGGAGGGGTATATCGGGGCGTGCAGCGAGTTGACGGAGGGTCGTTTCAACAAAGCGCTCGTCATCGAAGACGGATTTTAGGTAGAGGTAGAGGGTGTCGCCCTCGTAACGATAGGTGAGAGCATCCCCGAGATTGTCTTTTTCAGTCTCGAATTGTCTGGCCTTGTACAGGACGGCCTTCCATTCCGGGAGGAACGAAAGCCGCCGGTTCACATTGTCGAGTACCAGGTCTGCGGGCTGGAATGTGTGCTGCTCAGTTTCCTGAAGTTGTTGGACGCAGAGGGCACGAAGGCGTTCCCATCCATCGGGCTCGAGGGCGGCGGTGTTTCCGAGGTCCGGGGAGGGAAACAGGCCATGATCGATCTGGCTGAACGAGACTTGGTCGTCCGGATTGCCGCCTACGTACTGTTCGGAAAGGATGTACGGATCGGCGCTGATTTGCGCGGGTGCAGCGTAGATGCTCGCTTTCTCCGGTTCATCCATGATCCTGGCGATCTGGTCAGCCTGAAGATCAAAGCGGGGAAGAGTGTCGCGCAGGAGGGAGTGTTGATCCGTTTCCAGCTCTTTCCACTTTTTCCGCACCTTGCCCAGTCGCGCGGCGGCAATTTCGAGCCCCTGGACACGTTCAGTGCGACCCTCCACTAGGGCAAACAGCTGGTCCTTGACGGCCAGTTCCCCCTTTTCTGCAATTTTAGCCTTGGTGTAGGGAATCGCTTCGCCGAATTTCAAATAGTCCCATACCCGCGTCAGGCCCGGGTAAAGGCCACGGTTATGCCAGACCTCGGCCATAACCGACGCGAGCCAATCCTGGCGGGCTTGCCAGTTCTCCGACTCGTCACCGATTTCTTGCAGCACCGCGGCCACTTCGCGGAGCCGTTCGATGAGACCAAGCGCCCCGTCGTCGGTTATATGGCGGGCTGCATACTTGAAATGGCGAGGATTATCCGGGACGACAAGTATGCGCTCCAGTATCTCGGGCGAGTTCCAATACAAATGATAGGGAATTCGGAACCCCTGGTCCGGGTAATGGGACGTTATGTTGCGGAACCAGACCATTGGGCCATAGCGTGTGGCGATTTTCGGAGATTGATTTACCCATGTGAGCTCGTCCCCAACACCTTTGACACGGCTTGCGCCGACCAGCACATAGCGGAGTTGGTCATTCTCCGAGAATGGGTTGCTGTAGTTAGTGTAATAGAATACCAGGCTGCGGTCCGGGGTAATGGCAGAGAAAAACGCGCGCATATATTCCCGACGTTTCACCGCGTCATATTTCGTCTTGCTGCCCTCGGGATTGACCACCTCATCTCGGAACATCTCTTCATAGGGCCAGGTCGCGACGGTCGCGGGGGGAAGAGGCCAACGTTTTGTGTCGGTGTTGTCGTTGAACCAATCGGGGGGATCATTGGAGGCGACAAGCTCGTCGGCACCGAAGGCGTTCACGCTCATGATACACGGTGGAATACCGTTCAACCGGCAGATGCGCTCACCTTGCGTTCCTTCTGTGCATTCCCATTCGAGGTCGCGGTGCTTGGCGATGTGGTCCGCGGGAAACGAGTACTGGCCGACGCAGTAGGTGTTGGCGCGGGGATTGTGGCATATTCGGCCGTTCCAGCCGCTATCATGCCAGGCGAGGCGAGCAGAGATGTGGATGGTCATTCGAGTCTCCAGCTTATGGTTGGTAGCTTTCTGCTTGGTGGTCCGCAACATCCGGTCCCCGGCTGAGCAACCGTGGCGCATCCCCTACGCTGATCGCCCTCGCCCCGAGCGCGACCAAGTTTGCGTTGGCATCGTCGGCGAGCGTGTACAGCGGTTTGCCCCACCCGGTAACCTCGCGGCATAATTGCTCGACCTTGCCGCCCGGCTCGGCGTGGATGGCGAGGACTTTATCTGCAAGCGCCGCGACGAACCGATTGCGCTCGGGCGCGAGCACGCTGGACAACCGCTTGTGCTTGCCTGAAAACGGCGAAAGGACTAGGAGGCGACCCTCTTCGATCGGCACTCTCAGGTCGGACGGCACCCTCATGCCGTCAATAGCGCGCGCGGGACAGAGGATCACAGGCTGCTTGCCTCGCAGCAGGAGCCGGAGGCACTCCTGCTCCATAGGGGAATGGAAGCCCGCAATAACGGCTACCCCACTGTCGCGAAGGGCCTGGGCCAGATCGTAGGTGTGCAAGATCAGGTTCCCCGGGCAGCGGACGGAGCTGAAGAGGGCCAAGGATTTTGATTTCAGCAGGTGCGGGTTGCCGATCGCGCTTATGGATTGAGGGGCGCGCGGGCCAAGAAAGTGTAAAAGAGAATGAGGGAAGCAGGGATGGTGGGCATCGATGCAAGTTGTCGGCATGGCGTTTCTCAACGGTGCTCCGAGCTTTCGATCATGTGTTGCCCTTGCTGACCCTCTTCAGGGGCACGTTGTTCAAGGGGCGCGAGCAGGGGTGTCAGCGGACCCACGTAGAACAGGGAGAGCCTGTGCAGGGGCCGCGTCATCGCTACGTACAACAGATGGAGGTCCTCCGGGCTTGAGGTGTAGGTGTAGGCGTCAACACCCACCACGAGGGCAACGTCGAACTCTATGCCTTTCGCCAAGTAGGCCGGAATCACGACGATGCCCGTTTGGTAATCCGAACCAGTCGAGTCAACGAGCTTGACGTTTGGAATTTTCTGTTTGCGGAGGTCGGCCGCGATATTCCTGCAGTGCCGAAGGGTTTTTCCGATGACGGCGATGGACTTGAAGTCTTCCTTGGCTACCTCGTGAATTGTCTGTGCAATGGCCGCGAACATCGAGCCCGTGTCCGATTCCTGTACCAACTCGGGCGGGGGGCCGTGCCGATGAAAAGGCTGGGCGGGCAGGTATGGTGCGAGGTGGTTTGTATTCATGACATCATTGGCAACAGTCGTTATCTCAAAGGTGGAGCGATAGCTGCATGGAATCTCGGCGTACTCTACCGGCCGGTCCGAAAAGATCTGTTTGACGTCATCCCACGACTGGATCGCCCGCGAACCTTGGACCCCTTGCGCGAGGTCGCCCAAGACGGTGGCCGACTGGGCAAAGTCATGCAGAATCCGAAATTGAAGCGGAGATAGATCCTGCGCCTCGTCGATCACCATGTGATGGAAGCGCTCCTGCCCGGTGTGACCCAAGAGCAGAGAATGAAAATGGTAGAGAGGCGGGATATCTTCGACCCGGATGTGTTCTTTGGGAGGTCGCTGGGAGGATGCCAGTGCAGTGATCTCTTCCTCAGTGAGAAGATCGTCGCCGGAGCCACGCAAGAGCTCCGGAGTGGAGAGGAGACGGTAATAATCCTGCTCTCCGGGCAAGGCAGGCCAGATCCCCGATATGTCTTTCTTGATTTGGCGCAAGAGCTGGTCCATCGTTTCTTTCATCTCTTGCGAATTGAGGGCGCGTGTCCGAAGGAGGCGCCGGTCCGCGGTGCTGGTGGTCTGCTCCTGCTCCAGCCTCTTGATCGCCTGTTTGAGCCCGAGCACACCTCTGGCCAGATTGTCGCGCATCTGCGCCAAATCAGGGGGCTCTTTGTACGCGACGCGGCGAGGCCACATGGCGGACAACTCTTCAGCCAGCGCTTGCATGCCCTCCATCTGCGATCTTGTGCGCTCGATTTGCTCCACCAGCTTCGGATCGGGCTCCTCGGGGTTGAATGCCTTTACAGCGTCTTTGTATCGCTGCTCTAATAGCTCGTGGATTCGGTTGACGACGCGGAGGCGATGCACGTTCAGGGGTGAACTGCTCGTCTGGGCGTGGATTTCGAGCATTGCCTGGCGACCGATCTCGATCCGCACGCTCAGTGGACCTACGTCAGAATACACCAGTCCCTGGTCGGGGGGATTGAAGGCGGCCCGCCTCTGCTCCACATAGCGCTCCAGCACGATTGCCATGCGCAGCGAGCCTTTCACGCTATTGCGAATCACGAGGTTTGCCCGGGCTGAAGGGAGCGTGAGCGGGTCGTAGAGCTCCTCGAGGTAGTCGTTGTCAACTTTGTAGGAGGCAAGGCCCATCTGGCGGAGGGCCCAATCCTCAAAGGTGGTTTGGCGAATGCCGTCAACACTCAGATTTGGGAGAACCTTTCCTATATAGGAAAGGAAGAGATGGTTCGGCGCGAAAACGGCGATTCGATCAGGCCGCATGCCGGTTTTGAGGCCGGGGTAGAGCAAGTATGCAAGCCGCTGCAGGGCTACGGATGTCTTGCCGCTCCCGGCAACTCCCTGGATGAGCAGAACCTCATCGGCCGGGGCGCGAATCAGCGTATCTTGCTCCGACTGAATTGTAGCTGTGATCTCGTCAAGCTCCGCCGCACGCTTGCGAGAGAGCGCTTCCTGCAGGTATTGGTCCTCGCGGAAGGCCGCCTTCTCTTCCGGGGTTGTTTGCGGCCGATGGTCGTATTCGTCGATGATCCTCTCAAGAGAAGAGTTTTTGATCTCATACCGGCGGCGCAAGAGGATGTCGCCCGTCAGCACGCTTCCGGGACCCCTGAAGGATGCGTTATCCGTCATCTTGCCAAAGAACATGGTGCAAATGGGCGCTCGCCAATCTACCACCAGGACCCCGAACGTGCCGGGGCCGGGAACACCGACCTTGCCGATGTAGTACTTTTCGAGTTCTTCGCGGCCGGCCTCGCAAAAGTCAATTCTGGCAAAGTAAGGCGAGGGGCGGACCTCGCGGAGTCTTTTCACGTCTGTGCTAAAGATCGTGAGCAGGCATTCCTCCGTGTCCTCGTCGGCAGCCGAGCCATGGCTTTTCGTGAGCTTGGCGATCCGGTTGTCAATTGCCTTGATCGTGCGATCGAGATATTCTGTTTCGGTGACGTACTCAGGGTGGGCATCTGGGGTCATCAGGTGTTGTCCGCGGGACGTGGCTGTGGGGAGGCTGGGGCCGGGCGTTGCCAACCGTATCAGTCCGAGTCTTCGTCCTCTGCCGAGTCAGTCCCCACACGGTACTTGATATCGTAGTTGATAACGAAATCCAACTCCTCGCTGTTGAGGCCGTAGTGCTTGGCCAGGAGCCGATCTACCTCATCGGTTATTGGCTTTGAAAGGGATGGCGTAAATGACTGGATTCTCACCTCCCCTGTTTGCCGCTGGTGCCGCACTTGAAGCCAGGAGTTTTCAATCAGGCTCTTTTGCATCCGGAGGGACAGGGGGAGGAGAGCCGCTTCGTTTAGGAGGGTGCTGGGAGCGCGGAAGGTCCGAATATCCGAGGGGTTGAGGTCACGGCAATTGCTCAGCTGTTGGTATACTAGGAAGAAAAGAGAGCTACTGAGGATGCAGTGCACGACTGAAGCAAGCGCTGGCGTCTTGACCACCAGCGGTGTCTCCCGTGAGCTGGGCGTCCTCTTCCCGTTTATAAAGCATTCTGGGGGTGTCCTCGTAACGACCACGAAGTAGCCGATGCCAGTGTTCTTGTGGTACAAAGTGCTTGATTGGCTAGCGCCCAAACATTGTGCCAGCGCAACGTCCTGCCGGGTGACTTTTTCAAGGACACTCTGCGCGACGGCAGACCCGAGCTTGGGCCATACGTCTCTCAGTGTTGCGATTCGTGCCCACTCTGAATAATCAAGCCGCTGGAATAGGCAGTCACGTTCCCCAGAATTCCACTTCATGTATTTTGTGGTGAAAATCCTCCCGTTGAATTTGCGAGAGGCTATGAAGATTGAGAGCCTTTGTTCCGCTCCAACGAATAGTTTCGCCGGGCGAATTGCGTAGTTGCTCAGCCAGATGGTTGCCTCGTTCGACAAGGGGTGCCGAATCTCAGCCATCCGGTCTGTGCTCCCGAGAGCAATCGGTACAATCATGGAGATGTATGCGGTCTGTTTGCTTAGCCGCAGGCACCTTGCGGTGATCATGGAATGGAGGTTCCCGCCGGCTAGCAGATCAGGGTCTTTCACCGCATAGTTCTTCTTCACGGAGTTGTATTCTACGTAGGGCGGGTTCCCGATGATCACATCGAAGCCGCCTCGCTTTAGGATACCATAGAACTCAACGAACCAGTGGAACGGCATGTGAGATTCGAGCCACGAAGCGTACGCGGCCTCTTTATTGGGGTCCCTGCCGTATTGCGTGGCCAGGTATCGGTTGAGCTGGGCTTCCAACTTGACCAGTCTCTCCCTTAACTCGTGCTTGGCAGCCGCGAACTCTTCCGGCTGCATGCCGCGCAGCATCTGCATTTCCCGAAACCTGGAGAAGGCATGGTCGGCATTCTCAGCGCTCTCGTCAATGCTCTGCATGTCGTCGGCCAGGTCCATCTTCGCCTGCCTGTCGCCGAGCACGGCCTTTTTCACTTCGTCATATGTGGCGAACCCGACAAGGGAGTTGCCCGACCGGATGTTAAAGTCAATATCGGGAAGCGGCTCGATTCTGTCTGCGGTGTCCACCTGCGCGACTAGCTTCAGGAAAAGGCGCAGCTTACAGATCTCGGTCGCCTCGGCCATGATGTCAACGCCGTAGAGATTGTTGAGTATGATCGACTTGAGCACAAAATACCGCTCCTTGTGGCGGTCTGCGATTCGTTCGAGAATGGCGCGAAGGTCTGCATACTTTTCGGGGCGGTGTTTTTCACCAGAGCGCTCGAGGTCATCCAGGAACCCGCGCATTCGGTCGAGGCAAGCGCTGTACAGAGGCTCGAGGACGTTGAGCGCGGCGAAAAGGAAGGCCCCTGACCCCACCGTCGGGTCGAGCACGGTCACCTTTTCAATGGCATGCCAGAAGGCGCGGAGCAACTCTGGCCCCTCGGAGTTTTCGATCACGTCCAAGGCGAATTGCCGGATGTCGAGGTTGTAGGTGATTAAGTCGTTGACGTCCCTTATTTCTCCGTTCGCGAGCTTCGCCCGAACCTCTTCATAGCGCTTGCGCCGCGCAACCATCTCTCGCCAAATCTCTGTGGGGAGCGCGAAATCCGACGGCGCAGATTTGTTCCATTCGGTTCGTTTCGATACGTCGTCGAGCCCGACGGCAATCGCGGGGGGCAAGGGCAGTGCGGCCCCATGCTTAACCGGGGCGTAGATGTAGCGATCGGGGTCGGACTGCAGAAGCCGCCAAACGGACTGCGCACCCTCAAAAGCAGTTTTGCACTTGTTGCGCGCGGCGTCGAAGAGGAACGGGATGATGGTGTTCTGGCTGATGTATCCGGTGATATCCTCCTGAGTGTAGTATGCGCCTTTCGCCTTTTGCTCGCCGGGCTGAACCGCGTTGATGTACTTCTCGAAGATGTAGCCCAAAACATCAGGGTTGATCTCGTTGCCCGTGCGCAGGGGGCGCTCGTCCAGGTGCCATTGATACTCTTCGAAGAATCGATAGATCTTTTCAAAGGCTGCATCGGGGATTTCTATGGCGTTTCCGTACTGCTCTTCTACTTGATGACGGAGGAAGAGGCCGCCGTTTAGGTAGGGCACCTTGCCCAGGAGCGCTTTGGCCTCGGGCGATCGATCGGTCTCTTGCCTGGCAAATCCTTCAAAGAAGAGCGGACATAGGAACTCGCGATAGTACCGATCCTTGCCATGAGCTTTGGTTGCAGCGAGCTTGGTGCGGAGGTAGTTGGGGTCGCCGTCGAGAAAGCCCTTTTTCTGGACAAAGTAGATGAACATCAAGCGGTTAAGCATGACCGACACATACCAGCGCTGCATGTGCCCGTCGGGAATGCCTCGCACGAATTTCGTGAACGCTGCGTGCTCTATCTTGAAGCGATCATAAAAGTGCTTGGTTACGTGCTCGACGTCAAAGCCTTTTGCCACCTTGCCGAGAACGTCAGGGAGCGTAATCTGCCCCTCTTCGTCAAGGCTGAAGGAAATCGTCTGGAGCTTTTGGATCAGAAGGTCGCCGGATTGAGCGCGGTAGTGAATGTGTTCGCGACAGGCGATGGGTTTCCCGGGCTCGCGCTTGACCCACTGCCAGACTTGGGTTCCGTGTGTGGGATCAACGTAGATGATCAGATGCTCGCGCACGGATTTGGCGACCTGCGTCTCAATCTTGCGGCGCGTAGCATAGTCGGGGAAACAGCCGTCCGAAGGCAGATCGCATGTGAAGGCGACCATCCCGCGCTTTTCGGCTAGACCAAACAGAGGGAAGATTCGGCCGTCCACAGTGATCTGTAAATCTGTTTTGCAGTGGTCCCAACCGAGCTCCTCGATGAACAGGCCTCTGAAATCATTGTCTTTAAGGTAATTGCGGACGCGCGCAGCGTTCAGAAGCATGCTTTCAACTCCGGCTTAATCTGGTATCTTGACAGAACCAAGAGCGCACTCTATACCTGACGCAGCCCCAGCGAGCAGATGATCTGCGGTTCCCGGGTCTGAGCCTCCTCCTCCACGATGCACAGGCGGTCCTCATCGCGCAGGCCAACCACGATCTCTGCCAAGCGTTCGTCGGACGCCCCGCTCCGCAGTTGCCTGTTCAGTGTTTCCACTGCCGTGGGCCTCAGAGGGTAGCGATAGATCTCCTCAATTGCTTTATTCAATTCCTGCGTCGCGAACAAGGTGCCCTTGACCTCGTCGGAATAGCGCTTGAGACGCTCGTAGGTCCGGAAGCGGGCACCGGATGGTCGCCCCAACTGGCCTCCGACGGTCTTTTCGTCACGCACAATCATCTCAACACCCTGTTTGACAAGTTCGTGGTGGACTGGATCCCTCGGAACGGCGGGTGTATCGGGCTGGCATTCTGCTGCTCTTAAGATGGCATATTGTGATTCCGTGACGCTATTGCCGTCCTTGTTCATCCACGCGAGCGCGTCGTTGCCTTCTGCGGTTCGGAGGTATAGGAGGACGCCCTCGGGCGCTTGGGCGGTGGGCGTGTGGGATCGCGCAGAGTACGCGATGAGAGGCAGCTTTGCAATAATGTCCGAGAGAGAGGGATCTGCGTCTGTGGCGTTTTTCCAAATCTGGTAGGCGTACGACGCCAGGTCAACTTCGGTGTCTGCGTCACCGTCGAGGATACCGGCTTTTTCATTGTAGAGATCGAGGACGGCTCGATCGTTCCGATCATCTTCAAAGAACATCTCGTCGGTTCCGACGACTTCGGCATTCTCTTGAAGACGTTGGCGCACGCGCGTGCGCAGGCGGATAATGCGCTCAACCCCCTCAGCGGGCAGGAAGGAATAGCAGAGGATATTCTCGGCGGTCTGCCCGATACGGTCGACGCGGCCGACGCGCTGAATCAGGCGGATGATGGCCCAGGGCAGGTCATAGTTGACGACAATATTGCAGTCCTGGAGGTTTTGGCCCTCGCTGAGAACGTCCGTGGAGACCAAAACACGGAGTTCCCCAGCCGGGGTGATCCGGTCACGCTTGTCGTTGCTCACCGGGCTAAACCGCCACGCCAACTCGGTCGGGTCGGCCGTGTCGCCGGTTGCACCTTCAAGGTTCACCACGCCCATTGCCTTGAGGTGCGCCTCAAGGTAATTGACCGTGTCCGCGAACTGACTAAAGACGAGCACCTTTTCGGTCGGGTGTTTTCTGGTCAGGAGGTTGTGCAGCGCGCTTAGCTTCGTATCGGCCGCGGGATCCCAAGGGCCGCATTTCTTGAGGACCTGTAAAAGGTCTCTCGCGTCGTGACGGAGGTCCTTGGCGAGGTCCGCGTCGAAGAGGCCAGGGCGCAACCACTTGAAGCGCTTCTGGTACGAGGTAGAGTATTCAGCATAGATCTCTGATGCGCGTGCCTGGAAATCGCGTTCTTTCCTGAGGTTGTTGATGGCCGGCGCTGCCCGGTCCTCACCCTCATCCTCATCAAAGAGATCGTCCTGACCACGGTCGTTCTCGTCGCCGTCGTTTACGCGGGCGTCGAGTAACTCGGCTCCCTGGGCCCCAAGCGGAATTGGCACGTCGTTTTCAATTGCATGCAGATAGATATAGTTGCGTAGGATATGGCGCTCGAGGGATTGCAGGAAGGCTGACCCGCTGCTTTCAAGACGTTTGAACAGATTCGTGCGGCAAAAACCCATAAGTCGCTTGCCCGCTCGGCACAGGTCGTCCAAGACGGCGGCTTCGACCGCGGTGGGATCGATGCTGGGCGAGTCTGCGTAGTTCCCCAATCCGTAGCGGGGCAGTCGCAGATCATTTATAGTATCTATGACATCCTCCGCGTACATCCGCGCGTACTGGTCCTCGGGATTGGCATCGTCGATGTCGAAGGGGACCCTTTTGGGTATGCGGACGGGGAAGTAAGAGAGCCGCCCGTCGGAGAACGTGAGATACTTGCGCCCGTTCTCATCCGTCTGCCCATAGTTGTCCAGAATGAAGCTGCGTGTGCGGCGCACCAGGTAGAGGCGCATGAGCTCGCGCCAATCGTCTGGGGAATCGCTGAACTCGAAGGCGGCAAGGGTGCGCGGGCCGCATTGGTGCACGCGCATGAACTCTGTCTCGGTCATCTTTGCAAGGAGGCGCTCGGGGCGGATGCCAAGGTCCTTGGTCTCGGGGACAAAAAGGCGGAGTTGGTTGGAAAGGTCGAGGTATGTCTTGTTGTACGGCGTGGCTGTGAGCATGACAACCTTGCACTCGTTCTTTTCAATATACGCCTGTATCGCCTTGTAGCGCTTGCCGTCTCGGTTCCGGAGGTTGTGGCTCTCATCGATGATGAGCAGCCGATGGCGGGGGAGATGGGGGAGCACCTTCTGGACGTCGGTCAGCGACCTGACGGTCGCGCGGAGGCCGTAGCGCATGCGATAATCTTCCCACATTTTGACCAAGTTCTTGGGGCAGATGATCAGCGTCTCCATGAACTGGTCGTTCTCCATGATGGCCGCGACGGCGCTCGCCATCAGCGTTTTGCCGAGCCCCACGACATCCCCGATGAGCACTCCATCGCGCTTGTTCAGATGGTGCGCAGCGATCTTGACCGCGGCTTTTTGAAAATCAAAGAGCTCGCGATCGAACCGAGAGGGTATACTAAACTCGGCAAGACCGGTGCGTGCCTCCTGGGACAGATGGTAGGCCATGTCGATGTAGATGTGGTAAGGGGGAATTGGAACCTCACGCGCCCAACTCTCCTCGATGATCGTCGCGAGCTCCTCGGAAATATCCACGCACCGACGGTCCGCCCAGCGGTCGTCAAACCACCGGGAAAGTTTGGCCGCGGCATCGCAATCGAGAACATCGACGTTGAGCTCACCTTGGTGGGAAAGACCTGCCAGAGTCAGGTTGCTGCTCCCCAGATAACCGACGATCGGGTTGATTGGGTCGGGGCGGAAGAGAAGGTAGAGCTTGGCATGGAGCGGATGGCGCAGGAACAGCTTGACGACGACGCGCTTGGCTCGGATCTGCGCGGCGAGACGGCGCAGTCCCGCTTCGTCTGCGTTGGTGGGTGCGCCGATTGTAAGCTGCTCACAGAATTCTTCGGCGACCTTTTTCTTGAGGCGCAGAGCGGTCTGGTTGTCGATGCCCTCGTCGGGGGCGAGGCCAAACGCCGCTCGCATTTCTTCCTGAGGCAGCCGCTGCATGCCGACGAGCAGCCGGCAGCGGTGCCCCTCGCCCCCGGACCAGTCTTCAATGTACGAGTCCAGTTCCTTCCAGCCGCGGAGGTTAAAGTATCCAACGCAGAAATCAGCGCGCTCGGAGACCTTGAGGGTCTCTTGCAGCGCGGGGCGCAAGTGCTGCTCGATGTTATCGAAGATGCGGGGCATGGGCTGTACCCTCCAAACTGCGATGTCGCAAACAAAAAAGCACCCGCCCCTGGCGCGAGCGCGCCAAATGGCAAGTGCCGAGGATCGCCGACGATCCGATTACATGCGATCTTCGCCACCCGGGCAACTGCCGACGTGCCGGTACGGGGCCCCCTTCCTCGTCGCGGATCCCGCGTCCTGAGCGAAGTCGAAGGATCAGCGGGACCGGAGATTCCGCTATCTCCAGCAAGGTCCTTTCCCCTTCCTGGTAGGGAAGGGGGCAGGGGGTTTGGTTTGCTAATGCAGTCGCACGCGGTGCAAAGACAAGACGGGGCAGGGTCTGCGAGACTTGCGAATTCTGCGCTCTTCGAGCGACAAAGAATTCGGAAGTCCAGTGCCGTTGCCCCTGGTGGGGAGAGTATAGCACAGAAACCCATATGAGCCAATTTCCAATTTGCCAATGAGCCAAGGTCGGAAGGATGAGAGATGAACCCCGCTGAAAAGCGCGGGGCGGGTGATGAAGGCGGGGGGATGAGGGATGAGGGGACAGGCGGAGGGGGTAGCGCGTGCGGGGGTGCGGTTCGCTGCCTGGCGGCGGGTGGTATTGCGCCGACGGCTCAGGGGGAGGTTGCCCCCGTGAAGAGGGAGTTTGCTTCGCCGCCCTCTGGGCGGCTCGCAATGACCGCGGGTGGCGGTGAGATTGCTTCGCCGCCCTCTGGGCGGCTCGCAATGACCGCGTGTGTCGGTGAGATTGCTTCGCCGCCCTTTGGGCGGCTCGCCATGACCGCGGGTGTCGGTGAGATTGCCACGCCGCCCTCTGGGCGTGCTCGCAATGACCGCGTGTGTCGGTGAGATGGCCGCGCCGCCCTCTGGGCGGCTCGCAATGACCGCGTGTGTCGGTGAGATTGCCACGCCGCCCTCTGGGCGGCTCGCAATGACCGCGGGTGTCGGTGAGATTGCTTCGCCGGCCTCTGAGCGGCTCGCAATGACCGCGTGTGTCGGTGAGATTGCTTCGCCGCCTTCTGGGCGGCTCGCAATGACCGCGGGTGTCGGTGAGGTTGCTTCGCCGCCCTCTGGGCGGCTCGCAATGACCGCGGGTGTGGGGGGCTAGGGTTCGATGACGACTTTGATGCCTTCTCGCCGCTGGGCCGTCGCAAAGGCTTGAGCGAACTGGTGAAGAGGGAAGCGGTGGGTGACCAACGATCGCACGTCGACTTGGCCGCTTGTCACGAGCCGGATCGCACGCGGGTACGTGTGCTTCATGCGGCGTGACAGCTTGAGGGTCAGCCCCTTGCGCCGCGCGACGGACGCCGTGAAGGTCGTCCGATCGTCGTCAGGGATTCCGACGAGGACGACGCGCGCGCCCGGTTTAGCCGTCGCGATCGCCGTGGCCACCGCAGCGTCGGCGCCAGCTGCTTCGAAGGCCACATCCACCCCGCGTCGACCTGCCGCCGCCCACACCTCCTCCGCTTCCCGTCCGTCTTCCGCCCGGATCGTCGCCGCCCCATAGGCACGGGCCGCGTCCAACCGATGGAGGAGCGGGTCGGTGGCAATGATCGTCGTCGCTCCCGCCGCGCGCGCGAGCTGCACAATCAACAGGCCGACCGAACCACAGCCAAACACGCCGACGCTCATACCCGGCTTAACGTGACCGAGGTCCACGGCGTGCAGGGCCACGCCGAGCGGCTCGAGCATGGCGCCATCGGCATCGGCGAAGGACGGGGGGAGCGGAAAGAGACAACGACGAGGCACGGCTATTTGCTCCCGCAGGGCCCCATCTTCCGCGCTGTGTCCCATAAAGCGAATTGAGGTGCACAGATTTGGATTCCCCTCACTGCAGGCCTCGCACGCGCCACAGGGAATTGCCGGATCCACGGCGACGCGCTCGCCCGTTTCGGCGAGGCCCGCGAACTCGTGACCCAGGACGAGCGGGTGGCCCAGAGCCGCATCTCCGATCGATCCCTCAGAAAACCAATGCAGATCTGACCCGCAGAGGCCGACGGCCATCACCCGGACCAGTGCTTGGTCCGGTCCCGGCGTGGGGACCGGTTCGTCATGCAAATGCAAATCGCCCGGACCATGCAAACGAAGCACTTTCATCCCATTCCCTCCGCCTGAGCCTGTGCCAATTCGATAAATGCCAGCATGTTTTCCAACGGGACATCCTTGGTGACGTCGTGTGATGGCGCCAAGATATAGCTGCCGGGGCGGCCGGCTTTTATCAATTTTTCCGTTTCGCGCCGCACCTCCGCGACCGTCCCACGCGGGAGCGTCCTCTGAACCGAAAGACCACCGTGAAACGTCAAACGCCCGCGGTAGCGCTCCAGGAGGGCGAGTGTGTCCATGACTTCGGGCTGGAACGGATTAAAGCAATTCAAGCCGATCTCGATCAAGTCGTCGAACAGTTCATCCACATCCCCGCAAGAGTGGATAAAGACATACTTGCCGGCGCGGCGAACGACGGCATACATGCGCGCAAGGACCGGCTTGATGAACTCGCGCCAGAGCTTGGGCCCCATCTGGAGTCCGCGCTGCTGTCCCCAGTCATCGCCAAAGTAAACGGCATCAATATCATAGGTCAGGGCTTGGCCGATCTGGGCGATATTGTAATCGGCGATGGCATTCAAGAGCTCTCTCACGAATTGCGGATGATCGTAGAAATCCAAGAGCAGGTTTTGCATGCCGCGCAATGTCCAGGCGCGTTCGTAGAGGGAAAAACCGATCTGGAACACGCGAAAGCGGTCCCCGTATCTCGCCAGCTTGGCGGGGATGTCCGAGAAAAAGCGCGGATCGAGCGGGTTGGGAAACGTGTATCCTTGCAGCGTGGGTTCAGGCAACACACAGCCCTCGGGGAAGCCGATATCCTCGTCCACGCGGCGGTCCCACACCACGCCGAAGACATCGCGGACGCGGTCGTCGCCCAGGTCTTGAAAGAAGCCGATATCACTGCCCAGTTCCAAAAGGTGGTTCCGCAGGACGCTTTCCAGGTCTACGGCGCCATAATGCCGTTCCAGTTTTTCCCTGGCCTCTTTGGTGAATCCGAACGACCACGGCACGTAAGGCGGGCGCTCGCCATCGAGCACCCGTTTCACAATCTCGCGCGCGGTCATCGCCGTCCTTCCGTCGCGCCAAAGCCGGCCTCATTCCAGCGCAGCTCTTTCTTGAACTCGGTAAGGCGGGTGTCCCGGCCAATGCGCAAGAACTCGACGCCGGCCATGTCGGCATAGTCCTGCAGGTGCTCCGCGGTGACGGCCTGGCTAAAGCCGGTATGATGAGCTCCGCCGGCATAGATCCAGGCGGCCGCGGCGACTGGGAGGTTGGGCTGAGGGTTCCAGACGACTCGGGCCACCGGCAGCTTGGGCAAGGGTTCTTTCGGCGGCACGACGTCCACCTCGTTCACAATCATACGGAAGCGATGTCCCAAGTCGATCACGGAGGCATTCACGGCGGGTCCACTGCGAACATTGAACACGAGGCGAGGTGGGTCGGCTTTGCCGCCAATCGAAAGAGGATGGATCTCCAGAGCCGGCTTGTCGGCGGCGATGGATTCGCAGACCTCTAGCATATGGGCTCCAAGCACTCTCATCTCGCCGGGGTCCAGGTGATAAGTATAATCTTCCATGAAGGAAGTCCCACCTTCCAATCCGGCGCCCATCACCTTCATGGCTCGAACGAGCGCCGCCGTCTTCCAGTCCCCTTCGGCGCCAAATCCGTATCCATCCGCCATGAGCCGCTGGACGGCGAGCCCGGGGAGCTGGGCTAGACCGTGCAAATCCTCAAAGGTTGTGGTAAAAGCCTTGAACCCACCCTCCTGCAGAAAGGATCGCATTCCGAGCTCGATCCGGGCGGCCTCGCGCAGGGCGGAACGCCGACTACCGTGCGGCCGCAGAGTATCGGCGACCGTATAGCGCTCGCCGTACTCGGACATGAGCTCCTCGACCGCGCCCTCCGGCACGCCGTCGACGCATTGGACCAGGTCCCCCACTCCGTATCCGTAGACGTCATAGCCCCAGCGGATCTGTGCTTCTACCTTGTCCCCTTCGGTCACGGCGACGTCGCGCATATTATCGCCAAAGCGAGCGATCTTGCCGCCCTGCGCATCCTGCCAGGCGCAGGCTGCCCGGGACCAGGTTCCCAATTCCGCTTGGACCGCCTCGTCCTGCCAATGGCCCACGATGACCTTGCGGTTCAGCCCCATGCGCGAACAGAGGTATCCGAATTCCCGGTCTCCGTGAGCGGACTGGTTGAGATTCATGAAATCCATGTCGATGGTCGACCAGGGAATATCGCGGTTGTATTGGGTGTGCAAGTGAACAAAGGGCTTGGTCAGCACCTTGAGCCCCGCGATCCACATCTTGGCCGGCGAGAAGGTGTGCATCCACAGAACCAATCCGACACAGGTGCGGTCTGAATTCGCCTCAAGGCAGAGGCCGTGAATCGCCTCGGGGGTGGTGAGCACAGGCTTGAAGACGACTCGGACCGGAATCCGGGTGGACTCGTCCAAGACCCTTGCGATCTGTTGTGCGTCCTCGGCCACCTGGCGCAAGGTTTGCTCGCCGTACAAGTGTTGGCTTCCGGTGACAAACCACACCTGATATTCACGCAAATCAATCATGGCTCTATCTCCCTGACGTTTCGGGCTCGGATGATCGTGGTCCAACGCCGATGCCTACTGGCCGTACACGTGCCGGTAGCGATGGTGCAACTTGGCGACCAATTCCGCCGGAATCTCCTCCGGCTGTCCCATCTGGAGAGCCAACCACATCGTCCGCGCGATATCTTCCACCATGACCGCCGCTTTCACCGCCTCCTCGCCGTTCGGACCGACGGTAAAGACTCCGTGATTCTTGAGAAGCACGGCACGCGATGTCCCGATGACGTCGAGCACCGCACGGCCAACCTCCTCCCCGCCGATCAGGGCAAAACCGCCGCAGGGAATCGGACCGCCGAATTCGTCTCCCTGGGCGGTCAGACACACGGGGATGGGCTTGCCGAGCGCGGCAAAGGCCGTCGCGTAGTTGGAATGCGTGTGCACAACGCCGTTCACTTCCGGCAGGTGACGGTAAATATACAGGTGGCTCGCGGTATCGGAAGAAACTTTCAAGCGCCCTTCGATCACCTGGCCGTCCAGGTCCACGACGACCATACTCTCGGCGGTCAGATCCCTGAACTTGACACCCGAGGGTTTGATCGCCACCAGCCCGGTCTCCGGGTCGCGGATACTCACGTTGCCACTTGTCCACGCGACCAGATTATTCGCGGGCAGCTCCTGATTCAATGTGACCAATTCTTCGCGGATGGATTTCAGTAACACCCTTGCTTTCCTCTCTGCCTGCCGGACCTCGCTAGAAGGCGGGGGGGCTCAGGCCCCCGTGGGGGACGCCCCGCGCGCTTGAGCTTTGATGGCTTTCAGGCGCTTCATCACATCATTCTCTCCGCGTCCGAAATAGTCGTGCAGGGTGACGTATTCGGCGTACAGCCGGTCGTAGACCGCTTGGTGCTCCGGCACCGGCGTATAGAATTCGTCGCGCAAACGCGCCATGTGATGAGCGGCCTCGACGATGGAATCGTATCCGCCGGCGGCGGCACCGGCCGCCACCGCTCCGTGCATCGCCGAGCCGAGCGCCCCTGCCTGATGGGTTTCAGGAATACGAATGGTCAGGCCGGTCACATCGGCGTAGATCTGCATCAGCAGCTTGTTGCGATCCGGCAGACCGCCGGTGGCGACAATTTCGTCCACGGCCACGCCGTTCGCCCGGAACGTCTCGACGATGAGGCGCGTGCCAAAGGCGGTGGCTTCGATGAGCGCCCGGTAGATCTCTTCCGGCTTGGTGGACAGGGTGGCCCCAATCAGCAATCCCGTCAAATCGACATCCACGAGCACACTCCGGTTACCGTTCCACCAATCCAAGGCCAACAAGCCGCTCTCGCCGGGTTTCAACCGGCCGGCTTTTTCTTCGAGCAGCTCATGCACGCCGATGCCACGCTCCGCCGCCTCGCGCTCGTACGCGCCCGGCACGGCATTCTCGACAAACCATGCAAAATGGTCGCCGACGCACGACTGGCCCGCTTCAAAACCGATCAGGCCAGGGATGATGCCATCCTCGACATAGCCGCACATGCCAGGGACGATTTTCTCCTCCTCGCCCAACACCATATGGCAGTTGGATGTCCCCATGATGATGACCATCCGCCTCGGCGCCGTGACGGTAGAGGCCGGCGCCGCGACGTGGGCATCCACATTCGCAACCGCAACCGGCGTGCCAGGCAGCAGGCCTGTCCAGCCCGCCGCCTCTGCGGTCAGGCCGCCGGCCTTCTGCCCGAGCGGCTGCAGGTCGCGGGACATTTTCTGGTCGACGATGTGTTCCAGACGCGGATCGAGAGCTCGAAAGAACTCGTTGGGCGGAAATCCCTCGCGCTTGGACCAGATGGCCTTGTAGCCGGCGGTGCAGGTATTCCGCGTCTCGACGCCGGTGAGCCGCCAGACGACCCAGTCGGCCGCTTCAATCAGGCGATCGGCGGCCTCGTAAATCTCGGGGTCCTCATTCAGAATCTGCCAGGCCTTGGGAATGAACCATTCGGAACTGATCTTGCCGCCGTAACGACTCAAGAATTGATAACCGAGACGGCGGGCGGTCTCGTTCAGCTTGTTGGCCTCCGGCTGGGCGGCGTGGTGCTTCCACAGCTTGACCCAAGCGTGCGGTCGGTTGCGGAACTGGGGCAGGGAGCACAGCGGCGTGCCGTCCGCCTTGACCGGGAGCATGGTACAAGCCGTAAAGTCGATGCCGAGGCCGACCACATCCGCCGGGTTCGCCCCGCTCTGCTTCAATACGGCGGGGATGGCGTTCTTGAAAACCTCCAGATAGTCGTTGGGGTCTTGCAGCGCCCAATCCGGCTCCAGACGCACACCGCTTTGCGGCAGTTTTTCGTCGATCACGCCATTGGCATACGCGTGGACGGCTGTGGCTATCTCCTGACCGGTGGCCACATCCACGAGCAGCGCTCGTCCCGACTCGGTACCAAAGTCAACGCCGATCGCGTACTTGCTTTTCATCTTGATCCTCGAAAGCCTAGCCGGACACCGTTTGGTACAGCGTCCGCGCAATGATATGATCCTGGTATTCGGGAGCGAGCTCGCAGAAGTAGCCGCTCCATCCCCACACGCGCACGATGAGGTTCTTGTGTCGCTCGGGATGGGCTTGCGCATCGCGCAGGGTCTCGGCGTTCAGCGCGTTGAGCTGCAGCTGCTGACCGCCGAGTCGAGCGAACGTGCGCACCAGCATCGCGGTCTTGCGGAGCGACTCGTCGTCGCTAAAGACCGTATCCGAGAGCTCCATCGTGATCGGTCCGCCATTGCAGACGCGGCGATAGTCAATTTTGGCGAACGATTGAAGCACACTGATCGGACCGCGGACGCGCGCCCCCGGAGATGGCGCGAGGTTCGCGCTGAAAGGCTCGCCCCGCAGGCGGCCCTCGGCCGTGGCGCCGACACTGGGTTCGCGCATTCCCGCGTGTCCTTGCGCCAGCCAGATGTAGTACATGGCAGAGCCGGTGCCTGGGCGGATGCGGCGCGTGCCCCCGCGCCAGGAGCGGCTTTGCTTTTCGCATGCCTCCGCGAGATATTCGAACAATCGGACGAGCAGTGTGTCTGCGGCATCGTCGTTATTGCCGACCTTGGGACCCTCTTCGGCGAGCAGTCGGCGGAGCGGCGCATAGCCCTCATAGTTCGCGTCGAGCGCCGCCATCAATTTATCCGGGGTGACCATGGGGTCGTCAAAAACGAATCGCCGGACCGCGGCGAGAGCATCCGCGGCGTTCGCCGAACCGGCGCCATGAATGCCCAGATTGTTGTACTTGGCCCCTTCTGACAAGTCTCGACCGCGTTCGAGGCAACCATCCATCAACACCGAATAGTACGGCGCCGGGGGCAGGAGCAAGTCCGAATAGGCGCCGGCGAGATGCCGGACCTGGACCTCGACGTTCTCGGCCACCTGTAAAAGTATGTCGTCGAACGTGCCGTTCGCGGCGAGGCCGTTGCGAATTCCAGCCTCCACGGCGGCGGGAAACGAGACGGCGCCGATGTTCACAACCTCCATCCCTTGGCCGGGGACAATGAACTCCCAACATGCGGCGACCGTGTAATCGCGCGCATCTGGCAGGTCGTAGCCGTGGGCGACAAGACCGGGGATCACCACATCGTCATTGGAGAACTGCGGAAAACCGAGCCCCTTGCGCGTCAACTCTACGGCAAGAGAGAGCAGGTCCAAGTCTGTCCGGGCCGAAATGCGGAGGTTGATCTTGGGGTCAATCATGCAGAGGTCGCGTGAGACCCGTAGGACCATGCGGGTCAATTCGTTCGCCGCATCGCCCCCCTCGCGCGTCACGCCGCCTACCGTCAGGCTTTGCCCGTTGTCGCCCTGCTGAACGCCGGGGTACAAGTCGCTGTCCTTGTTCAGCGAAATAAAGAACTCGGCGAGCAGCTCCTCCGCCCCTTGTACATCCAGCCGCCCCGCCTCCAGATCGGCTTGCAAATACTCCCACATGTATTGATCAAAGCGTCCGAGTCCGACGTGGTAATTGCCGCTGAGCCACACGACAGAATGGAGCAGCCGCAGTGATTGCAGCGCCTCACGAAAAGAACGCGGCCGCTGCCCCGGCACGCGTTCAAGCGCCGCCGCGATGTCGTCGCGTCCGATCTCGCGCGCGGCGTGCGCATAGCGGGCGGCCAATTGGAGGACGGCGTCAATGGTCTCGATCGCGCTCTCCAGGAACTCGACCGCGCGAGGATCGTTTCCCAGCCGGCGCCGCGCAGCGCAGGCCGCCTCTCGGCGGCCGTGCAAGCCTTGCCCCAATACCATGCCCCAATCTGCACAAATGTTGCTGATGGGGCCGAACTCGTGAAGGGTGCGCTGCGCCGTCAGGCGGGACCAGTCTTCCGGGGAATAGGTCGCGGGAATGGAAGGGACGGTGCGGGTGAACGCCAAGCGCTCGTCCGGTTCGACGACAACGCGTTCCGCTTCGCACTGCCGGCGGGTCAACCGGGCCGCGCGGCGCATCCATGAGAGGCCCTCGCGCTCGCACTCGCGTAGAACGTCGGGCGGCGCCGGCTGGCGCCAGCGTTTGTGTTCCCCTGCGCGCACTCGCGCTCGCAGGTTCTCCAGTCGCTCGTTCAAGCTACCCTCACCGGAATATCCACCCTCTGAAAGAGATGCAAGTTGATATTCGGCTCGCGTGCCTCGTCGTACTGCGGTATGAACTCTCGTCCGACCAAAGGATACTTGGCGCCGGCCGCCTTGTTATACGGGAGCAGGTCGACGCGCCGCAGGCCTCGCAAGCCGCGCAGTGCGGCGGCGATGGCAGAAAGGTTTTCGTCGGCGTCGGTCACACCCGGCACCAAGGGAACACGAGCCACAAAAGGGACGCCGATCTCACTCAGCACATGCAGATTGTGCAGGATGAGATCATTGAAAGCCCCGGTATAGCGCCGGTGCCGTTCGCGGTCCATCAGCTTGAGGTCAAAGAATACGAGGTCCGCGCGCTCGGCGACCAGGCGGAAATCCGGCTCGCTCGAGTAGCCTGAGGTATCCAGGAGCACATGGACCCTGTCCAGCCGATCTATTACCTCCGCGACAAACGCCGCCTGCAGGAGGGGTTCCCCGCCCGAAAATGTGACGCCCCCTTCATTGTCCCTGAGAATAGCGGCCTGCTTGTTCAGAATTCCAGCGAGTTGATCTGCGGAGTATTCCCTCCCAGTTATTCTCTCTCCAGCGGGCCCGCGCATGACCTCCGGCGATACGGACTGCCCTTCAGGATTATGGCACCATTCGCAGCGCAGAGGACAACCCTTCATGAATACGGTGGTGCGGATGCCCGGTCCGTCGTGCACGGTGAATTCGCGGATATCAAAGACGATTCCAAGTGCAGCGGCGGAGGTACCCGTCGACGGCGCCGCAGATGGGGCTCCCTTGCTCACTCGACTCTCCTACCAATAGTGATGGACGAGTTCACGGATGCGCCGATCGTAGATCTCCCGGGCCTGCTTCATCGTCGCCACCGAAAGCGGAGCCAGGTCTGCCGCGCGACAGTTTTCCTCGACTTGAGCGGGGCGCTTGGCGCCCGGAATCGCGGCGGTGACTGCATCGAACATCAGGATCCAGCGGAGCGCAAACTGAGACATCGTCCAGCCGGGGGGAACGAGCGGCCGAAGCTCGTCGACCCCCTGCAGTCCCAATTCGAAATCCACACCCGAGAAGGTCTCGCCCCGATCGAAGGATTCCCCATGCCGGTTGAAAGCGCGGTGATCGTCCGACGCAAACGTACTGGCACGCGTCATTTTGCCAGAGAGCATTCCCGACGACAGGGGCACACGCGCCAGGATTCCGACCCGGCGGCGCTGCGCCTGAGAGAAGAAGAGCTCCGCCGGACGCTGTCGAAAGAGGTTGAAGATGATCTGGACCGATTGCACACCGGAATATTCGATCGCCTTGAGCCCTTCCTCGACTTTTTCGACGCTCACGCCATAGTAGCGCACTTTGCCCGCTTTGACCAGATCATCCAGGATACCAAAGGTCTCCGGCATGTAATAGACCTCGGTCGGTGGACAGTGAAGCTGCAAAAGGTCCAAGGCATCCGTTTCGAGATTCTTCAAGCTGCGATCGACAAAAGCCGTCAGATTCTCACGGTTGTACCCGCCGGCGACGTGTGGATTGAGCCGGCGACCTGCTTTCGTGGCGATGTGGATGGTCTCGCGCCGTTCCCGCTTGAGTCGCGCCAGCAATTGCTCGCTGTGACCGTCGCCGTAGACGTCCGCGGTGTCAAAAAAGTTGACGCCGAGATCCACGGCGCGGAGCAGGGCATTAAAGGACTCGCGGTCGTCCACACTTCCCCACGCGCTCCCGATCGCCCACGTCCCGAAACTGACCGTCGAGATTCGCCAGCCCGTTCTACCGAATTCACGATACTGCATGTGTGGCTCCCGATGTGTTGGTCGATTTGATCGTCTCCACCATTGCCCAGAAATTCTCTAGCGGAGTATCCAACTGGACATTGTGCGTGGGTCCGATGATGAGCCCGCCGTCCCGGCCGATGGTATCGATCCGAGTCCGCACCTCGGCGGCCACATCGGCCGGAGTGCCGTAAGGCAGCGTGTGCTGCAAGTCAATCGATCCCCAGAAACAGAGCCGGTCTCCGAAATCCTTTTTGAGTTTCGCGGGATCCATCGCGGCGGGCTGGACCGGGTTCAGAACATCCAGGCCGATTTCGACGAGGTCGGGGATGATGGGGTAGATATTGCCGTCCGAGTGATAGGCGATCTTGACCTGAGGGTTGATGCTTTTCAGCGACGCGATCAGGTGGGCCATGCGCGGCTTGAAATAGCGGCGCCAGGTGGCTGGCGACACGAGCATGGATTTCTGCGCTCCAAAGTCGTCGCCGAGCCAGACCATGTCCACGCCCATTTCGACCAGTTCCTGGGTAGCGACCCGGTGATAGCGATAGGTGAAATCAAGGATGCCATTCGCGAGGTCCGGATTGAGGAGCAGGTCCATCATCAGGCGGTCATAGCCCCGCAGCGCCCAGGCAGATTCAAAGATCGTGGTCGGGACGACGCCGACGATCCAATACTCGTCTGCAAAATCGTGGATGACGCGCGCCGCTTCCGTGTACAATTCGGGTCGATGGGGATCGGGTGCTCGATAGGTTTCGACGGCGGCATCCTCCCCGAGCGGATGGCCGAACGGTTCGGTGTATTTCCCCTCCCCAAAGCGAGTGGTGTACTGCACACATTTCCACAGCACACCCCACTCATCCGTGTAGGATTCCACGTCCTGGTAACCGGGAGCATAATAGCCGTTGACCCAGCCCACGGATGTGAGAAGCATATCCTGGTCGAGCAAGCGCTCCAGCTCATAGGTATTCCCGCCGCCATGCGGATTGTGCAACCCGCGGCCCTGGACCTGCAGGTTCGCCTTGAGCCGATCGGCGAACTCGGGCGTGAAACTGATCTGCATTGGGCAGCGGTCCGGGGCTTGGTGGCTGAGCGCGGTGAGGACGCGGTCGCGGTGTCTCATGAACGCATTCTCCTCGGCCGGCACCGGCGAGTCACCTGCAATGGAACCGCCGTCGCCGGCGAGCAAGTCAAGCCATGGAAGAGGACGGTAAGCCGGCGTTCAGCGTTTGGGCGAGCGTGACAGCGCGGCTCGCATCCGAAGCAAATCCATCCGCCCCGATCTGCCGGGCATACTCGGCCGTCAGCGGGGCGCCCCCGACCATCACCTTGACTTGCGCGCGGACGCCCGCTTTCTCGAGCGCCTCGATCACGCTTTTCATGTTCGGCATCGTCGTCGTCAGGAGCGCGGACATGCCGATGAGCGTAGCCCCGCTCGCGCGGACCGCGTCTACAAACTTGTCCGGCGCCACATCGGTGCCGAGATCGACGATCTCGAAGCCTGCCCCTTCGAGCATCATGCCCACCAAGTTCTTGCCAATGTCGTGCAAATCGCCTTTGACCGTGCCGATCACGGCCTTGCCAGCGGAACGGACCGGGTCTAGCTGCAGCCGCGGCTTTAGAATCTCAGTCCCGGTCCGCATGGCGCGTGCCGCGACCAGCATGTCCGGCACATAGTACTCGCCACCTTCAAAACGGCGACCGACCTCGGCCATTGCTGCAACCATCGCTTGGTTGAGGATTGTGGCGGGCTCCAAACCGGCCCCGAGCGCCTCGGTTACCTTTTCGCGAACGAGCGGAGCGTTCCCATCCACAATCCCGTCAAAGATAGTTTGCAGATTCGGTTCCATGTTTTTCCTCTAGTATTTTCCGTACTCCTGTGCGGTATCGAACAAGGCGACGATATTTTCCGGCGGCACAAACGCCTGGATATTGTGAACGGCCGCGAACACGAAGCCGCCCCCGGGGGCGAGATCGTCAATCCGCCGCTTGGCCTCCTCGGCGACCTCTGCCGGCGTGCCAAAAGGCAGCACATGCTGCGTATCGACGCCCCCTCCCCAGAAAGTGATGTCGCGGCCGTAGGTCTGTTTCAGTTTCCGCGTATCCATCCCCTTGGCAGAGACCTGGACCGGGTTGAGAATGTCAAAGCCCACGTCGATGAGGTCGGGAATCAGATCAAAGACCGCGCCGCAGCCGTGGAAAAAGATCTTGGCATCCGTCTTTTTCTTGATGGCATCTACCAATCGCCGTTGTTTCGGTTTAATCATGGCGCGATAGGTTTCGGGACGGATCAGCCAGCCGCTCTGGGTATTCACATCGTCCCAATAGGTAAAGACCTGGATATACTTGCCCACCTCGTCGAGGTAGCGGGTGCTCGACTCGATGTAGATATCCGTAATCTGCTCCATCAGCCGGTCCGCAAAGCGAGGTTCGGACACGAGAGCCATCAGGAAATTCTCGAGCCCCATGACGCGCGCCGGCTGCTCAAAGATGCCGCCTCCGATGACCCCGGAGCCAACGAGCGCATAATCGGTGTGCTCGTAAAGGTACCGGGCCTGCTCGCCGAGCTGAGCATTCAACTCCGGAGGATCGGGCGCGGGCCACGCATAATGGTCAAGGGCTGTAAGGGTCGGTTCCTTGATAGGAAAATCCACCCAATCAAAATAGAGGCCCCCCTCTTTAGGCATGTGCAACTTGGAGCCCCAGCGGTCCGTAAAGGCGTAATAGTTGCCCTCCTCAAAGATCTGGAGGCCAGGTGCGGTGGCCGCAGGCAGCTGCACAAGCCGGAAATCGACGCCAAAGCGCTGAAGGAGCGCGTCGTCCACATACGGGAGCTGCTGGATATAGTCGAGCATCTTGATCTGTTCGAGCGGCATGCCGAGATGCTTTTTGAGCTCGACGTAACTGGTCTGGGAAATCGAGGAGACAATCGTCGCGCCCAGGTCGATGGGTACGCGATCCGGCTCCTGGTGATTGAGTGCGTGCGAGACGCGTTCGCGCGAGTTCATCCTCCCCCCCTGGATCTAGCTCAACCTCCTTCTGAGGAGCGCCTGCAAGGCAATCGAAACGACGACGATAAACCCGTAAATGACCTGGGTGTAGTACTGCGTGAGACCCGCGGCGACAATGCCCGGATTGATTGCATTGATGATGAAGGAAGCGACAAAAGTGCCAAAGATGGTGCCGGTGCCGCCAAAGACCGAAGTACCGCCCAGAAACACAGCCGCCAACGTATTCAAAAAGTTGCCTTGTCCCATCGTCGGCCAGAAGAAGAGGAGGTCGACGCTCTGCACAAAACCCGCAAACGCTGCGGCCAGACCGACGAGAGCGAAGCATGTGATTTTGACGCGGTCGACGTTCACGCCCATCAGGCGCGCACTGTCGACGTTATCCCCGGTGAGAAACACGTGGGCGCCGAATTGCGTACGATTCAAGAGGAACCATACGATAATCGCGATGATGATCATCCAGATGAACTGCATCGGAAGCGCACCGCCGACCCGGCCGACCAGCCCCTCGTGCAAGATCGAGCCCTGCAGGAAGGTGAGTCCGATGCCCTGAGCGTTCGTGACGACGAGCACCGCACCCGCCCAAAAGAACTGCGTGCCGATCGTCGCGACGAGCGAAGGGACGCCGACCTTGACGACGATGAGGCCGTTGATGAGTCCGGCCATCAGTCCGAATAGGAGGCAGGCGACAAAACCGAGCCAAAAGTTCTGAGTGTTCAGGTAGACAACGTCAAAGCCCGTCATCCCCCACGCCATGATCGAGCCAAAAGACAGATCGATCTCTGCCGCAATGATCACCAGAGTCAAAGGGATCGCGACCATGGCAAAGTAGGGCGTCGTCACGAGCAGCGCGTTATAGATGTTGAACGACAGAAAGGTAGTGGGCGCGGCGATCACGAAGACTAACCAGATGACGAAGGCGACCCCGACGGTGCCGATTTGAAGAGCATACCGGCGCGCCCATCTAGCGAGAGGATGCCGGCGCACCGCGGGCGCTTGGGGACGTTTGGCTTCAGCTTCAATCGCAGAATTCATATGATCGTCTCCCTCCCTACGCTGCCGTCTGAGGACTGATATCCAGAGTCCCGGTGTGAGCCAGACGCTGCAACCGGTCAATCAAAGCATCAACCGTCAATTGATTCTTTTTGAATTGACCGGCGATGGTGCCGCGGTCCAGGATTACTATTCTATCCGCGACCGGGTGGACATGAAAGATGTTGTGATCGATGAAGATGGCCGACTTGCCGGCTTTCTTGATCCCCTCGACAAAGTCGAGGCACTTTTTCGTCTCGGAAAGGGACAACCCCATCGTCGGTTCATCGAGGATGATGAGCTCCGCCTGGAAATAGAGCGCGCGTGTAATCGCAACCCCCTGCCGCTCTCCGCCGGAAAACGTCTTGACGACCGAATCGGGAGTGACGGCGGCGGAGGTGAACCCCATCATGGTATTCATCAATTTCTGCGTCTCGTTCCGCATCCCGCCGAGGTCGAGGACCCCCCAACGGTTTGTCAGCTCCCGTCCCATGAAAATATTGCGCCACAGGGATTGTTGATCGGCGAGCGCGCGCTCCTGATAGACGACCTCGATCCCCAGGTCGCGCGCCTTGGCCACGGACAGGTGGTCCACCTTTCTACCTTTCCAGTAGATTTCACCGCCCGGGTCCGGCGGATGATAGCCCGTAATGATCTTGACCAGCGTAGACTTGCCCGCGCCATTGTCGCCGAGCAGGCCGACGATCTCGTTCGCGCCAACCTCGAAATTGATTTTGTGAAGCGCGGCGACCTCGCCAAAGGTCTTGGAGACGTTTTTCAATTGGAGGATATCATCCATAAGCCCTCTCCTGTCGGATAGACCGGACAGGCCTCGCCTTGAGCGAGGCCTGTCAACCTTCACACGAACCTAGCGAATGTTCTTTTGGGCGAGAGGCGCGATAAAGGCCACGTTGCTCTTATCCACAAAGCCTGCGCCGGTATTAATGTCCAACCCGGAAAAGCCATAGACCTTGGTGAGGCAGATCTGGAGAATCGGCAGATAACCCTGCAGCCACTCCTGCTGGTCGATCACCAGACTCGTCCAACCCCCCTGGATCGCCGCTACCGTCGCCGGCGACAGGTCAAACCCCGCCAGGTAAATGTCCCCCGGCTTCTTCCCCGCCGCCGACAAGTACGTCTGCGCTGTCGCCGTCAAGCCCCCGTGATCCGTCACCACCAGCTTGACATCCGGGTGCGACGACACGTACGCCGCAAACGTCGGCACCCCTGCCACCGGGTCCGCATTCGTCGCCGCATCAATCTCGATGTAATCTACCTGCATCCCCGCTTCTTTCAGCGCATCCATGACGCCTTTCGTCCGTTCCCCGCGGGTCGGCTGGGACAGCAAGCCCCACACCATCGCCCGATCTCCCTTCTTCAAGCCCGACCGCTTGAACGCTTCCACCCCGAGATCGTGACCCGCCTGGTACAACTGCGCCCCCACATACCCAAAGCCGTTGGCAGCATATTTCGCCTGCGCCTTGGGCAAGGGCGTATTCTGACTCGTCACGATGATCCCTTGTTTCTCAGCATCGTCGATCAGCGAGTCAAAGGATTCGTCGCCCGGATGCCCCATGACGGCGATGCCGTCCGGCTTGGTCGCCGCCGAGGTCCGGAACTGGGAGATCATCGTCTGCGGGTCCCAGTTCGACCACACATAATCCACTTTGGGACCCAGGTCGTTCTGCGCCTGGACAGCCCCGTTATAGACGTTCACGGCAAAGACGCCGCCCTGGGGACCGCCCGGGAAGAAGACGATCCGCACGTTGCTGCACCACTTGTCCGTGGCTTGCGCCACCGGCGCTTGCTCCGGAGCTGCGGGAGGCGCGCTCAGCTCAACCGCCGCAGGTGCAGAAACAGGCACCGGCGCCGCAGTTGCGGAAACCACAGGGGCGGCGGCGGACAGCGCGATGCCAATCAATGCCAGCAAGGCAAAGACCAGTTGCTTTTTCATTTGTTACATCTCCTCCTCTGGTGTCGAGAGCGAACAGGCAAGCATTGACTGTTCATTATCGGATATTCTTCTGAGCGAGGGGGGCAATGAAAGCAACATTACTCTTGTCCACAAACCCCGCACCCGTGTTGATGTCCAAGCCGGAAAAGCCATAGACCTTGGTGAGGCAGATCTGGAGAATCGGCAGATAACCCTGCAGCCACTCCTGCTGGTCGATCACCAGACTCGTCCAACCCCCCTGGATCGCCGCTACCGTCGCCGGCGACA
>JAMCQI010000001.1:2225-37202 GCA_023381515.1 Chloroflexota bacterium | reverse complement strand
CAGCCCCGTGGTGTCTTCTTCGGCCAACGCACGCCGGACGCCCTCCGCAACGGCGGCGGGCTCGGCAGACTCGACGTAGATTCCGCACTCCCCCACAACTTCAGGCAGGGCGCCCGCGCGCGTGACGACCGGAATACATTCATGCAGCATCGCTTCGGCGACGGCCATGCCAAATCCCTCGTGGCGCGAAGCCTGTACGTATGCTCGCGCCCGGAGCAGCCGATCGTTCAGGTCCTTGTCGTCGAGCCAGCCTTCCAGGCGCACGTTAGGCGAGGCAATCGCCCTGAGTCGATTGATAGCGTCGTCGCGCCACGCGCCGATGAGCAGAAACGGAACGTCCGGCAGAAAGGCAGCCGCTCGAACGAACGACTCCAGTCCTTTGCGCGCGAGCGTGGTCCGGTCGATATTGCCGACGGTAACGATCAGGTTCTCTTTCTTCCCACCGGGTTCAATGTCCGGGACGTCGAGGCCGTGGTAGACGACCGTCACCCGGCCCGCGTCCACGCCGGCGTTGGACACCGCTTCATCACGAGCGTAATTCGAATTCGTCACGATTCGAGTCGCCAAATGCATCGTCGTACGCGCGACCCATCGTTTGACGCCGCCGCGCTGACTGCCATAGCCAATGGCCGGCATGTTCGCGGTGTCATACCCGCCGACGACAAGCACGACTGGGCGATGGGCACGCGAAGCGAGCAGCGCTGGGAATAAAGTATGCCAACTCGCGAACCAGCCGAACACCAGGTCGCTCTCGTCAACCGCCCGGGCAAGCGCCGCCAGATTGACCGCCCGCGTGCGCTGATACCATTCGCGCACCTGGTAGCGCTCGGCTAAGAGCGCGAGGTCCAACTGCACGAACCGGCTGGGATGGTTATGAACGAAGAGAAGCCGGCGCATCGTCGATTGCCCGCTCGAATACGGTTTGACACTGCTCGACGAAACGCTCGATGCTCAAATAGCGCTCCGCCTTGTCGCGCGCGCCGCGCCCCAGCTTTAGCCGCAATTCTGCGTCCCCCAGAACGCGTGCGAGCTGGTCGGCCAGCTCGTGAGCGTCGCCGGGAGCAAACAACACGCCGTCGACTCCGTCGTCAAACAACTGGGCCGTCCCGTCGACGCGTGAGCAGATGATCGGCTTGCCCGCGGCCATCCCCGAAACGACCGCGAGGGGGCTCGAGTCTTTGTCCAGCGCCGGATGGACCAGGATGTCGAGCGCGGCCAAGACCTGGGCAAAGTCCGTCCGGAAACCCGCAAAGATCACGCGATCGCCAAGACCCAGCCGGCTGGCGTCCGAATGCAGGCTCCGCGCGTACTGGTCCGTGTCGAACAGTGTCGAGCCGACGATCACTAGGCGCGCCTGCGGATAACGACTGGCAATCCGGGAAAACGCGTGCAGCAGCACGTGCTGTCCCTTCCAGGCGGTGAGCCTGCCCACGACGCCGACTAGTAAATCGCCAGTCCCGGCGCCCCACTCCGCACGCACCGCCGCACCGTCGACGCACGGCGAAAACTCGCGCGTATCGACGCCGTTCCAGACGACCGAGATGCGCTCACGCGGCACGAACGTGCTCAACTGCTGCGCGATACTTTCCGCGTCAGCAATCGCCTGATTCGCCAGGATTCGCCCGACCAGGGACAAGGTCCAGGGAAAGAGCGGTCCCGCCCGGTTCGATACGCGGTCCTGCACGTGCCAGACACACGGAACGCCTGCCCAGCGGGCCGCGAGGCCCCCGTACAGATGTGCGAGCAGCCCCTTGGTCACAACCAGCGCCGGGCGCCGGCGCCGCAGCTCGCGCGACAGCGGGTGAACGGTCGCGAGGATAGAACCCAGGTCCGCCAATAGCGCTGCCGGATTGACGAACGTAGCGCCGGCGATCCGGACGCTCGTCGAAAAAAGGCGGGGACTTGCGACGATGGCGGTCGGCGCTCCAGCCGAGCGACAGCGTGCGGGAAGGTCTCCTTCTTCCGGACAGATTACCAAAGGAGACCAACGCGTTCGGTCGATGTGTTGGACGAGATAGAGTGTGCTAAATTCGACGCCGCTCATCTGCGCCGAACCGTGGACGAAGGCGATCTCCCTCACTTGGGACTGGCTTCCAGCCCCTGCGACTCCATCTCCCACAGTTTTGCGTGCGACCAAAAGTCAAAAGTCGCGTCGATCGCGGATATCAGCAAGCCGCGATAGCCGGCGGTGAAACCGCGCTTCCAGAGGTAGTAATAGGCAAAGACCGCAAACGGACGAAGGGCAAGGTCGTACCAGTGAAAATGCTTGCCGCGCTTTTTTAGCTCGTCGGCCTGATAGCGCGAATAGCGGTCGATGTTGATCAACTGCTTGCTTATGGACGTCATGCCATAGTGGAGAATATGATGTTGGAGGGTTTCCACCCGTCCGGGCACGCGCACGTGTGCGTGAACCTCTCTGTCTTCGAACCGGCCGACGTCTCGGCGGAACAGGCGCGTCTGATAGTCGGGGTACAAGTTGCAGACGTCGAGCGACGGGCCGAGTACGTGGTTCCGGCGGCCGATACGGAACGCGTGAATATCCGCGTCGGCGTGACCGATCGCATTCCGGATCTCGTCGGCAGCGCCCTCTTCAAGCCGCTCGTCGGTGTCGATCTGCAATACCCACTCGAACGCGCACTGCGGGATCGCCCAGTTCTTCTGTTTCGCCGACTGTACGTATTCGTGCTGGATCACGTGCGCGCCGTACTCTCGGCAAATCTCGATGGTCGAGTCGGTGCTGAACGAATCGACCACCAGAATCTCGTCTGCCCATTTGACCGATTTGAGACAGTCACGAATGATCGCTTCATTGTTGTACGTCGGCAAAAGCACGGAGAGACACTCGGTCATGTTCGTCTAAAGAACGTTACAACGTTGGAACGTTAGAACGTTCTGAAGTTACTGAAGGGCAATACCCCATACGTAGAGTGTTCCCTGGTTGCTCAACCGCTGCAGTTCGATCGACTCTACCAACGTTGGACTACTCAATGAGAGCTCGGCGGCAAAAACCGACGCATCGAATTGCTGCCAACTTCCCGGATAGCCTTCAGATCCGACCAGCGCAAGCCGCTTGGTCCAGGTGAAAGCAGGCAGACAGGCATCGGGTTGGCAATGAGCGTTCCATGCGCTAGTCTCGATCCCGACACGCAGCGGAAAAGTCTGCGTCGAGCCGTCCTGACCGACGATGCTCAGATTGGCGACGACCACGCCGGGCTGCAATGCGGCATCGATCACGTTACTAAACACCACGAGCTCGCGTGCCGTTGTGGGCCGCTCCAGTAGCAGGGACCTGGCCGTTTGTTTGTTCAAACCGGGCAGTCCGAAAGCGCCCAGGCTCGGCACAATCCGGTCGCCCAGCTTCAGCGAAATCGGCAAGCCTAGATCTTGGAACTCTATACCGTAGATCTCGGATGGGATGTTCACCCGACCGGTCGAGTCCACAGAAAAAGCTGGCGACGGGTCTTGCTTGCGGTCGAACACCTCTATGAAGAGCGGGTATTTGGACCACGCGGCAACCTGGTCGTATCCGTACTCGACGCGGTCGATCAATGCGCTCACCTGCGCCCGCGGGTCTGTATTATAGTTGCTGGAAAGAACGATCAAACGAGAGAATTGCGAGAATGCCGTCAGGTCTTCTGCCGACTGATAATTCCATTCGTTCTGAATATGCCACGAAGAAGGAAAATAGCGGTTAGCCAAATCTTGCGAGCGCCCATCGACAAGCACGAGCGTCTGCGGCGTTACATAATTCGACGTCCACTGCGAAACCGCGCGCCAATCGGTCAGGTCGTCCGTGTAGGCCCAGTCGCCGTACCAGTACGACGCCAGACCTCCGAAATTGACCAGAAGCAGTGGGACGATCAGTAACGAAGACCGTTTTCCTCGCGTCCCCGCTGCAAGGACCAGATAGAACAAGGGCAGAAGAAAGATCAGGTAGCGCGGGGCGGCGCCCTGCAAGCTCGGCGGAGACAACGGATCGAACACAAGGTAGAGCGCAAGCAGCGCCGTCATTCCGGCGATGGAGACGAAAGCCAGGACGGAAACGTTCGAGCGCAATTTCCATATTCCCAGCACAAACGCAACACCAACGAATACCAGTCCCGGAATTACAAGCCAGTACGTTAACGGATACACCGACTCGCCGAACGTGAAGAAAAAAAACGTCAAAGGAAGCTTGGCAATCTGAGACAACGCGAGCCCACGTGACGCGACGTAGTGTGATTGCGCATTGGTGTATTTCGCAAGCGTATCGAAACCCAACTGCCGAACACCCGGGACGAGGAGCACGAAGAGAACGACGATGAGAAACGCCGCTCCGATAATTGCTTTGCTTCGGCGCGAAAGCCGGCTGAGCGCGAAAAGCGTAATAAATTCCCCGGCTATGAGCAAAGCGTTGAGCAAAAGCGCCGACAGCGCGAACAGGCCGGCGGCCGCCCATTTTGCAAGCGTAGTGCGACGTGGCAGAATCAGATAGCTTGTGAATGCCCAGACACACAGGCTCGCGGCCAGAAGAGCGAGGCCATAGAATCGGATTTGCTGACCGTAAACAGCCAGGAACGGACTCGTGGCAAGCAGAAGGCTCGCAACCAAAGCTGTCGACCGGCCGCACAGGCTCTTGACCCAGACGAATGTCACCGCTACTGCGGCAACCATCGCCAGCGCGGAGAGAGTACGGAGCCAGAACTCACCACTGCCCAGGGCGAGCCATGCCCGCAGCGTGGAAAAATACGGAAGCGAATTCAAGTTGCGCCCGAGATTGAGCGCCTCGTCTATGCTTCCGAACTCATCTCCGTGAAGGGTGCGAGCGCCGAGGCGGTAGAACTGAACGGCGGATGAGAGCAACAGAACAGCAATTGTGCCTAACGCAGAGTTTCGGCCGCGATCAGCAATACTCCCCGGTATCACCCGGCTATGCGCCAAGCGCTGTGACCTTGGAAACGGCGGGCGCGCGGCTTAGGTTATATGCACTGGCAAAGACGAGCAACACCAAAAGCGCCATCCCGAAAAAGGCTAGATCGGTAAGAATGGATCCTGCTGGAAATCGATACCATGTCAGTTGGTGCAACTGAATGAGTCCATAAGCTCCAAGTAAACCAAACCCTAGCCATCGTGCGGAGTGCCGATAGCGATCTGCCAACAACCAAAAAGCAGGAATAAGAAGCACGCCGTAATAGTACCAGGCTACGGGACTAATCAGAACCGAAATACTAGCCAATGCCGCGAGCTCAAGGTCTGGCGGCAGATTGCGAAACAACAGGAACCATATGCCCAGAATTACAACCGGCGAAGCGAATTGGGCAATTCTTGCCAGGTTTGGCCCTGCGACGCGTGCGATAAAACCTATGAGGGATTGATTCTCCACATATGGATCTGGCGAGGCAAATGAGCGCAATACATTCAGGTAGTCGAGCCAAGGTTGCGCTCCGGCTGTCAAGAGAGAGACAACGCCGAGCAGAGCAGCGACGCATACACATCCGACCAGGACCCCAATGCGACGACGGAAGACTGCCCAGAGCGCAAGCGGCCAGAGCACCGGCTTGAAAACGAGAGTGAGACCCCAGAGGCCGCCAGCGATGAGTTCCGATCTCAAGCTCGTCCCAGAAGTGCTACTACGATTCATGAGATAGATCATACCTGCGAGCGCGCCAAGCATAAAGAGGTTAATCTGACCCGCGGCTATACAATTGAGGACTGGCAAGAACAAAACAGCCGCAAGCAACAAAAAACGAGGGACATTGCCAAGACTACTCTTGCTGATTGCCCAGATGCCAAAACAGAATGCGGCAGTCGATGCTAACGTGAACAGAGTCCGCAACACGGGATAAGGCAGTAGAACAAGGACAGACATCACCTGCGTCATCAGCGGTGGATATCGATATGGGGGTGCAAATGGCACCAGGCTGTAGCGGCTGGCCAACTCAAACGCTGCGGGGGACTCGGCGTAAGGCGACAATCCTTCGTGGTAGGCATATCCGGAAAACCGATAAATGTTAAAGTCCATCGCGACGGGCTTGACGACCAGCGCCCATGTGAGATAGAAGGCAACCAGGGCGAAAAACCCAACTGCGAGCTCACGCTTTGTCGAATGATCTTTTGCCCAGAACCAGAGCCGGTGAAGCACGAGTCGTGCTGATTTCATTCTGCGCCTTGAGTCGCCGTCGCGTTATTGGCTTGCTCCTCCGAGGCAAAGTCCGCGAGCCGATGCACCATCGCGAAAAGAAACCAGATAGGGATCATCAATTGCACGAAGGCGATCTGACCTTCTCCAGCAAACAAGACCAAAAGTCCACAAATCGATGCGAATAGCACCCCAGAGTACGCACTTTGCCAGTCTGTTTGTCGTGATATTCGAAACATTTTCCACGCCATGGTTAGGAGCCACAGTGTGAAAATCGCAAGCGCCAGCAGGCCTAGGTTGGCGCCGATTTGAGCCAGATCGCTGTGCACATAACCGCTTCCTCCCCAACCGACCCCGGTCAATGGCGATTGACGTATCAGATCCAATGCATAGGTCGCGCGCGAAATCCGATCATACTGGCTCGAGTCCGCGTACTGCGGATTGACAAGAGACGTGAAACGCTGCAGGAAATTGGCCGGGAGAAGCGGCACGGCAGCAATTGCCGCGCCGGCCAAGAGCCATCCTCGTCGCTGGACGACCGCGAGTGCGACCAAGAACACGCCTATCGCATACCATAGCCCCCGGTAGCCACTCAGGTACATTGCAGCCAGTTCAGCCAGAATGATCGCCGCGGCGAGAATTTGGGTGGCTAATCCCTTCCCTGCGCTATTGACAAAATAATACGTGCTGAAACCAAAGAATGTGAAAATCAAAAAGCCAGCAGTAAAGCTTCCATAGAAAATGAAACCGACACGATCAAAACTCACGCTGTTATTGATACTTTGAGCCAGGAATTGCGGATCAGCGGAACTGCTACCCGAAAGGGAGCGACTCAAGCCCGGCGCAAAGTAGTCCATCAAGCCAAGACAACTGACGTAAACCACGACCGCGACGGCGAGCAGAGCCGCGCGTTCCCAGGCTTGACGCGTCCTGACGAGCCATTTCACTGCATAATACACGGGGATCAGGGCGAAAAAGACCTTAGACTGTTCCAGTATGACATCTGGTTGGGTGCCGCGGAATATGGCGGTCAAGACACCCAACAGGCAGAACAACATCAAGAGCGGGATAAAGGCAGGAACCGAAAAGTCTAGTGTCATTCGCCGGCCAGCCGACATTGCGAGAAATGCTACAAAGAGCAGCACCGCCGCCACTTCCGAGGGATGGACATTTAGGTTTGGCGTGAGGTAGATCGTCCGCCATCCAAAGCCAAACGTGAGGATCCAGAGATAAAAGCCATACTTGAGGACTCGTTCGTTAGGAATGAGAAGCAAGGTGGCGAGGAGCAGCGCAATAGTAAGGATCACCAGCTCGCGCATTCCAAATCCGAACGTGCCAACCAACGGTCCCAACGCAAGTGCAACCAGCAGCAACAAGAACGTGAGCCCCGCCGTCCTGAGGGTCGACGGCTCCGGCGCCGTGATTAGGCGTCTCACAGCCGGTCCACCGTACTCTGATCAGGATCCCACGTACGGCGTTCCCGTCGTGAATAGAGCCAACGCCATGTGGCCTGAACGCCCAAGACACCGGACAAATAAAGGTATGGCTGGATCGGCGCGCGAATCCGGCTATCGCCGAAGAGAACAAAGGCGAGAGCAGTCGTGAAAACGACGTACCACAGCAGCAGCCAGTAGCGAGGCTCCTGGATTGCAGATGCCAGTCCTACGAAGATGAAGGGGAGGAGCACACCATACGGTACGAGACCGGCAAGACGATACAGGCCACTCATTTCCGAGCGGCGTGACAGTGGGTCAAAGCTGAATAGAACGATTACTTTCTCCACCCCGTTCACCAAGAATTGCGCCGGGTTTGCAGCAATCCAGCTCAGCGCGGCCTGACGATAGTATTGATCGACCTGCAACTCGTTCAAACCGCTCGGCACTTTGTAGACGGGGAGGGACATGGGTACGGGCTGACGCCATTCAAAGTCGGGATTATTGCCTGACCAGAGGTTCAGCCCACCATTCGACGCGACCGGTACGAACTGCCCGGTAACGACATAGTCGCGATAGATCCACGGAACGATTAGACACAGCGAAGCGACGAGGGCAACCACGGACTTGCGGATCGAAAGTATTCGCCCCCGCGTGATTGCCGCCCCCAAACACAGGGCAAGAGCAAACAACCAGCCTTCGTTTCGCGTCAGTCCCGCCAATCCCAGGAAGACTCCAGCGCTGGCAGGCCAGAGAAGGCTCGACGAATTCCGCGACAGAACGAGAAGGAGCACAGCGAATGTCATTAGAAAAATGAACAGCGGCTCGCTGAGAAACGTGCCGGAAAGATACGCTTGCGCTGGATCGATCGCGGTCAAGGTCGCCGCGACGAATCCGATTGTCGGGCCCGCTAGGTTCTTCCCAATCAAGTATACCAGTACGACAGCCGCCGAAAGCAGAACAACCTGTCCCAGTTTCGCGACGACCATTGATTCATTGCCAATTGAATACAGGAACGCAAGGAAGTAGGGCTGCCCTGGCGGCATAGCGGTTGTAGGCTGGCCTGGGATGTATCCGAAGACCCCATTGGCAAGCAGGTTTCGCGCGGCCCGGTCGTAAAAGACTGCGTCGGAGCCTTCGGTCGGAAAAGTGCCCAAACCGCCCCCGAATACCTCGATGAAACCCAGCTTTGCGACGACTGAGAGAACAAAAACCAGGAGGCTCGCACGAAACGGCGACAAAGCCGCCACTTGGCCAAGCAACCGTTCTGTGCCGGACCGAAGCCCTGAATTATGGTTGCCGGTCGAACTCAGTGCGAGCGTCCTCCTGACCACTATGGGATCTCCGTGTTCGGCGTTTGACGGGATGGCTGCTCCAGCCTTTCGACCGGCCAAAGGGTTGCCCTGAATGTCCACACGAATGCCGCCAGCAGCACGACCGTAACCGTCAACGTGAGCGCGGCATGATACCGTGCGACAAAAAGATACAGTGATGACGAGTTGCTGACGGCGTGCGACAGGACCGCGCCGAATGCAGGCAGCGTCGGACCTTGCGAAAACACGTCCAGGACGTGCTGGACCGGTGAAGTGGCAAATCCAAATTGCGCGCCGGCCCAGTTGACCAAAACTGAAATAGCTGCAACCAATGCGAGTACGGCGCCCGGCAGCCGATCGACAACAAATGCAAGTCCTACCGCGAGGAACGGAAGCACGGGGACGAGAAAACGCGGTCCGAACTCGGCCCCGCCGTTCCACACCGAGTAGGCCGAATAAAAGACCAGGAACGATACAAGCAGTCCAGCGCACAATGCGGCCAGAGGGGTATTCTTGGTGCGACCGGCGATTCCAACAGCAATTCCCGCCGCGCACAGCAACGCAATTGGAGCATAGAGGAACAGGCCGGCGTCTTGGCTCACCAAAAGCGAGATCAGGCGGTCCAGGTGCGGATACGTAAACCCAAAGAATCCCGTCGTGTGGAAACGTTCATTGAAAGCAAGATAATCATACGAGGTTGCAAACGGGCTTTTGAATACTGCCCATTGATAGGCCGCGACGATCAGAGCCGGAACACCCACCCCGAGGAGATAGAGAACGAGTTGCCGCTTGCCAACGCGAAACGCAAGGAATACCGCGATCCAGGCCGCGACGATAATGGCCGGGTATTCCACGAGCAGCCCTGCGCCGACCACCAGCCCGGCAATGAAAAGCCCAACCGTTGCCGGCGAATCGTCGCTCACTTTAATCGCGATGTATAACCCTGCAATACCGAACGTAGCCGTAAATATGTGTTGGAAGAATACGGTGGAGTAGAAAAAGACCGGCGTGCCGAACGCATACAACGCCGCCGCGACAAGCGCGATTCTGTCGCGGAAACCCATTGCCCGGATCAGCTCGAACAAGAAGACGCTTCCCAGCGCCGAAACAGCCCCGACAACAGTCAGAGTCAGGAACATCTGTGACAGAAAGAATTCGACGTTATCCACTGCTCCATAAAAGCCATCCGCGCTCGATTCGCCCATCTTGAACGATTGGACGCTGCCAGCCGCTTGCCGAATCCCGCCGGAACCAGCGGGTAGAAACCTTTGAACACGAGATACGGCGCTAGCGCAAAGAACGATGGGCCGGGAAGCGCGCCGTTATAATAGTGTCCGTTGAAAAAAGCCGAATCGGTCGTGTTTGCCTGATAGGTATCGATCTCGAATCGTCCCTCGTTAACTATGCTGTGGACGAGATCGACGTATCGATTCGGAAGCGTACCCCCGGCCGGCGTCGCGTAGAGGGCATAGGCAAGCCAGACGATCAAGAATAACTTGATATCCATCGAGTGCCGTGTAATCCACGTACGTATGGCAAGCATCAATCGAATAGACCGTTGTGGTTTTGCCACGCGACCCGAGCGCGCCAGCGGACGCGCCTCACCAGGTCTCCCAGCGCGTTATGCGGGATCCTGGACGGTTTGGCGATTTGCCTCAGCGGCTCGGCGCCCCAGCGGATATAGACCTCGGGCAAGAGACGGCGGTCCGTATTCACGTACAGGGCGCGCAGCCCCCACACGCGGGCCTGCCGGACCGCCTCACGCACGTTCGCGCTGTGAATCCCGCCGGCGCGATATTCCGGCCGGACGAAGAAATAATGCAGCTGGCCCCGAAGCGGGTCATCGTCAAACTCATTCCGGTTACACAGGTAAACGCCGGCGATCAGTTGGGAGCCGTTCACCACAAAGACAGGCGAATCCGCCTGCCAGCCGGGCAACCTGCCCGAATAGGGAATATCCCAGTCCTCGAAAACTCGTTGCAGCAATTCCTTCTCCTGGCTCCGGACTTCCGCGCTTGCACAAGATCCGAGGAACTCGCAGCCCGTCGGAAGCACACGCGTGGATTCTTTGTACTTGTCCAGATTCAAAAGGAGCACGGTATAGTGGTTGGCTACGTCGGTGATTTGAGGATGAGTCATCCGACCTCGAATTGCCCCCGCGCGCAAGCCAACTTTTGCTGCACCATCCCGCCGCGCCAGCCCAGGCCGTTGACGAACAAAATCGGCAGAGCCAATAATCGATCCGCCGGGCACTCCATCCGCATCCCGTACTGCAACGGCTCATAGAACAAACCGGCGGCAAAATTCAGCGCTTTGAGCAAGTCTTTTGGACGTCGGAACGAATGCGGGTAGATGCAGTACATCTCTTTCCATTTTCGCCGCACCAGGTAATAGGCCCGGCCGTACATATAGTGCTGATTCAGAAAACTGCGCAGCGTGGGGCGATGATGATGGCGCACCCGTACCCGCGGGTCGTAATAGACTGTCCAGCCGAGTCTCTGGACACGCCAGTTATAGTCCACGTCCTCGCCCCGAAAGAGAGACTCGTCCTGCGGCCCGACCGCCTCGACCACTCGCTTCTTGTACGAGACATTCACGCCGGCGAGGGTGCGGACACTGCCTGCCGCGGCATAAGCCGCGAACGTCACCTGGTCGGCGATCCGGCTGACCAGCGAGTCGGCATCTGCGCCGATCACCGGCCCGCCGACCGCACCCGCCTCCGGATGTTCGGCGTGGATGCGCTTCATCTGAGTAACCCAATCCGGGAATACCTGTGCGTCGTCGTCCGTCATCCCGACAATGTCGCCGGTGCAGTGCGGCAGCCCAACGTTCCGGCTCGCCGCCAGATTTCGGTTGACCGTCTTGACACACTCGACTCGGATCGAAGTCTGGTTACCACGCGTCGCAAATCCCTGTACCACCTGGTCCGAGCGATCGTCGCCGCCATTCACTACGACAACCTGCGACGGCTTTTCGTCGCTTTCATCGATCAGGGCGGCGAGGCACTGTCTCAAAAGGTTCGGGCGATTATGCGTACAAATCAGCACGGAAAGCGAGTCGGCCAAGATTGATCCCCGCGGAAGCTGTCGCAGCGTTTACTGCAAGCGATAGATCCAGATGGGCGGCCCAGCGACATTTGCCCCGGGCTTGAACTGGGCCGCTAACCCCGCACTGGAGTCCAAATCTGCATAGTTCGCCACGATGCCGGGATATGAGGATGCGTTCGGACGATAGAAAGTATCGCGCAGCCGACCTACCAAGATGTACTCGACGCCAGCCCGGCGCCAATCGGTCAACGTCTTGGTCTCAAATGCGCTTTGCGAAACGGTCACACGATAATCGTTTGTCGCGTCTTCAATGTCGGGAGTCGAGTCTTCGCGAATAATTGATGCACCGCGCGGAACGTTGTCGAGCACCCATTGATACGCAAGAACGTTCGTGTTTGGCAAAAGAAAATCGATCTGCAAAGCGTCCCATGCGGCGGTCAACGGCCAAGCCAAGACGACCGTCGTGACGACCGCGGCCCATGCCGCTGACCTGAATCTCCGTGCGAGCCACACCAGCCCTGCTCCAGCCCAGACGGCAATGATCGGCACGAGCGGAAGCGCGTAACGATCGGCTTTGGAAGCGGCTCGCGTCAGGGTCAGGCCGAGAAGCACAATACATGCCAGAATAGTCAGGTTGGGCAGCCAGCGCTGCCGCAGCGCGAGTGCCAAGCCAAGCAGAGCCGCGGCGGTCAACAGCCAACCGCTTTGCGACAACCACCATTCGGCGTAATACAGAGGCTGCGGAAACAGATTCGTCGGCAGCAGCGCGGCCTGCAGTGGGCTGCTCGTGCTGAATTGAGCAGCCGCGCCGATCGACATGTGGCGGTACTCGTACAGAATATCGCGCGCCGCCGCCGGCAGATCAAGCAAGACGTACGGCGACGTGATCACGAAGGTCGCCGCCAGCGAGCCCGCATAGGCCAGCGTCGTCTCGTTGAGAACCGCCTCGGCAACGCGCCTAGCCCGAAGGCTGAAAAGCGCGGTCGCGCCGGCAAGCACTGCCACCACGGCCGTGAGTCGCCAGAGCGCCAGAACCACGTTCAATAGACTGAGATATTCGGGCTTGAGCGTTCCGTCCGTGCTCCACTGCCTCGCGATCTGGAGCACGGCGTCGACCGGCAGAACCAGCACGGCGACGCCCAGCATCCCACCGAAAACCAGCAAGAGCCACGGTGCCGCGCGTCCGATCCGACCGGGCTGGCGTCCGGATGTGCTCGATAGGAGCTGAACGACCAAAACCGCGCCGACGACGGCGGCGAACAGCAGCGCGGTGTACTTGGTACCGACTGCCAGCCCGAACGCGACCGCTACGGGAACCCATGACCGGCCAGGATGCCGCAGAGAGCGAACGGCCAAGGTCAAGCCGAGGATGATCCAGAACGTCATCGCCACGTCCACCGTGGCATAGTGAGACTGGACTATCTGCTCTGGATTGCCGGCCGCTATCCCCGCAGCCGCCACGCCCACCCAGTCGGATGCGAGTGCGCGTCCCAACATGTAGACCGCCCAGAGACACAGGGTTCCGTATGCAACCGATAGAATTCTGCCCAGGAGCCAGAAGGCAGAAGGCGAGACGGCTGTGCCGGTTACGGTCGAAACAAGCTGAGCGCCGCCGTAGATTGTAAACAACTGGTAGATATAGAGACTGGGATAGCGGAAAAAGTGCGGATCCAGATCGCCGGAGAGCATGTGCTCGGCGTTGAGGACCTGAGTCGGTTCGTCGGGATGGAGATGCAATGGCAACCCAAACCCGATCCCGGCCAAGCGCAATCCGAGCGCACCCGCCAATATCAGGGTCAGCCAAAACGCCGGCGTCCTGAGTCGCGCGATCATCCCGGCTGAAGCGCGTCGGGCTGCATCAGTTTCACGTAATCTTGTGCTACCTGCGCCCAGGTATGAGACTGCAACATGCAAGCCCGGCCTGTTTCACCCATCTGCCGGCGTCGCGCCGGGTCGTTCAAGAGAGAGACGACGGTCTCCGCAAGCACGGCATGATTCGTTTCGTCCAGTTGCGCGCCGTATTCGGCGCGAATAAGCTCGTCGAACGGACGGGAGCGCGAGGCAATCACAGGCACGCCGCACGCGAGAGCCTCCAGCGCGGCCAGAGACGAAGCTTCGCCGCGCGCCAGAATCAGGAACAGATCGGCCGCCTGCAAATACGGAACGACGTTCTGCTGCGCGCCGACCAATCGGACGTGGGTCGAGACCTCTCCTGGCAGAGCGCCAACGGTCTGCTCGACGAAGGTGCGGTCCGGCCCGTCGCCTGCGACCACATAGTAGGTCTGCGGCGCGCGCTGCATGACCAGGGGCAGTGCACCGAGGACATGCTGAATGCCTTTGCGTTTCTCCAACGCGGCCGTCGTCACCAGCAAGTGCGCATCTGAAGGCAGTCCGAGCTCCCTCCGAACTCGTTCACGCTGCTTCACATCCGGGTGAAAGCGCAACCCATCGACGCCGTGGGAGATTACGTCGCTCTCCCGTCCGAGCGCCTCTCGAACTCCGTCTGCGACCAACTGGCTGACCGCCACGATCCGCTCCGCGCGTCGGGCCAACCCGTAACGCCGGAACTCGCGATAGCGATGCGGTACCTGCTCGTAGGGATAATGAAAGACGATCCCATAGCGCTGGTTCCGCATCAAGGCGAGCGTTTCGGCTTCGCCGTATCCGGCAAAATAGATCCAAACAAAGTCATAGCGCCACCGCAGCAGGTGAGCCAGATAGAACGGCACGATGACTTTCGAGGCATAAAAACGAGACGTGAAGAGCAAATGCGTCTCGACACGTGGACCGAGCGATTCGATCGTCACTGGCGATGGCCAGCGCCAGGTGATCAAGTGCGGCTGGATGCCGGACTGCACAAGGGCATTCGCCAAATTAAGAGTGTAACGTTCGATTCCGCGAGCGTATCGGAAAAGGAACGGGTGGATAAACGCGACACGCATGGTCGTCTTCAGGCGGACGAGGGCGCGACGCCGGCGTAGACAGCTTCGTACGCATCGACCATCCGGCTAGTCGAAAACCGGGCGGCCAGCTCACGGTTGCGCGCGCCAAAATCAGGGTTACGTTCGAGCTTACGCAGGATCTCCACGATCGCTTCGGCGAGCGCCTCGGGATCGTCCGGCAGCACCAATACGGCGTCCGCGCCATCGAGCACCTCCGGCAAGCCACCCACGTGCGTAGCAACCACCGGTTTTCCGGCCGCCATTGCTTCCAGCGCGACAAGGCCAAAGGAATCTTTTCGCGAAGGCACCACGACCAGCCGGCTTGCGGACAGCGCGGCCGATACCGCGGCGTGATCACACGCGCCCCGAAATTCGAGATTGCCTGTGATCCCCATCTCTCTCCCAAGCATTTTCAGCCGAGCACGCTCAGGGCCGTCTCCAATCAGCGTCAGGTTGAACTCCTGGCCATCGCGGCCGCAGAGAGCGGCCGCGCGAAGCAAGAGGTCGAATCCTTTGCTGGGCACCAGCCGGCCTACGCACAGAACCGATGCCCCGCAGTTCCGGCCAAGCCGATCGGACGGCATATCTATTCCGTTGTAGATCACGCGGGACTTGGGGCCGATCTGCGGCTCTATTTCCAAGGCACGGTCCAGCAGGTATTGAGAACAGGCAGTAACAGTGTCGGCCCGACGGAGGGTCGCCCTGAATATTCTTCGATCAAGCCAGGATCGCCGCGAGAGACCTTCGACGTCGTCGCCGTGAAGTGACACGACGTAACGAAACCGTTTCAGCGCACGAACGGCAAGCAAGAACAACGCCGGCGCGCCGACGAAATGAAGATTGACGACGTCTGGCTTGTCACGCGCGATACGCGCAAAGAGCCGCAAGCTTGTAATAGGAAAGAACAACAACCCTGCGATGAATAGGTCGATGCGCCCATGAGACAGATCCCGCAGCCGCGGTACGATAAAATGCCAGCGCTGGACCTTGACGCCGTCGATCTCTTCTTCCGGCGGCATTGAACGCGGGAATCTCTGCGTCAGCACCGAGACCCTGCTCCCTCTGCGCTGCAGCCCGACGGCCAGGTGCGCGGTGGCGCTTTGCAGGCCACCAACTTGAGGCCGATAGCCGGAAACGACGAGCAATATTCTCATACCTGCCGCGAGAGACTTGATAATTCGGCTTGCAGATCGCGTGTGACGACTTCCCAGTCATACCGGGATTCGGCCAACGCACGGGCGTTACCCGCAACGGCCTTTGACCGGGATGGATCGTGAAACAAGTCGACGACGGCTTCCGCAAATCTCTGTGGATCATCCGCCACGATCAGGGTCTCGCCGTTCGTCACGTCAAGTCCTTCGCAGCCTACGGTTGTCGATACCACCGGGACACCTAACGCAAACGCTTCAAGGATCTTGAGTCGCGTTCCTTCCCCGTTCAACAAAGGAACCACCGATACGCGGGCTTGGGCATAGTATGGGCGCACATCCGGAACGTCCGCCGCAATTCGCACTGAAGAATCCTGCCGTACCGCCTTGGCGAATGACGCTGGAGGATGTCGGCCGACTACCAAAAATTGAGCATCCAGTCGAGACCGAATGCGCGGCCAGATGTTCTCGTAAAAGTGCCACAATCCGTCTGCATTGGGCGCATAGATCCAATTCCCAATGAAGAGGACCCCATTGCCGCGAGGGCTGCCGGCCGGGGTCAACGCGCCCGTGTCCACTCCGTTCGGCACGCAAATCACGCGCGCGCCATGGTGCATTCGCTTGATCGCCGCGCTGTCGTTGCGTGACACCGTCACGACCAGTTTGAATGTCCTGACAATCCGAGCCTCGTACCAGCGGAACTTGAGCCATTCAACGCCGTGCACGAGCTTGTACGGGCGCCAGTTCGTGCTGGCAAAGATCCGGCGGTAAAAGTCGCTCGCGACGTCATAGAGCGACAAAACCGTCGGCACCGGCCAACGCTTTTTGAGCATCACGTGCCCGGTTAGCAGCGTGTCGAAGATAATCCAGTCCGGCTTTGGTTGTCGCTCAAATTGTTCGTCAACTGCGCAGATCAACTGCGATAATGGATAGTGCTGAAAAGACTCTGGGGGAAACGCTGCCATGCGGCGCAACGTCGCGGCGCGTCCCCGAGACGAAGCGGATCGTGTCGCTGCCGGCAACATCGTGAGGCTGGCCAGATGCGTGCTGGACCACTTTGGCAGCTCATTTTTCTCAGGCGTTTCATACGTCACGACCGACACGTTGTGTCGCCGTGACAGACAATTTATGAGATTAAAGGCCCGTATCGCGCCGCCACTATCGGGCGGCACACGCAGAAAAGGCGCGACGTAGACAATGTTCATGTTGCCGGCGCAGGATCAAACGAAATATTCGCCCGATCCGCGGCGATCGTGTCGGCTCGCCGCAAGACGTTCCAGATTCTCAACAGGCCAGTACCGCCGTTCGCAACCAAACCCACGTACAAACGACCGCGCCATGGTGATCGAGCGTCGAAAGCGGCGAGGCACGCTCACCGGCAATTGCGTTTTCATAAGGAAACCCAATGCCGGATTGCAGTCTCATAGACTCTCAAATTGTCCTCCGCGATCTTGCGCGGGTCAAAATCGTGCATCGCTCGCTCGCGCCCGGCGCGTCCCATTTGCATGCACAGCGCGGGTGCCCGGGCTAATCGCACCAAAGCGTGCGCCAGTTGTGAGGGGTCGCCAGGCTCGACCAAGAGGCCGGACACTCCATCCTGCACTGTTTCCGGGATTCCACCGATCCTTGAGGCGATGACCGGCTTGCCGGCTGCCATCGCCTGCGCGCACGTATACGAAAAACTCTCATAGAGCATCGACGGCACCACGCAAATGTCGGCACGACCGTACCACTCCATTAGCACGGCCTGGTCCACGGCACCCAGAAATTCGACGCTGGCCCTAAAGCCGGCAGTTGTGGCCTGCAGCTCCAATTGCGCGCGCTGCGACACGCCCCGCACGGTGGGACGATCATCGCCGATAAAAACGAATTGTGCGTCCGGCACGGCACGAAGGACCAGAGGGATTGCCTGCACAAGCACCGTGGCGCCCTTGACGCGCTCCAGGCGCCCGACGTGAAGAATAGTGAGAGGGCGTCTCAACGTTTTAGCGTTTGAACGTTCGAACGTTGAATCGAAATCCGAAATCGAAAGCGCATTAGGAATCACCGTGATGTTTTCGACTGGGAGCCGGCATTCGGTCGCGATCGTGCGCGCCATATCTTGCGACGGTGCGGTGAGCGCGTGTGCTCGCCGAATCAGGTCCTTTTCACACCAACTTAGAATGTTCGTATCGTAGCGCATTTCGCGCCGGTCGTAATAGCGGCGTAGGACAAACGTTGGCGTGTGGCAGCGCACAACCACGGGTATCGCCGGGGAACGAGCGTAGAAAAAGCCTTCGGCGTTTATTTCTGCAAATTCGACCAAATCGATCGGTTGCTCGCGGTGTAATTCCCGCAATGCCCTGTCCACGCGTCGCGCGTATACCAACTGCTGTGCGGGCCGCGTGAACCGACCTAATCCGGGCAGCCGCCGCCAGCGATATGCATCGCGTACGAGCAACCGGCGCACCCGCACGCCGTCCCTGACACATTCGGCGGGTATGTTGGCGTCGGCCCGCGAGGAGATGACCGTCACCTGATGTCCCAGGGCGCACAGCGCCCGTGCTACGGCTTGGTTGTACATCGCGACACCGCCCCATCCACTCTCGGGAGGATACCATTGATTCGCAAGCGCAATGTGCATGGGTTCGCGATGATACGGTCAGCGTGAACGTTGGTCGATCACGCCTTGACACAGACCAGGACATAGCTCTTGGGAAACACTTGATTTCCCAGCCACAGTATGGGCAGCCCGAGTTTCCACTCGACCGCTCGTTTCCAGAACCGCTTGTAATAATAGTTGAAAGCTTCCCATCTCCGTTTGGGAGGCGAGTCCAGGCCATAACGATCGTCGCGGCGATCTACTGCGGGAACCTGGCCGAGCACTGCCATTGCAAGCCAGTAGACGCTCCATTCAAAGTACTTGCGTTGAACCCGCTCCACCGTCAGACCGCATCGTGCGAGCGCATGCGTGATGTCGGCGAGCGTGAACTGTTTTACGTGGCCGCTATAGGCAAGAAACGTCGCGCTAAAGCGCGTGATCGTATCTTCGACCCGTTTGTTGGGGATCGACAAGATACACTGTCCACCCGGTTTGAGCAAGCGTTGGATTTCCGCCAGCGTCGCTTCGGTCTCTAGCGTATGTTCGATCAACTCGGTGCAGAGGACCAAATCAAAACTCGACGACCGCAAGGGCACTCGATGACACTTGCCTAGCGCATAGGAGGGCAGCGATCGAGGCGCCGGACGGCGGTCTTGATTCTCCCGCGCCTTGCGCAGGAGCTCGGGAGACAGGTCCAGGCCGAATGCGTACGCGCCCTGTTGTGCCGCCTCGAGCACGGCCCATCCCTGAGCGCAGCCAATGTCCAGCACACGGGCTTGCAGCGGTTCCAGACGAGGGAACTCTATTCCGACGATTCTCAAGACTGTTGAAGCTCGCGCTGGTAGAACGTCAGGGTTTTCTCAAGAACATTGCCTACGGCGTAGCAAGATACCGCTTTCTCGCGCGCTCGCGCGCCCATTCCCTGCCGCCGTACGGGATCGGCCAGCAGCGACACAACGGCGTCCGCGAGGGCCTTGGGATCACCTGGTGGAACAAGCAAGCCGGTCGCACCATGGTCCACCAACTCGGGGATACCGCCCGCGCGAGTCGACACCACCGGAACACCGCACGCCATCGCCTCATACACCGTGTTCGGCGAATTGTCCCAGAGCGAGGGAGCGACAAATACAGACGCGCGCTGATACCAAGCTGCCAGCTCGTCGTGCGGACGCACGCCCAAAAACTGGACGCTTGCCGGCATTGTCGAGATCTGTTCGCGCACGTCGTCGCAGACACGCCCGGCGAAGACAAATCGGCTGTCCGGTTGCTCGGCCAGGATCGACGGGATCGCCTGCATCAGCACGGCCGCGCCCTTGCGCGCTTCCACGCGGCCGACGAATAGAACGACGGGGGGGCTTGCCCTCATCGCGGGCGGGGCAAACCGCTGGATGTCAACGGGATAGGGCAGGATCTCGATCGACCGGTCGACCTTGCACGTCTCTTTTATGTATTTGGCGAGAAAGTGACTGGGCGAGGAGATTCCGCGGGCGCGGCGAAGAGCATAGGCCTCCATCCGAACGCTGAGAGAATCAGACGCTCGCACAGGTTCACGCAACATACTTCTCCAGGTCCACGCGGCCGAATGCAAACGCACAAAGTACGGGATTCCACGCATCAACCGGGGTGTCGTAAAGCCTTCAGGCACTTCGACCAAATCCAGCCCCTCGCGTTCCTGGATACCCTGCATCACCCCGCCAAACGCCCAGGCAGATTCCAGTGATTGAACTGCGAAAGCCAAAGCCGTCCGTCCGAAAGTCAGGCGGTGGGCGTAATAGTGCAAATTGCCGATGCGTGTATGATAGACCCGGAATCCGTGAATTTGGCCCAGGACGTCTGCCGTGGATTCTCCCGGGAAATGATAGTAGAGCACCGACACCTGGTGTCCGGCCTGGGCAAGCGCAGACGCCAACACTCGGATACTGGTGTCCAAACCGCCGCCGCCGGCGGAGAGATACAGTATCTTCATCGGTCGGTGCCACGCGCCGCCCTCAAGCCGAGCACCCGGCTACTCGTTCCACGAATTCCAGATAACGCCGTTGGATCTGACTCCAATCGTAGCGCTGGGCGACAAAACCTCGTCCCTGGGTTCCCAAAGATCGGGACAAGCCGAGGTCGCCAAGAAGAGCCTCTATGTGTCTGGCAAACGTTTGCGGATCGTCTCCGATCAGAACGTGCCTGCCATCTTGCAGCGACAGGCCGGTCGCGCCGATCGTCGTCGTCACAGTAGGCAGACCGTAGCTCAGCGCTTCGAGCAGCTTGACTTTGATGCCGCTGCCGGTCCGCATAGGAACGATCACGACCTTGCTTTGACGGTAGAAGGGGGCAACGTCCGGCACGTCCGGGTACAGTGCATAATTCCCGCGCTGACGGACCCATTCTACCAGGTACCCACTCGGATTCTTTCCGACGATCGCTATCTTGAGACCTGGAATTGTCCCGGCGAGCCGGGGCAGAACGTCGCGATCAAAGTACTCCAGCGCGTCGACATTCGGAGCGTAATCCAGTTTACCGACGAACAGGACGTCGAATACCTTTTGGTCGCAGTCTGCGTCGCGATCGGGGGGAAGGTGGACCCCCATCGGGATCATGCTCACGACCGCAGCGGGGTAACTCTTGCCAATCGAATCGGCGTCTTGCTGGGACATGGCGATCAGCCCGTCGAACCGGCGCCAGACCCGCCTTTCGTAGGCCGCCGTTTTCTTCCAATCCACGTACTTGAATAATTGATCCAGCCCGACCTTCTCTGCAAGCCTAAACTCGCGTTCCCGCAAGAGCCCCATGACATCCAAGACATCCAAAAGTTTTGGCGAGTCTGTCGATAGCCGCGCAAACAGCTGGCCCGGCAGAATCGTATTGCAGATCACCAAATCAAAGGTCTGTCCGAGCAACTCTTGGGCAACGCGAGCGTACGAATCACTGAGAAAACGAGTCAGGCGCGAGGGAGGATAGGCAAATAGCTCGCGCAGCTTTTGCCAACGACCCCATTGGTCGGGCGCCGCGGGATCAGGAAGGAGCCTGACCCGCTGAACGTAGCTCGAGAGATGAGCCTCTACCGCAGATTGGGCTTGGCGTACCGGATCAAAGGTACCGAGGAGTGTGACTTTATGCTTTGCTCCCAGCGGCTTGAGCAGCTCTATGGTCCGCGTGGAGCCGCCATCGTACGGCGGATACGGCGCGTACAGGCTGCATACCAGGATCCGCAAGGGCTTCATGCTGCGGCGGCATTGGCCGGAACCGAGTTCCTACCGATCGAGGCCGGCACCGAGCCGTCGCCGAGGTTCTGCATCAATCGCCCGTACGCATGCTCCCAAGTCCACGCGCGCTCGATCTCCCTGCGGCCAGCGCGTCCCATCGCCTCAGCCAATGTCCGGTCACGCAATACGCGGTCCAGTGCGGCGGCAAAGAGATCGAAATCGCGTGGAGCGAGCAAACCGGTCACGCCGTCCGCTACGGACTCGCGAACACCACCCTCTTTGACCGCGACGACCGGAGTCGCGCACGCCATCGCCTCGAGAACTACCAATCCAAAAGGCTCCAGCACTGGCGCATATACAAAGGCCCGAGCTAGATTGTATAACCTTAAGAGCTCGTCGTCGGAGACATCGATTCGAAATTCGACTTGTACACCCCGGTCCGCGGCGAGACCTTTGAAGAAATTGACCTCGCGCGTCGAGGCCGTGTTGCCCACAATCACGAGTCGGGGGCGATCGGCGAACGCGATCCGACCCAACGACTCGATCAGGAAATCATATCCTTTGAGACGTGAGACGGCGCCAACGGACAGAACAAAATTCTGTCTCTCAAGATTCAACGGACGGAATTTGTCATTGTCCACGCCGAGATACGAAACCCGCGCGCGGACCCCATACGCACGATAGAGCGATTCGGCGGTGAAGTAGGAATTGGTCAAAAGCCGCGTTGCGTGGGCCAGGTTGACGCGGTCCTCGCGCTTGAGAACTGCAAATTGCGTCCAGTCCGCCGGTGCGTACCAGGCGGCCGATAGTCGTCCGCTCATGGAGGCGGCAGGGTGCGAAGGACGCAAGAGCGTCCGTTCGTAGACTCCGCGATTCACTTCCGCGCAATAAAAGGCAGAAGGCGTTCGCAAATGGCGTAAGACGTAAGGGCTCTGGACAATTGGGTCGTAGTGCACCAGGGCGCAGTCATATCCGCCGGAATCTATCCGCCTCGCCACCGTCTTAGCTAGCTTATCCAACCGCGTGAGGTTAAGAACGTATCGGGCAAGATTAACGTAGCGCCGCAACAGCGGCAGGCGCCCCGTAAAATCTCTGCTCAACTTGAGTTCGAACGAAAACGATTGTTGAGCGACTTGATTGAGCGGCAGAAACTCTTCATTTGCGGTCGACGGCGCATAGAGATGCACCGTGTGTCCGTGGCGGACCAATTGGACAGCGAACTCGCGCGCCTCGCGTTTGCTCCCGCCGGAGCCCAGGTTATGGTAGAGAGCAATCCTCATCTGAACGCGCGGCTCAACACATGTCGGTTAGAAATCCAATATCGGTCTCGTTTCAGCGCGCTCCGTGCGTATCGGCGCGCTAGACCGCGTGGCGTTGCGTCGTTGAGCGCAAGTAGCGCTTCCACATAGGCGAGGGCGCGACGATGTCCCTCTGCCTTGTAAGCTGCCGTGTCCGGGATCAGAGCAAAAAAATCGTCCACAAGAACCGCGGTTCCGGTTGTCGTCTGACTGGCCAACCCGCCCACGAGCATACTCGCCAATGCGCGCGTCTTCAAATATCGCGGCGCGAGTTCCAGCGCTTGCTTGATGTGTTCTTTCGCCTGATCTCTTCCGTCACTGCGGCAGAACTCGATGCTGGCATGCCAATGGGCACGGCCAATCGCTTTTGTCCTGTACTTGCGCCATTCAGCAGGAGTGTCGGAGCGCGAAAACAAATCTGAGAGGATTTGAGCTGTCTCGACCCAGCGCCTCGTCTGCAAAGTACTGCTTTTGCTTTCCGGATGCGTCCGATAGTACGCCCAATTAGTGGGCCGATAGTCAAACCGGCCCCCCACAGCCATTCTCAACCAAAGATCGTAGTCCAGGCAAAAGTGCAGTGACTCGTTTAAACCACCGACGCGGTTGAACGCTGCACGTCGGAAGAAAGTTGCGGGCTGGGCAATACAGTCATAAAAGAAAAACTCAGCAACGTTGAATTGACCGGTGACGTAACGACCGATCACGCGGCTTGCCTCATCTATGAACTGCGCCTGCCCATAAACAGCGGCCGCCCTGGGATGCAAAACAAGGTGCCCCGCGGACTGCTCAAGCGCACCCGGCGCGTACACGTCATCCGAATTCAACCAACCGAGTATTTCACCGCTGGACCTGGCAAACCCCTTGGTAATCGCGTGTGACTGACCGCTATCGCTCTCGGTTACCCAATACGCCAGCCACGCTGCGTACTTACGAATGATTTCGACACTACCGTCCGCGCTGCCACCATCGATGACAATGTACTCGAGATTCGGGTAACCCTGAAGCAACACAGAGCGGATCGTCTCTTCCAGGAATGGCCCTTGATTGTAGCACGGCGTCACTATGCTGACGCTCGGCCAAGGGCCGACGTCCGGCTTGGAATGGTCTGCAGCCCCAGTTGCTTCAGTCCACGGCCAACCAGCGCGACCCAGAGGGGGCGGGGGAAGCTGATCAAGCGTTGGGCAACGCGTCATCTCACTGCCCTTCCGATGGGCCCACCGACACAGCGAGCCACGTGGCCAGCGCAGGTAGCGCTCTGCATTCGCAAGAATGCTTACCCGGGCGGAATATGTTCCCGCCGGCGTTGGGCAAGGATCTCATCGTACCAAGACAAATACTGATCTGTTTGCCTGTTAAGGTCGTATGCCCGACGTGCGCCCTCAGCCGCCTGCTGTCCGACGCGATTTCGCAAACCATCATCGCGCAGGAGTTGTGTGATGCGTCCAGCCATCGCGGCACTGTCGCCCATAGATGTGAGAAAGCCGTTCACTTCGTCCTCAATTTGCTCTGGGACACCGCCGACGCGTGTTGCGACAACCGGCGTGCCGCAGGCCAGAGCCTCTATGACAGCATTAGGAAACGTATCCGCGCGCGCACCGTGAAGATAGATGTCTGCTGCCTGGTAATAGCTGGCTACGGATTGACGATCTTTTTGATATGGTACGAAGCGAATTTCAGCCTTACCAATCCGCTCGGTCGGCGAGTCCTCACCCAATGCGATGAAGAGAATCTCTGGTCCATCCCACGTCTCCGCAACCTGGGCTACGGCAGATCGCATAGTCTGGTAATCTTTCCAAATGTTCTGTCGAATCCCATTCGCGGAGAAAAGTAGGACCGGGGCAGTTGGCGAGATACCCAAAGCCTTGCGTACCTGTCGGCGGTCCGCGGGCCGGAATAGGGATGGCTCAACTCCATGAGGTATGACTCGCGATTCAACAATAGCCGGCGCAAGGATCGATCGCTCGACCTTTCCCATTAACCAGCGGGATGGTGTTGAGACATAGAGCCGACTACGAGCATAAATGCTCTTCTTTCTTCGCCAGTTGAACGCCGAGCCGTCACGCCGCAAAGCGGGATAGACCTTTAGATATGGACACTTGCCGCAACCCGTCACCCAGCGTTCGCAGTCAAATGAGTGAGCGCAGTGTCCACTGAGGAGCCAGGCATCGTGCAAAGTTGCAAGCACAGGCACGCGCTGGCTTAGCTTTGGTAGAAAGCGCAGATCAAAATAGTAGCCGTGAAGATTGTGAAGGTGGACAATATCCGGGCGCTGAGGCGTCAAATCGAGTAGTCGCAGGCTTCCCGGGTACGCAAAATCCTCCCACCCTAACTCGTCCTCGATCGCGGGAATCCCGCCCGCAAACGTCTGCAACCAATATCGGATGCGCCAGACACCGCGAATTCGCCTTTCCCAGGGAGCCAATCTTTGCTCCGTCTTAAGCAAAAGGCCCGCTCCTATCATGGATGGACGCGTGGGAGGGATCTCGATGACATCGCGGTCGCTACTGTGTCTGTTGCCGACAGCGAGCCAAGAACTATGCCCGCGCGCCCGATAAGAGCCGAAGAGATTCCAGGCGACTCTCTCGGCGCCACCGGCAATATCCGAAGTGCTGACTTGGAGAATTCTCACTCTGCGTCAGGAGGCTGATTGAGTGACGAAAATCGCGATCTCGTTCGGTGGCGCAAGGTTGTCTATCAACGGACTTGTTGTCCTAGAAACTTCGCCAAGCACAGATCAAGAAGAACTGATCAATTCCCAATTCATCGTCCGTCAGAGGATGTTTCCCATAACTCATGTCAAGCCATCGCCCGTAGGAATTGAATGATAGTCTAAATCCAGCTCCTGCAAGAGTATTTATCGTCGCAGCCAACTCCTGCGGATGGTCCATACGATAGTGATACTCTATAACCATACTGCGAACATTTTTTAGCAAGCCGCCACAATCCACAATTACTTCCGCCTCAGCGCCTTCTATATCCATTTTGACGAAGTCAATGGTGCCGTCGGACAGATAATCCGCTAGTCTCACGGTCTTAACCAGAATTGCATCGCGAGATTCCATCGGCATATCGACGATCTTGCCGGCATCTGCCCCGTCAGGGGAGAACCAATGTCGAGAATCATCTTTCCACACCGCTGCTTCCACAATGTCCACCTCGCTCACATCGTTAGCCAGGAGATTTCTTCTCAGCACCTGGCAAACCTGTGGATCAGGCTCAAAAGCGGTTATTTGCGCCTCTGGAAAAATATGTTTGTAATGGAGAACGCTGATACCAATATTGGATCCGCAGTCCAATATCCGCGGATCTCTCCTGGAAGAAACAAAATCGTTCCGCCTTTTGACCACAATCACTTCGAAATTGGACAGTAGAGACGCCGCATCCACAAAGGACAGATTCCATCCCGGAATCGAGATTCGGCCAGGTTGGTACCGCGGAGCACTACCAAGTAATTTCACCAGTTGTTGGAAATCACTTTGACCCTGTTCGTTCGCACATGCTCCGCGAACGGGTTTCGCTTTTAGTGTGTCGAGAACATTTCTCATTTTCTTAAACATATTCTTACAACGGCACCGCTGCATCACATGGTCTGTGAACAATCAAAGAGCGGTTACCCTACATTGGGGCCACACTATTGAGTCAGAGGTCAATAAGTAACTCTGCCCGGCCGTTCCAACCTGAAGCTCACAAGCCCCTTGCCAAAGAATCAAGTATGGGCTGGCCTTGTATAGTCGCACCCCGACGTCAAGGTATAGTTTCTGCGGGGCCAAATCAACGTCATCGATAACAAATTCGAAACTCCAAGTCTTCTGAAGTTGGGAGGTCGCATTTTCAATAATATCGTCGCTGCAAACAGCAAATAACTTCAACGCATCAGAACGGTAGAACGCTAAGTCAACCTTGGGACAGGCCATCGGTGTCACGCTCTCAACTGAGACACAGACTACAAGTGCGGTCGGCACCGCCCACAACACCGTGTTTTCGGGAACCTTATTGTTGACTGTTAATTGAATGTCCTTGAATATTCCCTGAGGATCAAATCGAGGGGCGGAACGACTGCTTTTTTGACTCTCTTCGAAGTATACCTCAACAACATCTCGAGTGTTTCCAGATTGCGCTACTCTACCATCTTCCAACATCATTGCTTTCTGGCAGATTCTCTGTATCGCTTCCAGGTTATGGCTCACGAACAAGATCGTCCGCCCTTCCTTCGCCACATCGCCCATCTTCCCAAGGCATTTCTTCTGGAACGCCGCGTCACCGACCGCGAGCACTTCGTCCACCAATAGAATCTCGGGCTCCAGATGCGCCGCAACCGCAAACGCCAGCCGCACGTACATACCGCTGGAATAGTGCTTAACGGGCGTGTCAATGAATTTCTCGATCTCCGCGAACGCGACGATCTCGTCAAACTTCCGGTCGATATCCACGCGGTGCATCCCCAGGATCGCTCCGTTCAGATAAATGTTCTCACGGCCGGTTAGCTCGGGATGAAAGCCCGTCCCCACCTCAAGAAGCGATCCAACGCGGCCATGAATGTCGACGAGACCTTCGGTCGGCTTTGTAATACGGGAAAGGATCTTGAGCAGCGTGCTTTTGCCCGCGCCGTTCCGGCCGATGATGCCGACGACTTCGCCGCGCTTGACGTCGAAGGAGACGTCTTTGAGGGCCCAAATGTGAGCGTCGTTCGAACGTTCTAACGTTGGAACGTTTAAACGTTTAAACGCTCCGGCCAGCGCGTCGCGCAGCGTATCGTGCCGCTTTTGCAGCGCGCCGATCTTGTAGCGCTTACCCAGGTTTTCGACGTGGATGGCGAGGTCAGTCATGGTTAGAGGGTTCGAACGTTGGAACGTTGAAACGTTTGAACGTTGAACAACGTGTCCGCGTGTCACGTGGTGTTTGCGCGCGGGCAATCTTGTTGCGCTCGATGGCGAGCGCGATAACCTCAGACTCGCCTTCGTCCAGATCACGCTCCAGAGAACGTAGCAGCGGCTCATTTGTTGGCGAATTCATCTCGATCCATCCCGCCTGACGTGCCGCTTCAATTTCTGCCGCCCCGGCTCTACCCTTTCCTTCTTCAACCACCTCCTTCCACACGGCGGAGGGAACGGCTGTCTTCTGATACAAGTCTCTCAATAGCGTCAGCCGCCCAATTGCCGCCAGGTGAATCAAGACCGAGGCATCACTGATGACCAAGGGCATATTGGATATCCTCTGCCAAGTCCTCGTCCGTATAATGTCTCGGTATCCTGCGCTGACCCAAGAGTTCTTCGAATTCCCACCGCGTCATCTGAGCCAGAATCCTCGCCTTGCCTAATGCAAGTACCCCTCGCTGATACAGTGCCAAGGCCAACTCCTTACGGAATTCCTGCTCCACTTCTGCCGGAGGCAGTTTCACAGCCTCCAGAACTTCGCCCGGAACCTCAAATGTGAGTTTCGTCATTCGTGCCACCTCATTCTTGCTTTCTACGCCCGCCTTTGCACAGCCCTCTCAAATGCTTGTTTTGAGGATCGCGCCCGGCTCAATATACCCCAAAGACGCTGTAAGTGCGAGAGAAGATTTTCAATCACCGCCCTTTTTCATTCCCAGGCTTGTCCTGAGCGTGCCGAAGGAATCACGCCGTTCCGGCCGATGATGCCGACGACTTCGCCGCGCCTGACGTCAAAAGAGACGTCTTTAAGCGCCCAAATGTGATCGTCGTTCGGACGTTCTAACGTTGGAACGTTGGAACGTTGAAACGTTTAAACGCTCCGGCCAGCGCGTCCCGCAGCGTATCGTGCCGCTTTTGCAGCGCGCCGATCTTGTAGCGCTTACCCAGGTTTTCGACGTGGATGGCGAGGTCAGACATGGTTAGTGAGTTGGAACGTTTGAACGTTGAAACGTTTGAACGTTTAAACGCTCAAGCGCCCCGATCTTGCACTTGCCCCGAGCACTGCGAGGGGTAGCGCTTACCCAGGTTTTCGACGTGGATGGCAATATCTGACATTACAAATGGTCCAGGGAGAATGTTCGCAATCTAGTTCGCCTCGCCCGAAGCTGGAGCGACTTGCCATACCACGATCCGCCAAGGGCCGGGTCCTTGGTAAAGCAGCCGCCATCCAGGAAGCATGGAGGCCACCTGGTCAGTATCGAACAGGAAGCTCAGCCCAGGGTAGTGATTTCCGCCATAGCGATCGTCCATAACCACGTATTGGATGTGCAGCCGGTCGACCAGAGGCCCAAGGTCCGCGGCCGTGGAGATCGGCTGGCCCAGCATGAGGACGTACGGCCGTTGAGCTTGATAGGCTATCTGCGGTTGCGAAACAAGCAAGAGGTCAGATGCACTGGTGTGCGCTTGAATTGCAGCGCCGGCCCGCTGGAACTCGGGCGCCTGTTCGGCCGCAATCGATGGAAGGTTTTCACCGATGCCAGCCAGATTCACAACCACGAGCACACCACTCAAACCGTAGACCATCCAGTTCCGGTCCTGGAACAGCCGCACGATCAGGTAACCCGCCCCCGCGACAAGCCAGGGAATGAGAAACAGAAAGTACCGCTCTTCGAGCTCATTCCAGCCCAAGGCAGCAAGAACCACGTAGGACGCCAGAATCACACCCCACAATGCTTTCGCGTTTCGGTTCTCCCGTTCGGCAAAGAACAGCACCAAGCCGGGAACGGAGAAAAGAATGACGTAGTAAACCACGTGGATCAGATACGCCGGCATATCGAAGCCGATCCGCTTGACCAGGGTCGCGGCGAACAGGAGCGGGTTGCGCTGGACTACGGCCATCATCGAATCAAATTCCGCGGCGTGGTCCCAGCCATACAACGCCGCCGCGATATTCTTGAACGTCTCCGTATAGAGCGGCGTGCCAAAGAGGGAGTAGTTCGCCCAGAGGACCGGCGAAACGGCAAGGCCGAATCCAAGAAAGTACAACAGCGCCTCGCACAGTTTCTTGCCGTCACTATTCCAGTGTAAAAGAACCAGAACAAAAGGGACGAGCAAGAGGGCAACGTAGACGTATCGTGCCGAAAACGCCAGGCCTCCCAAGACACCGGCGATAATAACGTTCCGGCGCGATTCCGCGTCGCTGCAGACGAGCCCCAAGCTGACCATCGCAAGCGCAACCGCCAGCATATCCGAAAGGGCCAGAACAGAATCCATCAAGACCCAGAGATTGGTCAGCAGCAGAACGACAGTCAAGAGCGCGACCCGTGTACCCATCAAACGTGCGACCACCCAATAGGTCGCAACAATGAACGCCGCGCCGCTCAGGCCGGAGACAATCTGAGCCGAACGGAACCAGTCGCCGACCGCGTGCTCGGCCAACCATATCGCAAGCGGATAACCAAGCCCGTGCCAGCCGTCGAGCAAGAGATGATTCGTGAAAAGCGACTGCGCCACCTGGATATAGTACATGCCGTCTGTCTCCAGGGAAGCGAATGGCACGTCGTGAACGATGTAGGCGATCAGCCACTCCACAGCATAGACAGCCATGCAGAGGAGCACGACGGCGGTCTGGTTCTGAGCATCCAGGCGCTTTAGGAAATCGGCGGCCCGTAGTCCGCGCGGGGCCGGCCGGCTCACACCAGCGGTCAGGGACCCCGGCGCTTCATTCATTGTGGAGACACACGGTAGGCATCGACCTGGAACGCATTCGGCAAAGGGCTATGATAGACGAGCGTGACGCGGGGTTCTGCCGTGCCCTCCCGCATTTGCGCAAGAGCCGCGTCTTGGGCCGAACCTGCGACGACCACAATCGCCGAGCGACGGTTCCCAACGGCAGCTATCTCTTTAGACAGGTCGTTCATCGACGAGCCGCTCATGAGGAGCGGCTCCGCGTCGGCATAAAAGGCCGGCGCTGGATGCGGGCTGAGCACGACCTCAGGCGTCTCGTGGGCTCGCAGCCACAAGCCGGCCTCTTTGTACGGATCAACTGGCACAGGCCAGGTGTGAGCATTCCCCTGGAAGGCGAGCAGAGCGGCAAGCGAAAGCACGCCAGCTACGAGCGCCGAGCCGATTCGCCAATTTCGGCGGACGATTGCATCGAGTCCGGCGGCCGCAAAGACCAGAAAGACCGGCAGCAGCGGCACGTAATAGCGCGCGTCTTGGACAAAAAGCGGAACGAGAAGCAGGTACGGCGCTGTGCCGAGAAGAAGCGCTCTGGATAACTGATTTTCCGTTCCGAGCCAGAGTCCTATCCCGGCAAAGGGCAAGAGATAAAACGGAAAGACCGAGATCAGTTTCCCTGCATCTTGCCAGTTGACTCCGACCGCCAGGTACCCGAGCAGGACCGACGCGTAGCGCCTCGCGATGAGAGACCCGTTTGCGCTCAAGAACTGAGCTAGAGATGTTTGCGTCTGATATGCCACGATCGGCGATTGACTGGAACCGACTTCAAAATACTGCGCGAGGCCGCGAGACATTTCCTGGAGCGCATAGTTGGGCTGGGGAGAACCGGTCAGCTGCTGCAAGTGATCCGCTACGGCGCCGGCATACACCGCGTAAACGACCAGCACACTCGCGGCCACAAGGCATGACGCCAAGGCCAGCTTCCAGCGGCCAGATTTACGCAGCGCAATGATCAGTACGCTGCCGACGGTGACGGCCAGCCCAATCGGCCTCACAAAGGTCAGCGCCAAGCCGACGAGAAGCGACAACGCGAGATAGTGCGCCAAGTCACGTTCCAGGAGACCGCTCACCCACAACCATACCATTAGCATGAAGAGGAGGGTGAACAACGATTCCGACAATACTGCGATGGAGTACCGAACGAGCAGCGCATCCAGGGCGACGAGCCACACGGCAATCCAGGCCGTGCGCGGTCCGAAAAGAAGCCGACTGACCGCATAGGTAGGCACAGTCAGAAGGATTCCAGCGATCAGACTCACCGCAGCGCCCGCCTGGGTCAGGTCGCCAAGTACGCTCGACAAGCTCGCAATGAGAACCGGATACCCAAGCGGGTAAGGCGCCCATTGAGGACTAGGGCGCAGCCAGTCCCCGGCCAGAATGTGCTTGGCGTAGAAAAGGTAGAATATCCCGTCCCAGTCGACGCGCTGCACGAACTGCAACAGAAACAAGCGAACAGCTAGCGCGATAACAAGACCGCCTGCAAGCAATTGAAGCTGGCGGCTGCCCAGTCGCGTAGTCAGCCTGCCGAACGCCGTTCCTGAATTATCGCTCGTCAGTGCGACCCGCATTTACTCCTTGACACAGGTGCGCACGGCCGCTTGAGGGATTTGCTGGCGACCGGTGCGGTAGCGCTTACCCAGGTTTTCGACGTGGATGGCGAGGTCAGACATGGTTAGTGAGTTGGAACGTTTGAACGTTGGAACGTTTGAACGTTTAAACGCTCAAGCGCCCCGATCTTGCACTTGCCCCGAGCACTGCGAGGGGTAGCGCTTGCCCAGGTTTTCGACGTGGATGGCGAGGTCAGACATGGTCAGTGAGTTGGAACGTTGGAACGCAGGAGCGTTGGAACGTTAGAACGTTGAAACGTTCAAACGTTGTAACGTTCCAACGTTTGAACGTTTAAACCGCCACCGCCGTCGCCGAGATCATGCGTCAGGCCATCGCTCCGTGAGCATGCGCCCCAGAGTGCGCTGCACGTGTTCACGATCTTTCGAAGAAAAATACCAGTCTATCGTCCGGCGGAGTCCGTCTCTAAAGGCGACCTCGGGCTCCCAACCCAACAACTCTTTTGCGAGTCCATTGTCCGCCACCCGGTTCAGAGGACCGGTCGGCATTTCCGGGCAGAACTTGATCGCCGGCTTTTGACCCGTGTATTCCAGGACCATTCTCACGGCGTCGACCACTCGCACGCGCTCCATGGTGCCCAGGTTGACGGCGGTGCCGTCGTCGATCTTCTCCGCCGCCAAAATCGTTCCGCGCACGATGTCGTCGACGAAAGTCCAATTGCGGACCTGCGTCCCGTCGCCCCAAACCTCGAAAGGGTCCTGGCCGACAAACGCCCTGGCGATCATGGCGATCACGGCATGGTTTTCGACGCCGCGCGGCCCGTAGACGGTAAAGTAACGGCAGGACACGGCTTTCATCCCGTATTCCATGTGATACGACTTGAGCGTCAGCTCGCCCATCAACTTCGCCCAGCCGTACATATTGTCCGCGTCGTAAGGCGGCTTGACCGCGTCCTCACACAGGTAGACCTCCTCGTTCGGATCGCCCTGCATGAAATTGGGGTAGACGCAGCCGGAAGAAGCGAACACGACCTTCTCCACGCCGGCGCGACGCGCCTCCCAAAAGACCAACCCGTCGAGGAACAGATTGGACGCCGGCCCGGCCTGGTGAAGGTCGACGTAGCCCCGCCCGCCGTGATCGCCGGCGAAGTGAAAGAGCGTCTGAACTCCCTCGACCGCACGGCGAGCGACCCCGGGCTCTCGCAGATCCGCCTTTACGAATTCGATACGGCGAGCATCCAGGTGAGTCTGGATATTCTCCAAGCGCCCGCTGCTTAGATCGTCAACGATGCGTACGCGAGCGCCGCGCCCGACGAGCGCATCGGCCAGATTGGAACCGATGAAGGACGCTCCGCCCGTGATCAGAACCGCTCGCCCGTGCCAATCCAAATCCCCTCCGCGAGTCTCGACGCTGATAAAGCCCTCTCGGAAGTCAATGCCCTACTTTGTCACCAGCTCCAACCGGGACCGCCGAATCCTTTCGCTGGGCGCGGTACCATTCGATCGTCCACCGCAGTCCCGCTTCAAACCCAATCCGCGCGTGAAAGCCGAACTCGCGCTCGGCGCGGCTGGTGTCCAGCTTGCGGCGCGGCTGGCCGTTTGGCTTGGTGACGTCCCATACGATGCGGCCGGCAAAGCCGGTCAAGCGCGCGACCGTTTCTACCAACTCGCGGATGCTGATCTCGAAGCCGGCGCCGATGTTGACCGGCTCGCTCTTTTCGTACCGTTCGGCGGCGAGGACGATTCCTTCCGCGCAGTCCTCGACGTACAAGAACTCGCGCGTCGGGCTTCCGTCGCCCCACACGACGACCTCGTCGCGCCCCTGCTCGATCGCCTCGACGCATTTCAGGATCAAGGCCGGGATCACGTGCGACGAGGCCGGATCAAAGTTGTCCCCCGGTCCGTACAGATTCACCGGCATCAAAAAGATGCTGTCGAATCCGTACTGCTGTCGGTACGCCTGGCTCTGGACGAGCAGCATCTTTTTCGCCAGGCCGTAGGGCGCGTTCGTCTCCTCGGGATAGCCGTTCCATAGGTCGTCTTCGTGGAACGGGATGGGCGCGAATTTCGGATAGGAGCAGATGGTACCGATCGCGACGAATTTGCCCACTCCGAGCTGGTGGCCCCAGTGCATCAACTGGACGCCCATCATGAGGTTGTCGTAAAAGAACGAGGCCGGGTTCTCCCGGTTGGCTCCGATCCCGCCGACGACGCCGGCGGCGTGGATGACGACGTCCGGCCGCATGTCGTCGTACATCCGGCGGATCGCCTCTTCGGTCCGCAGGTCGTACTGCGCCCGGTGCGGGACGAGCACTTCTGAGCACCAGTCGGTCTGGCGCAGTCTCGCTGTAATGTGGCGGCCGAGAAAGCCGGCGCCGCCGGTCACGACGACTCGTTTGGGGGAGGACATCGTTAGCACGTTACACCACATCCGCGAACGTGTTTTCCATACGCTTGAAGAAGAACAGGCCGCTCGTCAAAAGCGCGAGAACCATGACGACGGACACCAGGAGCGGCAGGCCCGGACCTTGGCCCGTGCCGAAAAGCGCCCAACGAAAACCCTCGACCACGCCGGCCATCGGGTTCAGGCTGTAGATCACGCGCCACTTGTCCGGGATCATGGACGACGGATAGACGACTGGCGTGGCGTACATCCAAAGCTGCAATGCCAAAGGCACCACGAACCGGATGTCGCGGTAGAACACATTCACCGCAGAAATGAATA
>JAMCQI010000001.1:0-2215 GCA_023381515.1 Chloroflexota bacterium | reverse complement strand
GGCGTACATCCAAAACTGGGCGATGAACGGGACCAGGTAGCCCACGTCGCGGTACTGCACGTTCAGCGCGGACAGCCACAGGCTGACGCCGAGCGCCGTGGCGATCGCAAGCAGCAGGAACAGCGGCAGCGTGACGGCCGCGATCGTCGGTACGATACCATAAAAGAGCATCAGCACGATCAAGACGAGGAACACGATGGCCGAGTCGATCAGTCCGCCCAGCACGCTCGCGATCGGAATGATGAGGCGCGGAAAATAGACCTTGGAAAGCAGGTTCGCGCTGCCGACCAGGCTCGTACCTCCGCGCGAGAAAGCGGTCGAGAAATAGTTCCACGGGATGAGCCCGGCCATGGCAAAAACGGCGTACGGAAGGCTCTCCGATGGAATCTTTGCCAAATTACCAAAGATCACGGTGAAGATGAGGGTAGTGGCCAGCGGCTGCAAGACGACCCAAGCAATGCCGAGCACGGTTTGCTTGTACCGCACCTTGATATCGCGCCAGACGAGGAAAAAGAGCAGCTCGCGGTATTCCCACAGCTCGCGCAGCTCCAGCGCCGACCACCCGCGCGGCGGGCGGATGCGCACCGTCGGAGATTCCGTGAGGGCCTGCGTCGAGTTTAAGTTGAGTTCAGCCATGGGTGCGTTGGAACGTTCTAACGTTAAACCTCGTATTCATTCCGGTCCTCACGGACTCGACGAGCGTTCGGCTGGGATTCCAGGTACGACATGAACCGGCTGATCTGACGGCTCGCCTTGTCAGCCCGATCGACCAATCCACCGAATTGCGCCTGGTCGAGATAACCGGCATCCAAGGCCACGTACGCTTGAGCGCGCACCTCACCCGCCGACCCTTTTGCGCGTCCCAGGAACTCGATAAATTGTGCCTGCGTCCGACTTTCAAAGCCCTCTGCAATGTTCGATAGGATCGACACTGCGGCGCGACGGATCTGGTCACGCAGTCCGAAATCACGGGCGAACGCGCCTTCATCTGTCAACGCGTACACCAACCGCGTGATCTCTCGCGCCGTCTGCCATGCCTCAATGTCTTCAAACCGCGTTATCGTTCCCATGTTTGCGTTTTAACGTTTTAACGTTCCAACCTTCCAACGTTCTAACGTTCTAACGCCGATACCCCCCTGCCACCTTCCGCACCGCGTCCACTACGTCCTGCGCGTCCCGCTCGGACATTTGCGGCACCAGCGGAAGCGAGAGGACCGATTCGCCGACCTGGCGCGAGACCGGGAAATCGTCCGGCTGATAGCCGTACGTCTCGCGATAGTACGGGTGCATGTGCAGCGGCCAAAAGTGCATCGAGGCGCCAATGTTCTCTGCGAGCAGCGCGCTGATGAATTGATTCCGGTCCACACGGAACCGCGGCAGGTCGAGCAGCAGCACGTAAAGGTGGAGCACGTGCCGGCTCCCGTCGCTCGGCCGCGGCACCGTCCGGACGACCCCGTCGAACTCGGCGAACGCCTTGTCGTAGAACGCCGCGAGCTCCTGGCGCCGTGCGATGAACTGCTCCTGCTTGCGCAGTTGGTGCAGCCCCAGCGACGCCTGCAGGTCCGTCATGTTGTACTTGTACCCCGGGACCACCACCTCGCTCATCGAGAACGCCTTGGTGTGATAGCGCTTCCACGCGTCGCGGCTCAGGCCGTGCAGGTGATAGACGCGCAGCTTGCCCTCGAGCTCGGCGTCGTCCGTCGTCACCATTCCCCCTTCCGCAGTGGAAAGGTTCTTGTTGGCGTAGAACGAAAAACAGGTCAGCGGGCTGATCGCGCCGACCGTACGGCCGTTGTAGCGCGTCCCGATCGCGTGCGCCGCGTCTTCGACCACGGCGAGATTGTGCGCCTTGGCGACCGCGCTCACCCCGTCCATGTCGCACGGCATGCCCCCATAGTGGACGGGGATGACAACCCTGGTCCGCGGCGTCACCGCTTTCTCGATCTGCTCCGGATCGATCGTCAGCGTGGCCGGGTCGATGTCCGCAAAGACCGGCCGGGCGCCGATGTGCTCGACGACGTTCGCGGTCGCGCCGAAGGTCAGCGGCGGGACGATCACCTCGTCGCCGGGCTTGACGCCCAGGACGACGAGCGAGAGGTGCAAGCCGGCGGTGCACGAGTTCAGGCATGGCAGACGGCGCGAGAGATCACGCGGTTGGTGTACGCGTTGACAGATGAAGGCGCGTTCGCCCGTGATTTCGGACTGCGTGACCAGA
>JAMCQI010000109.1 GCA_023381515.1 Chloroflexota bacterium | reverse complement strand
AGTGCGGACGCCTACCTCAAGCGGGATCGCGAGCGCGAGATCGCCCGACTACAAAGAAAAGCGACGAAGCTGGGCTTTACCCTTGCCCCCGTGCCCGCTTCAATCGGCGCGTGAAGTTTCTGGGTAGCGACCGTAGGGAGCGAAGCAATCTCACCCGAAACTGAATTACACCCGAGGGAACTCTACTCTTGAGCCTCGCCCGCGCTTGTGGTAACATGGAGCACGATGAACACATTTGAGCAATTGGCCGATCTGGAAGAGCGTCTCGCCGCGACCAAAAAGAAGCTGGAGCATGCGGCGTTGATCGGCGCCTACCTGCAGTCGCTGCCGTCGGGCGAGATCGCGCTCGCGGCCCGCCTTTTGATCGGCCAGGTCTTTTCTGAGGGCGACCCACGCATTCTCAACGTGAGCGGCGCCGCGATCGAACGCGTCGTCGCCCAGACGATCGGCACAAGCGAGCTTGCCAGGGTGGACAGCGCCGTCGATTTCGGCGATGCCGTCGAAAAGATTCTGCGCCAGGCGAGTCACACGCGCCAGGGGGCGCCCCTGACCCTCGACGAGGTCTGGCACGCTTATGAGGAGTTGGCGACCCTGTCCGGCCCGGGCTCACGCGAGCGCAAGGACGCGCGGCTCCGCGAGTTGTTCGAGCGCGCCTCCGCTCTCGAAGCGAAATACATCGTCAAGCACCTCATTCGTGAGATGCGCGTGGGCGTGAACGAAGGCACGCTCCTCGACGCGCTCGCCCGGACCACAAGCATCCCCGGTGCGACCATCCGCCGGGCCTACCAATTCACGGGCGATGTTGGAAAGGTCGCCGAGGCCGCGCTTGTCCAAGGGGAACAAGGCCTGGGACACCTGGAACCGACCCTCGGGCATCCGCTCAAGCCGATGCTTGCGCAAAGTGCTGTGGATATTCCGGACGCGTTCACTCAGATGCCTCTGGGCGAGACGGCGCTCGAATACAAGCTCGACGGCGCGCGGGTGCAAATCCACAAGAGCGGGGATGCCATTCGCATTTTCTCACGCAGTCTCGCCGAGTTGACCTACAGTATGCCCGAGATCGTCGACGAGGTGCGGCGTGAGATCAAGGCGCGGGATGCGATTGTCGAAGGGGAAGTGATTGCGCTGACGCCGGAGGGGCGGCCCCGCCCGTTCCAGGACATTATGCGGCGGATCGGCCGCGAACGTGATGTCGCAGAGATGCAGCGTGAGATCCCGGTCAAGCTCTATCTCTTCGACTGCCTCTACCGGGACGGCGAGCTGTTCATCGATCGGCCGAACGCGGCCCGTTGGCAGGCGCTCACAGAGGTCGCGGGCGGTATTGCCCGCGTGGAACGACGTGTGCCGGAGAGTGTCGCCGAAGGGCAAGCCTTTCTGAAGCAAGCGCAGGACGCCGGGCACGAAGGGGTGATGGCCAAGCTTCTCGCGTCTCCCTACCTCCCGGGTGAACGCGGGAAACACTGGCTGAAAATCAAGCCTATCATCACCCTTGACCTGGTTATCGTCGCCGCGGATTGGGGTTACGGCCGCCGAACCGGCTGGCTTTCGAACGTGCATCTCGCCGCGCGAGACTCGGAGACGAACGAATGGCTCGAGGTGGGCAAGACCTTCAAGGGTTTCACCGACGCCGAATTCAAGGCGCTCACCGACCGCTTGCTCGCGCTCAAGGTGAAAGAGACTCGGGGGACCGTGTGGGTCAAGCCGCAGATCGTGGCCGAGGTCGCATTCAATAATGTACAGACGTCGCCGCAATACAAGAGCGGCGTCGCGCTCCGCTTTGCGCGCGTCGTGCGTTTGCGCGACGACAAACCGCCCGAAGAGACCGATACCGTGGAGACGCTGAAGAGGCTGTTGGGCGATTAGGTCGGCGTTGTGACTGGCGGCCCAAACCGCTCTCGAATAAACTCCAGGACCACGCGATCAATATGCTTGCCCTCGATCAAGCGGTCTTCCAGGTTCTCTACCCCCGCAAACTCGCGAAAGGCCAACTCGGTCGGCTCGTCCCATCCGCCGGTGATCGGCCCGGCGTAAAATCCGCGTGCTTGCATGATCTCTTGCAGCTCGCGCGCGATCCCCTCGTCGATCGGGAGAATATCCGCCGTGTTCGTCTTGCCGAGATACAGCCGGTGCAGATCGAGCACCCGCTTCAGTTCCTCAATCGGCTGCGGGTGATCGTCGACTCGTAGATCAATGTAGCGGTCATTGTATCCGCCGTAACCCCCTCCGGATCGCACGACGAGGAGCGCCGCGCTCTCCTGCCCACGCCGATCGCCTCCCGCGGCTTGGCCCGCCGCGAGCGCGGCGAGGAGGCGACTCGCGAGATCGCCTTCCGTCGTCTCAAAGGTGTGCGCGAGCGCATCGACGACCTGCGCGCCGATCAGGATATTCCCCTGCGCGGCATAGTTCTTGCCCGTCAGACCACCCGCCCATTGGAAACAACTCTTGCCAGTATAGGTCGCGACGCGGCCGCGCGCATCCACAATGCCGAACTGGCGCAAGTCGACATGCTCATCACCGGACGTGAGCTTGGCCGCCACCTGTTTCGGCGTGACCCCTTGCTTCAGGAGCCGCAGCCCGCGCGGGCCGTAGGACGTATTCGCCCAGGACTGGGTGGCAATCGCGCCGACGCCGGCCGCCGCCCAGGGGACGATCGCTCCGACGGCGAGAAACTTGGACTCGACCGCAATCCCCAGTTCTTTGGCTTTCGGATCGCATGCGACGATGGAAAAGGTGGATGGGTGAATGGGCAGCATGTTTGACCTCCGCGTCTCTGCGGTAACCTAAAACTTGTATCCGAACTTGCGCAGGATGTCCTTTCTCCACGCGACGCCGGACTCGTCTTCGACGCCCTTGCTCTTGACGCCGTCGATCACGCCGAGGATGCCGCGCCCCTGCTCGGTTTCCGCGAGAATCACCTCGACCGGATTGGCCGTCGCGCAATAGATGTTCACTACCTCAGGCACGTTCTTGACGGCGTACAAGACGTTGATGGGGAAAAAGCCGGCGCCGAGGAAAAGAATAAAAGAATGACCCGCGCTCAACGCGAGCGCATTCTTCTTCGCCAGCTCGACGAGCGTGGGGTCCGTGCCGCTCGCGCGCACGAGCGCCGCGCCCGAGGACTCGCAGAACGCCAGCCCGAATTTGATGCCCGGGACCGCCGTCACGAGCGCCTCATGAATATCCTCGACCGTCTTGATAAAGTGCGCCTGGCCCAGAATGAAATTTAGATCTTCCGGTTTTTCAATCTGCACCGTCTTGAGTTCCACAGCCACCTCCATGCTAGACGACAGATGCCAGACGACTCCCGTGGACTCCACGGGCGACAACAGACCAGGGTTGGTCTTGTGCGAGCGCCCGATGCATTACGTACGCTCTGGAATCTGTCATCTGTTGTCTGTTATCTCTCTACGGAACTAGTGTCTTTGTCCATTCCACCGGGTCGACGTATACGCCATTGACCCAGATACTCCAATGCAAGTGCGTGCCGGTCGAAAGGCCCGTCGTCCCGACCTTGCCGATCAAGTCGCCCGCCTCGAGCATCTGACCGACCTTGACGTCCATCTCCGACTGGTGGAAAAAGGCGGAAAAGACTCCGAGACCATGGTCGAGCACCACCATGTTCCCGCGCACCTGCGTCAGTCCGGCAAAGACCACGCGCCCGCGCGCATCCGCGTAAATCGGAATGCCGCCGTCGAGGGCAATATCCATCCCCTCGTGCCCGCAGGCGCCCACCGGCCCATCGTTGTACGAGCGGCGGGTGCCAAAATAGGACGAGACAATGCCCCCCGGAGACCGGCATGCGAAAAGGACCGGACCAAAGCCGCACCGGCGTGTACTGGCCGACAATCGCGTTGAGTTCGTCCGATTCCTTCTTGACCAGGGCCGGATCGAGGAGAGCCTCCTTGCCGGGGGGGATCGTGACGGACTGGACCGGGAACGCGGTGGCGGCGACGGTGATCTTGGCGCTTGCGCTTGTCGTCTTGCCTGTCGCATCGGTCTCGGTCACCGTCAGCGGCACCGATCCTACCTTGGCGCAGCGTGAAAAGCCGACCAGCCCATAGAAATAGCCCGCCGTGTGCGTAAATGGTATAGTCTCGCCATTGACCTTGGCCGAGACCGACACGAGGTCCGGTTGGGTCACTTTTATCATCACCGTCCCTCCCTGGTGCGCCGCTGGAGGGTCCAAGACCAAACCGGGCGTGACAAGCGTAGAGCTATTCGGGATGGCCAGGGCATCGCCTACTTCAATCAGGTTCAGATTATGTATGTCGTTCAGGTCAGCAAGGGCGCGTGCCGTCGTGCCATAACGGAGGGCGATGCGGGAGAGCGTATCGCCGCGCTGGACGATATAGCTGTGACCGGAAGGGGCTGGAGCGGAAGGGAGAGTGGCGGCAGGAGGAGCCGGCTCGGAAGGGTCCGACGAGGGGACGATGAGTTGTTGTCCCACTTGAAGGAGATCGCTCTTGAGCGCGTTCAAATGCTTGAGCACGGCGACGGTCGTATGGTAGCGGACAGCCACGGAATAAAGGGTGTCGCCGGCCTGAACGGTATAGGCGGTAGGGGTGCCGGCCGGTGGGGCGGCGGCGATCGGGGGGGCCATCAGGGAAAAGGCGAGCAGACCGAGCAGGAGGAACAGTGTCGCTCGGAAAACCAAGCGCATTTCATTCTCCTTTTGACATGCCCGGGCATTATAGCATCGTTCCAAGCGTGCTCCAAACCTGTTTCGTGTTGCTTGCCAAAAGAATACCGTTGGAGTAAAATTATACGATTAAGAGAGCCAATGGAAATTCATGAGCTGGTGATTCAAGTCCAATCCTATAATCCGGAAGCCGACGCGACCCGCCTCGAACGGGCCTATGAGCTCGCGCGCGGCGCCCACGACGGCCAGACCCGCTCGACGGGCGACCCCTACATCACCCACGCTCTCTCCGTCGCAGGCATCCTCGCCGACCTCCACATGGACGAGGACAGCATCATCGCCGGCTTGCTCCACGATGTCCCCGAGGATACGAGCGTCACGCTCGACACGATCCGCAAGCAGTTCGGCGAGGACGTCGCCAAGCTTGTAGACGGCGTCACCAAGCTTTCCCAACTCCGCCTCGGCATGGAGCAGGAAGAGGCCGAATCGCTCCGCAAGATGTTCCTGGCGATGGCCGAAGAGATTCGTGTCGTCCTCATCAAGCTCGCCGACCGCCTGCACAACATGCGCACCCTCTACGCGCTCCCGCCGAACAAGCAGAGAAAGATCGCGCGCGAGACGATGGAAATCTACGCCCCCCTCGCGAACCGGCTCGGCATTTACAACATTCGGCGCGAGTTGGAAGACCTGTCGTTCAAGTATTTGGAGCCGACGCGGTACCAGGAGATCGAAGCGCTCCTTGCGGCCGACAAGGACGACCAGCAGGCCTATATCGCCCAGGCCATCACCATTCTCCGGGACCATCTGGCGCAGGACGAGATTGCGCCCCTTGAAATCAGCGGGCGCCCCAAGCACATTTACAGCATCTATAACAAGATGGTTCGCAAGAACCGGGACTTTGACCAGATTTACGATATCCGCGCCATCCGCGTCATCGTCGAAAACCTGCGCGACTGCTATGTCGTCCTCGGCGTCGTCCACAGCCTCTGGACGCCCATCCCGGGCGAGTTTGACGACTTTATTGCGAAGCCCAAGGAGAACCTCTACCAGTCGCTCCATACGGCGGTGATCGGGCCGGCGGGCAAGCCTCTCGAAGTCCAAATCCGCACGGCGGACATGCACCGCATCGCGGAATACGGCATCGCCGCGCACTGGCGCTATAAAGAGGCGGGGCTGCGCCACGACGCCGCGTTGGAGAACAAGATCAACTGGCTCAGGCAGTTGATGGAATGGCGCAAGGACATTTCCGACGCCAGCACCTTTGTGGACTCGATCAAGACGGACGAGTTCCAAGACCAGGTGTATGTCTTTACGCCAAAAGGCGACATTATCGAAATGGCGACAGGCGCCACGCCCATCGATTTCGCCTATCACGTCCACACCGAGGTCGGCCACCGCTGCCGCGGCGCCAAGGTCAATGGCAAAATCGTGCCGCTCGACTACCGCCTCCGGACCGGCGACCGGGTCGAGATTCTCACTGCCAAAAAGGGCGGCCCGAGCCGCGACTGGCTCAACCCCGGCCTCGGCCTGGTGCGCACGGTCCGTGCCCAGCAAAAGATCCGCCAATGGTTCAAGCACCAGGAGCGGACCGAAGCGATCGCCGAGGGCCGCGAGCTGCTCGACAAGGAACTGCGCCGCCTCGGCCTCGACCAGCGCAATCTGGAAGAGATCGCCAAGTTTTTCAGCTTCAAGACCGTGGACGACTTTCTCGAAGCCATCGGCCACGAGGATATCAGCCTCACGACGATCAGCGTCAAGCTGCTCGAGGCCGAACGGGCCAAGACCGAGACGCCGGTCGAAGAGCCGCCCCCGGCGCCCGTGTTGCCCAAGGCGCCCGAGACTTCGATTACGGTCGAGGGGGTCGGGGATGTGCTCCAGCGTCTGGCGCACTGCTGCAACCCGCTCCCCGGCGACGACGTCATCGGCTTTATTACGCGGGGCCGCGGCATAACGATCCACCGCCGGGACTGCAAGAACATTTTGGAGATGGACACGGATCGCGAGCGGCTGATCATGATCAACTGGAAGCAGACAGACCAGCAGGCGGTCTATCCCGTGCTCGTGCGCGTCGAGGCCTTCGACCGGTCCGGATTGGTGCATGACATCTCGGGCATTGTCGCCGCGGAAGCCGTGAGCATGACGTCGACGAATGCCGTCGTCGGGCGGAAGGACCACATCGCCGTCATCACCGCAACGCTAGAGATCTCGAGCGCCGGCCAACTTACGCGCATCCTGAACAAGATTGACCACCTGCCGAACGTGATCGAAGCCCGCCGGGTGACGAGCTAAGGACGGAAACAATGACATCAGAGCGTATCGGTATCTTGCATCCCGGCGAGATGGGCGCCTTCCTCGCCGCCTCCGCACTGAAAAGCGGCCACCATGTCTACTGGGCATCCGAAGGGCGCAGTGCGAACACTCAACACCGCGCGGCGAAACTCGGTCTCGTCGACGCAGAGACCGTTGCGCATCTCTGCGCCGAGTGCTCATTCCTCGTGAGCATTTGCCCTCCCCACGCCGCCGAAGCCGTCGCAAACCAGGTCGCCGCGGCCGGGTTTACGGGCCTCTACCTCGACGCGAACGCCATCTCTCCACAGCGCGCCGTGCGCATGTCTCAAGCCATGACGCCTGCGGGCATCACCTTTGTCGACGGGGGCATCATCGGCGGAGTCACGCAAGAGCCGGGGCGCACCACGCTCTATCTCTCCGGACCACGCGTCGACGAGGTCGCCGCCTGTTTTTCCGCCGGCGCCTTGATGACACGCGTGCTCGGAACGACGGTGGGACAGGCGTCGGCGGTCAAGATGTGCTTTTCGGCCTATAACAAGGGGTCCGTGGCGCTCCTCGCCGCAATCCTCGGGACTGCGGAAAGCTTGGGGGTGCGCCACGAATTGTACCGGCTGTGGCGCCGCGACGAGGCCGATTTCCCCGACCAGGTCGCCGCGCGCGTATGCCGGTCCGCGCCCAGAGCATGGCGCTATTCGGGGGAAATGGAAGAGATTGCCACCACTTTTCGGGAGGCGGGCATCCCCGGCGATTTCCATACCGCGGCCGCGGTCATCTATCGCCGCCTCGCCCCCTTTAAAGGTTCGACCGAGGTGACGCTGGAGCAAGTGCTCGCCGCCCTCCTCGCTCCCGACGCCGAGACGGATACCGGCTCCACCATCTAGGTCTCTTCCTCCGCGCAAAAGCGGAGAGGGAGATTGTATTTTGATGTGGGTAGGGCTCGGCGCCAACAGCGCCGAGCCCTACCCACACTTAAAGCGGCGAGGGAAATGGTCTGTTCCACAGAGGGAACTCACCCCCTTCCGAGTATCTCGACTCCCTTGAGGACGAGCCAGATGACGGCGGCGACGCCGAGCGCGAGCGCGAAACATGCGAGCGCGGCGAAAAAGGCCTGGCCGCCCCAGATGAATGCAATCAGCCCCCCGCCGAGAACAATCGTAATAATGATCCCGCCGAGAATCAATTCCCGTTCTAACTGGCCGCCGTACGCGCGCGAATTAAAGGGACGTTCGGGTTTCGGCATTTCTCCTCCCCCAGCACCTCGGCTCCATCCTCATGTGACGATTATAACACAAAGCGGGGTGTGCGAGCTCTACACGAGCTGAAGAGCATGTGGCACGTCGAGGGCGCGCTTGCGCGCTGCGCGGCCTTGGTGGCGTGGCGCGGAGATTGCGCCCGTACAGCCCACGGGTACAGCTTCGCCCATTCAAACCCTGGCGGACGAAGCTTCGCAATGACGGATCGGCCTGAAGGGCACCGCGCCCAATCGCAAATCGCATAACCCTTGTGTTTTCGCCTTTCTTGCGGTAAAATACCTGCGGGAGGATTTTGTACATCCAGTGAATCGTTGGCTGAACCTTCAGGACCTGGCATCCGTCGAGCAACTGCAGCGCAACGGCGTGGAGATGGACGTCGAGCGCTCGTTACTCTGGCCGCACACGCCCCTGGAGGCCGCCCTCCTCGCGCATTGGCCCTTCAGTGCTGTCGGCGCCGAGACGATCATCCTCTACCCTCCTCTGCGGCGCGGCCGGGCGCTCGGCTTTTTACAGATGCGCTTCCGCAAGCGCTGTCCCGAGGCCGACGTGTCATTCATCGCGCCCACCCTGGATGCCAAAGGCGACGCCGTTTCCATCTGGTACCGCCTGCTCTCCGAAGCGGCCCGCGGCGTCGGCGACCGCGGCGGCCAGCGCGTCTATGCCCAGTTGTTGGGCCGCGACGGCGGCGAAGATGTCTTGCGCCAGTCCGGATTCACGACCTATGCCCACGAAGATATTTACCGTTTGAATGAAAAGCCGGACAACCTGGGCAAGAATCACATGCTGCGCCACCAGCGCGCCCACGATGCGTGGAACCTCTTGCGACTCTATGGCCAGATCACACCGCGACCTGTCCAGATCGCCGAAGGCATGCTCTCGTCGGAAGGGCTGGCCGGCAAGATGGGCGATTGGTGGGACCAAGCCCGGGGCTCGGGCTATGTTCTCTATGCCGGCCACGATCTCGCCGCCGCCGTCCGCATCCAGCGCGGCCGCAAGGCCTACTGGCTGCGCTTTTGGCTGCACCCCGACCACCACGATTCCGCCGACGTCCTGATTCGCTGCGCCGTCTCCCTTTTGTGGGCCGCCCCGCGCCGCCCCATCTATTGCAGCGTGCGCGAGTACGAGAGTGGCCTGCGCGCCCCTCTCGAAGACATGGGCTTTCGGTATCTGCAAACACGCAGCTTGCTCGTAAAGCATACGACCGCCCGCCTCAAAGAGCCGGCCCTCAATCTCGTTCCCGCGCTTGAAAAGCGCCCACCCGCGGCCAGCGTGGCTCATCACACTGAACAAAAGGTCTAGTCCCGAATTTCATCGCCACCGGCTGGTGCGAACCCAATCCGGCAAGCTGACCCGATCTTTATGCGCCGACGACCACCGCTCGTCCTTCTTCCCGTCCTGCTCGCCCTCGTGATTGCTGCGGCCTGGTTCCTGCTCCGCGGCTCCTTTAGCTTTTCCTCTTCCGATAATGCCCTGTCCGGCTCCGGTTACATCGAAGCAGATGACTATATGGTCGCCGGCGACGTACCCGGGCGCGTGATGGAGCTGGATGCCGCCGAAGGAGATACGGTCCATACCGGCCAGGTGCTCGCCCGCCTGGATTCCGCGCTCCTCGCGTCGCAAGTCGAGCAGGCGGACGCCGGCCTTGCCGCGGCGCAAGCCAATCTCGCGAAACTCAAAGCGGGCGCCCGTCCTGAAGAGATTGCCCAAGCTCGGGCTGCGCTTGCGCAGGCCACCGCCACACGGGACGGCGCCAAAGTGGCCCTCGCAGACGCTGCGGCGCTCCGCGATAATCCGCAGGACCTGACCGCTCGCATCCACGCGGCCCAGGCCGCCCTTGCCGCCGCGGAACACCGCGTCAACGCCGCCGCGCGGTTGGCCCAGGCCGCCACTCTCGAACGCGACTATTACTCGCGCACTCTCGCAGACATCGAGAACGGCGTAGTGGTCGAGATTCCGACGCCCCACGGCGTCATCACGAAACGGCTGAACATCCGCACCGACGACCTGCGCAACCAACTCGCGGCGACCGCGAGCAAAGAGTGGAGCGCGTGGGCGGCCCTCAACACGGCCTCCGCGCAGCGGGACGGCGCCCGCGCCGACGTCCAAAACCTCCTGGCGATGCAGGCCAATCCTCTCACGCTCAACGCGCAGGTGGACGCCGCGCGTGCCCAACTCGACACGGCCGACAACGCGGTGCGCCTCGCGCAGACCAAGCTTGACGCCGTCCAGGCCGGCACGCGCCCGGAGAATATCGCGGCCGCGGAGGCCCAGGTCGCGCAGGCCAAGGCCGCGCGCGATTCGGCCAGGGCCCAGTTGAACAAGATGACGCTGAAGGCCCCGCACGACGGCCTGGTTGTCGAGCGCCTCCTTCATTTGGGCGAGATGGCCCCGGCGGGCAGCCCCGTCTATCATATCGCCGACCTGGAGACGGTCACGCTTTCCATTTACATTCCAGAAGACCGCATTGGGCGCGTCGCCCTCGGCGAGCATGCGGATGTCAGCGTGGACAGCTTCCCCGGCCGCGTCTTTACGGGCACAGTCAGCTTTATTTCGCCGCGAGCGGAATTCACGCCCAAGAATATCGCGACCCAGGACCAGCGCTCGACCGAGGTCTTTCGCGTCAAAGTCAAGATCGACAACTCGTCGGACCACGCGCTCAAGCCCGGGATGGGTGCGGACGCAGTGATCCGGGAGTGAAATCAACGGATAGGTCCCCCTCTCCCCTCTGGGGAGAGGGATAAAGAGATTGCAGGTTGTGCCCTTGAAAAGCTGCGCACCGCCCGCATCCAAAACAATTAGAGCCATCCATGCGCACACTCGCCGAGATCCTGTTTTGGACCGGACGAATCGAGTTCTTGGTCGCCATCCTGCTGCTCGTGCACGTGCTGTTTCTTTGGGTCTTTCGACACCAGCCGCTCGCGAGCTGGCTGACGGCCGGATGGCTTATCCTGTTTCTGGTCCTCTCGCTCACCGTGCTCTATCCGGTCGTCGTCGGGCCCGCTTCCGCCGGCACCGACGACATTATTACAAACCTTTATGGCGGCCTGTGGTCGACGGATGGCGAAGCTCTTTCTAATATCCTGTCCCATTGGCAGTCCGTGTGGCTGCCCATTTACATCCCGTGGCTCATCCTCTGGGCGGTCGGCCTCACTCTCGTCCTTGCCGCGCTGGCCGTCGTAGAGGGAATTATGGCAGCAATCAGATGAAGTCGCGACGCCGTTTCATTCCAATTGTCATCCTGCTCGTCCTCGTCCTCGCCGGGGCAGCCTGGTATCTCGCCCAGCCCTCCAATATCTTTCACGGGCCCTCGGCAGAGCTGAGCGGCTCGGGGACGATCGAGGGAGAAGAGCTCGCGGTCACCGCGGAAGTGGGCGGCCGGGTCGTCGAACTGGTCGCTCATGAGGGTGATTCCGTTGCTGCAAACGCCGTGGTCGCTCGTCTCGACTCGGAGTCGGCGTCGGCCGATCTAGCGGGCGCCAAGGCCGCGCTTGCGCAAGCGCAGGCGCGCCGCGACCTCGCGCGCAACGGCGCGCGGCCGGAAGACAAGGCGCAAGCGGATGCCGCCGTCGCTCAAGCGCTCGCCGCGCGCGACGGCGCGAAACGCGCCTGGGACGATGCGTTGACGATTTTGAACAATCCCCAAGACCTGGAGGCCCAGATCGCGAGTGCGCGGGCACAGGTGGCGACGACCAATCAGCAGATTGAAGCGGCCAAGGCGCAGGTCAACCAGGCGCAAGCGGGCCGCGCCAAATACGCGGGCGACGGCTCGGACCTCGGCAAGACGATGTACACCTCGTTCGATCTCCAGGTCCAGGCCGCTCAAGAAAACGTGCTCGCCGCCACGGCGCAGCGCGACGGCGCGCAGACCGGGCTGGACGATTTGCTCGCCGTGCGGGCCAACCCGCTTCAGATGTCCGCCCAGGTGCATCAAGCGGAGGCGCGTTACCGCGAAGCCGATGCCGCGGTTGCGCAAGCGCAGGCGGCCCGCGATCTCCTCTATGCGGGCTCGACGACAGAGGACCTCGCGATGGCGCAAGCCGCGGTCGCGCAAGCGCAGGCTGCGGTCGACGGCGCACAGACCCACCTGGACAAGCTTACTCTGCGCGCGCCCGCCGCCGGCCTTGTCAGCCAGCGGACGATAGAGATCGGGCAGGTGATCGCGCCCGGCACCACCGCCTTCACCCTGGTCGATCCCAAACAGCTGACTCTCACCGTCTACATCCCCGAGGACCAGATCGGCCGGGTGCATCTCGATTCCCCCGCGCGCGTCTCCGTGGACTCGTTCCCGGGTCGCGTCTATAGCGGCCGCGTCATCTTCATCTCACCTCAAGCCGAATTCACCCCCAAGAACGTCCAGACGGTTCAAGACCGCGCCTCGCAGGTCTTTGCGGTCAAGCTCCGGCTGGACAACCCCGACAACACGCTCAAGCCGGGGATGCCGGCGGATGCCATCATCGGCGAGTAGGGACCCCCACTAACAAATGGCACTAATGGCACTAATGGCACCTAATGGCACCTGTCCGTACAAATGGGTGAAATGGGTGAAACGGGCGCAGAGAGCTGGAGAGTTATGTAATTAGGTAGCTGGATGGTCGGGGGGCTCAAAACAGAGAAAATCGGGATCTCGTGAATCAAGCGGCTTTTTGGGTCATTTTCGCTTGTGTGCTATACTTGGAACACCAGGGGCACGGCACTGGACTTCCGAAGTCTTTGGGACTTCGGAAGTCTGGGAGTCTCCTGCCCCGTCTAGTCTTTGCACCGCGTGCGACTGCAAGAGCAAACTTACCCCAGACCTAACCCCAGACCTAACCCCCGCCCCCTTCCCTACAAAGGAAGGGGGAAAGCAGAGTTACCTTGATCTCCAAGGGGGAAGGGGAGAAAACCTTGCTGGAGATTGCGGAGTCTCCGCACGAGCGAGGGAGGGGATCAATGAACTCGTGCGTCGGCAGTTGCTCGGGTGGCGAAGATCGCAGGTAGGCGCAACCACAGGAACGGGCGACCACACGGGGTCGCCCCTACAGAACGCACGGATCCCTGTGGCTGCCCTTTCGGATCGTTGGCGATCCTCGGCACTTGCCATTTTGGCGCGTTCGCGCCAGGGGCGGGTGCTTTTTTTGATCGGGAACGGCTGGCGAGCAAGACTTCCGAATTCTTTGGGAATTCGTAAGTCTGGTGCCGCCGGCTTCCTAAGTCTTTGAGGAGCCACCATGCCGCGTCGCGCCACGCCATTGCTGCCAGGCAACTACTACCACATTTACAACCGCGGCAACAACCACACCACGGTCTTTTTCGACGACGATAACTATGCCTTCTTCCTCCGCCGCGTACGCGAGTACCTGGTGGAGTCGACGCCGAGACTTCCGAATTCCCCCAGACTTCCGAATTCTTTGGGAATTCGGAAGTCTGAACCGCCCCTCCCCCGCGCGACCATCGTCGCCTACTGCCTGATGCCCAACCACTTTCATCTGCTCGTCCAGCCCCAAGACCAAGTTCTCTCGCGGTCCATGCAAAAGCTCATCATCTCCTATACCAAAGCCACCAACCAACAATGCGACCGGGTCGGCGCTCTCTTCCAAGGCGCCTTTCAGGCCAAGCTCGTGGATCGGGACGAGTATCTCATCCATCTTACATGCTACATTCACCTGAATCCGGTCTCGGCGGGTTTCGTGAAACGACCGCAGGACTGGATTTACTCCAGCTACCTGGATTACATCGGCCAGCGCGACGGCACCTTGCCCGACCCGTCCGTTGTGCTCAGCCAATTCTCTTCGCGGTCCGCTTATCGGCAGGCGGTCGAATCCTTTTTGCCCTCCGCCACACGCGGCATCGCCCATCTGCTCATCGACGAGTAACGCGCCCGTGGACTTCCGAATTCTTTGGGAATTCGGAAGTCTGGGCGTGTCCGGCCGCGCACCGCTCGTTCTTGCATTGTCGTCGCCTCGGAGTACAATCACGCCAGCCAAACACGCGCGTGTCAGTTCTCGTAAGGCAACGAACCAGCCCAAGGCTCCCTGATTGCTAGACGCGAGATCGTAGGGGCGGCCCGGTGTGGCCGCCCTGCACTGTTCGCCCCTACACCTATCTCCCGACGAGGCCAACGATGACCGAACTCATCTGGGATGGCAAATACGATAAAGACGGCAAGCGCGTCGCCCCTCTTCGCGTCGCGCTCCCCTTCCAGACGGTCGAGACCGTCAACGAGACCGCAAAGGACCGCCAGCGCGCGCTCGACCTCTTTGGCTCCGGCCGCGATCCCGAATGGCGCGACCGCCTCATCTGGGGCGACAAGAAATACGTCCTGCCTTCCCTCCTCGACGAATTCGCCGGCAAGGTGAATCTGATTTACATCGATCCGCCCTTTAATGTGGGCGCGGACTTTTCGTTCACCGCGACCATTCCCGACAACCCCGACACCGACGAGGACGAGACGACTACCTTCACCAAGGAGCCGAGCGTCATCGAGATGAAGGCGTATCGCGACACCTGGGGCCGCGGGCTCGACTCGTATCTGCAATGGTTCTACGAGACAATCGTGCTACTGCGCGAGTTGCTTGCAGAAAACGGAAGCATTTACGTGCATCTCGATTATAACATCGGGCACTACGCCAAGGTAGTGCTGGATGAGGCATTTGGGAGAGAGAACTTCAAGAACGAAATTGCGTGGAAGCGAACGTCTGCCCACGCAAACGTCAGCGCCAGGTACGGCAACGTCCATGACGTTATTCTTTACTACTCCAAGTCGGAGAACTTCACTTGGAACCAGCAGCACACTCCATACAGCAGGGAGTACCTTGAAACATTTTTCGACCAAGTGGACGAGAAGGGACGGCGATACGCCCGCAGGGACTTGACCGCTGGCATGGATCGGGCGTCGAAGGGTCAGATATACACATGGAAGGGGATTACCCCACCGGGCACACGCTGCTGGGTCTATACCAGAGATAAGATGGACGCGTTGCACGCTCAGGGACGCATTCATTACCCGAAGAAACCCGGGGGGATGCCGAGGCTGAAGTTGTATCCCGAGGATTTACCCGGGACACCAGCGCAGGACCTGTGGACCGACTTCTCCCAACTTCATAACCTTTCGCCTGAACGCCTCGGCTACCCCACCCAAAAACCGGAAGCCCTGCTCGACCGCATCATAAAAGTGTCTTCGGACGAAAACGACCTCGTCCTCGACTGCTTCGCCGGGAGCGGCACCACCGCCGCCGTCGCCGAGAAACTGAACCGCCGCTGGATCGCCTTCGACCTCGGCCGCTTTGCCATCCACACGACCCGCAAGCGTCTGCTCGGCATCGACAGCGTCCGCCCGTTCGTCGTCCAAAACCTCGGCAAGTACGAGCGTCAGGAATGGCAGAAAGCCGAGTTCGGCGACCAGGCGGAAGCCCGCAACCTTGCGTACCGCAAGTTCATCCTCGACCTCTTCAAGACCCGCCCCATCACCGGCTATACCTGGCTGCACGGCATCAGAGGCGGCCGCATGGTGCAGTCGGCCCTATGCGCAGCGGGTGAGCGAGAAGTTTCTGCAAGCGGTGTTCGTGCAGATGTTTGAGCGGGGGGACGGTTTCCGCCCAGTCAGACTTCAGACGCTGTTGCTAGATGAACCGAAGAACGGGTTGTACCTACCCGCTGAGAAGTACGGACAGGGCACACCCATCATCCGGATTGATGCTTTCTATGACGGCGAACTGGGCGATCCCCGGAGATTCAAAAGGGTGAGCGCCAGCCAAAAGGAAATTCAAGAGTTCTGTGTCGACAATGATGACATTCTGATAAACCGCGTCAACAGTATGGAGTATCTCGGAAAGTGTGCGTTGGTTAAGGGATTATCCGAAAAAACAGTCTTCGAGAGCAACATGATTAGGGTCCGCGTTGACAGGCGTCTCATCCTGCCTGTCTATGTCACAAGCTTCTTGTCGACGCCGAAAGCGCGCGCCCAGATACTGACCAGTGTTAAAAAAGCGGTGAACCAGGCGAGCATAAATCAGTCTGACCTCAGGTCCCTGCAGGTGCCGCTCCCGCCGCTTGGAATCCAGGAGCAGTTCGCATGCGTCGTTCAGAAGTTCGAGCGGCTGCGCGCGCAGCAGCGAGAGGCGGAGCGGCAGGCGGAGCATCTGTTTCAGGCGTTGCTGCAGCGGGCGTTTGTGGGAGAACCCTAGCGTATGGCCGACGCGCGGCATCTGGCGATACTCAAGCAGGGCGTCGGGGCCTGGAACGAGTGGAGGCGAGCCAACCCGGGAATATTCCCCGATCTGAAAGGGGAAAACCTCAGTAGACTGAGCCTCCCCGGTATTGACCTGCGCGACGCTGACCTGCTGGAGGCTAACCTGCGCACGACGAATTTGACACGAGCGAACCTTCGGGGGGCTGGCCTCATCGGGGCAGAGCTGGATGGAGCCGATCTTGCGGAGGCAGACCTGAGCCGTGCTTTCATGCTGGAAGCCTCGTTGCACCACGCGCATTTGCCCAGAGCGATTCTGCGCGGGGCATCGCTGAACCGGGTGGATCTTTCAGAAGCCGACCTGAGCGGCGCTGATCTCGATGGCGCCGACCTTTTCCAGGCACGCATGGTGGAGACGGACCTGCGCGGAGCGATTGTCTCGCACTGCCGGGTATATGGGGTCGCTGCCTGGGGGGTAAAGTTGGAGGGAGCTGTCCAGAGGGGCTTGATAATCACGCCACCAGAGGACGCGGTGATCACGGTGGACGACTTGGAAGTCGCCCAGTTCATCTACCTGCTCCTCAACAACAAAAGAATCCGCGACGTGATCGACACCATCGCCAGAAAGGTTGTGCTCATCTTAGGCCGCTTCACGGAGGAGCGCAAAGCCGTGCTTGATGCCATCCGCGACGAGCTCCGGAGGCGTGACTACCTCCCAGTGCTGTTTGACTTTGATAAGCCAGCTACTCGCGACTTTACCGAGACGATCCGCATCCTGGCACACCTGTCGAGATTCATCATAGCAGATATTTCGGACCCTCGCAGCATCCCCCAAGAACTGCAGGCCGTCATTCCCGACCTAGCTGTCCCTGTTCAGCCGCTGCTCCTTACCGGGCAAATGGAATATGGCATGTTTGCTGACCTCCGCGGCAAATATGGTTGGGTGCTCAAGACGGTGGAATATCGGGATGCGGACGAGTTGCTAGCGAGCCTGGGAGAAAAAGTGATCGCGCCTGCGGTGGCAAAGGCGAAGGAGCTGGAGAAAAGGTAGAGACACCCACCGGGCGGCCGAACAAGGTTGTTAGCTGTGGCGGGAAATTCGGAACACGAAACGCACGAAAGGGCACGATAACCGCGAAAGGGCAGTGGCGGCGCGACCGCGCCGCGGGGCGCGGAATACTTGGCGAACGACCCATCGTTGAGAAATGCGACGGCGATAGCCACGATTGAGCCGCTGCGCGATATTACGTGAACGGAACTCAGGCAAGGCATACTGCATCCCGAAAGAGGTCACATGTCATCCAGCCCAACCATCGTCCTGCGCTCGAAACCTTCTATCGTGCCCATCATCATCGTGTGGCCTGTAACCGGCGTCGTTTTTGCCTGCATCCTACTTGGCTTCGCCTCTACCCTGGGCCAGAACGTTCCCATGCTTGGCGTGATCTTTGCAGCATTCGCCTTCCTAATCTTGGCCCTGGCAGTCCTCCGGCTCACCCTCGAGCTCGTCAAGCGGGAATTCACGACCTACACCCTCACCGATACCCACATCACCAAAGAATTCGGGATACTCACCCATCGTACGTCTTCCATGCCCGTGGACCGCAGCCGCGTCGACATTGTCACCCCTCTTGCGGGCAGGCTTTTCGGATATGGCAGCCTGCGTGTCGAGTGCACCGGGCTCGCGCCAATGATATTGTATTACGTCCCCAATCCGCATCGGTGGGAGGAGGAGATCGGCAAGCGGTGCGGGTTGCGAGCGGCACCCGTACCGCCCGGGACGGTGGGGCAGGTGCCCGGGCAGCCAATGGGGCAAGGATGAGGGCTGGCTCGTTGGTGGCTCTGGCTCCGCGCCACGGAGCCTCTGAGCGCAACTGGCCCGGATAAGAAACCCGCTCTGGCCACAAGCCAGAGCGGGCGGCTGTGCAACGCTCTCTTTCGCCTCAGGTGGTCATCCTGCCTGGCCGCACCACCTCGCGCTCCCGCGGCGATCCGCTTCGCAGAACACAATCCGGTTGAGGCCGTTCTCCGCGCCCCGTGCGTCTCTGCGGTGATATGCCATTCTCCGGCACCCTCGCGTTCCCCCTTTCGCGGTTTTCGCGTCCTTTCGCGTGTTTCGTGGTCCAGACGCTCCACACCAACGCCCACGAGGGGCTATGCTACACGAGCTCCGTTCCCGCATCTCTGCCCCTTGCCACTCTTTTGGCTCATGGGCTCATTGATCGCCGGCGAAGCTAGCGCTTCATCCTTCATCCTTCCGCCTTTACGTCCCATTGGCGCATTGAGCCTATTGACCGTCGCGCGAATATCTGCGATACCGTAAGAGGGACTCGTCTCATGCCATATTATCGCAGACACCGCCGGTCGACGGATTCGGTCCTGAGCCTCTTTATCGATCTGGTCTCGCTCCCCTTGCTGGGCATCCTCGTCCTCGGGTCCATCTGGGTCCTCTCGCAGCCCGGCACGTGGGGGATGCTCCCTCTTACTCGCCCCACACCTACGCCGGCCACACTACAGGTTGTCACGACCGCTCCCACGGGCACGAATGCGATTTCTTCCCCGTCGATCTTGGCTATCCTCATCGGCGGAGCTGGGCTATTCGCCGCGGGCGTCGTCTGGCTCGCAAAGCGCGCTCGTGCGCAGCGGCAGCCATCGGCGTCTCTCTCGCCGTCTGCCCGCGTCCTCGAATCCCCGCCCCCGCAAACGGCCCCGTCCACCCCGAATGAATCGACCCAAGCCAAATCGGCAAACGATCTGCGGGCGATCGATTCTAATGCGGCTCAGAGCATCAACTTCCAGCCGGCAGGGCCGAAGGACAAGCGTGTCGAGTGACGTGGGGCGACGAATTTCGGGCAAGGAGTAGTGTGTACCGTCAGTTGCCGCAGGGGGGTGGGAAGGGTATAATGGGTTCGTCAGGGAGGTGAGCGGGTATGACAAAAGTAACTCTGGCCAAGGCAAAGAGCAACCTGGACGAACTGCTTGCGCGGGCTGCCGCTGGCGAACGGATTATTATCCAAAAGCGTGATCGCGAGTTGGCCGCCCTTGTCAGCGTCGCCGAGCTGGAGCGGCTGGAGCAACTCTCCCGATCCCCATACTCATCTGCCCGGTCGCTTGGGCAACAGGAGAAGTTGCTGAATCAAATCGAGGCCGGCCAGCTTCATCCTGCTATGGCCGCCTTTGGATTGTGGCAAGACGAGGATGAGTTGGATGATCTGACGGAGCAAGTGTACGCCAACCAGGCTCCTCGGGCACAATTGTAGGCGATACGAACGTATAGGTGGAGAACTGAAAGTGAGGTAACACCCATGGATCAGAAAACGGCTGTAGCCCCGCCCGCTTGGGAACTGGAGCAACTGAATCAAGTTTATCAGCACCGCCCCGATCTCGTGACTGCCGCGCTCCGTCGTCTCATGTCGGAAGAGCCCGAGCTCCGGTGGGCCATGGTCGTCACTGCCTACCTGAACCAACAAATTAACCTAGGTAAGGCGGCCGAGCTTCTGGAGATACATGAGCTGGCCCTGCGTGAGCGCTTCCTGGAGCTGGGGATTCCGTTGCGGGTCGGGCCCGCCGATCTGGCCGAAGCCAAGGCAGAGGCCCTGTCGGCTCGAACCTGGTTCTCCGCCCCGGGCTCTGCCGCATGATCACCATTCTGGATAACACTCTCCTGTCCAACTTTGCCATTGTCCAACGTCCGGAGCTAATCCGTTTGGCCCTGGCCGATGCGGCCGCTACTACCGAAGAGGCCTTTGCCGAGTGCCAGACGGGTGTTCGGATTGGCAGGCTGCCCGCTTGCGACTATTCCTGGCTGTCGGTGTTCCCCCTCAATGAATCCGAGCGGGCAACCTACGATCAACTGCGGTTACGCCTTAATGCCGGCGAAGCTGCCTGCCTGGCGATAGCTGCCAGGCGCGGCTATCGAGTTTTCACAGACGACCGTGACGCACGAGAGATAGCTCTACAGATGCAGATCCCAATTTCCGGAACAGTGGGACTCCTCGTGCGACTGGTCGAGCAATCCCACTTGTCCCTCTCAGACGCCAACGGTCTGTTGACCCGGATGATCGCTTCCGGCTATCGTTCGCCTGTTACCGACCTCTCAAACCTGCTGCACGGCTAGTGGCACTGGCCCCCGCTCCGCCGTCGCAGTATCCCGAGCGGCGCGCGTAGTCTCCCACGGGCACCCGTGACCTGTACGGGCGCTATCCGTTTGCAGCCCTCTCCGCGTTCTTTGCGCTCTTTGCGGTTCGTCCTTTCACGCCGACGCGCACGCGTGCGCCAGGCTGCATGCCCCCCACGGCCCAACTGTTTTCAGCTTTTTAATCTTTCGCGGTATAATGCCGCGCAATGAAGTCTCTCCAACCGGGATGGGCCGCCGTCCGTCGGGCGCGCCGGTGGGGCTCGCTCCGCGTGAACGGACATTTCCTCCTGGGACTGATCCTCTTGCTCGCCTTTGCCCTCCGCGCCTACCGGCTGGGCGCCCAGGCGATTTGGTGGGATGAAAGTCTCAGCGTGTATCGCGCCACACACGACCTCGCGACCATTCTCGGCAACACGATCACCTTCCAAAATACCGTCACCTACGATACCCTGCCGCCGCTCTATTTTGTCTTTCTTCATGCCGCCGTCGCCGCGTTCGGCACGAGTGAATTCGCGCTCCGCTTTCTCTCCCTTGCGGTGAACGTGGCGACCATCCCGCTCCTCTACGTGACGGCCAAGCGCTGGCTCTCACGAGAGGTCGCCTTCGTCGCGGCCTTTCTCGGCGCCCTCTCCCCTTTCTACGTCTGGTACTCGCAAGAAGCCCGGCCCTATGCCCTCGTCCTCTTCGAAACGCTTCTCGCGGTCTACGCGCTCACGCGAGCGTTCGGGTATGGAACACAGCCAGCGAAAGGACCGGCGGACGCCGAGGGGCGCGGTGTCCCTCCAGGACCCAACGTACACGGTGAAGCGAGTGAGATTGCTTCGCAAGACCGGCTCGCAATGACACATGAGCACGCATCCTTCATCCTTCATCCTTCATCCTCGCAGAGGTCGCGAGGTCTAGCGACCCTCATCCTTTATTTTGTCGCAACGGCCGCTTCGCTCTATACACACTATCATGCGGTCTTTCTCATCCCTTTTCACGTCGTCCTCATCGCGATTCTCGTCTGGCCGCGGCGCGGCCGGCGACGATGGTTGTCTCTCCTCCTGCCCGCGGTCCCTCTCGCGGCTGCCGTCTTTGCCGTCCCCCTTGTCCGAGCAAGTATGGCAGGCAACGTCGAAAGCGGCCCCGCCGATATTCCGCTCTTTATCATCGTGCGCGATCTCCTCAATTCGTTCAGCGCGGGCATTAGCGTCAATCTCGATCAGGTGCTCTGGATCGACGCCGCGCTTTTCCTTCTCTTCTTGATCGGCCTCGCCGCCTCCCTTTTTCCCCGCTCCTTCAAACTTGGACGTGAGGCCTTGGACTTGCACCCGATTCCATTCCTCTTCCTCGTCGCCTTCCTTGCCGTTCCCATTGCCGGCCTCGAGATCGCCTCGATCGTTCGGCCGCTCTATCTCCAGTCGCGCTATTTCATTACGCTCAGTCCGCCCTTTTATCTCGGTCTCGCCGCCGGCATTGTCGCGCTCGCGCGGCGCGCACGTCTGCTCGCCCTACCCGCCGTCGCGATCTTTCTCATCGGCGCGACTTTGTCGCTCAACAACTTGTACTGGAACCCGCAGTATGCCAAGGATGATAACCGCGCCTGGGCCGACTATTTGCGAGAGCACGTTCAGCCTGGCGACTATTTGTTCCTCGATTCGCCGCACACCGAGGCCTTGTTCGAGTATTATGCAAACGATCTTGTCCCCTGGGCCTCTCTCCCCGTCCTGCACGATGCCCGCGCGGACGCGCCCGAGCAAGACCTGGCGGCGGTCCAGTCCGCCCTCAGCCGCTATCCCCGCGTCTGGTTTCTGCAAATGGACGTTCCCTTTGACGACCCGGGCGGCCGGATCGAAAAGATGCTGAATCAGCAAGGGCTGCTCGTCGATAATGTGAGCTTTGCAGGCACGAGCACCGCCATCTCGCTCTCACTCTATCTCCCTTCGCTGCCGACGGCGAGTCCGGCGCAGATTGCGCATCCGCTGAATGTTGCCGTCGGGTCCCAGCTGCGTCTCGTCGGTTACGACGCGCCTGCCGCGATCGAATCAGGGGGGCGCGCGGCTGTCAAGTTGTACTGGGAGCTGGACGAACGCGTGGGCGAGGATTTTAGCGTGTCGCTGCGGCTGCACGCGCCGCAAGGGCCGGACCACGTCGCGGGAAACCAATATGACGCGATTCTCGTCGGCTCCAAGGCGGGCAGCTCGACCTGGCCCGCGGGTCAGATCGTGGCGGACAGCCACGAACTGCCCATCGCCCCCGGCACGCGGCCCGGCCGCTACCAACTGGAAGCGCAGGTCTATCGCCCCGCCACCGGCCAGAGTATCGGCAGTCCGGTCATGCTCGGCGAGATCGAGGTCGAGCGCCCCCGTGTGCCATTGGCACCCCAGGCGCTCCCCATCTCGCACCTCGACGCGAGCCTGGGCGCCTACCGCCTCGTCGGGAGCGATTGGCCGGACGGAGGCACGCGCCCGGGCGACGTCCTTCCGGTCGCGCTCTACTTTCAAATCGTGGACAAACCCAAATCGGATCTCGTCTTCGCCGTCGACCTCGCGCAGCGTCTGTTCCCGTTCCTCGGCCCTCTGAGAACTGCAGCCCATGTGTCCTCGAGCATCCCTGCGCAAGACCTGGCCGCCGGCGACATCGTGCGGAACGATGTTTCCCTTCGCGTCCCCGCGGACGCGAGCGGCGATTATGAGCTGCAGTTCGACGCGGCCGGAGCGACGGTCGGCTTAGGTAACGTGCGTGTGCAGCCGCTCGCGCGGGTGACCAATCCCCCGCCCATCTCCCATCCGTTCTCCGCACGCGTGGGCGATGCGGTCGAGTTTCTCGGCTATGATCTGAATACGGATGAGGCCCGGCGGGGCGGAACGCTTTCGCTCACGCTCTACTGGCGGGCGCGCAGGAGCATGCAGACGTCGTACACCGTCTTTACCCATGTGATTGATGGCAAGAATCAAATCGTCGGCCAAAAGGACAATGTCCCGGTCGGCGGCACGCGCCCGACGACCGGCTGGGCGCCCGGCGAAGTGATTACAGATTCCTACGCGATCCTCCTTTCGGATGCTGTGCCTCCGGGGAAATATCCGATTGAAATCGGTCTCTATGACGCTGCGAGCGGTGCAAGGCTTCCGACCTTCGATGCGAACGGAAATTCACTGGGCGACCGCGTTCTCCTGCCGCCGGTCGAGGTGCGCTGATGCCGCGTGACCTAGACGCACGCCCGGCGTTGGCCTCGCATCACGAGATGTTGATGCAGCCGGGCGAGTACCGCGTCATGTACGAGGTCGAAGACGTGTACTGGTGGTATCGGGGGCTGCGGGCGCTCGTCCGCGAGCTGCTCGCGCGTTATGCCGCGCCCCTAAAGCCTCCGCTCACCATTCTCGACGCGGGCTGCGGGACCGGCGCGAATCTCGAGCTGCTGCAGACGTACGGCCATGCCATCGGCATTGACCTTTCGGAAGAGGCAATCGGCTTTTGTCGAACGCGCAAGGTGCCGGCGAGCCGTACGCTTCTCGCTTCGATCACCGAGCTTCCTTTTCCGAACGCGTTTTTCGATCTAGCCGTCTCTTTTGACGTGATCTGCAACATCCCGGACGACGCGAGCGCTTTTCGCGAGATCGCGCGCGTGCTCAAACCGGGCGGCCGGTTCATCGTCCAGCTGCCCGCCTACTCCTGGCTCTGGAGCACGCACGATGTCGCCGTCGGCCATCAACGCCGTTACTCGAGACCCGGCCTGCGAGAGTCTCTTGTGCAGGCGGGGTTTCAGGTCGAACGGCTGACTCACACGAATACCTTGTTCCTGCCGCTCGCCATCGCCGAGCGCCTGAGGCGCCGCCGGATAACGAATCATGACCACGCGGTCCAGTCCGACCTCGCGACGCCGCTGCCCGCGTGGCTCAACAACGGCCTGAGCGCGTCCGTCGTCGCCGAGATGCGCCTCGCCGCCCGCGTTGACCTGCCCGTCGGCCTCTCCATTCTCGGAGTGGTGAGGAAGAGATGATGGCAGAAGGCACCCCGCAAAGTGCGCGGGATCTCCGCTTCGCTCCGAGCAGACAGAAGGCGGAAAGCAGAGGAGCGGAGGAGCGGAGGAGCGGAGGAGCAGCCCCCCAGGGAACGCGGGGTCTTCGAGAGGGGCAGAGGAGCCAGTTCCCGCCTTCATCCTTCATCCCCGCAGAGGCCGCGAGGTCTAGCGACCCTCATCCTTCATCCTTCGCGGGACGGAGGGGTGAGTTAATCATCCTCGTCCTCACTCTAGTTGCCTTTATCCTGCGTGTCTACCAACTCGATTTCGTCTCCCTCCGCGGCGACGAAGCGTTTACCGTCCTCTTCGTCCAACGAACTTGGGACGGGATGTGGAAAGGCATTCGCCTCGTCGAGCCCAACCCGCCTCTTATGTATCTTGCGCTCCGCGTCTGGATCGCGCTCGCAGGCGCGAGCGAATTTGCCACCCGCTTCTTTTCCGTCTTTTTCGGTGTTCTCTGCGTCCCACTTGTCTACCGGCTCGGTCGAGAGATGTTCCGCCCTAAAGGCAGGGTTTCTCCCAGAAACCTGGTTTCTCAGCCTCGTCTGATCCCTCTCCTCGCCGCAGCCCTCATCACCATCAATCCCTACCAGATCTGGCATTCGCAGGACGTGCGGAATTATACCATGTGGCCGGCGCTCAGCCTCCTCTCCCTAGTCTTTTTCTGGCGCTGGATCAATCAGACAACAGAGGACAGACAACAGATAACAGAAGGCGGAAGGCAGAAGGCAGTAGGCAGAGAGCAGGAAGCGGGGAATTCACAATCCAGCTTGCGGCCACCCGACCACGCGACTACGGGACTTGTTAACCACCCAACTACCGAACTATCCAACTATCCAACTACCCCACTCCCATCCTTCATCCCTTTTCCATCATCCCTCCTTCTCTACGTTGTTGCCACTGCCGCGAGCCTGTACACCCATTACTACGACACGTTTATTCTTGTCGCCGTGAACCTGTTCGTGTTTCTCACGCTCTGGCGGCAATGGAAGCCGCTTGCGACCTGGATCGCCGGTCAGATCGTTCTCGCGCTCGTGTATCTGCCCTGGGTCTTGTTTTTCACGAATCGGGTGACGACCTATGGCGAGGCGAGCGCCCAGCAAAGCGTGTCCTTGATCGACGTGTTCAGCCGCACGCTGTCCACCTTCGTCCTGGGCGACACGGTGCCGGAGTTGGCCAAGCGGATTCTTTGGATTCCGCTGGCTCTCGCCGCGGGCACCGCCCTGATTTACCTTCTGCGCCGGTCGATGACCCAAGGACTCTTCCTCTTGCTCTATATTGCCGTACCGACGCTCGCCCTCTATCTCATCTCGCTCTCAAGGCCTCTCTTTCTCGAGCGCTATCTGAACGCGATCGCACCCGCCTACTATCTCGCTTTTGCTGCCGGCATCGCCGCTCTCTGGCCCTCCCGCTCTTCGGCTCCTGCGGCCGCGCATCACCCGCCCCGCTTTACTTGGGCCGTTGGTTGGATGGCGCCGCTCCTTCGACTGCGCCCCGCGAAAGTACGCGGGGCTCCGCTCAGGTCGCAGACCTCGCGATCCTCCGCAGAGTCCGCGGAGTCTGCGGACCGCAGACCCCCGCAGGGGTCGCGGGGTCTAGCGACCCGCGGGATCCAAGATCCCGCGATCCCACGCGGGACCTTGGCGGGGCCTCTTACGAGGATGCTTTCTTGGCTCCGCTCAGGAGGGCGCCCCCTCCCGAAGACCCCGCGGGACCCAGCGGGGCGGGACCGCGGGCCGCTCGGGACGCAGGGGGCGCAGTCGAAGGACCGGCGGGCTTCATCCTTCCGCCTTCTGACCTCATCCTTTATCCTCGCGGTCGTCTTTTTCGCCGCCACCGCGGGGTATTCCCTTTTCAACTATTACGCCGATCCGGCCTACGCCAAAGCTCCGGACTGGCGCGATTTGGCGCGCTTTATCAACTCGCACGAGCGGCCGGGCGATGTTGTCGTCCAGAATTTCACCGAAATGTCCGCGATCTATTATTTGAGCAGCCAGGCGCCGGTGATCACCGTCCCCAAGGACTTTTGGCCCGCGCCCGCCGACGAGCAGACCCTACGCCAGGTCCTGTCCGGCTATCGGCGCATCTGGTTCATCCCTGCGGCGCCCGATTTCTGGGACCCTAACCATTTTGTCGAAAACTATCTCTCGCGGTATAGTGACCGTGAGATTGACACCCGCATCGCGAGTTTCCAACTGCAGCTCTATGCGACGCCGGGTGAGTTCGAGCCGCACATCGTGCCTGTGAATGCTCGGGTCGGCTCGGCGACCCTGGTCGGGTACCGCATCGCGGGGCTGGCCAAAGGGACCATGACCACGGCGGGCCCCTTGGACCTGCAAGTCGTCCTTTACTGGCGCCCGACCGCGAAAATCGAAAAGGACCGAACGGTCTTTGTGCATCTCGCGAGCGTGGACGAGCGGGTGCTCGCCCAGCAGGACTCAAAGCCAGTCGGCGGCACCTATCCGACGACGCAGTGGAAGCCGGGCGAATTGATCGTGGATTCGTATGATTTAAAGGCGGACCTCGCTCCGGGCACCTATTCGCTTTTCGTGGGGATGTATGATCCCGCGACTCTGGTGCGCGTGCCCGCCGTCGACGTGAACGGCGCGTCGCTGCCTGCGAACCGCGTTCTCTTGACCAAGATCACCGTCGTGCCATGAATAACTCACCCTCCGCACCGGACCTCTCATATCCCACAGCCGACCTCGAGGCGGCTTCTAGCCTCAAGCCTCTGGCCTCTATCTCGCGCGATCTCGCGGCGCTCGCGCTCATCGCCGCGCTCGTGCTCCTTTTCTTTTGGCGGATCATCACGCCTCAGGTCCAAGACCGCGCCGTATTTCCGTCCGGCGATTTCACCGACCAATTCTGGGCCTTTCGAATGTACGAGGCACGGGCCTTGGCGGCCGGGCGCTTACCCCTCTGGTCAGAGAACTATAACAGCGGTCACCCGTTTCTCGCGGACGTGCAGAGCGCCATCTTTTACCCGGTGGGGCTGGCGTTTACGCTCGGAGTCGTGGCTCTGCACGGCGCCGATTTCACGCTCTTTGATTTGCAGGTGGAGGCCATTTTCCACCTCATCCTCGCCGGGGCCTTTACCTATCTCCTGGCTCGCCGGTTGATTCGCTCACGCCTGGCCGCACTCGTCAGCGCCGTCACCTTCACCTTCGGCGGTTATCTCACCTCCTATCCCCCGCAGCAGCTCGCGATTCTGGAGACCGCGACCTGGCTGCCCCTGGCCCTGTTGTTTCTCGATCTCGCGGTCGCGGCAGCGGAACGCGGCGTAGCCTACTATGTCGCCGCGGGCTTGGTGCTCGGCATCGCCGCGCTCGCGGGGCATCCTCAGACGTTTCTGTTTGTCGTCTACGCGTCGGCCCTCTTTTTCTTTTGGCGTGCGTGGCAGGGAGCGAGTTCCAAGTTTCATCCCGGCAAGTACGCCCCGCTGGACCCCGCTGGTCCTTCGACTGCGTCCCGCTCCTTCGACTACGCCTCGCAAAACCAGCGAGGCTCCGCTCAGGTCGCAGACCTCGCGATCCCGCAGACTCCGCGGGATCCAGGATCCCGCGATCCCACGCGGGACCTTGGCGGGGCCTCTAGCGAGGATGCTTTCGGGACTTTGCTCAGGACGCGCGGGGCAGGTGTCGCGGGGTCTCCGCTCCGCTCCGAGGTTTCAAGTTCCACGGATCACACGTCACGCCTTTCGCTTTACGTTCCACGTTTTGCGTTTTACGGTTTACGCTTCGCGCTCTCGCTGCTGATCGCCGCCGGTATCGCGGCTGTGCAGTGGATTCCGACGCTTGAATACCAGAGCGTCTCGACCCGCGCGGTCTTGACCTGGGCGGAGGCGGCGCGCGGTTTTCCGACGCTGGATCCTCTTCAAATGATCCTGCCCGGCTTTGCCAGCGCTTTTCAATCTCCACTCTATATTGGGATTCTCCCACTGTGGCTCGCACTCTTCGCGCTGGCCGTGGGCCGCTCCCGCGCCAAGGTCTTTTGGGCACTCCTCGCCGTCGGTTCGCTCCTCGTCGCGTTTGGGTTCTATGTCTTTGCGTACGCGTTATTGTATCTCTTGGCACCTGGGTTTGGCATGTTCCGCGATCAGGAGCGTCTCGCGTTCATCGTCAGCTTTGCTCTCGCAATGCTCGCGGGCTATGGTTTCAGGGACCTCCTCGCACCGGCACTCGACAAAATCCGGGCTCGGCGGGTCTGGGCGCTCTTGCCGGCAGGCCTGACCGTCAGCGCACTCATGCTGTTTGCCTTCTACATCGGGGGCGCTCAGCACTCGTCCGGTCGCCTCGCCTTTCTGCTGGACCGCTCCGGACTGATGGTGCTGCTTTTTGCATTGGCGGGTGCACTCGTCGCGGCCCATATAGCGGGAAGAATCTCGCCGCGTGGGCTCGCCATTTTCGCCATTGCGCTCATCACCTTTGATCTCTTTAGTGTGGACGGCGCCGCATATAATGCCGCGCCCACGCCGCGCTATCCCGACACACCCATTGTGCAAGCCATTCGAAGCGATCATGGACTTTTCCGCGTCGCGGACGAAGGCCAACTGCCCGGTCACTTTGGAATTGCGTATGGTCTCGAAGAGATTGGGGGTATCAGCCCGCTGCGGGTCGGACGTTACGATACGCTTCTCGATCTGCCGCCGGAGACGCTTTGGCCGCTCTTGAATGTTCGCTATGTGGTCACCGGGCGTTCCGGTTTCGCGAATGCCGAGGTGGTCGCCCGTGACGGGAACACGAATCTCATTCGGCTCAAGGACACGCTTCCGCGCGCCTGGGTCGCCGGTTCGGCCGAAGAGAACGTCGGCGACGCGGTCGCCTTGGAAGCGATGCAAAGCGATTCCTTCAAGCCGCAGTCGATCGCCTATGTCGCCGGCCCACTTCCTTTTCCCGTCGTCCCGAACGCGGTCTCGAATCCCGTGACCGTTGAGCGGCGCGATCCGGAACACCTCGCCTTGTCGGTGCACACGCCGACTGACTCGCTTGTGATTCTGAGCGAGGTCTACTATCCGGGTTGGACGGCGACGGTGGACGGAGTGCCTACCCCGATCCTGCGCGCCGACTATGCGCTGCGCGCAGTCGCCGTGCGGGCGGGGACGCATCGCATCGAGATGACGTATGACCCGTGGTCGGTCAAGATCGGAATGGGCGTCACCGCGGCAACGCTGCTCGCCATTGCGCTGGGCGGGATCGCCGTCCGCATGCGGGCTCGGAGAATTTGAAAAAGTATTGAGTAAGATTTGCCTGGAAGGGCGCTATAAGCTATATTGACTGATATGGAATTGCATCTTACCGAAAACCGCACCCAACTCTGGGTGATTGTGCTGGGGCTCGGCGTGCTCCTGGCGCTCGCGGCCGGAGCCCTCATCGCGCTCGGCTCACCGGCGATTGCCTTTGCGCTGGCGCTGGCGGCGGTGGCTGCCGTCGTCGTGCTTTCCAGCATCGAATATGGTCTCTACGCCCTGATCGCGGTGGCTGTTCTTCTCCCCTTCGGAGCCGTTCCCCTTAATTTGGGATTCAACCCAACGTTTCTCGACCTCGCGCTCGTCGCGGTCTTTGGCGTCTGGGTCGCGCGCGCCTTGACGAGGCAGGAGGAGAGTTTTGTCGCCACGCCCCTCGGCGTCCCCATCCTCGTCTTTCTCGTTCTCGCGGTCTTTTCGTTTACCGCCGGTCTCGCCTACGCCCCGCTCGACCGTGAAGTGCTGCGGCACTTTGGCGAGGTGCTCACTTGCGTTTCCCTCTTTTTCCTCCTCGTCAACGTCGTGCGGACGCGCGAGAGGCTCGGGCGGCTAGTGACGGTTCTCATCCTCGCCGGTTTTGTCTCCGCCGCCTTGGGCATTCTGTTCTATTTCCTGCCGCAAGACCTGACCATTCGGCTTCTTTCCACCCTGCGCGTCTTCAAGTACCCAACCGGCGACAGCGTTCTTCGCTTCATCGAAGACGATCCGAGCAATCCGATGCGAGCCACTTCGACCTCCGTCGATCCGAATGTGCTAGGCGGCCTGCTGATCCTCGTGACCGTCCTCGCGACGCCTCAGTTGTTCGCCCGGCGCCCGCTGCTGCCGCGCCGCCTGCTGATTGTCATTTGTGCGGCGATGGCCGTCTGTATGATTCTCACCTTTTCGCGCGGCGCTTTCCTGGGCCTCGGCCTCGCCCTCGCCGTGATCGCCACCGTACGCTATCGCCCCATGATTGCCCTGTTGATCCTGGGAGCTGCCGTTCTCTTCCTCATGCCGTTTACTCAAGACTATGTCGGGCACTTGCAGGATGCCTTCATGGCGAGTGACCTTGCGACGCAGATGCGGCTGGGCGAGTACAAGGATGCGCTCACTCTCATCTCCCGCTACCCCATTTTCGGCGTCGGTTTTGGCGCCTCGCCCGACATCGATACTTATATCGGCGTGTCGAACGTCTATCTCTTGATCGCGGAAGAGATGGGGCTCGTCGGGCTCGCCGCTTTTCTCATCATCATGGGCCTCTTTTTCTATCACGTCACGCTGGCGTGGTTTGCGGGTCTTGCCCGGGATCCCTTTCTCGCTCCCATCCTGTTGGGTCTGGCGGGGGCCCTGCTCGGGGCGATGATCGGTGGCCTGACCGATCATTATTTCTTTAACCTGAGTTTCCCTCACTCGGTGGCGCTCTTTTGGATGTATGCAGGGCTGGCGATGGCCGCGGTGCGCCTGCAAACGGGCTTGAAGGACAGCTGAATTGCGCTGGAGGATACCGGCTCGCGCCTGGCTGTTTCCCATGCTGCTGGGTGCGTTCGCGCTCCGGTTGTACCATCTGGGCGCAGACAGTCTCTGGTATGACGAGACAGTCAGCCTCTTTTTGGCGCGGCAGGACCTGGCGAGCCTCACCCGCCATACGGCGGGAGATATCCACCCTCCTCTGTACTATTACCTCCTGCATTTCTGGGGCGCGTTCGCCGGTTGGTCGGAATTCGCCTCCGCGTTCCTTTCTCTCTTTTTCGGCGTCTTGCTCATAGCATTGGTTTACCGCGCCGGCCGTGTCTGGTTCGATAAAGGCGTAGCGCTCCTGGCCGCGCTCCTTGTCGCCATTTCTCCCTATAACCTGTGGTACTCGCAAGAAGTGCGAATGTATACCCTCGGGGCGGTGCTTGGCCTCGGCTCTGTCTTTTTCTTCGTCCAGCTTTTGCAGGAATTGAGAACGAACCTCGCTACGTTTCAGGTTTTGGGTTTCAGGATTCGGATTTCACGTCTCACGTTTCACGTCTCGGGTTCATTCCTCGCCTACGCCGTCATCAGCGTGCTCGGTCTGTACACGCTCTACTATTTCGCCTTTCTCCTTGTCTTTGAGAATCTTGTTGCCCTCTTTTACCTTCTTCGGGTAACGAATTTCGAATTTCGACCGGGAATAGCGGCGTTCATCCGCCATTGGTTACCTTCCCAGCTCTTTATGCTGCTCCTTTACGCTCCTTGGCTCCCGATTGCGTACTGGCAGGCGACGAATCCGCCGGTGCCGCCCTGGCGCTCGTTTGCAGACCTTGGCACCATCCTGCTGCAATCCTTTTCTGCACTTGCGCTTGGGCAGTCGGTGAATTGGAATGATGCGGCGGTGGCCTTGGTTCTGTTTCTGGTCGCACTCGTGCTTGGCTACGGCCTCGTCAGGCGAAGCACGGGAAAAAAGATTCCGTTCCAGTCTGTTGCTCCGCCGACGGTCACGGGCTATTTTCTCCTCGGCTATACCTTCATTCCCGTATTGACCATTTTCCTGCTCTCTTTTTGGAAACCGCTCTGGCATGTTCGCTATCTCTTTATATATTCGCCAGGATTCTATCTCTTGCTCGCGATGGGGTTCGTAGGGATTTGGAATCTCGGATCACGCTTTATCTCGCAAACCCCGCGCCCCGCCGGAGAGCGCGGCGTCTACGAGGACCATCGCTTCGCTTCGGCGTTTCACGCTTCACAGGTTCGGTGGCTCGCCGCCGGCATGCTGATCATTCTCGCTGGCGCATCCGCCTACTCGGACTATAACTTTTGGTTCAATCCGGAGTACGCGACCGACGACCTGCGTAGCGCGGTTCAGAGCATTGCGGAGAACTGGCGGCCGGGCGATGCGGTGCTCCTCGACGCAGGATACACCTATACGGCGTTTGTTTATTACTATCCTGCGCCGGTCGCCTGGCGCGGTCGCCTGACCGATTATTGGCCGCGTGATGCGTCCTCCGGCCCGGTTGTCGTAGAGACGGGGTCTATCGGCGGCGGGGCCAATCTCGGCTGGGGGAGCCGTGAATCCGACTTTTACGCGACGACAACGGAAGAGACTCGCGCGGCGCTCGACCGTCTCTTTGCTGCCCATCCGCGCGTGTGGCTGCTGCGACTGTATGATACAGTCGTAGACCCGGACGGCTTTATCCGCGACTATCTTGCCCAACACGGCCGCCTGATTCAAGACCAGGTGTTTAGCGGCGAATCCAATGCGCGCGTCCAGGGATATCTCACCTCGCGCGCTCCTCTCACGCAGCTTCCCGTCGGTGTGACCGAGCGCCCGGTGCTCCTGGGCCAGCGGATCTCGTTCCTCGGATACCAGCCGGCAGAAATGACCGTCCACGCGGGTCAGACGCTCAACGCCACTTTGTATTGGCAAGCGGTGCAGCCGACGAACGTGGACGAGCATCTCTTTGTGGGCCTTTATTCCACTACCGGCCAACTCGTCGCCGCCAGTTCCGAACTTCCTTTGGGAAACGCGCTCGGGACATCGCGCTGGTCCAAGGACGAGATCATTCGAGACCCCATACGAATCGACATCCCGACCGGGCTCGCTCTTGGCGATTATCGTCTACACATCGCCATGTACAATCCTTTTACGAACGAGCCACTCAATCCTGACAAGACGCCCTGGACAACCCAAAATGGCCAAATTGATCTGATGGATGTACACATTCGCTGATTTATTGGATTTGGGGTCGTCGATAGAGCGTGTTATGCAAAAGGGTCATGCAAAAGCTTGCATGACCCTTTTTTTCTACCGTCTCCGGCCTGATGCTACCTGTAGCATGTCCTTTCCCTCTGCGTTATATCACACAGGAACAAGCCTTGCCAGACGGCATCCGATCCGACTTGCATGGCTCGGCCAAAGACGGAAGGTGATTCTGGCACGTTGCGCCAGCTGCGCGCGGCAGATGGGCGAAAAGGCGTTGAAGGATCGCGCCTAGAGCTCACACGGACGAGAGAGTAAGGTAATACTGGAGAAAGGAGTACGGATGTGGTAATCAGCTTGGCACAGCTCATTGTCTACGTGCTCATCGGCATCCTCGCCGCCTGGATAGCGATGGCTGCGATGGGTGTACGTTATCCGTTCGGCTTTATCGGAGCCTTTGTCGCCGCCATCGTCGGGGAATGGCTGATGATCAGTGTCTTGCGCATCATATTGGCGCCGGAGGTTTCGTACGCCGGAATTCCGATTATCACCGCCCTCGTCGGAGCACTCATCCTTGCCTTCTTGGTTGCCGTCGTACTCGGCGGGGGCTGGCGCGGTCGTTATCGCCGGATCTAGAGCCCGCGCTGGAATCTCTTTATAGCTCAGGCGCCAGAGACGGCCTGGGACAAATCGAGGGAGCCGCCCATATATGGGCGGCTCCCTTTGCTTTTCGCTCGTTTCCCCACGGGAGGGGAGAATTATCCTTTCGGAGGCTCATCCTCCGGAGGAGCCTCCTCTTTCGGACGAGTCTCTTCCTTCAAGACAATCTGAAGGAAGGCTTCCGCCGCGAGCCCTCGCTCTTTGCCTTCGTCCCTCGCCCACTCTTGGAGCATCTCGCCCGGATCCCAGTCGTTGATTTGGCTGTGGTGCTCTTTGAGCGCGGCGCTTTTGATCTCCACGGTGGAGCTGATGTCGACAAAAGTGTCCGGCTTTTCGGAACCGTGAACAAAAACGCGGCTCACTTCATGCGGCTCCAGTCCCTCGCTCAAGAGTTCGGGAAAGATCAAGCGCGTGCCGGCGGAAGGAAAGACCGCGTCGAGGGCCACGTCCGCGGCGACGCGATGGTCGGGATGGTTCATATAGCTGTTGCCGTAGAAACGGACGGTGGGATCTCCACAGACGACGGCCTCGGGTTTATATCGGCGGATGAGGCGCGTTAAATCGCGCCGAAGCGTAATCGTCGGTTGGAGCATGCCGTCCGGATAGCGGAGAAAGACAACCTCCTTGACGCCCAACACGCGACAGGCATTGCGCTGCTCTTGCTCGCGTATGGGGGCGAGCGCCTCTTTGGTCATCTTCGGATCGGTTTTTTCATTCGAGCCTGAATCGCCGCTGGTGATGCAGACGGTGATGATTTCGCTGCCCGCCTGCGCCCACTTGGCGAGCGTTCCACCGACGGTGAATTCCTGATCGTCCGGATGGGCGTGAATCGACATGACGCGGCGAGGAGCCGCCGGCTCCTGACTGCTGTCCACCTTGCTGATCCCGCGCTCGGGTATTGACGCATCGCTGATGTTTGATTTTTCCTTATCTGCCATCCTTACCTCATCGTCCTAAAAGCCAATCGCACACCCGTCCGCACGCGGGTCGCTCCCTCCCCACAGCACTCCGTCGAGGTCGCGGCGGATGATTTGCCCGCGGCCAAAAAGGGCGCGCCCATATCCCGAGACCCCAGGCCGAATGATGTGGCCGCGCTGCGTCAGACCCTCGACGACGGAAGGGGGAATACCCGTTTCCAGGCTGACTACCCCACCCGCATTCGCGGGCTCTATGCAAAAGCGGGGCCGATCAAGCGCGGCCTGGGGATCGAGCTGGTCGTCGACCAGGCCGACCACAACCTGGACGTGGCCCTGCGGCTGCATGAATCCACCCATCACCCCAAAGGGACCGTACAGGGAGCCGTCGTTCTCACGAGTGAGCATTCCGGGAATGATGGTGTGGTACGGACGCTTGCGTGGCGCGAGTGCGTTGGGATGCGCGGGATCGAGTGAAAAGTTGGCGCCGCGATTTTGAAGCGAAAAACCCCAGCCTTCCGGCACAATGCCGGTTCCAAAGCCCATGTAGTTGCTGTTGATAAATGAACACGCATTGCCATGCGGGTCCACCACACAGAAATAGACCGTATCGGATCCGGCGACCGGTGTGCCGTGCACCGTATCCAGGGTCGCTCGCTTGGGATTGACGCGCAGCCGCCTTTCCGCGGCGTAGGGCTTACTCAAGAGGCCGTCGAGCGGAATGTGGCAAAAAGCGGGGTCGGCGACATACCAACCCGTATCGGCAAAGGCGACGCGCATGGCTTCGACGAGCATGTGCCAACGCTCGACGCTCATGGGATCAAGGGAAGCGAGATCCAGGCCCTCGAGAATGTTGAGGGCTAGGAGAGCGGCAAGCCCCTGCCCGTTCGGCGGGCACTCCCAAACCCGCAGACCGCGGTACACCGTGCTGATCGGCTTGTCCCAGGTTGAGGTGTGCGCCGCGAGGTCCGCGGCGGTCATGACTCCTCCGGACTGCTGCACCACGTGCGCGACGGCCTCGGCAATAGGACCTCGATAATAGGCGTCCTTGCCCCCCTCGGCGATCGTGTGAAGGGTGCGCGCCAGACCGGGATTGCGAAAGATCTCGCCTGCATGGGGCGCACGGCCGTCGACCAGCAGCGCTTGTCCGCCCTGGGCGGACCGTAATTTCTCCTCTGAGCGCTCCCAATAGACCGCCGTCGCCGGTGCAACCGGAAAGCCCTCCTCCGCGAGTTGAATCGCCGGAGCAAGGATTTCGGTCATTGGCATTGTCCCGTGCCGCTCGAGGAGGTCGCACCAGCCGGCGCATGCCCCGGGCACGGTGACGGTATGCGCGTGCAAAGGATTGGCGAATTGGCGATCAGGTGATTCGAGGCCTTGCTTTCGGATGAGATCCACGGTGAGGGCCGCGGGGGCGCGACCCGAGCCGTTGAGCGCGGTAACCGCCGCGGTTTTCGCGTCGTAGAATAGCGCAAAGCAATCCCCGCCCAACCCGGTCGAAGTCGGCTCGGCGACGTTGAGCGCGGCGGCGACGGCAATCGCCGCGTCGGCGGCATTGCCCCCCTGCATCAAGATGCGCACGCCTGCCATCGCGGCGAGCGGCTGGCTTGCCGCCACCATGCCGTGCCGCGCGAGAACCGGCGAGCGGCGAGAGCGAAAGTCAAACAGCATTCATTGGCTCCTCGGCCAAGAGCGCCAAGAGACGAAGATGGGCACGGGGTCTTGGTGCCTTTGCAGTCAGAATTCCTAAACGGACGCGACCTCGGCAATGCTCCGGGGTGCGCGAGTTCATCGACGACGATACATTGATCGGCCGTGAGCATTGTAGCATAATGAATGAGAGGCAACAAGTCACCCTGCACGCTTCAGTAGGGCGCTGGCAAAGTTGGCCGAAGCCGTGCACAAGTCTAGTTGAGTACATGACGAAGGGTGAGATTGCGCGCGTAAAGTTCACGGGTACGGCTTCGTCTATCTGTCATTGCGAGAGCGGGGTGTGCTCGAAGCAATCTCACCGATACATTGGAGACTGCCCGCCCCGCTATGGTCCCGCAAATCCCGCGGGATCGATGATCCCGCGGGTCGCTAGACCTCGCGACCGCTGCGAGGGTGACAGGCTGCGCGCCTCTGACCAGGGCTGTCAACAGAGTTTGCAACAGCCCTGCAGCCCTGGCTAATTGATACGCGCAACTTCATGAGAAAATGTTACCGAAACGAGATCGTGACGTCACGAGAGAATGTTACCGAAACGGAATTCGTGACGTCACGCCGGAATGTTACCCCTGCCGGGTCGGCTTGAGCTCCGCTAGC
>JAMCQI010000023.1:454-9088 GCA_023381515.1 Chloroflexota bacterium | reverse complement strand
CAAAACGCCGGATAACAAGCGACAACATAAGAGGAGACTCGGCTCGCTGGCGGTCAGGGAGCTGAAGATGTCTCGGTCGGAGACAGCACCCCGGTCGCAGTTATCGTATCCGTCACCGTCATCGTCGGAGTCGCCGTACGCGTGGGCGTCGGTCTCGGCGTTAGGGTCGGCGTTCGAGTGCTCGTCGGTTTTGGCGTCGGCGTGTAGGTTGGAGTGACGACCGGAAGCGGCGGAGGCCAATAGTCAAAGAAGTAGAGTCCATAGTACAGCGCGCCCTTGGGGTTGTCAGCCGCCGATTTCCATTCTATCGTCAGCGTGAATTTGTCCGCGCCCACGAGCCTCAGCACATCCAGGTCGCTGAATTTGCCCCGAACCTTGACCGCGGCGCCGATTTGATCGTGAGTGCCAGTCCAATACGAATTGTCGACATAGTGTCGCGCTCCGTGAGTCGGGTCGGCCTCACTCGACTCTTCGCTCAACACGCCCTCGGCGATCTGGACCGCAAGCGGGTCCGCCGGGTCATCTTTGTGTAGTGCGTAAGACGAATATCGGCTCAGCAGCGCCTCGTCGGTATAGTCGACCGTGCCCCCAAACCCTTTTTCGACTCGATTTCGAAGCGTCCACGCTATCGCTGCGTACGCCTTTGATTTCAGCGGCTCTGGAAAGATTTGCGCTTCGTAGGTCGCTACGTTGGCTACAGCGCTCACCTCAGCCTGGGTAAAGCTAGGGAGTGGCGTAGCGATCAGAGTGGGGGTCAGTTCCTCCGCGCGCTCCGTCTCACGCGGAGGCGCCTCTTGGTACAATAGCGCCATCACGACGACAGAAGCAAGCACGGCGATCAGCAGCCCAATGCTCTGTCCGGACGGTTTCGCGTCTTTTTCTGGAAATGCGAGACCCTTCATGCGGCACAAGCCAAGAGCAGAGCCGCGCAGCCCGGCGATTCTACCAGGTCACACGCCCGCGTCCTGCAATCGCGCGCTCTGGTCTTCCATAATCAACGCATCGATGATCGTGTCGAGGTCGCCGTCGAGAATGCGCGGAAGGTTGTGCGCGGTGAGCCCGATCCGGTGATCGGTGACGCGGTCCTGGGGGAAATTGTATGTGCGGATCTTTTCCGCCCGTTCGCCGGTCCCCACCTGCGCCCGCCGGGCCGCCGTGATCTCGCGCTGCTGCCGCTCAACCTCGATCTCGTATAAGCGGGCACGCAGCACACCCATCGCCCGGATCTTGTTCTGGAGCTGAGAGCGCTGGTCCTGGCATGCCACGACAATGCCGGTAGGCAAATGCGTGATCCGCACGGCCGTCGCAACCTTCTGGACGTTCTGGCCGCCGTGACCCGAGGCGTGAAAAATGTCCACCTTGATTTCGTCCGGCTTGATATCGACCGCGACGTCGTCCACCTCCGCCAGCACGGCCACCGTCGCCGTCGAGGTGTGGATGCGGCCGCTCGACTCGGTCACCGGGATCCGCTGCACGCGGTGAACACCGCTTTCGTACTTGAGACGCGAGAATGCGCCCCGGCCTCGAATCTCAAAAACGACCTCCTTGACGCCTTTCAGCCCGGTGCGATTCTCGTCGACCAACTCCACCTTCCAGCCTTTCCCTTCGGCGTAACGGGTGTACATCCGAAACAGGTCAGCCGCAAAGAGGGCCGCCTCGTCACCGCCAGTGCCCGCGCGCACTTCGACGAATACGTCCCTGTCGTCGCGAGGATCTTTGGGCACGAGAAGCAGCCTCAGCTCTTCAAGCAAGCGCGTGTCTTGCCCCTCGAGACTGATCGCCTCCTCCCGGGCCATCGCGCGCAGCTCTTCGTCCGCTTCGTCCCGCGCCAGGGCGCGCGTTTTTTCGAGCGCGTCGTGAACATTCTTGTACTCGCGAAACCGTGAGACGGTCTCCTCGATGCCGCTCAGCTCACGTGTGACTTGGCGCAAGCGATTCTGATCCGACACGACGGACGAGTCCTCCATCGCGGCGTGCAGCTCTTCGTATCGCTTTTCGATCGCCTCTAGTTTCTCCAGCATTCAATCCCCAGCGGCGAGCCAACAAGGTTGCCCGATCTATCAAAGCCTACGGGCGCTTGGCCGCCATTCATCTTCTAAAAGAAAGAGCCAACCTGTGAACGACCATGGTCACTTCTTCTGAACGGAGCAATGCCGTCACTCCAAAGTAGACACCCGCACCCACGGCCAATCCGGCGAGCCCCACGAGAACGGCGCTCCGCGCCGCCAAATAGTCGACCAACAGAACGAGAACTGCCCCCATGACGAGAGCGCCCGCGACGGTGCGCGCGATGCTGGCGGCTATGCGCGGCTCGTCGAGCGAGACGCGTCCGTTCTCTAGAGCGCCGAAACGACTTCGCAGAATGAAGAGCAGCGTCGACATCTCGAGGATGGTGGCGACCGACGTCGCGAGCGCCAGCCCGCCCTGCGCCAAGGGCCCGATCAACGCCAGGCTCAAGGCGATGTTGACCGCCATCGCCGCCACACCGACCATCACGGGCGTTTTTGTGTCGTGCATGGCGTAGAACGCGCGCGTGACGATCTCCAGGCCTGAGTGAGCGAACAAGGCGATCGCATAAAACTGCAATGCCCAGGTCGTTTCCGCCGTCGACTGCGCGTCAAACTCGCCCCTCTGGAAGACCAGGGCGACCAGCGGCCGTCCCAGAATGATCAGACCAACCGCTGCCGGCACGGTCAGGTACATCGTCGTACGAAACGCGGTCGAAAACGTCCGCCGAAAATCTTCGTGCTCGCTTCGCGCCGTCTGCTCGGAAAAGGTGGGAAAGACTGCCGTTCCGAGAGACTGACCGACGATTCCCACGGGAAGAAGCATCAGGCGCCACGCGTACGAGAGTGCGGCAATTCGGCCGGCCGGCAGCCCCGACGCAAGGACTGTGTTGATCAGGAAATTGAGCTGCACGGCTGCGATCCCGAATGTGCGCGGGAGCATCAGCCGTCCCACCTCGCGCACGTCCGGATCTTGCAGCCCCAAGATCGGCCGATACTGCATTCGTTCGCGCACCAGCCATGGGACCTGAACTGCCAGGTGGAGGAACGCGCCGAAAACGACTCCCGCCGCAAGCCCATAGACGCCCATCGACGGAGCGAGAAAGACCGCGCCGCCGACGATCGAAGCATTGTACAGAACCGGCGCGAGCGCGGGCAGCACGAAATGTTGATGCGAATTCAGGATGCCCATCACGATCCCGCTCACACCGAAGACTATCGGCGTGACGAGCATCCACCGCATCAGGTTCGCCGTCTCCAATTGATCGGCCGGCGCGAATCCCCGCGCGACCGTTGCGTCGGCAATCTGCGGCGCAAAGACCGCAATGACGACGGCAATAGCGGTCAAGAGCAAGAGCGCCAGATTGATCACAGCGCTCGCGAGCCGCCACGCTCGACGGTAATCGGAGACCGCGAGCGCCGCCGCAAACGTCGGGATGAAGGCGGAGCCAAGCGCCCCGCCCGCAATCACGTTGAAGATGAAATCCGGCACGTTGAACGCGGCGAAATAGGCGTCCAGCGCCCGCGAGGTCCCGAACTGGTGGCTGATGACGATATCGCGCGCCAACCCCAGGACGCGACTCGTTACAAAGAATACCATAACGATCGTCGCAGCCTGAGCAATGCGACGCGGTCGAACCGAACTCGGCACAGTCGCTCGGTCAGCGGAAACCACGGTGCGCATTATAACACGACCCGCGCCAACTGCGTAATCACTTTGATTTGTCAAAAACCCGATTCTGTTGTATGATCCCGGGGTCGATCGAATTCACTGGAGGGACTCTCTTGGCTAACACACATTCTGCTGAAAAGGCGATTCGCCAGAGCGGGCGCCGCCGCGTGCGCAACCGCGTCGTCCGTGCAACCGCGCGCAGCCAGGTCAAGGGCGCGAACAGCGTGATCGCGGCAGGCGACGCCGCCGCCGCAGAACAGGCCGCGCTCAAGGCGATCAGCCAATTGGATAATGCCGCGCAAAAAGGCGTGATCAAGAAGAACAACGCCGCGCGCCGCAAATCCCGTTTGATGAAAAAGCTCAACACACTTCGCAAGACCAACAAGTAACGTCACCCCCATACGAATTCTCGCAGCGAATACATTCGCAAGAGCGGTTACTCGAGAACCGACCTGCTTTCTAGCGGCTGCAAATCGGGCGAGAAATCCACTGGTTCGCATGGCATGAGAGGCTGCCCAGCTCGTTTTTTGGGCAGCCTTTTCTGTTTCCACGCCGCCTTAAAGATTCGTCAAAACGCTTGACATAGCACATCCGTTCTTGTATAAAGCCAGCATACGAACACTTGTTCATTGCGGTGGTTTTTAGCACAGTTCCGGCCGGCGCGGCTGGACCTTTCGACCGAGAACCAATCGGACAGATAAGGCTATGCAAGAACTCAAGCCGTTTTTGGTTCATTACGGGAGCAAGACCGAATTATGGGCTCGCGCCGAGCCCGCGATCGCGTTTCGACGCGCCGCATGCGCGGCAAAAGTCACGGCGATTCGATCGCCGCGAGACTGCGCCGGGTGTACGATTCACCGCCACCTTGTCGCTGCAGAGCAAGTCGCACAAGCAGATGCCGTCCGCAGGCAACCGGCGGCGCGAAGTACAGCCTCAGAGCGCCAAGCCGGATCGCCCTGTGCGGCACATCGTCGGAGCGGCACTCGATCTGTTGGTCTATCTGCCAGCACACACGTTATACGGCTAGAACCCGCGCAAGAAGAACGCAGTCTGGCTTGTGCGGGTCGCACCGACGAGACGTGTTCGCCCGCAGATCGGGATGAGGCAGCATCGTTCGCAGTACGAACCGCGCAGGAGAAATGCGCGGGGTGGACTGATTGACGGGGATTAGTACGGGACCAAGGAGGAGTATATGATGCGACCAGGCAATCGCAACATCAAGCGGCTAGAAGCGGTCGAGATCCAAGAAAAGCGTTTTGGATACTTTCCCAAAACGTTCCGCTGGCACGGCAAACGCTACTCGGTTCAAGCCGTCGAGCGGTGTTGGACCGCGGTGCGACGCGCTCCGCAGCTCTGTTTTCGTGTTCGCTGCGCCGAGGGCACTTTCGACCTTTTTCAAAACGTGCACGACAACACGTGGCACTTGGCGCGCGTCGGCACCGCTCTCCGAGCCGCGCCTATTCCCTGATGGCGTTGTGGCAGTTCTGGCAGATCTGCTGAACCGTGGCGACCGTTAGAAACTGCTGCTGGGGATCACCACCCGTTGGGTGCGCGATGTGGCAGTCCACACAATGCGCCGCTTTTGGATCTACCGCCTGCCATCGGGCCAGGAAATAGTGAAAGTGGTTGTTGAACGTTCGCTGCGTGATGACGTCGGCGTGGCATTTGGTACAGGAATCGTCGGCCAGCTTGTTGAGCGCCACAGCAGGTGAATGATAGTGGCCGCTCTCGTACGCAACGAGGTCTTGTGCTCCCTGCATCAATCCCACTCCCCGTCCGAAGACTCCGCCTCCGCTGTGGCAATCGATGCAGCGCACCTGCTTCTCCGCGTGGAACGCCGCCAGATTCTGCGCGTTTTGTTCGAGTGATTGTTGATAATATGCGGTCTCCGGCTGGGTGTGGCAGGACGCGCAAAAGCCGTCCTGGTTTTCCAGCTGGATCGCATAAGCCGTCCCACCGGCCGCGCTGAAAACGGCCAGGACGATCGCCACTGCCGCCGCGCCCACCGCGGCACGCCGCCATCCCCTCAATCCACGCAGCCGGTCAAGCCAACGCGGTCTCGCAGGCCGTACCGATCGAGACCGCCGTGATCGTCCGGACGCACTCTGGCCCATTCGTGTCTCTGCTCCGATATCCCCCAATGGTGATCGCCGTACTAGTCTCCTGAATCGCTCCCCTTGGTCGAGCCGCCACCCTGATCAGAGTGCTTGTCGCTTCCGGACCCGTGGTCGCCGCCCGAGCCGGTGTCGGACGATTTCCCAGAGTCGTGATTCGAGTCCTTGCTCGACGTTCCGGTGTGGTCGCCCGAGCCGGCGGGAGTGGTCTTGTGGTCTGCGCTTGGTTTGACCTCGCTATTATCCGACGCCGCGTGCGCCGGCGCCGCCGAAACCGTCGGAGTTGCCTCCCCTACGTGAGTTTCCGAATCAGGCGAGCTCTCGGTGGTCGTCGCGCCGACCTCCGTTTCCGCTTCGGGCGAACTCTCGCGAGTCGCAGTGCGCGCCGGTTCCGTTGGCTGCGTCTCTATCGATAACGAGCTTTCGGTGGGCTCGGCTTGCCTCGTCGGCCGCCCATCCTCGCCGACCTCTACTTGCGTCGCTTCGAGCGAGTCCCCATCCCGGTTCGCCTCGACATTGACTACGGCTCCGACCTTGAGGTCACCCGTGATCGTCGTCGCCGACGACACGTGGATGGATTGTCCCGAGACGACGATCGTCCCGTCTTGAATGTCAGACACGGTCCCGCCCACGACGACGCGCGTCGTCGGCCGAAGCGGGAGGGGCGACGAACTTGCATCCGCCGGAAGGGGCTGCAACGTGGGCGCGACAATAGGGGGTCGATCCGGCATGTCCCCAGTGACCAAAGGAGCAGCGAGCGCCGAATTCAGCGCCGCGACGAGAGCGAGGAGCACTCGCAAAAAACCATCCAATTAAGTCCTCTCTGACCCGCTCAGTATAGCCGCGCGCCGCCAGCGGTGGTTAAATCACACTTAAGCATTCTTTAAATCCATGTTAAATGCGTCCCGCGTCCGGTAGAACTGTCATCGCTCAGACAATAGGGAGGACAAATACCACGGCGGTCCCCGCGCCGGCATCACTCTGCGCCCAAACGTGTCCACCGTGGTGATCGACAATGCTCTTTACGATGGCGAGGCCGAGGCCCGCCCCCCCGGTCGACCTCGCGCGCGCCTTGTCGCTCCGGTAAAAGCGGTCGAAAACATACGGGAGGTCCTCCGCCGGGATGCCGACGCCGCTATCGGCCACGGTCGTCAAAACCCACGTGCCCTGGCCGAGGTGGCCGTCATCGTCTTGCTGCTTGAGCATCTGGATCGTAATCCGAATCGTGCCTCCGGCCGGCGTGAACTTGATCCCATTGTCGATCAGGTTGATGAACACCTGACGAATCTGGTCCGGGTTGAGCGCCAACCGCGGGATGCGCTCGGTCGCCTTCACCTGAATCGACACGCCCGATTCCGTTGCGCGCGGTTCCAGCTCATTCGCAACGTGCTGCGCAATCTCGGCGACCGACGTTGGGGCGCGCTTTGCCGTGACCAGGCCAGACTCGATGCGAGACAGGTCCAGCAGCTCGTCGACCAATCGAGACAGCCTCTCGGTCTCGCTCGTAATATCCGCGAGGAACCGCGCGGCAATGGCAGGATCCTCACGCGCGCCATCGCTCAACGCTTCGACTCGAAGCCGGATAGTCGTCAATGGGGTTCTCAGCTCGTGCGCCGCATTTGCGACGAACGCTCGCTGGTCAACCATTACACGCGAAACGCGCTCCGCCATGACGTTGAAACCATTCGCCAATTGCTGCAGCTCATCCGGCCCGGCAGCCCGCACTCTCTGACTGAGATCGCCGCGCGCGAGGGCCGACGCTGCGCGCGTAATCGCTCCGATCGGGTCCGCCAGCGATTTGGCGAACCAAAGACTGACCGCGGCCGTCAGGAGGGCGACCAGCAGCGCCGCCGCGACGATCCGAATCCACAACTGCGCGCTGGCCTGCTGCACGAGGCTCATCTGCAGCTCGAGCCGGACGACTCCCACGAGGTCCCTTTGAAAATGGACCGGCGCGACGGTGAACAACGCGTCTCCGCCATCGTCGGCGTCGTATCGGATCGCGCTTCCCGAGCTTCCGTTCGCCCCAATGAGCACTTCAGGCAAGCCAGAGTCGTCGCTGCCCGTTTCCTGCAGGCTCTCGGAATCGATCAGTACCCTGCCGTGAGAATCCAGAAGAACAACCGGCTGGCTGATCTCGCGGGAAAGGGTAGCCGCCTCCTGAGCGAGCGCGGCCAGGTCGATCTTGCCATCCCGATAACGGGCGAGAGATTCTTCGGCAGCTCCCGCGGCAAGGATCGCACGATACTCCTGGTCACGCCGCGTTTCCGCGAACCGGCTTGCGTCCAGCGAGGACCCGACCCGCCAAACGAGCAACGCCAGACTGACCGCGATCAAGATCAGGTAGGTCAGCAGGATCCGCGTTCGGAGGCTTTTCGGGTTCAGCCGAATTATCATTTCTCGACCTCGGCCACCGACGCGAATCGATAGCCGACGCCACGTATCGTCTGAATATACTTTGGCTTGCCCGGGTCGGTCTCGATCTTTTCGCGCAGCCATCGAATGTGCACGTCGAGCGTCCGAGTGTCGCCAACCCAATCGGTATCCCAGACCTTGTTGATCAGATCGTTGCGTTCGATCACGTTCCCGGCATTCGACATGAGGATCTTGAGCAAATCGAATTCCTTGCGCGTGAGGTCCAAGTTCTTGCCCCGGCACGTCACCCGATGTCCCTTTGTATCCAGCTCGACGCGGCCAATTACGAACGCCAGAGACGCCGGACCCGCATATTCGGTAGACCGTCGGAGCGCCGCGCGAACGCGGGCCAGCAACTCGCGCATGCTGAACGGCTTGACCAAATAGTCGTCGGCGCCGAGCTCGAGCCCCAGAACCTTGTCCGCCT
>JAMCQI010000023.1:0-444 GCA_023381515.1 Chloroflexota bacterium | reverse complement strand
GCGGTCAACATGATGATGGGGACCCGGCTCGATTCTCGGATGGCACGGCAGACCGCCCACCCGTCCCCCTTTGGCAATTGGACGTCCAGCAGTACAAGGTCCGGGGATTCTTGCTGCGCAGCAGCGATCGCCTGACCACCGTCGTACGCCGCTACGATCGAGTAACCTTCCTTTTGCAAGCCGTATTTGACCGAATCGACGATCAGCCGCTCGTCGTCAACAACAAGTATTTTCTGCGGCATCTTCACCTCCACAACTGACGCAGGCAGCGTGCATTATATCTGATGCCCAATCGAGAAGCAAGGGCCGGTGCTTGTTGCGCAGCGAATCCATTGTGGTATAATCGAGCTTGTGCGCCGAAACACTTGCGGAGAGGTCGCGTTTTACTCGTTCGAATCGATGGAACCCTATGATTCCTTGGTGCACGCCGTTTCGACACGGCAC
>JAMCQI010000076.1 GCA_023381515.1 Chloroflexota bacterium | reverse complement strand
CTTCGTCCGCGTGTGATGTGCGGAGACGGCGGACACGTAGACGTTGCGTGGTGTAGGAATAATGTGGCCGCCCCGGCGGGGGAGGCACGCCGCCGGGGCGTCTCTACATTGCGGGGTGGCGCGGAATGGGCCGGGTTTGGCGGGGTGGATTGTTGCGCACTGCTGTGATAGCTGTGGCTACCCAGGAATTGGATATTGCCAAAACATGAAAACCGAGTATAATGTAATTAATCCGTTTAGCGGAGGTGGATGGCTCTGCCATCGGGGGAAGCGCTCAAAAGGCGCTTTCTTTTTTTTTACGGCAACAGCTTTTTGCCGTACCCCTCAATCTGGCCCGTGCGCCGATTCCGATGGTACTTGCTCTGGCGTAGGATGGCGCAAATCTCATCGCCAAAGACGTCGCGCTCATCCGTCACCAATCCATGCTCGATTAGCATTTCGCGTCGCGAGGGATGCGCGATCAGATCGGCAAGTTGCAGCCCAGCGATGTTCGCGCTCTTCAATTTGATCTTGAGTTCTCGGGAAGTCAAGCGTTCCTGCCATCTTTCCGGCGGCACATTATCAGTACCTCGCGCGTAGAGGCGCGAGTACGAATCCTTCAGTTTGCTATCCTCTTTGCTCCCACGTCCTTCCACCATCACGTCGCCGCGATGCCCGCCATAGTGCAAAAACAAGACGAACCGTTCTAACAGAACAGACAGGCAATAGTGGTACGGGTGGTAATGCCATACCTGGTATTGATCGCGATGCGCACGCTTGTCAATTACGACCGTGATGACGACGTATTCCCAGCGCGCCAGGGCGGTGAGGAGCGCGAGGTTGAATCGGCGCTCAGTTTCCGGATCGAGCAAGGGATCGAATGGGTAACGCTTATTGACCAGTTCCTTGCGGTGGAAGATCACCGGCTCGCCGGCGTGAGTCAAATCGTGATTGCCGACTTCGTCGACGTAGATGCGATAGAGAGACATTTGCGTTCACCGCAAGAGGCCGAGCATGAGTGTCTTCGGGCCGAAATATGTTTCCGCGCGAACGGAATCTGGGGTTTGTCTTTTCAACCCCAGTTTTTGCTACGCGTTCATCGACGCCCTCTCCGGGTGTTCGGGCTCAACGCGCGAGTTTTAGATTGGGAAACAGCCCGGCAGCCGGGCGATCTCTGGCTCCCGGCTGCTCTGCCGCGCGTCGCCAGTCCGCGCCGCGTTCCACGAGGCGACATGTTACGGATTCATGCCGCCGGAAACGTTGGCGATGGGCAGGGCGCTCCAAGCCGAATGCTTCGATTGCGGCTGGTGCATGAAACTACGAGAATACTCGCTCGGGCTGTAGCCCACGCGGAGCCCGCGCAGGTCAGTCGCGCATCATTTCAAGGGCTCAGCATTCCAAAGTGCTGTAGCGCCGCGCGGATCGGAGGTTGCTTAGCCGGCGGGCATGGCTTGGCGCGTTGCGTGCCACGGCGATTAGGAGCGGGGCTGACTGGCAATCCGCTCAATTCTTTAACGTGCGCAATCCAGCAAGGTTCCGGCACGAAGCCATAGTGACGGCGTACATACTTCTGTATCTGCGAATAAGTTGCCATTAATGCCCCCTTGCTGGACTCTACTCACCGCTCCATTTGAATTCGCCGGCTTGACACGTGCGGCGGATGTTCAGAGGTCCATCGAGCGCTGAGGACGTTTTCGGGATTATGACTCGTACACCTTCATCACTTCATCCCCGTAATGATTGATCACCTTTATCGCGATCTTGCCGGTCTTGGGTTTATCGAACGGATAGCTCTTGGTCGAGTTGAGCGCGGACCACGCGCCTTCGTCGATCTCGGCACGCAGGGCGCGCTTTAGTTTTTCGTACGGCTCGTCGGCGCCGGTGAAATAGGCGTGCCGGACGAAGAAGCTCTCGCCGTTGTAGTTCGTGTCGATGAACCAGCAGGCAATGTCGTCGGTCGAGCTGGAGCGAATCTGACCGGTGGTGGGATCGTAGACGTCGACGCCTTTGATCTTGACCACGATCTTGCCATCCTTCTGTTCCTTTACCTCGACGTCAGGTTCGCCAAATACCATGAAGAGGTTGCCCGCGCCGGTTTTCTTTAGCAGCTCGTCGCCCATCGCGAGGTCGGGATTCATGCGCGCGGTCAGCACGGTCAGCTTGCCATAGCGCTTGGCGTCTTCCGACACATGCGGATCGAACGCGAAGCCGCAGACAATGAGCAGGTCGAAACCGGCGCCTTGGACCGCTTCCTTTGCCGCTTCTTTGACGAGGTCGGGGCCAACGGTGCCGTGTTCGGGACCGATGCTAACAGCAACGCGGCGGCTCTTGCCGCTCTCGGTGTACTCGCCGGCGGCCTGCAGCCAGGTTCCCGCGTACGGCTCAAGGCGGTCGAATTTCAGTCGTTCTTTTTTGACCGTGTTCTGTACGCCCGCCGTTTTGAGGTTTTCGACGATCATATTGGCAAATTGGCCGACGGAAGATTGCTTTTGCGCGTCGGCCTCGGAGACGGGGCGCTCTTCGTCGGTTGAGATCACGCGATGCGGGGAGAGGCTCTCGACGGTGAAGGGTCCGGTCACCCGGATGCGCTTGTTGTCTTCGTAGGGCTGGTCGTAGAGCAATTCGGTGTCGGCGTGGCGGGCGATGGAATCGTCGATTTCCTTTTGACGCGCGCGGCGCAGCTCCCACCATTGCGCAAGCAAGGGCGAAGCATGCTTCGCCCCTACAACGGATGCGTCCAATTCGCGCGGTATTTCCCACTCTTCCCAGGACTGTTTTAGCGTGCGGTTCAATTCTTTGCGCACCGGTTCGAGCTGCTCTTGCCATTTCGCGTGAATCGCGTCGATCTCTTCGTTGTTGGCGATGGATTTCAAGGTTATGTGTGGCACTCGCTTGTATACGAATCCCCGCTTGATGTCCGAGTCACGCGCCGCTTTCTCTCCGGCGAGGAAAGCCGAGACGGTGCCGGCGGCCTCGGCTTCTTTCTTTGCGCCTTCGGGAGAATCTGCAAGGAAATAGTACGGGAACCTGCCGGCCATCAGGCGAGTTCGCGCGAGCGCGATCGCGACGCGGCTCGTGTCAATCGTGATCCAGCGGCGGCCCCACTCTTCAGCGACGTACGCGGTTGTGCCACTGCCGCAAGTGGGGTCCAGGGCAAGGTCCCCTGGGTCCGTGGTCATGAGCAGGCAGCGTTGGATCACGTCGGCATTTGTTTGGACTACGTAAACCTTGTCAGACGCTCCTGCGAAATCGCCCCACCAGTTCGTAAGTTCCTTGAGCGGGAAGTCGTCTAGGAAAAACTTGTAGCGCAAGACATCTGATGACGCAAAGAGCCGGTCTGCTCGCTTGACCTTTTCCATGCCGGTCTGGTTTGTTTTCCAGCCGCGCCCGCCGGTTGGACTCCAGGTTTGACCCTTGAATGAGACCAGGAATACGCAGTTTGGATTTGGCCCTGCGGCGACCAAGGTTATGTTCGCGAATACCTTTGCTCCGTTGGGAATCAGCTCCAGACCTAGCTGCTGGTTCTGCGTGAGTTTGCGCAGTTCTCCGTTCGGAAGCTCAATGGAATCGTAGTAGGAGTCATCCCGTGGCGTCTTCGGGGTAAAGAGCCTCCGGAATTTCACACTGGTCAAGTCTTTGGCGTACCAAATGATGTAATCAAAAATGCCGGGAACGAATTTCGATCCAAGCGGTGCGCTCGTCCGGTACGCGAACTGAGTCACAAAGTTATCGCTTCCGAATGCTTCGTCGAGGAGGGAGCGGACCAGGTGTACGTTTTGGTCGCCAATCTGCACAAAAATGCTTCCACTATCAGTAAGCAATTCGCGCGCAGCGGCCAGGCGGTCGCGCAAGTAGGCAAGGTAGGAGTGAATGCCCAACTGCCAAGTGTCGCGGAACGCCTTGATCTGCTCGGGTTGGCGCGTCGCGTCGTCTGCCCTGCCATCTTTGACATCGCGCTTGCGCGTGCTCACCTGCCAGTTGGAGCCGAATTTGATGCCGTAGGGCGGGTCAAGGTAGATCATCTGCACCTTGCCCTTGAGCCCCTCCTTCTCGGACAGCGAGGTCATCACCATCAGGGAATCGCCCAAGATCATCCGATTCGCCCAGTTCTGCTCGTGCCTGTAGAAGTCGACGAGGTCTTCGAAGGTAATGCCGTTAAAGTCGGAGAACATCGCCAACTGCGCTTCAGGCGCTTGCATCTTTGCCTGAGCGCGGACATTCTCGATGATGGCTTGCGGTTGTATCTTTTCCTGGATGTAAATTGGCACGGCCGGGACGGAGAGGTCTTGGGTGTCCTGGTCGTCCTTGCCCTTCCACACTAGTTGCGGATCAAGTGACGGATCGCGGGGATAGGGCACCGTCTTTGGCTTTTTCTCTTCGTCCGTCACAAAGCCACGAAGTTCTTCCGTGGGAATGTTGCTGCGCTTGTCCTTGTGTTTGACGGCGGTGATGGGGGTTGGAGGCTTAGCGTTCGTGACTTTGCCGTTTGGTTTACGCGACATGGACAGCCCCCTATTTGTTTGCTAACCACACAAGTGCCGCGGCCAGTTCGCCGGGCATATCAAGCCCTTTTTCCGACGCGATCAAACGGGCTCTCACTGGCTTGCTGAGTTGCGGATACTTCTGACAAAGCTCTTGGTATTTGGGTTCGCCCAACGTCCTCCGTAGGCAATCTTCATAATTCTTGGAAAGACGCCAGACTGTCGCGCCGTCAGATAACGCTAGTCCGTCAAGTTGATCATTGAATAGCTTCTCTTCGTCCGGCTTATCCTTAAAGTCTGACGAGTCTTCATCGTATAGGACTCCCGTCGGAATGCTGAATGAGCACGCTACCTTGGCGAATTCGTAAAGATCACGCTTGCCACCAACCTCGACAATCGTCGCGCCTTCTCTGTCCAAGTCGAAACCGAGTTGCTTCGCATATTCTGGCAGGGCAAGCTTCTCCGTGTCGCCTTCGACAAGGAGCAACCGGGTGGCAAAAAACAGCTCGTTGCGTTCTGGGTCAAGCTCTTTGATCAGTTTTTCCTTGCGATTGGGATCAGCAGGGAGGGTAGAGCGACAAACATGCGTGCCCTCGGCGCTCTTGCGCGTCATGAGTATCTCGTCATACTCAGGCACGGTAACGAAATGTGGCGAATGCGTCGAGTAAATGATCTGGTTTGTCTCTGCTATCCGGCGTAAGGTTTTGTAAAGCGACCTCTGCATTTGTGGGTGCAAGAACATCTCTGGTTCGTCAATGAGTAAGATGGCTCCCTTCTTGCGGCGCTCTTCGAATGTTCTCAGGATCGCAATTACCAATGCATTCTGTATTCCCTCGCCGAGTTCTGTGGCACTTACGGTTAGGTCCCCCTCGCGGATTCGTATATCTAAAGACTTGTAGAACTCCAGTGTGTCAGGCGGAGAGAAGAACAGGTCAAGTTGATCTGAGTCGATGTCTGGATTGAATCCAAGTTGGAGCAGAGCATTCTTCTTGATCGTCGATTCGAGCCCACGAAAGTCCTCCGTACGGAGGAGGTCCGTTGCTTGATCCAACAGTTCACGGAAACGTTTCGCACGCTGAACGTCTTGTTCCGTGCCATCAGGAAGCGTTACCTTGACTTGGTTCTTCGGGTCTTGGAGATCCCGGTTGACGTCCTCAAACAGTGTCCGGAGGAGAGAGTACCGGGCGCTCGGAAGTTGGTCCCTTATTGAACGGCTTGTCCCAAGGTATATGGCGGGAACGCTGTCCCTCACCTCCTGCGGAATGTTGAGCAGGAGTTCAGACTCGCCGCTGCTGGTTGATGCGGCCTTGGACTTCTGTGGTGCCTTCTTGGGCACGTAAACATCTCTTCCGTTTGGAAGAAGACACCTCTGCTCCAATCGCGGCTCGCCCTTTTCTGGGCCAATCTTATAGTGCGTGTAAAGAAATGACAGTGTCGCGACTTCAACAGGGCCCGCTTCTTTGAAGCGGCGGTACGGAATCGGCGGGTCGACGTCAATCTTGATTTTGACATCTAGCGCCGGGTTCCTACCGTATATGTCGTTGTCGTCGAACGCGTTTGCGGTGACCCAATCGCGGCCAATGACGCGCTGGATCGCGGACAGAATATTGCTCTTGCCTGAATTGTTGGGGCCGACAAGAGCGCAGACGTTAGGCACTTCGGTTTGGAGATTCTTTATGGAGCGGAAATTTTCAATTGCGATCCTGGATATTCTCATAGGTCTTCTGCGGCTTTCATTTTCCGAATGGTGTTCTTCGCGTCCCACGGATCCGAAATCTCCAGAAACGCCCATCGTCCGAACCCGCCGTGATTGTTGATCGCGGGGACCCAGAGTGATCGCGCCGTCGCGACCTTCGCCGCCTTGTTTTTGCGCGCCTCGCCGCTCACCTCCAGGATGAGGTTGAGCAGATCGTCCGGACCGTGCCCGTCGTCGATGTGAACGATGTAATCGGGAATGTATCCGCGCTCCTCGCCGTTCAGCGTGTACGGAATCGTAAAGCCCAGGTTGTGATTCTTGACGTAGCACACGACCTCGTCCATTTCTTCCAGGGCCTGAGCCATCTTCTGCTCCCAGGACTCTGTGTCCGCGACGGCATACGAGATGTGGCATTTGCGTGGATCGGTCGCATACACCGGGCGAGTGGTGTCGAAGTCCACGTAGCGCGTCGAGCCGACCGGGTCGTAGGGCCGAAGTATTGGCTTGATCGTCTTGGCCTCGGGCCTCGATGCGACTATGGCGCGATAGATGCGGTCGGCGGCGTCGTTGGCAAAGGCGACGAGCAAGAGCATTTGCGGAAAGGCGTTGTCTTTGCAGGTCAAGCACTCGGTGCGCCAGCGGTGCGCGATGTGAAGCAATTGCGGAAACAACCACGGCTTGGCGTTGCCGTCGTCGTCGCGGAGGTACTTTTCAAGCACCAGGCTTGCCAAGCGGAAATCGACCTCCTGCTCGCGTTTGTCTATCAGCCCATACAGGGTGTGCAAGCTCGCCTCACCAATGATCGACGACATCTCGGTCTTGGTGGGCAGGTCGGCCGGCGAGATCGCGAGCTGCGATTCCTGGGTGAATGTCACGTCGAGCCGCTCGCTTGGCAATTCATAGCGATAGCCGGTGACACGCGGGAATGTGATCTCGCACGCGATTCGTTCTTCCAGCGCACGAACGCGGGTCGGCGTCGGCCCGGGGCGCGGGTCCACGGCCGAGCCAGAGCAGGGAATGAACGAGAACGGCACACCGTATACCTCGGCATACTGCGGCTCGAACATTCCATCTGCATTCGTCGCATAACTCATCCGCCGCAACCCGCGGCCCACGACTTGCTCACACAGCAGCTGGGTCCCGAATGCACGTACGCCGAGGATGTGCGTCACCGTGTTCGCGTCCCAACCCTCGGTGAGCATCGAAACCGACACGACGCACTTGACCTGCTCGCCCAGCTTGCCCGGCTTGCCGACCGTGTTCATCACTTCGCGGAGCATGTCCTCGTCGGACAGATCCTCCGCCGTGCGTCCAGGAAAGCGGGCGCGGTATTCTTGCTTGAACTCTTCGATCTCCCGTACTGCGATCTTTTTGAATTCGTCGCTCATCCCTTCGCCCGACTCCAATTGCTCGCTGTCGATCAAGATCGCATTCGGGCGCGCGGTCCAAGAGCCGTCGACCACGTTGCTGAACCGGCCGAGCTTTCCGGGCACCGCGGCCGTCGTACCGTTTTTGAGCGTCTTTTCCCAGCCCGCGACATAGTCGTAAACAAGCTTGGACACGTTGGTGTTGTTGCAGACGACGATAAAGACCGGCGGCGTCATCCCACGTGAACGCGCGTCGGCGTTTTGCTCCCATTGACGAAAGTACTTTTCATAGTTGCCGTAAAGACTCTGCAGCGCGCCTTCCAATTCGACCGGTAGTTTGGGTTCGCCGCTGAGCGCATCCGTGCCCCGGCCTTTTTTCGGGAGGTCGTCACGAATCCGCAGCCACAGATCGCGGTAGGTGGGCTGCTCGCCCACCATCGAATCGTCGGATACCGGGACGCGCGGCACTTTGACGACGCCGCTCTCGATGGCGTCGATCAGCGCAAAGTCCGAAACCACCCAGGGGAACAGCGTGCCCTCGGAGTAGCCCGAACCGCGCAAGAAGAATGGCGGCGCCGAGAGATCGTAGGCGACCTTCAAGCCGATCTTGGCCTTGACCGCTTCCAATCCTGAAATCCAGATGCGCGCTTCTTCCTCGCGCTTGACGGCTTCCTTGCGTTCGTCGCCGGTCAACCGTTCTTCCTCGCCGTCCGGTTTGCGCCGATAGCAATGGTGCGCCTCGTCGTTGATGACGACAATGTTCTTCTTGTTCCCCAGATCGCGGCACACCCGCCTTACCATCTGGTCGGGGGTTTCGGTAAACGGACTTGCCCCGCCTTGCTTCAAAATGTCCTTGGTGATCTTACCGGCGGCGATACGCTCTCGCGGCTTGAACGCGTGGAAGTTGGTGATGATGATCTTGGCCTTGCCCAATTCGGGAAGGAGATCGCTGGGGACGACATCGTGCTGACGGTAGTAGTTCTCGGGATCGTTGGGGAGAAGGACCCGCAAGCGATCACGGATGGTGATACCCGGGGTCACGATGAGAAACGAATCTGAGAAGCGCGCGTCTTGGGGACTTGCCAGCTTGTTGAGAGCGTGCCAGGCGATAAGCATCGCCATCACGACGGTCTTGCCGCTGCCGGTGGCCATCTTGAATGCGATGCGATAAAGAAGCGGATTGGCGTCTTCATTGGCACGTCGCAGATCATTCTCGACCCACGCGTCGCCGAATTTGCCGGCGACCTCGGCGATATAGACCGCCGTTTCCAGCGCTTCGATCTGGCAGAAGAACAGCCTATGTTCGCGGTCGGGGTGCTGCCAGTATTCCAGGAGCCGCCGGGTTACACTTGTGACGCCGGTGTACCGGCCCTGCCGCCAAAGCGCGACGCGCCCGCGCACTTTGTTGATAAACGCGTTCTCTTGGATGCGGTCGGCGGTCCATTCAGTCTCGAACGCAAGTTGCTTGGGGTTTCTCTTTTTGGGCCGCGGGATCGGAATAAAGTAGGAGCTAATGCGCCGCCCCTCGACGACCTCGTCGGTGATGCCCTCGTCGGAGAACTTGAAATGGCGCGTGGGTTCCAGGTAGGGAGAATTGAGAATGGGGTTCTCGATAACAACCTGCTTCACGCCATCTCCTTGTGCGCAATGCCTTGCCACGGCTACAGCGGCCGGGCAAGGATCATTGCCAACGGTCGAATTGGAAGGCG